>NZ_HG417114.1 GCF_000455445.1 Hoylesella timonensis 4401737 = DSM 22865 = JCM 15640 | reverse complement strand
CCTTCTGATGGTGTTGTCTACGTTTTCTACAATCGCTCCCGTAACCGAATCAAGTTGCTTCACTGGGAGCGCTGTGGTTTTGTCATCTATCACAAGCAGATGGCACAGGGCTGCCTGAGTCCTAAAATCATACGGGCGAGAGCTGGATTTTATGAACTTCGCTGGGACGAATTGGTACTCTATATAGAAGGAATAAACCCTAGTTGCTACCGAAGAAAAAGATACAATAAATCTTAGTGTTTTCTTGCCAGTGTCAGATATTATTCGTACCTTTACATTATATAAAGAGCTGATAATGCGATGGATACGACTCGTTGCACAATAACATCTGACTACCATTCTCTAACTCGGGAAGCTGTTGTTAAACTTCTTGAGCAAAGGGATGCTGAACTTGAGCAAAGGGATGCTGAACTTGAGCAAAGGGATGCTGAACTTAAGAATAAGGATGCAGAACTCAAGAACAAGGATGCAGAACTGGAACGAAAGTCCCGTCGCATTCTTGAACTTGAGCGCATGGTATTTGGCAGGCGCAGCGAGAAACGCCTTCCTGAGAACGCAAGCAACTGGACGGGTACGCTTTTTGACGAGCAGTGGGCCAAAGAGGGTTCCCTGGCTCAGGTGGAAGCCCTTCCCATCATCAAGGAGATAAAACAGCAGGCCAGACAACGCAGGTCATCACACCGTGTGATCCGTCCTTCCAGAAAGGGAACGGCCTACGCCTCCTATGTTCCCGAGAACATAGAGCGACAGGTGACGGAGATATATCCCGAGGGTTATGACGCTAATCGCATGGTCATCATCGGACATGACAGAAGTGAACATCTGTGTGTGCGTCCCTCATCCTTTTATGTCAGGGTGGAGGATCGTGTCATCTGCCGCCTGAAGGAAGCTCGGCCAACGGATGCGAAGGTCGACATCCTGGAATCCCCCTTGAAAAAGCAAGCGGTGGATTGTTTTGCCGACGCTTCCCTGCTCGCTGAAATCATCACCGCCAAGTTCGCCTATCACCAGCCCGAGTATAGGCAATGTGAAAGATGGAAGGAACTGGGCGTGAACATCCCCACCTCAACCGTCAACAGCTGGGTTCACGATGCCGCCGATGCGCTTTATCCGCTTTACAAGCTTCAAGTAAGACAGATCCTGCAAAGTCCTTACCTTCAGGTTGACGAGACCAGCGTACAGGTTGCCGACCGCAAGGGAAAGACGCGCAAAGGATACCTGTGGGGCGTGCGTGACGCCATGTACTCCCAGGGTGTATTCTTCCATTGGAAGGACGGTTCGCGCTCGGGCTCTGTGGCAGATGAGCTCTTCAAGGGCTACCGTGGTGCCATACAGTCTGACGGGTATGAGGTCTACAGCAGGTTTGAGAACGTTCAGGGCATCGTGCTGTTAGGATGTATGGCCCATGTGAGACGCAAGTTCGAACATCTGGCGGATGACGATAAGAATGCCGCCCATATCATCGAAACGATAGCCACGCTTTATGAGTTGGAGGAAAACCTCAAACACAAGAAAGCACCACCCGAGGAAGTGGAGGCCGAACGAAAGGCCAGGGCTTACCCCATTCTTAAGTATTTGGAGACCTATATGTTGGATGTACACAAACAGTACACCCCTGGCGAAGCTATGGAGAAAGCGCTGCGTTATGCCTTCGCCGTATGGATACGCATTGGCAGGTATGTGCAGGACGGACGCTTCAACATAGACAACAACCTCATGGAGCAGGCCATCAGGCCCATCACGCTTGGAAGAAAGAACTATCTGTTCTGTGGTAATAATGAAGGAGCGGAGAACAATGCCATCTTCTATACCTTCGTGGCGTGTTGCAGGGAAGCAGACATAGACCCATATAAATGGATGAAGGAAATCCTTTCAAAACCGTTGCCCGACATGATGGAGGAGGAACTCACGAAAATGCTACCTTCAAACTTCAAATAACCATTAACCCTTATATGCTGCCAGGCATATAAGGGTTGTTTGTTAGTGTGATAGTCGGCTTATATTGGATGCTTA
>NZ_HG417113.1 GCF_000455445.1 Hoylesella timonensis 4401737 = DSM 22865 = JCM 15640 | reverse complement strand
ACAACACACGATACAACTGAAAGAATGGCTCACAAAAGAAAGTCTTGGGCAATTAGTAGTGCTCGGCTTTGCCATCGCTGGCTTTACACCTGCACCCTATCAACGTCGTCGTCTACAACGACCCTTATATGGAGTTCTCATCTTGCGGATGGCTTCGCACTTAGATGCTTTCAGCGCTTATCCTAACCAGACTTAGATACCCAGCGGTGCGCCTGGCGGCACAACTGGTAAACCAGAGGTCTGTCCATCACGGTCCTCTCGTACTAGTGACGGCACCACGCAAAACTCCTGCGCCCACGATAGATAGAGACCGAACTGTCTCACGACGTTCTGAACCCAGCTCGCGTGCCACTTTAATGGGCGAACAGCCCAACCCTTGGGACCTTCTCCAGCCCCAGGATGTGACGAGCCGACATCGAGGTGCCAAACCACCCCGTCGATATGAGCTCTTGGGGGGGATCAGCCTGTTATCCCCGGAGTACCTTTTATCCTTTGAGCGATGCAGTTTCCATACACATGCACCGGATCACTATGCCCCAGTTTCCTGCCTGCTCGGCATGTCTGCCTCCCAGTCAAGCGCCCTTATGCCATTGCACTCTAAAAGGTCGGTTACCAATCGACCTGAGGGCACCTTTGGAAGCCTCCGTTACGCTTTTGGAGGCGACCACCCCAGTCAAACTACCCACCAAGCAGTGTCCGCACATCAAGCGCGTTAGACCTCAGACAGCCAAAGGGCCGTATTTCAACGATGGCTCCAAAAGCGCTGGCGCGCCTCCTTCTAAGCCTCCGGCCTATCCTACACATCGGATGACCAAGGTCAATGCTAAGCTATAGTAAAGGTTCACGGGGTCTTTTCGTCCCATCGCGGGTAATCGGCATCTTCACCGATACTACAATTTCACTGAGATCATGATTGAGACAGTGTCCAGATCATTACACCATTCGTGCAGGTCGGAACTTACCCGACAAGGAATTTCGCTACCTTAGGACCGTTATAGTTACGGCCGCCGTTTACTGGGGCTTCAATTCAAAGCTTCTACTTGCGTATAACCTCTCCTCTTAACCTTCCAGCACCGGGCAGGTGTCAGACTGTATACTTCATCTTTCGAGTTAGCACAGCCCTGTGTTTTTGGTAAACAGTTGCCTGGACCTATTCTCTGCGCCTCGTAAAATAACGAGGACCCCTTTTCCCGAAGTTACGGGGTTAATTTGCCTAGTTCCTTAACCATGAATCTCTCAACGCCTGAGTATATTCAACCCGACTACGTGTGTCCGTTTGCGGTACGGGTGCTGCATGACTGAAGCTTAGCGGATTTTCTTGGAAGCAGGATTACCCACACTATTGGCTTTCCCCGAAGGGGAATGCCATACTTTCAAAATCAGCTCTCATGGCGGATTTGCCTACCATGATCGACGCCTAATTTCTTCAACGAGCTATTCCGTCAGCTCGCGGTGGTGTCACTTCTCCGTCTCCACAATCGCATCATGCAGCAGTCACGGAATATTAACCGTGTCTGCCATCGCCCTCGCCTGTCGGCTGAGACTTAGGACCCGACTAACCCCGGGATGATTGGCATTGCCCGGGAAACCTTAGTCTTGCGGCGGAAGGGAATCTTACCCTTCTTATCGTTACTTATACCTACATTTGCTTTTCTATACACTCCAGGAAAAGTTACCTTAACCATTCAACGTATATAGAATGCTCCCCTACCGATACTTTTATCATTACTATCCCGCGCCTTCGGTATCTGTCTTATACCCGATTATTATCCATGCCCAGACCCTCGACTAGTGAGCTGTTACGCACTCTTTGAATGAATGGCTGCTTCCAAGCCAACATCCTAGCTGTCACGGGGACCAGACTTCGTTAGACTAACTTAGACAGAATTCAGGGACCTTAGACGGCGGTCTGGATTCTTCTCCTCTCGGGGACGGACCTTAGCACCCGCCCCCTTACTGCACTACTACGGTACATAAGCATTCGGAGTTCGTCAGGTCGCGATAGGCGGTGAAGCCCTCTTGACCTATCGGTCGCTCTACCTCTTATGCAAATCATAGCACGCGGCACCTAAATGCCTTTCGGGGAGTACGAGCTATCTCCAAGTTTGATTGGCCTTTCACTCCTACACACACCTCATCCAGAAGCTTTTCAACGCTTATTGGTGCGGTCCTCCATCTCGTGTTACCGAGACTTCAACCTGGACATGTGTAGATCACTTGGTTTCGCGTCTACCTCCACCGA
>NZ_HG417112.1 GCF_000455445.1 Hoylesella timonensis 4401737 = DSM 22865 = JCM 15640 | reverse complement strand
CCTACGGAAACGAAGGCACGGGCATAGTCCGCCTTTTCCCGTATGATGGGAACAATGGTCTTACTGACGTTCTTTCCTGCAACGGTAGCTGCGAGGGTGAGCTGCTTCGATGCTGTGGGAATGATTCCTTCGAACTCGCCGTCTCTGACCGACAGAGCCTTACCGCTAACAGATACCTTCTGTACGTTTCCACGAACAAAGCCGTGGACATAGGTCTGTCCACCGTAAACAACGGGAACGGTTGACAGGACGATAGCATCCCGCATATCTGCAGATGCAGGTGTTGTTTCTATGCGTACATTTTTGACTGTATAGCTGTAGGTGGCATTCGATGGGATGGTGAACAAGACGGTATTCCTACCTTTCTTGAGCCACAGGGGATTGATTTCTTCTCTGACGGTCTTCCAGCCTTGAGACAGCTCGGTGAGATAACCGCCAGCAGCCATGCGATCGTTGATGCTCTTGCTGATGCCAGCACCAGAGCTGACACCCTTGAGATCGTAGACAAGCCATGAGCGTGTGTCGGCTGAAACTTTCTTGAGTACAATCTCAAAAAGGTTGTCCTCGGGGTTGTCCGAAACACGTCCGTCGGGCGTACCGATGACACCGGAGCCTATGGAGGCAAACTGCGTCACCGTTCCCGATGCAGAGGTGGCTGCTTTGACACCAGTCGATGAAGGAGCCGTGGTAAGACCTGGCTGTGCTTTCTTATCCGCTGATGCGGTTATATGTTCTCCTGACTGAGGATTAGGAGCAGTGGTTTCTTTATTGGTCGGCGTCATACTGCCGAGGTCGTTCTTGTCGGTGTATCTTGCAATGGCGATACCGGACACAGCGAGTGTTCCGACCGCTAGTGTCAATGCCAATATTTTTTTCATAGGATAAGAGTATAGTGGGGTATTTTATTTGTTCATCATCTTTAGGGTATATTCCTTCACCGGTGTGATGGCTTTCACGATGAATACACCCGTTTGAGGAAGTGTAAAGGTCGAAGTTTTTTCTGTTCCGCCTTCCATCTGCTTATTGAGAAGGAGCTGACCTGAAGCATCAAAGACCATCAGGTCCGCCGAATGAGAAGTACTCATGGAAAGTTTTGCAGTAAAAGAATGATTACCGTTATCAGTCACCTTGAATGCGCTGTCGTCTGAAATACCGATGCCGTCTTCACGACTGTTTCTTGTCATCGGCTGGGATTCAACCGAACCTCCGCACTCACTGTTGATTATCACCTTCTTTTCATATAAGCTGCGTGCAATGGTTTCAACAGAAACATCGGCAGACCTTGTCAGTATTGGACACGGCTGGTCGTCGACCAAAAGATTACTCAACGCAGAATGTCGTTTCGTGAAAATAGCACTGAAATGCCAGCTTGATAGAAGTAAACCTTTGTACTGATTAACACTCATGCCATTGATTCGATAATCCAGATACTTGCCACTGTAGGTCAGGGACAGGACGTCGCCTTTGGCAACGGTGAATTTCTTTTGCTCGTCAATCTTTCCTTTGACAATGAGCGTGACCGTAGAACCGTCCACGGAGAAACCGAAGTCGGGAAGTCCGCCCAGCCTGATGACTGAACTCATACCTGCATGATAGATGGATGTCATGTCGCTGACACTCCATGAGAAAGTGGACTCGTTAAACTTTCCTGGGGAGTTGGCATACGACTCTCCTTTATTCTCGGACATATTGGCTGTCAGGATGGTTCCTCCAGTCTGAATCACATCAACGTGGTAAATACCGGGAAGAAGTTTTTTGATGGTCGCATGGTCGGAAATCATTAAGCCCGATTGAACTAGGGAGTCACTGACGACTCCTGAAGCTGTTTCAGCCCGCACCTCATAGCGATAGGAAGGATTTCCGAAGAGAACCTTTACGTCAATGCTGCCATCTGCCTGCGGCTTACTACCTACGCAGCTTGCTGGCTTTGGCGTCAGACGAGCGAAAACGCCATCATGATAGCCGAAGGTAAATACATCACTGCCGTTGCCGTCAGTGTCAAAGAATACGTTATGGAAGATAAACTTACCTCTCTTGGCATCCTGTTCACTGCAACGATAGACACGTACCGTCTCGGGATCCCATTCGCCCTTTCCCGTGCCATCAATCAGCAAAAGTGCATTGGATGCGTTTTTAACGAACTGCTTATCTTTCAGCAAATTCGTGGCGAGCTCAATAACATTACCTGTCACACCGAATCCACTGGCGAGAACGTCTCTGATTTCCAGACGATAGGCATTGTCAATGGGACGGATGAAAGCAATTCGCTTTGCTTCGTTTTCAGGAATATCCACAGTATACTTCACATCGCCTTCGGCTGATATGATGAGATGGAGCGCATTGCCTGTCTTGCGGATAATCATTCTTTCTCCTACGTTGATGGCACACAGAGGCTCTGTCTGCGGAATACCCCTGATGATGGAATACACTTTTCCGTCCCTTACGCGGTAGCCATATACTGTGATGCTCTTCGCTTCGTCCGTGAAGCCCACATCAAAAGGACTGAAAGGGCAAAGCATGGAAAT
>NZ_HG417111.1 GCF_000455445.1 Hoylesella timonensis 4401737 = DSM 22865 = JCM 15640 | reverse complement strand
AATGAGAAAAGAAGCAATAAAAAGAAATAAGTAATAAACCATCAAAACTATAGCAACAATGAAAAAGTACATTTTCATGGCTCTCTTAGGATTGAGCCTTTCAGTTCCCAAAGCTCACGCACAGTGGACGGTCTATGATCCCGGTAACTTTGCTGGCAACATTGCCAATACGGTCAAGGAGATTGCCACCGCCTCGAAGACAGTAAAGAATACCCTTGACGGATTCAAGGAGGTGGAGAAACTATACAACGACACCAAGAAGTATTACGATGCCCTCAAGAAGGTGAATAACCTTATAGGAGATGCCTACAAGGTCAAGGAGTCCATCCTCATGGTGGGCGACATCTCTGAGGTCTATGTCACTTCCTACAAAAAGATGCTCTCGGACAAGAACTTCCGCCCTTCAGAACTCGCTGCAATAGCTTCGGGCTATGCCAAGCTCTTGGAGCAGAGCGGTGAGAGTCTCAAGGAACTCAAGTCCATCGTCAAGAGTAATGTCTTCTCCATGAACGACCACGAGCGCATGCAGCAGATAGACCGTATCTATACCACACTACGCGAGTACCGCTCCTTGGTGTCGTACTATACAAGGAAGAATATCTCCGTGAGTTATGTCCGTGCTCGTGAGAAGAACAACCTTGCCTCTGTCAAGGCACTCTACGGCAACACGGCAAGCAGGTACTGGTAATTCCACAGACTTAAAAAACTTGAAAAAACTTTCATAAAACACTTTTGCTTATGGATTTTGCCAGTTTACACGAGCTGCTCCGCTCAACCTATGACGAGATGATGCCGCTCTGTGCCCAGATGACAGGCATTGCCAAAGGCATTGCGGGCTTGGGTGCACTCTTTTATATTGCCCTTCGGGTGTGGGCTTCCATTGCCCGTGCCGAGGCAATCGATGTGTTTCCACTGCTGCGCCCCTTTGTCTTGGGCTTTTGCATCATGTTCTTCCCGACAGTCGTACTGGGTACGATGAATGCCGTTCTCTCGCCCGTAGTGCAGGGAACGGAGATGATGGTACATCAGCAGGAAGGCAACTTGGCGGAACTGACCGCAAAAAGGGATAAGCTGCAGGAGGAAGCCTACCTCAGGAATCCCGAGACGGCTTATTTGGTTTCCAACGAAAAGTTCGACCAGAAGATAGAGGAAATGGGCATTATCGGACCTGAAGATGCCGTGACGATAGCGGGGATGTATGCCGAGCGTGCCGCCTATCAGACCAAGCAATGGGTCATGAAATTGGTACACGATTTTTTGGAATTGCTGTTCCATGCTTCGGGACTCATCATCGACACGCTTCGCACCTTTATTCTGATTGTCCTTTCGATACTCGGACCTATCGTGTTCGGCATAGCCGTATGGGATGGTCTTGCAGGCTCACTTACAGCATGGTTCTCACGCTATATCTCTGTCTACCTGTGGCTGCCTGTCAGTTCTATTCTTACGGCACTGCTTACCAAGATACAGGTGTTGATGATGCAGAAAGACATCGATGCGCTCAGCGATCCGAACTATCTGCCTGATTCGGGAACGTGGTATTACATCGTCTTCTTCCTTATCGGTATTGTAGGCTACTTCTGTGTCCCCACTGTGGCAGGTTGGATTATTGAAGCTGGAGGCGGTATCGGCTCATACGGTCGTAATGTTAACCAGACTGCACAGCGTGGCGCTCAAGGTGCATATACCGGCGGCAAGGCTGCCATGGCAGGCGCAGGTGCCGCTGTGGGAAATGTCGGTGGACGCATCAAGGGAGCGCTGCTCAAAGGAAAATAGAAATGGAGCAACTATGCTTAATTAATCAACGGGTATAAAAGAAAAAAATGGAATTCAAATCACTTAATAATATTGAGACCTCATTCAGACAGATACGGCTCTATGCCTTTGTCTTTGCCATCGTATGTGTGGTAGTAAGCGGTTATGCTGTCTATGCCTCGTACAGCTTCGCCAAGGAGCAGCGGGAGAAAATCTATGTGCTCGACCAAGGAAAGTCGCTCATGCTGGCTCTCAGTCAGGATGCAAGTAGAAACCGTCCCGTGGAGGCAAGAGAACACGTGCGTCGTTTCCATGAGCTCTTCTTCACCATTGCGCCCGACAAGGACGCCATCGAAAAGAACATGGAGCGTGCTTTTCTGCTTTGCGACAAGTCAGCTTTCAACTATTACAAGGACTTGGCGGAGAAGGGGTATTATAACCGTGCCATATCGGGTAATGTCAATCAGCGCATAGAGGTGGACTCTATCCACTGCAACTTTAATACTTACCCTTATGCGGTAACGACCTATGCACGGGAGTTTATCGTCCGCCAGAGTAATGTCACAGAGCGCAGTCTTGTTACGACCTGCACGTTGCAGAACTCTGTCCGTTCTGACAACAACCCGCAGGGCTTCCTGATGGAGAACTTCCTCGTCAAGGAGAACAGAGACATACAGACTTATAAACGATAAGGCTATGGCAAGGAAAAGAAACTTTTTATTCTCACGTCACTATCTGCGCTTTCACCTGTGGCTCCGTCATCGGTGTGAAAGGCTCACGATAAGGCAGCGCAAGGCTATCGTCTATGGGCTGAGTTTTATCTATCTCATCTGCTCTCTATGGATGATAGCGCAGTTTTTCCTTCCTCCAAAGAAGGAAAAACTACCCATT
>NZ_HG417110.1 GCF_000455445.1 Hoylesella timonensis 4401737 = DSM 22865 = JCM 15640 | reverse complement strand
GTGGCTGAAAAAAGTGAGCAAGTGTTGGCAATTAAGTTTGTACAATGGGACGTTCCCCCTTTGGAGAGCCTTTGTAACAGCAAAGTATATCTCCTGCGTGTGAAACTCAATAGTGGTGAGTGTATGAGCCGTGAAGAAAAGAATTGGCTATGTGAAGCGGTGAACTCTAATACCTATTTCCACACAGCCGTTCCCCTGCAAGGCTATCGCTTTGACTTCTTTGATGTACTGAAGAAATACCTTGTCAATCAGTACGGACAATGGACAGAGTATTACGCACCCGACCGCACCAGCCTAAGAGCCTACCTATATGGACGCATCAATCAAATAGTAGAAATCCCAAAATACTAAGCAATATGAAAGGAACAGAACATTTCACACGGACAATAGCCGAGTATCTCAATCAGCGTGCTATGACAGACCCTTTGTTTGCCCCTAACTTGATGAAACCGAACAAGAATATCGAGGAGTGTATCACCTACATTCTTAATGAAGTGCAGAAAAGCGGTTGCAACGGATTTGATGATGATGAAATCTACTCAATGGCAGTTCACTACTACGATGAGGACAATATAGAGATTGGCAAGGCTACCAATTGCCAAGTAATGGTCAATCACATTGTAGAACTCACAGAGGAAGAAAAAGCCGAAGCAAGGCAGGAAGCCATTAAGCAATATCAGCGTGAGGAACTTGCCAAGTTACAGAGCCGTAACGCACGAGTGAAAAAGACCGAGAATGTAGCAACCCATGTACAACCATCACTATTTGATATTTAAGCCTATGAAACCGAGAAACAAATTTGAAAAGGCAGTTTTGGAACAAAGCAAGTATCTTTGCCCGATAACCAAGACACAAAGTAAGTGGGCATTCCGTGAGTGCATTGACCACTTCGCCTACCGCTTGCCAAAAGGTCGCACCACTTGTATGGATTGTGGGCATAGTTGGGTAATGAACAAACATAGAGAAACTTGCACTTGCCCTCATTGCAGGGCAAAGTTGCAGGTCAAGGAAACATTCCAAAGGAAATTGCAGCAGAAGCACTATTTCACGACACTTACCGCTTGCGGAGAATACCAAGTGTTGCGGATGTTCCTCCTCGTGGCTGAAATGGAGAAAGGCTGCAAGGCTGGACACTATGTGCTTGAAATCGGTCAGTATTGGTGGAACGCACAAGGACGAAAGACGATAGTTGCCGTTCAGAGAGTATTGGGAAGATACGTTGATACATTCTCCTATTGTGCACCTATGGCAATCCGCAACGACAACGAAGCCTACCGATACGCAGCCTATTCGCAGATATATCCGAAGTTCAAGGTATCAGACACACTTCGCAGAAATGGTTTCAAGGATGACTTTCACAATATACCCCCGACAACACTCATTCCTGCCTTGCTTTCTGACAGCCGTGCCGAAACATTGATAAAGTCGGGACGTACAGACCACCTACGCTATTTTCTTGGCAAAAGAAGAGCGTTTGACGAGTATTGGCAGTCCTATAAGATTGCAGTCCGTAACGGCTACGATATAACGGATATTTCCCTTTGGTGCGATTATGTGGATATGCTCAGCAGCTTGGGCAAGGACATACACAGCCCGAAGTTTCTTTGCCCCACCAACCTCAAAGCCGAACACGACCGCAGACAGGAGGAACTCAATAGACAAAGGGAAAGGGAGGAGATAACCAAAAAACAGCAGAAGGCAATGGAAGACGAAAAACGTTTCAAGGAACTCAAATCCAAATTCTTCGGTATCCATTTCACGGACGGCACAATCCAAGTCCACGTATTGGAGAGCGTGCGTGAACATTTGGAGGAGGGAGCGACCATGCACCATTGCGTATTCTCCAACGAATATTATCTTAAAGAGGACTCACTAATCCTGTCGGCAACCATTGAGGGCAAGCGGATAGAAACAATAGAGGTATCACTGAAATCATTTGAGGTGGTGCAAAGTCGTGGAGTGTGCAACAAGAATACCGAGTACCACGAACAGATAGTAAACCTTGTCAATGCCAATCGTAGGCTAATCAGCCAGCGGATGAAAGCTACTGCATAAAACAAACAATTAAATAGACACAGATATGAAAACAGAGATTGAAAACATTATCTATAACAGTGCGGACGAGATACCGCACATACTCATCAGGGTTATCAATGCGATAACCCTGTCCGAAAACAAGGACGAGTTAAGGTCGGCAATCAATAAAATAGCCGAAGAAACGGAACTTGACAAATTCTTTGCATACGGATATGGCGCGCATCATTTTTGGCTTAAACACCGCAGATTATCCAATGGAGAGCCAAAGGAATATAGACTATTAAAGGTGGAACTATAAAAAAATAAGAGCCACGCAAGTTTGATTTGCGTGGCTTCTTTTCTTTCTCTTTGAACGAGTAGGCGACCAAAGAAAAGAAGCAAAAGAAAGTCGCAAAATTGCATTTATAGATTATAAATTGGTACAGTTTTTGCATGACGTAAATGTAGTGTAATTTAAAATAATAGTATTATGATGGAAGAAAAGATTTTCGATTTATTTAGACAAGCCAAGTGCAAAGTTGGTCATATCGTTCCAATGCGAAATATCAGATTGGGGCTTATGCAAACCCTTAACCCGGTGGAGCAGCAACAACTAGTGAACGTGTTACAACGTCTAGAATCACAAGGGTATTTCACTTATGAAACAGATGGTGTTGAGTGCTTGAGACTCACTCAAAAGGGATATGACCATATTTATAAACCCTGCTCTATGACAGATTCAGAATTGGAAGAAAAGATTTTCGATTTATTTAGACAAGCCAAGTGCAAAGTTGGTCATATCGTTCCAATGCGAAATATCAGATTGGGGCTTATGCAAACCCTTAACCCGGTGGAGCAGCAACAACTAGTGAACGTGTTACAACGTCTCGAGTCACAAGAGTATTTCACTTATGAAGCAGATGAATTTGAATGCTTGAGACTCACTCAAAAAGGATATGAGAGTATCTATTAGAATACTTCCAACAGATATTATAATAGCGCCATTCTTCCGTCATAGGTTTAAGAATGGCTTTTATTTTTATTACTGCCAATATAGTTTTAACTATGATTATACTTATGTAAAATATCAATACGCTCAATAATTACAATATGTAGAACAGGGCAAATTCCACTTGCCTCCGTTTGACTAACCCACCCAAAACTTTACCCTTGTATCGGCAGAACGAAACATACTCCCGATAGAAGTTTCTATCTCCAGCTTCTATTTTTCGTAGCAGTCGGCTCTTAGGATGCTTGCCGTAGCCGAGCAACCTCCCCACACCAACATTATAGGCAAGCAAGGTCAATAGTAGCGCATCCTTGCCATAGCCTTTGAAGTGTTCAAAGCATTTCCAAAGGTCTGCACGGAGCAGCGAGTCCGCCTGCCATTCCGTCATATTGGAAGAGAAACGTTCGCCCGGTTGCAGTTGATGACCATAGCCGACGTATGGATAACAACTCTCTTTGTGCAGTCCCTCGAAGTATTTCACGACCACCACGGCGCGCTCAAAAGGAGGCAAGTCTGCCAACCGTACCCTGCGCTGAGCAAGGATCGGCTGGCAGAGCAAGCACATTATACAGAATAAAGCAAAGCGTTTAGCTGTTCGCATCGTTCAAGGCTCTGGTTACTACTGCGGTGGTCTTTCCCTTTTCCTCCGCCTTTTCGTTGTTGAAACTGAAAGTCAGCTGCTGCACCTTCCCGAAACTATCCTCCACAAACACATCAATCGTCTGACGGTCGGTGGATAGCGAAGTATAATACAATCTAAATTCCTGCTTGGAAAGTGGATAGCGGTCGTTGGGCTTAAATACCGTACCGTCGTCCATCTTCACCGTTCCCTTGCCGTCAGGCTGGAAATAGCGGATAGTATAGCGAGTGTCGGCAAACTCACCGCCTCGCTTCAGTGTGCAGCGTATCTCAGCCGTCTGTCCTCTTATGATGTCCTTCTGAACTGGCATTGTCTCCACCGTAAACGGATAAGACTGCTGAACATCCAATTCCCTATCACAAGCAGATAGACAAAACACGGCAAGGGCAAGTACGCCCATTACCCATATCGAACTTAATATCTTCTTTTTCATGTTTCTTTTCTATTAAATATTAAACCTAAGTCCTGCTGATAGCGCAGGACGGAAACGATGCACGTCAGAGCCGAAGAGCAACCGCCCTGTGTGCCTTGACAAGAAAGAGAACCCTGTCCGTAAGGAATACTTCCAACGAGCCATGCACGGCACCTCCATAGACGAAGTGTGAGCGGTCGAGCAGCGTAGCCCCATCGGGCAGTAGCCTTTTGTCCTCATTCAGTTGCTCATAGCCACCCAAGGCGGATATGCCACCATAAAGAAACACGTTCTTACCCCTGTCGGAGAGAACAAGGTGCATATAGCCCACTTGTAAGAGTGCATCCTTGAGTTTTATGTTATAACTTCTGTACGGCATATTCTGCTGTTCATACTCTGCCATAACAAAGGTATAATTCTCATGGCCCAGATATCGGGTGAGTGATGCTCCCATGCCGAAATTGTCAGCTGCAAGGAACTTTTCACCCTTAATAAGCGGAACACTCCCTACGACCTCTACTCCCCTTTGCTTGGGTATCAGTCGCTGTGCCTGCGATGGCAGACTGAAAGTCATGGCCACCGCAACGCATACTGTCAGAATGATATTGCTTTTCTTCATAATGTCTACCATTTCAGTTTGAGGTTATCAATCTTCTTTGCCAGTTGCAGGTCCTCTGCCGTTACATAAAAGGTCAGCGTACGACCGCCATTTCTCTCATAGAGCGTCACTTCAAGCTGCTTGTCTTCTGCAAGATAAAACTGTTCGAGCGCAAACACAGTGTGTTCACTGCCCATGCCACGCACCTGCATCACCTGATGATAGGCACGCAAGGGCTGAAGTACCTGCTCCTGAATGGCGGTACGCTTTGCAACCTTCTTATCCACCACCTTGAACGTGATGAAGTCCACCGAGTATGGCATATTCGTGCCGTTTTCCATACGAGTGTGGAAATACAGTAAGCCGTTATGGGCGTACAAGCCACGAAGCAGGAACTTCATACCGAACTGCTGTGCAGCGATATGCTTAATGCAGCGTCTGTCATTCTGATAGATGGTCTGCATCATCAGCTTTACTAATACGGGCGACTCGTTACCGAGTTCCTTAAAGTAAATATCAGAGCGGTTGCTTGGCAGCCTGCCTTCTGTTGTAGAGAGAAAGTCTTTCATCTCGATACTTAACTTTTCCGGCTCATCGGCATATTTTACAT
>NZ_HG417109.1:8880-10369 GCF_000455445.1 Hoylesella timonensis 4401737 = DSM 22865 = JCM 15640 | reverse complement strand
GTGACAATATCAAGCACAGCAAGAACACCTGAAGAGCAAGTAAATGCGATGTATAATAATTAAAAAAATAAGAAAACATGTAATTATGCTCCTGCAGGTCGTGCAGTAGAAAGTCGATATCCTGACAAACAGGAAATGTTAAAAGAGGTTTATAGACAAGGACCCAGTAAAGTGTCAAAACATTGTGCAGATTTTAGGCAACTTAATGTTATAGATATAGCTCCTAGTAGTGTGTCCAATAAAGCAGCCTTTCATCGTGCACTTCTGAATAATAGCAAAATATCCAGAGTGCTAGATCCATGGACACCCTATAAGGACCCTGTCTTTCATGTTGAGATTCCACAACATTAAAACTTATATGTATGAAAAAAAATATTATTTCTTTTGTTTTTTTTGTTACATTAACAAGCTGTTTGGCTAATGTGACAAGACACAACTGCATGCCCCCAAAATCATTATATGGTTATTGGAGTTTAGAGGGAGTTACATGGTTAAAAATAACGAGTGACTCCATCTATTTCGTAGACGAAGAAGGAACTTCTCCTATCAAATATTCTATAAATAAAGATACGATTATTTGGTATTTTGATGGGATAATTCAAAAGAGCAAGTATAATATAGTCCAAGATACGCTCTTTATGAAGAATGAAGAAGGTACAACCCAATACATACGTGTAAATGATAAAAGGTAGCGTCCTGAAGACCTTTGACGAGACCTATGATGGGGCTCCGATAATCTGTTGTCACGCAAGAGAAACAACAGTCCACAGGAATCCTTCGGCTACGACAATCTCGACAGGCTTGTTTCCGTGAAAAGTGGGACAACGGAAACCATGAGGATAGATTATGCTCCCAACGGCAACATCCTTTTCAAGACGGGGGTGGGCAACTTCTCTTACGATGAGCATGCCCGTCCTCATGCTGTGATGGAAGGAGGAGAATGCTGACGGACAGATACCGTACGACGCGCTGAATACTTCCTTCAATGACTTTGGAAAAATTGAATTGATAGAAGATGTAGGCAAGAATTTAAGGATGGACTTTGTCTATAGCCCAGACCAGGAAAGATGGTATTCTGAATTGTTAAAGAACGGTACGGATGTCAGAACCACAATCTATGCTGGGGAATACGAAAAGATTACGGAGAATGGAAGAACGCGCGAGTTCTACTACCTCGACGGCAACACCATCGCCATCAGGGAGAACAGCACGGTGAAGAATTATCTTGCCTTCACGGACAATTTAGGCAGCATCCTCTACGTTATGGATGATAACGGCACAAAGGCCTTCGATGCCTCCTACGATGCGTGGGGCAAACAGACGGTGACACTCAACTCCATCGGTCTGCACCGTGGCTACACGGGACATCGTCGCTAAATTATTACGTTTAACTTTTATGTAATTATGTTGTATTTTAAGTTTCAATATCGGCACCGTCAAGAAAATGGTATTATGAAGAAAAAAAATATATGGCGAGTACTATTTTCGG
>NZ_HG417109.1:5653-8854 GCF_000455445.1 Hoylesella timonensis 4401737 = DSM 22865 = JCM 15640 | reverse complement strand
TGTTAAATGATATCTTTGCTGCAAATCCTGATTTTGAAAACAAAATTCCTTATGTTACACTATGGGTTGTTGAGTATGAAAATAATAAATTTAACCAAGTAATAAGAGAGCTAGGCTTTGATACTAATGGGAAAATTATAGTAAAATTACCAGATAAAAGAAATTTCGGATTTTGGATAGATTCTGATTATACAATGAAAGACTATTGTAAACTAAATATCCAAATGATAACAGAACAAGAGTTTAACAATTTATGGAACTCTGTCGATTATGATAGAAAAAAAGGTGAATTTAAACCTGTTCATAGCTTCTGACAGGGTGTCCAAACAAAACATTCATCCTTGTTTGAAGAGTTGCATTGTAGGGTATTGTTATATTGTCAATATAGATGAGAAAGGCACGAAGGTCTTCGATGTCTCCTACGATGCGTGGGGCAGGCAGACGGTAACGCTCAACACCATCGGGCTGCACCGTGGCTACACAGGTCATGAGATGCTCGGTGAGTTTGAGATTATTAACATGAACGAGCGGCTGTATGACCCTGTCCTCGGCCGCTTCTTCAGCCCTGACAACTATGTTCAGATGCCGGACAACAGCCAGAACTTCAACCGCTACAGCTGTTGTTTGAACAATCCGCTGAAATACACGGATCCGAGTGGGGATTTTTGGAACCTTATCATAGGTGCTGCTATTGGAGGAGTCTTCAATTGGGCGTCACATGGATTCCAGCTTAATGCGAAGGGACTCGGCTACTTCGCCACTGGTGCAGTTGCCGGAGCTGTCGGTGCAGGATTAGCATCAGGAGTGAACGTTGCCATGGCAGGAGGTAATTTCTGGACTGGAGCAGCAGGATTAGCCAAAGGAATAGCTTCTACAGGATTCCTTGCTGGTGCTGCTTCGGGTGCAAGCGCAGGATTTGCAGGCGGGTTTATTTACGGTGCAGGTAATTCATGGGTTGATGGACACAGTTTTGGGAAAGGTCTTCTTGCTGGTTTAGAATCTGGAGGCATCGGAGCTTTAGAAAGCGGTCTTACTGGAGGAATCTTCGGTGGCATTGATGCAATGGATAACCATGCAAACTTCTGGACAGGAAGGGGGTACTTTGATACGACAGGAGCCATGGCCTATCAAGGATGTAAGCCAAAAGAATTTAAAATCGGAGATAAGATTAAAGCAAAATACGTCGGAAGATTCGAAGGTCAAAGTGTTTTTGAAAGTAAGTATCTAGGTTCACTATCGAGTGATGAATATGCAGCTTTCACACTACCTGACATAGGCATATTCGCTGGTGAGGGCGTATTCTCTAGTAGCCAAATAAATGGACTCGTAATGATGCAACACGAGTTCGGCCATGTCCTCCAGTATCGAAAAGTAGGAATAGATTTTTATTATGAAGTCATTGCTAAAGAAAGTGCGATGAATTGTAATGGTATTTGGCCATACAATGGTATCCCACATGATGAATATTGGACTGAAACATGGGCAAACTATCTTTCAAAGCAATACTTCGGAGAAAGATGGTTTGGAATGGAAATAAAGATTAAAGGTCATTTGGATTTTTATTATCCATCAAAAAATGTTAGTAGATCGTTCTTATTCAAGAAATCTTTATTACCTTTCTGACAGATAACTTTTTTAATATATTGCACATGAAAAAAATATCGATAGTGGTAAAAATAGTTTTGATGTTATTGATTTTAGATATATTTAGTTCTTGTATTATGGACAGAAAAACCACCCTCTATATAAAGAACTGTACAAAAGACACCTTATTAATAGAGTTATCGGAGGCAGATACTCTTGTTAACTGGCAATTTTGGGGTAAGCAAGCTGCGGATGTCGTTTCGCTGAATGATACAGACGAGGTAGATATTGCATTTTATAAAGCTATCATCGGCAGTTTTGCGTTACCAGATTCAACTATCTATATTGACCCATATATATATAGTCACTATGACACTTGTTACCTTTATACCATTAAGTGGAATATAGCAAAAAAATATTCAATGGATGAAATCCGTGCAAAAAAGCTCTATGACAGACGGACTGTAACCAAGAAGAACTTCCATAACCGTTTATTCGAATACAAAAAATGAATACTTTAAAGTTATCTATAATTACTTGTTTTTCAATACTATATTCTCTCACATCTTTTGCAGAGGTAAAATCGGATGTCAGCATTGAAATAGGAAGCTTCGACTCTATACCATCAGAGATAGATGGTGGTTGTTGTGTTTTTTATAAGTATCCAGGCAAAGTGCGAAATAAAGGCTACATTATGGTGAACGATCTTGCGACCACAGCTTACATGATGGTTAATCGTCATCTTGAAGAGTTTACTCTTGTGGCCAATAAGAAAGATGTTTTTTGGTATAAGAATAAAAAATTCACTTTAAAAGTGACGATTAACAGTACAACAAGTAAAGTCCATGGTGAGTCTTTCAATGTGAAGGGCATCCTTATCGTGGAAGATCACAACAAGAATAGACGAAAACTTGCTTTCTGTGGGAATTGTGACTGGTAGTTTATGCTTTAGTATTAGGTGTAATTGAGGTTGTCGCCCACATGTTAGTATATGAATGATGATGTGTAGGAACTAGCACTTTCAAGTCACTACACATGCTAATCACATTAGGGTGTACCTGCCGAATCCCATGTCCGATTTCGGCGGCAATTATATAGGAAATTTTAGTGTAGATAAAAATTATGGGCGATTAGGCAACATCCTCTCCGTTATGGATGAGAATGGCACGAAGGTTTTCGATTCCTCCTACGATGCGTAGGGCAGTCAGACGGTGACAATCAGCACAATAGGCCTTTACCGTGGCTATACGGGACATCGTCGCTAAATTATTACGTTTAACTTTTATGTAATTATGTTGTATTTTAAGTTTCAATATCGGCACCGTCAAGAAAATGGTATTATGAAGAAAAAAAATATATGGCGAGTACTATTTTCGGTGTTAAATGATATCTTTGCTGCAAATCCTGATTTTGAAAACAAAATTCCTTATGTTGCCCTATGGGTTGTTGAGTATGAAAATAATAAATTTAACCAAGTAATAAGAGAGCTAGGCTTTGATACTAATGGGAAAATTATAGTAAAATTACCAGATAAAAGAAATTTTGGATTTTGGATAGATTCTGATTATACAATGAAAGACTATTGTAAACTTGATATCCAAATGATAACAGAACAAT
>NZ_HG417109.1:0-3795 GCF_000455445.1 Hoylesella timonensis 4401737 = DSM 22865 = JCM 15640 | reverse complement strand
GAAATTTTGGATTTTGGATAGATTCTGATTATACAATGAAAGACTATTGTAAACTTGATATCCAAATGATAACAGAACAAGAGTTTAACAATTTATGGAACTCTGTCTATTATGATAGAAAGAAAGGTGAATTTAAACCTGTTCATAGCTTCTGACAGGGTGTCCAAAAAAACATTCATCCTTGTTTGAAGAGTCGCATTGTGGGGTAAGGGGATATTGTAGGCAGAAGTGGGTGCTTCAAGTTCAAATTATCTGCAAATTCAGTAATGAGAGGACGTGTAAACGCAATAAGGACGTTCAAGGCTTAGTTGCGGATTTGAGGCTTAATTTTTTCATTATTTTAAGTTGTTAAGTTATTATTACCCTAATATTACGCTAGGGACTGCATTTTGTTTCATGTATAGATCTGATGATACTAAAGTTGAATTCGTTCAGAAGATCTGTAGTAATAGATTCACTAGTGTATTAATGAAATACTCTTTTGAAGTGCTAATTTCTGTAACATCTCTAAAGTTTTATTTCTTAATTAATTATTTGATTTTTTCACCGAATGGTATCTTTTATTTTTTCCTTATAAATACAAAAAATGAGATAACGACAAAGAATAACACATAGGCTATGTTTACGTATTCGCCTTTCGAAAAGTTTATTATCCCGCTATAAAAACAATAGTTTAATCTCCACACTGTACTATAGGGTATAAGGTAGATATAATCTTTATTTTGAGCAATAATACAAAAAATCGTCATGAGGCTAGCAAACCCAATAGGTAAAACAAAACTCTTAAAAATCAAACTAAGATAATATTGTATAAATGAAACAGCAGAAAGTGCTATAAACAAATACGAAAAATAAGAAGCTATTAGGTTATTAACATTATAACTGGAGAATTCATATCCAGGTAATAACTTATCCAGAGCAAAACCAGACAGGAGGAAAGAAAGATAACCTATAAGGAAAGAAATAAAGTTAATCTCTAAAAGGAAGACTATTTTGCTCGAATAAATTGTCAGCTTGCTAATTGGTCTTGTAAAAAGAAGTCTAAATCCATAATTCTTATATTCTACATCGCATAAAGAATAACTCAAAATGGCTGCAAGAATTGGATAAAGCAGAGCATAGAAGTCGAAGATGTATCTACCCAATACCCATACCCAAGGATTATAATCAATAGTTATTGCCGGATTATAGATATCATCAGCATGTTTATGCAAAACATATATATCGACGCATAAAGTCATGAACAAAGGAAATAGCAAGAAAAGCCAAATGGCAATATTAAATCTTAATTTATAGTGTTCACTTTTAAGAATAGTAAAGAACGATATAGGTTTCATAAGTCGGTTTTTATTAGATGAAGGAATACAGACTCCAAATTTTCTTGGTATGTATCTGCAAATAAAATTTGAATGTGGTTTTGTTGCATTAATTTTTTAAAACTGTCAAAGGAACCATCTTGCTCTATTTCTATAATAAGCGTTCCATCAGAGATCCTTTTTGTGGGAATCAAGTGTTCTTTACATATCTTCATGCATCGTTCCGGTTGGTCCGTATGTATTAAATAAGATTGCTTTTTCTGATTGAGTAGACTATTAATTTCTCCTTGAAACAATAATCTTTTATTATTTAATATTCCGATGTGTGTGCATATTTTCTCCATTTCAGCTAAGATATGTCCTGAAATGAAAATAGTTTTTCCTTTACTTTTAAGTTTGAGCATTAGCTCTCTCATTTCAAAAACGCCTTGAGGATCTAGTCCATTGAGTGGTTCGTCAAGAATGAGTAATTTCGGATTATGAAACATTGCCATCGCAATTCCCAAGCGTTGTTTCATTCCTGTAGAATATTTTCTAACTTTTTTGTCTTTATCTTTAGTCAAATTCACAAGCTCTAGAACCTCTTGAATGCGTTTTTGTCCACAATGATATAGTATATCCAAATAGTTTAGATTCTCATAGGCACTCAAATCTGCATAGAAGAATGGATGTTCAATCAAGCATCCTATATTTTGAAGGATATGTAATCTGTTGGAATGAAATTCTTTTTTATTGAAAAATACCGTATTTATTTTAGTTTGCTCCAATCCTAAAAGTATCTTTATCGTTGTTGATTTACCCTCTCCATTCTTGCCTAAGTATCCATAAATGGAACCTTCTGGAATCTTCAAGTTAATGTCTTCTAATACAGAATGATTTCTGTAGTTAAAAGTGAGATGGCTAGTTTCAAGTATATTCATAATCAACACTTTCTTTTAAAATTATTCGTATTTATCCTTAATTCCGCAACACTATTATAAATTAAACTTTTTAAGTACCTGAGCAACAAAAAGTTGCTCAGGATTTTTGCCATGTCAGAATTTTCACTTATCTTAGTGTTGCAAAAAAAAACAAGAGAATCCGACGATAGGCATGGCGAAGATACAAATTAAATCTGAGAGACTCACTCCTTTTGGGGGATTATTTTCAATCATGGAGCAATTTGACTCCACATTATCATCTATTGTGTATTGCCTCAAGTCACATTGTGGGGTAAAGGGATATTGTAGGCAGAAGTGGGTGCTTCAAGTTCAAATTATCTGCAAATTCAGTAATGAGAGGACGTGTAAACGCAATAAGGACCTTCAAGGGCTTAGTTGCGGATTTGAGGTTAAATTAATCGACTCCAATCAATTCCTACTACAAAACTAATTACTAAACAACAAAACAACCCCACCGTTGATTGTAAACGAGCAGTAGCATCTTTTATTCCAAATATCAATTGCAGTATATAACAAAATATATAATAAAATATAGTCAATACGATAATTACTATAAAATCTCTCCACAGAACCGCAGGATAATGGTAAATTAAACTTTCACGAGGAGTTGACACAATTCCTATATGTATAGCTATCCAACCTATGAAATAAAATATGCTGAAAAAGAAAGGTAAATACAAATTATCTTTGTTCATTATACCAAATATTTTAAAATTAAGGATAACAAGAAAACAAACCCCAAAACGAGATTCATGAAAGACAAATCTTTTCTCATTTTTTTTGAAAAAACAAACAAAAATACATAAATAAATGAAGGAACGATGACCATAATCAAATAATTAAGATCTTTCATTTCTATTAATCGTTGTGATTGACTAAACAAGAAGAGACGAACAATTCCATCTAGCATCAAACCAAAACAGATAAGTCGGATTAATCGTTTAAAATTATTCATATATCAATAATTTCCTTTAATAATTGATAGATTGGGCTTAGATGACCATACGTCTAATGCTTTTAATATTTCATCAAATACCTTACTAGTATTAGTTTGACCATGTGCATATGAATCCGACGATAGACATGGCGAAGATACAAATTAAATCTGAGAGACTCACTCCTTTTGGGGGATTATTTTCAATCATGGAGCAATTTGACTCCACATTATCATCTGTAATCGACTCAACCCTCGGTCTAAGGTGTAGATCGTTCGGTTATCAGTACAGCGAAATCATCCGTTCTTTCACGAGTATCTACTTCTGTGGCGGTTCATGTATCCCAGGATGTCACTACTCATTTGATGAACCACCTCTCGCTTCATCCGACACTTCGCACTTGTAGCTCTGATACTATCCTCAGAGCGATAAAGGAGTTGACGCAAGAAAACATTTGAAGATGTTACGCTTATTTCATTTCCTCTCAGCTTTAATTTTACTCTTTTTTGGCGACTAAAGCATTGAGATAAGCTAACTATTTGCATGCTTTAGCGGTGCTAATGCATGAAGATAACACCTCAAATGCGTGTTTCCAAGAGCATT
>NZ_HG417108.1:10100-12588 GCF_000455445.1 Hoylesella timonensis 4401737 = DSM 22865 = JCM 15640 | reverse complement strand
GTAGGCTCGGCAATGGGTGCCTTGCCACCTTTCGGTGGTAGGTTTCCCATGGCCTGCCCCCGAACCGTACGTGCAAGTCTCCCTGCATACGGCTCTCCACTGGTAATATCAGTTTATTTGTCATGGGCATGAATTTTTGCATTACAATGTTTGCATACAGCCAATGTCTTACGCCATTTCTTAATCATCAGTCGGTGCCATTCAGTATCGGTATTTATACCTCTGAGTTTACGGACTTGATACATTATGGTCTTGACATTGGTTGCTCCACACAATTCACATTTGCGCTCCATAAGTCTCTCCGCAAGAGTAGGGAAAGGAAGTACAAATGTGTTAGGTAGATTATCGCAGGTTGCGTCTTTGTCCGGCTCTTGCCTCGCAAAGCCATCATTATAGAATATTCGGAACTTGGTTTCTCCTTTCTTTGCTTGGTAGGGTATCGCCAAGTCATGGTCTCTTCTGTACTTTCGTATAACCTTGGCAGTTGATGAATTTAGTTTCTTTGCCAAAGTTTTGCAGAAACTATATCGCATTATGTAACCGAATTTACTTCCTGCATAAGAGATGTTGTCCGCAATCCTATAATATTGGTACAATCCTCTGATTTCAGTTGTATAGCGTGCGCAGATTGTAGCAGGGTCTTCTTTGGTCAGGTAATTGCGTGGCATGGCATACCAAATTTCCTTTCCATTGATTACCCTAAGTTCCATTGCTTTCAGTTCCAATAATTTCTTTTGGACTGTGGCAATAGGCAGAGTCAGCATTATGCGTCCGCTGAACGGTCTCTTCAACCATCCCAGCTTATTTCGCTTCATGGCCTCGGATTTTCTGATAGAGATTTCATACCCAAGAAACTTTGCAGAATCCTGTGCATTAGTGATTAAGGTCTTTTCTTCGGATAATTCAAGTTTTAGCTTGTCTCTCATGAAGTTTGTAAAGTCCTCTTTCATTCTTGCGCAATCTGCTTTACTACCAATTACACCGATTAGAAAGTCATCGGCATATCTGATATATTTAAGTCTCTTGTAGTTACTATCCATTGCCATAGATGCCGGCACTCTCCGTGTCTTTGCTTCCATCTCTTTCAGTTGTGTCAGCAATTTACGTTTCGTGTCTTCATTAGTGGCGTTTCGGATAGCCTTGCGTAATCTTACAGCCTTTCGACTATAACTTGCGTGGAGTGGGTTTTCCCGCCTTTTCTTACCCTTGTCAAAAGATTCCGCATATTCACGCATGTATTTGTCGAACTTGTCAAGGTATATATTAGCCAAGATAGGACTTATTATCCCTCCTTGAGGAGTTCCCGAATACGTCTTGTGAAATGTAAAATCTTCGATATAGCCTGCCTTTAGGAATTTCCATATCAGTCGAAGAAATCTTTCATCTGATATGCGCTCACGAAGAGTTTCAATCAGAATATGGTGGTCAATATTGTCGAAGAATCCTTTGATGTCACCTTCGATGAACCAATTCGCACCAGTGAAAAGAGTTTGGATGGAACGCAAAGCCGTATGACAGCTTCTTCTTGGTCTGAATCCATGCGAGGTGTTCTCAAAATGCCCCTCATAGACAGCTTCAAGAATAAGTCTAACGACCTCTTGCACCATCTTGTCTTCAATTGATGGGATGCCCAATGGTCTTTTCTTCCCATTCTTTTTAGGTATATAGACTCTTCGGGCAGGCGTTGGCATGTAACTTTCATCCTTTAGCGCAGCTATCAGATGTCCTATTCTATCAACACTCATTCCGTCAATGGTCTTGCCGTCTGAACCAGGTGTCATGTTGCCCGGTTTCGCATAAATGCGCTGGTAGGCTACATAAAACATCTGTTCATTGAATAGGATGCGGTACAACCTTTCGTACTTGTAATGCACATCTTTGCTATGTGCAGATAAACTGTTTAATATGGTCTCTGGATTTCTCATACGTCTCACACGTTATCGTTTGACAATATTAAAATTACCGAGCTGTTCCCCTTTGCCATGTACGTGGCTTTCCCACGCTCAGACTACTACGGGAACTCCGTTGCCATGCGGAGTTTTCAGAGCCTATGCTCATAGCCTTTCGGCATCTCCGTGTAGGCAATCCCCATTTAGTGGTCTTGATAACTTGGCTTGACAGACTGTCGGATGCAACGTACATCCTTTTCCGTTCTCTGACGGATATGTCGCAGTAAATTCCTTGCCCATCACTCCGTTCAATAAGCGTGGGTACTGCGAGGCAACGTATGTAACTGCTTTCCGTTGCCACCTCTACATTAGTCATAGGACTATTGTTCAACCAATCAGGCTTCATCCTTGTGTCTGTCTTTTCCCATAGCAATTCAGTCGCAGTTTAGCAATTAACTGACTTATCGCGTTACCGACATGCTTCACTCCCCGTTTGGTTTCCCATTCGGATAAGTCGGTATGGGATAGGTTTATAAATTGGAATACTAACCTAATCACTTGCCAAAGTGATAATTATCAAGCCCCTATTATGGGCGCAC
>NZ_HG417108.1:7428-8684 GCF_000455445.1 Hoylesella timonensis 4401737 = DSM 22865 = JCM 15640 | reverse complement strand
TGAAAGCATAGAACGAGCCGTCTTCGCAAATCACGCTCATGTTGGTTTCCGTCTCAAAATCCTTCACGGCAGCCTTCACGCGCAGCACGTTCTCCGCATCCTCCGCCTTGCCTGCAATCAAGTTATTGCTGCCCAAGTCCACATAGCGAATGGGAGCAGGGAAAATAAGATGCACAGTCTTGTCGAAGGTAACGTCCAAGCCGTAGGGAAGGACGACACGCCCATTAGGAATGGCACGGGTCATGCCTTGAAAGAGTTCGCCAGAAGAGAGAGGACGATTAGGCATAAGCGGTGTGCCGTTGTTGAGGTCTTGTGCCGTGCCTGTCGCTCCCATCGTTGCGAGCAAAGCCATTGATAAAATAAGTTTCTTCATTGTTGCTGTTGATTTGATGTTATTTTTTACTTGTCATTTTTGATTGTTTTATTTGGACTGAACCAAGAAAAGGCGATAGCCCCCTTTGAGCGTTACCTTGATAGTGCGCAGCTTTTTCTGAAGCAGCTGACTTGCACCCTGCATCACCCCACGGGCAGCCTCGGAGATAATTTGGTCTTTGGCAGAGGAAGCGAAGGTAAAGGAGGTTCCCATTGAACCACCGATGTTCGCCCCGACTTCCTTAAGCGCATTGATGTCCTCCGAACCGGGTATATACACACCCTCCTGTCCGTCCGTGTCGTATGCCGAGAGCTTGACGGCTATGATATGCCCACCAACCTCAATACTCTTAATGAGCAGGTGCATACGGTTGCCCTCAATCTTAGCAATGGCTATGAGTCGGCTTTGACGTGGAATGCGCAGTCCCTGCACCTTGGCAGTCTCCAGCAGACGAAGCACCACATTGTCGCCCTCCTTGAGCGTGGTCGTTCTGTCCACCACCACTTTGAGCGTGTTGCGCATCGTGGGTGCAGCCGTACTTGTTAGCGAATGGAAGCCCATGTTGCGTGCTTTCGTGCCGTATTCCTTGATGAAATCTGCATCGCTCATCGGCTGACCGAGCGAAGACACCACCTGTTTACGTTCCGCCAAGACCTCCATAACTGGAGCGTTTGCTTGCATCTGCCCCTTTTCTGTTCCAATATCGGTGATTGTGGATGTGTTTCCTTTATCATTCGCAAAAGCATTCTCCAATGACGGAGGGACAGATGATGTCTTGGGCAGATACTTTGCTGCCATCTGATAGCTCTTTTCCATCAGGGCAAGCTGTCGTTTCTCTTCATTGTCCTCCCTGCTGTCTTTGGAAGCCAATTCCTTTTTGAGG
>NZ_HG417108.1:4769-7402 GCF_000455445.1 Hoylesella timonensis 4401737 = DSM 22865 = JCM 15640 | reverse complement strand
GATGGGTAGTTTTTCCTTCTTTGGAGGAAGGAAAAACTGTGCTATCATCCAAAGCGAGCAGAGCAGATAGATGAAACTCAGCCCATAGACGATTTCCTTTCTCTGCTTTATCGTGAGCCTTTCACAACGATGGCGGAGCCACAGGTGAGAGCGCAGATATTGACGTGAGAGTAAAAAGTTTCTTTTCCTTGCCATAGCCTTATCGTTTATAAGTCTGTATGTCCCTGTTCTCCTTCACAAGGAAGTTCTCCATCAGGAAGCCTTGCGGGTTGTTGTCCGAACGGACAGAGTTCTGCAGCGTGCAGGTCGTAACAAGACTGCGCTCTGTAATATTACTCTGACGGACGATAAACTCCCGTGCATAGGTCGTTACCACATAAGGGTAAGTATTAAAGTTGCAGTGGATAGAGTCCACCTCTATGCGCTGATTGATATTACCCGATATGGCACGGTTATAATAGCCTTTCTCCGCCAAGTCCTTATAATAATTGAAAGCCGACTTGTCGCACAGCAGAAAAGCACGCTCCATATTCTTTTCAATGGCGTCCTTGTCGGGCGCAATGGTGAAGAAGAGCTCATGGAAACGACGCACGTGTTCTCTTGCCTCCACGGGACGGTTTCTACTTGCATCCTGACTGAGAGCCAGCATGAGCGACTTTCCTTGGTCGAGCACATAGATTTTCTCCCTCTGCTCCTTGGCGAAGCTGTACGAGGCATAGACAGCATAACCGCTTACTACCACACATACGATGGCAAAGATAAAGGCATACAGCCGTATCTGCCTGAATGAGGTCTCGATATTGTTAAGTGATTTGAATTCCATTTTTTCTCTTTTATACCTGTTGATTAATTAAGCATAGTTGCTCGATTTCTATTTTCCTTTGAGCAGTGCTCCCTTGATGCGTCCACCGACATTTCCCACAGCGGCGCCTGCGCCTGCCATGGCAGCCTTGCCTCCGGTATATGCACCTTGTGCGCCACGTTGTGCGGTCTGGTTAACATTACGACCGTAGGAACCAATACCGCCTCCGGCTTCGATAATCCAACCTGCCACAGTGGGTACACAGAAGTAGCCCACAATACCAATAAGGAAGAAGACGATATAGTACCACGTCCCTGAATCAGGCAGGTAGTTAGGGTCGCTGAGCGCCTCGATGTCCTTCTGCATCATGAGGACTTGTATCTTGGTGAGCAGTGCCGTAAGAATCGAACTCACAGGCAGCCACAGATAGACCGATATATAGCGTGAGAACCATGCCGTAAGTGATCCTGCAAGACCATCCCATACGGCTATGCCGAAGACTATCGGACCGAGAATGGAGAGGACAATCAGAATAAAGGTGCGAAGCGTGTCAATGATAAGCCCCGAAGCGTGGAACAGCAATTCCAAAAAGTCGTGTACCAATTTCATGACCCATTGCTTGGTCTGATAGGCGGCACGCTCGGCATACATCCCCGCAATTGTCACGGCATCTTCAGGTCCGATAATGCCCATTTCCTCTATCTTCTGGTCGAACTTTTCGTTGGAAACCAAATAAGCCGTCTCGGGATTCCTGAGGTAGGCTTCCTCCTGCAGCTTGTCTCGCTTGGCAGTAAGCTCGGCAAGGTTCCCCTCCTGCTGGTGTACCATCATCTCCGTTCCCTGCACTACGGGCGAGAGGACGGCATTCATCGTACCCAGTACGACTGTCGGGAAGAACATGATGCAAAAGCCCAAGACAAAGGGGCGCAGCAGTGGAAACACATCGATTGCCTCGGCACGGGCAATGGAAGCCCACACCCGAAGGGCAATATAAAAGAGTGCACCCAAGCCCGCAATGCCTTTGGCAATGCCTGTCATCTGGGCACAGAGCGGCATCATCTCGTCATAGGTTGAGCGGAGCAGCTCGTGTAAACTGGCAAAATCCATAAGCGAATTTGTTTAGATCTATGAATAAATCACAGATTACCAATATCTGCTTGTCGTATTGCCGTAGAGCGCCTTAACAGAGGCAAGGTCGTTCTTCTCACGAGCACGGACATAACTCACGGAGATATTCTTCCTTGTATAGTACGACACCAAGGAGCGGTACTCACGTAGTGTGGTATAGATACGGTCTATCTGCTGCATGCGCTCGTGGTCGTTCATGGAGAATACATTACTCTTGACGATGGACTTGAGTTCTTTCAGGCTCTCACCGCTCTGCTCGAGCAGCTTGGTGTAGCCCGAAGCCATTGCGGCGAGTTCTGTCGGGCGGAAGTTCTTGTCTGAGAGCATTTTCTTATATGAGGTAACATAAATCTCCGAGATGTCACCCACCATGAGAATACACTCCTTGACCTTATAGGCATCGCCAATAAGGTTATTCACTTTCTTCAAGGCATCGTAATACTTCTTGGTGTCGTTGTAGAGTTTCTCCACCTCCTTGAATCCGTCAAGGGTATTCTTTACTGTCTTCGAGGCGGTGGCAATCTCTTTGACCGTATTGGCAATATTGCCGGCAAAGTTACCCGGATCATAGACCGTCCACTGTGCGTGGGCTTTGGGAACTGAAAGGCTCAATCCTAAGAGAGCCATGAAAATGTACTTTTTCATTGTTGCTATAGTTTTGATGGTTTATTACTTATTTCTTTTTATTGCTTCTTTTCTCTAT
>NZ_HG417108.1:0-2911 GCF_000455445.1 Hoylesella timonensis 4401737 = DSM 22865 = JCM 15640 | reverse complement strand
GGCAAGCTGGCGGATAGCGGTCTCGATGTCGCCACCGAGCTGTTCCGCACGCTGCATGACCTCTACCTTCTCGGTTTCCTCAGTGGTGTAGGTGAGGTATTCCTCCATGCTCACTTCCGTGGCATAGACGGCACTCTGCATACCGCCCAAGCCTATCCACACTTCCTTGTAGAGTCGGTTGGGGTCGTTGTTCTGATTGATGGAGAGTATCTGGCTCTTTGCCTTTTCCGAAAGACCGAGCATCGCCTGTATACCATCGAACTTGGTCATATACTTGCGCTGGTCGAGCAGTATCTTGCAGTCGGAGTTGTTGATGATACTCTCCTTGACAATGGGCGACTGAATAATGTCATCCACCTCCTGCGTTACCACAATGGCTTCCCCGAAATACTTTCTGACGGTCTTATACAAATATTTTATGTAGTCCGCCATGTTTGCCGAAGCGATGGCTTTCCACGCTTCCTCAATGAGTATCATCTTGCGGATACCCTTTAATCGGCGCATCTTATTGATGAAGGCTTCCATGATGATAATCGTTACCACAGGGAAAAGGTCTTTGTTGTCCTTCACTTGGTCGATTTCAAAGACGATGAAACGCTTACTAAGCAAGTCGATGTTCTTGTCCGAGTTCAGCAGGAAATCATAACGACCGCCACGATAGTATTGCTTCAGTGTCGTCAAGAGGTTGTTGATATTGAAGTCCGAGAGTGTTACCTTGATGTCACGCTTTTCCATATCCTTGCGGTACACGTCCCGCAGATACTCATAGAAGGTATTGAAGCAGGGAACGATGGTATGATCCGTCCTGATAAGTTCGATATAGGCATTGACGGCAGAACCGAGTTCGCCTGCTTCGGTCTTGGTGATATGTTCATCAGCACTTTTCCAAAGTGTAAGTAATAATGTGCAGATACTCTCCCTTTTCTCTACATCGAAGAAGTAATCATCCGTATAAAAAGGGTTGAAGGATATCGGATTTTCATTGGTATAGGTGAAATACACGCCGTCCTCACCCTTGGTCTTGCGGTGGATAAGTTCACACAAGCCTTGATAGGAGTTTCCCGTATCAACTAAGAGGACGTGCGCTCCCTGCTCGTAATACTGGCGTACCATGTGGTTGGTAAAAAAAGACTTACCACTACCCGAAGGACCCAAGATGAACTTGTTACGGTTGGTAATCACGCCGCGCTTCATTGGCAGGTCGGAGATGTCGAGGTGGATGGGCTTACCCGAAAGTCGGTCAGCCATCTTGATACCAAAGGGAGAGAGCGAGTCCTTATAGTTCGTCTCTGCCGTGAAGAAACAAAGGGCAGGCTCGATAAAAGTATAGAATGACTCTTCTGCAGGAAAGTCTGCCGCATTGCCGGGTATACCCGCCCAGTAGAGCGTTGCCGCATCAATGGTGTTGTGACGTGGGTGGCATTCCATAAGAGCAAGTGCCGAGCCCACGTCATTCTTGATCTGGCGAAGTTCTTCCTTATCACTACTCCATGCCAGCACATTGAAGTGGGCACGGATAGAGGTCAGTCCCTGTGAGTGGGCAATATTGAGATACTCCTGTATCCACTCCTCGTTGATTTGGTTGCTACGGCTGTAGCGTGCCAGCGAGTGCATATTCCTTGCCTGCTTCTCGAAGCGTTCCAAGTTGACATCGCTGTCCTCTATGAAGAGGTACTGGTTATAGATATGGTTACAGGGTAGCATCAAACCTACGGGAGAGGCTAAGGAAAGACGACAGTCACTTCTGTCGGTAGATAGCCGTTCATATCGGCTGTCCGTGCTGACCGTTGTCGGCAGGTCATCCGTGTCGGAGAGTGTGTGTAGACAAAGCATATTGTCGCCCACACGCACAAGGTCTGCGCCCAGACGGATGTCCTCCAAAGAGGCATGTCCCTCTTCTGAAAGAGAGAAATACCTGTCAAGCAGGCCGCCCTTTTCATTTGTGCCAACTAACTCATCTTCAGTCATGCGGACAATCCTTATCTGCTCGGTATCGTTGATGATACGCTCGAACTGGTCTACGGCTTCCATGAACTTCATCACCTCATCTTTGTTGGTAATTTCCTTGGGCAGCAGATGTCCACGACAAAGCGAAGAAAAATTGCTCTGCTGTGCCATACGATGCTTGTTCGTCTTGGTTAGGAAGAGATAGACCGAGTGGTATAGATACGGACGCTCGTTAAAATGCCGTTCAGAGGAACGGGCAAGGAAACTCAGTCCGCCATCGGAGAGCTTTCCTTGATAGTCCTCCTTGATGAACCAGTCCTGCTTGTGTACGATGCTGTAATTGGGTAGTACCTTGATTGCCTTATGCCAGGCAGAGTGCATTGCCTCGTATTCGGCAGAGGTGACGGTAAAGAGTTCGGGTAGTTCCAAACGGAAGGCGACCGTAATATCTGCGTCCTTGCTCACCATACACCCCTGCTCAACGGAGAGCAGCGGGAACTTCGACTCCAAGGTAGTTATCTTACTGTTGTTTCTCATTGCTTCTTTCTTTTGGGTTGAAGGTTACGGATAAGGTGATAGACCGTCCGGCGGTTCAAAAGGTAGCGTGGGTGCATTCTCACGGCTCCCTTTTTCATGAGTCCGTATTGCCCATACTTTCGGTTCATGGCAAACGTTTGCCACACCACAAGGGTGGCACCCACTATGCCTATGACCAGACAGGCTATCTGGCTCACTCCACAGAGATAGAGAATGACCACGAGAAAGAAGACAGCCAGCAGCCCTCCCGCAAAGAGGAAAAGATACTGTGCCTTCAAACCCTTGAACTCTACCGTCCGACCTACACCTTTGTTGATTTCCCACTCAGCCATTGTTACAAGAAGAAAGAACGTAGGATGGTGGCAGCCACGATGAGGAAGATACACGCACCGAACCAAGAGGCTGCGGTCTTGCTCGTATCGGGGTC
>NZ_HG417107.1 GCF_000455445.1 Hoylesella timonensis 4401737 = DSM 22865 = JCM 15640 | reverse complement strand
AAGATAATATCTAAAATACAACTTATTGAAAATAAAGAAGTTACCTTGTTGGTATAACTGAATAGGTAACGATTTGGAAACGAGCGAGCTACTTGGCTTTGCTGTTTTCTGCCTAACAAAGAACGCTTGTTATTCTGTCTGCAAAGATAATACTTTGTTACCGAATAACAAGCGTTTATGCTAAGAAATTCTTTGTTTTGCGTTTTTTTGTAAACTCGTATGGCTTATAGTTTTCTCCCTCGTTTCTTTCTGTTCGCTTGGTATCTGAGCTTGCGCTGCCATGCTGCTTCGGCATAATCATCGCCCTGTGCGGATGGTGTAATCAAATCGCCTAACCCTTCCACAACTTCATCGGCTGCACTAACAATGGTGTCTGCCACTGTACTAATAGAATTCTGCACTTGTGGTGTGTCATTGTCTCGTGAGATAGAGGAACGGCTTTTGGGTACGAGTTGATAGCCTGTATCAGGCTGTTCGTTCTTTTCTGTCGGTTCTTGTATTGTGTGGTGTGGTTTCTTTAATTCTTCTTTGTTTGTTGGTTCAAAGTTTCTTTGCAAGGAGTGGTAGCCGAACTCCCTGCCGATTTCCGATGCCTTGAAAGATTGTCCTGTGTATGAGAATTTCAAGCCATAGACCTTGCCCTGCTTGTTCTTCATGCGCTCTATGGTTATTCCATGCCTGTTCAGCTCGTAGAGGAATATGGAGTGTCCCGTGATACCTGTGCCTTTGTATTTTTCAAGTAGGGCATAGCAAATCTTCTGAACCTGCTGCTTGGTCTGTTCCCTTGTTGGATTGGCTTTCGCTTTCTTATGCTTCCTTTCAGTCTTGACTTCCTTTGCAATGGTTAAGCGTTTCTCCCTGCTGATTTCCTCTGTAATCCTTGCAGCCTTGTTGCTTACAAAGGTAGTGTCATAAACTTCTCCGTATAGGCTGATGCGGTTGGCGATAATGTGGATATGCCTGTTGTCTGTATCCTTGTGCGTTACTGCCACCCACTGATGGTTGTCAAGTCCCATTTTTTTGGCAAACAGATGGGCTATTTGGGCAAGTTCAGAAACTGATAGTTTCTTCTCGTCCTGTGGTGCAATACCGATTTCGATGCGCAGGAATTTGTTTCTGCATCTGGTATTGTAATCGCTGACCAACTTCATTTCCTCGTAAATAGCCTTTGATTCTCTGCTACAAAGGTTATGGAAGGCAAGCCGATTACCCAGCTTGTCCTCTCTGAAGATATAGTCCAATGCAGTGCTTCCGTGCGCTATCGCCTTACACTTTCCTATCATACCTCGGCAGATTTAAGACCTTATATATATCGTCACCAATGCGGAAGTGAGGGTCGAAAAAACGCTTAAATGCTTCTTTGGCACATATGGAAAGGTTCTTGGTTATCGGCATCCATGACTCGTCCTTTATCCTGATGAGGTTGGAAACCTGTGCGTAGTACATTCCCGTTCGGTGGAGTACGGCAATGGCTTCCTTTTCATTGTCGGTCATCTTGGGAACGGCTACCACTTCACCATTCAAAAGAATCTCACGGCAGTACTCGGAGAACTTCCGCCCTGTGCTTTCTGCCTTTGCCTTGATGCGCTGCTTCTCCTCCAAAGTACACCTAACCTTGATGAACTCCGTCTTGTTCATCTGTTTTTCTTCATTGTCCTTCTGCTGCCATTGGGTAGCTTTTCTTCTGTATTTCTTCATATAAGTTTCTCTGAAAGTTAATCATTATGGATGATTCGTTGCTGCTTAATTTCTGAATGATGACCGATGAGAACGGAGTGATTACGGTCTAATCTCCCCGACAATCGAACGAGGGGAGCAAAAGCAGTTTGTGGGTACAAACTGACGTCTTGCAATATCAGCTGAGATGCCGATAACGCCTTGGGGCGTTTCCCCCGCCGAAAGTGAATGCACGGCATTCCGTGTCTAACTGCGTTCGTGGCATTCCCTCCTTTCTTTCTTTTAGACAACAACATAGTCTTCGCTTCTTTTGGAAAAGGGCCGAGGGGTTTAGAGAAAAGGGACGACCTTTCCAAGAAAAGCCCTCGCTCCTTTTTTCGTGCTTATAGCTTTCTCCACTTCTCTATATCCTCGTGGTATTCCTCCAAATGACTGCGCACGAGGTTCTCCACGAAACTTGAAAGGTTGCTGCCCCTGTCGCCCAATCTTCGCACAATGAAGTCGGCACGTTCCTGTGTCTCTTTGCTCAGATAGACAGCCTTCCTATTACTGAGTTTGGCAGGTAAAAGATAGGCTTGCTTGTAGGCTTCAAGCGTTTCCTTTCTCATTTTGGCACTGATGCGTTTCTGAACAGGAACGCTCTCGGAGTGCTGCGGACGCTCGTCATTCTGCGGTCGCTTGGCATTCTGCGATTGCCCGATATGCCGTGCCATCCTGGATTGCTCTGATTGCTCCGTGGAACACTCCGATTGGATTTTTGCCGTACGTTTTTCCTGCTGCCGTGCATCCTCTATCGGCTCTTTCATGGGAGCGGTACTCCCCTTTAATGCGACTTCATTTTGCGTTGTCGGCACACTGCCGTCTTCGTCATCTCCTCCGTTCAGATACCATTCGAGGCTCTTGTCCGCTTCTGTAGTGTTCATATTCTTTTCCATTTCTCTATCTCATTTTATGTTTAACTTGTTTTACCTTTATGGGATTGGTTTGTGTTTGTGACATCGTCAATGATAGGCTTTTCTGCTGTTCACGCACCCTGTGGATGTGATATTCGTTGAGGTCTTTGAAGTTCCTGTAATGCACGGACATATCATCTACCTTGAAACCAGCCTCCATGAAATCCTCCGTAGTTCTCCGTCCAGCTTCGTCATTGTCAAGGAAGGTACGAATGGAGGATACTTGCCTGTCATTGAGATAGCGAATGCTCCTTGCCACATTACTCACGGAGTTCATCACAAGGCAATGGCTGATGATATCTTCTTTCATTGAAAGAAAGGATAGAAAGTCCATAAAACCTTCGAACACGCAGACCGGTTTCATTCTATCTGTTATCTTATCCGTGAACACGGGGGTAATATCCTTCGGAGCAATCGTTCCCTTGAAAGAGCCGTTATCCCGAAGTTCATAACCGCCCGATTGGTTGGCGAAACCGATGGCTTGATAGTGCAGCCCTCTTACCTCATAGCTGATACAACGCAGAAAGGGCATCGCCTTTTCTATGTTGATGCAGCGGTCTTCCTGAAGATACTTTAGTAAGTGTGGAGGTAAGTTGTCTGATACTTCTATCAGTCTCCTTACTCCACTTGCGGATGCCATAGGTATGCTACTTCTTTTCATTGCCCTGTCTGCCTTTTGAGAACTGCAAGCAGTATAATCGGGAGCGTTCCGCCCCAATAGGCGGATGGCTTCCGACAGCGTGCAGCCCTCTAACCGCATACAAAGGTCGATAATACTTCCGCCCCTGCCTTCGGCATAGTCTATCCAAAGGTTCTTTTCTGTGTCCACCTTGAAACTTGGATGTGTGTCTTCACGAAACGGTGAACGGTAGAGGGCATAAGCTGGTGTCCTACGCACAGATTTGATACCTTTCCTTTCAAGGTACTCCACAATAGAGTATCGCTTGATGCGTGATAAATCTTCTTCTTTCATTGTCATTATAATTATTGGTTGAACATTTTTCCATTCTGATTTTTATATCGGATTATATTTTGATTATAATGATAGGGCAAACTTCATTGATGCTTTTTTGCTTCCTAAAGTTTTTCCCCTAAAAACTTTTTTCACTTTCTTCTTACTACATATATTTTGATTGTAAGTGATTGATATTCAGGTATGAGTTGTAGTAAGCAACTATACTACACACTCTACTACATCAAACTACTACAGCTATTTACCAGTGGGCAGGGGTGGATTTTCCTAATCTTATACACATAGACAGGATTACAACCCTCACGCCTCTTGCTTACCTTTTCAAAGCCAGCTCTTTTGAGTGCTTCGCCCATACGTTTGAGTGTCAAAGGTTGATGCGTATAAACACCTAAATAAGCGAGTATTTCGGTAGTGGTCATGTAAGCACAATGAGGATTGTCCTCTGTTGGCTTTTCAAAACAGCGTAATAGTAGTTCCATTTCTGCGGTCTGTACTTGGAAGTCCTCACTCTCCTTGTAGAGTTCCGTGATTTCTTCATCGTTAAACCAATATCGAAAGCCTGCGTTTAACAAGGCTTTGGCTTCGGTATAGACGGCATCCATAGAGATAGCTTTAGCTCGTTCAATATCAATGGATAGCACCTCAAACGGAAGGAATCGTCTGCTTCCTGTGGGGTCAGTCAAGAAGTCATTGCCGTTCACTGAGGCTACAAAACTTGCCAAGTGTGGGTGTTCCTCCACATACTTGTCGTAAGGCATACGGTATTTGACCATCGGGCAGGTGATGAGGTTCTTCAGTTCGTTCTCGTCACGCTTATTGAGGGCTTTGAGCTGGTCGTCGATGTTTACGATAAGGTTCTGACCGATATAGGTAAGCGTGTCTTTCTCCTGCGGATATATTTTTCCAGTGTAGCTGTAGCCTTTAAGCACAGGCGGACAAAGCAAATCGAGAAAGGTGGTCTTGAACTTGCCTTGTTCTCCTGTCAGCACGAGGCAGGTATGGTTACGGCATTCACGGTCGTCCATGGCGTTGGCAACCACTGCAACAAGCCATTTGGTAAGGTACGGCAGCCACTTCTCTGAGTTACGGACGATAACGCACGATGCAAGATTGGCGATGACGCATTGGTTTATCTCTATCTTGTACAGCACTTCTGAAGCATCAACCGTTGGCAAAGCCTTGAAGTAGTCCTGTATGGGATTGATGCGTGGCGAAAAGCTGCTTTCAATGATGGAATAGAGATTATCAGCGGAAGTAATAATACCGTCCTCGCTATCAAGTTCCCTGCGAAAGGTATTGATGTCATAACGGCTGACCTTGCTAAACACATTGGCACACTTGGGAGAAAACTCTGTTCTGCCAAGTACAGTGTTGAACCTGAAGTCATAATGGGTGGAGAGGTAGCTTTCTATCTCCTTGTTTTTGGAAGTTTGCCTACTATGCTTCGGCTTATCTTCTGTGCGTATATTGCTATTGTCTGCGCATTTCTTCATAATCGTCCAAAAATGATTTCTGAAAGTGAAGTTAAGGAGGATAATTCTGATAGCCAAGCATCCTCGGTGTGCTTGCATAATGTTGCTTAAACCTGCTATAAAATTCCTTGTGGGAAATCATCAAACATCTTAGTTTTTAGTGGATTAAATGGAGAAATAAAAGGATAAAAGGAAATGATACAAATACCAATAATTGATTGACTTTGTAACAAACCACATTCAAATGCGGTATTCTGCACATTTGGGTAGTAGGCTATAAATAAAGGAATAACAAAGAACGGATAAGGCGAAAATAACTACCTATTTAAACAAAAAGCAATCCACAAAAAGATGTAAGCAAAAATTAAGAGCTTATCTCTATGTTCTCAGAAATCTTAGAACAAGATAGAAGGCTTATGCCAAATGGTTGATTGTATCTTTATATTCTATTGGCAGTGAAAGAAGGAAAGTGGGTGTTTCAGTGTTGATAACGACAGGAAACGAGGAAGAAATTTTCATCGTGTTTCCTTTGTTTTCCCTGCTGTTCCTTAGTGCTTTGAGCATAAGGAAACTATCTCTACTTTTGCACCAAGTTGGAGCGCAAAAGGCTGCAACACAAGCAAAAAGTAACAACAAACAAAACAATAGAAGTATGGGATATTTGATAATTACAGACCAGAACTGGCAGAAACTAAGGGATGAGATATTAAGTCTTGCCGACTGCTGCCACAAGGCATTTGGAGAGAAGTGTAAGCACACAGATTGGCTGCACAATGGTGATGTGTGCAGGTTGCTTAACATCAGCAAGCGCACTTTGCAGCATTATCGTGATACAGGCGTGCTGCCCTTCTCACAGATCGGGCACAAGTGTTATTATAAACGTGAGGATGTGGAAAGGTTGCTCCTTACAAAAACTGACAAACCTAAAAAATAATCAAGTTATGGAAACGGCAAAAAATTTGAATTTTGGCTCAGACGAGATGCAGATGGTGATTACTGCGCTGCATGACGTGGGCAGGAGAATAAAGGAAGTGGGAGAAACGCACAAACCACTGTTTGGTGGCGAGCATTTTCTCACAGGTAAGGAGGTGTGTGAGCGGCTGTATATCAGCCCTCGCACTTTGCAGGACTATCGGGACAGGAAAATCATTCCCTACACGCAATTCGCAGGGAAGATTCTCTACAAGGCTTCGGACTTGGAAAGGCTGCTGGAAGAGAAATACAGGGTATAGTCTAGTTGAGAATGAAAGCAGTTCTTGCTTTGCGAACAACTGCTTATATGTTTTTTATTAATATTTTTATACATGTTATTCAATCCGAAATAGTATTTTATGCAACAAAAGAATAACTTACATTATAATCTCTGTAGTTCCTATGAATATCTAAAATAGACCTTAGAATGAGTTCATTACCCACCCGCGAAAAAGCGAGTATTCGATAAATCAAAAACGCTTGTTATTCTGTTTACAAAGATAATGCATGAACAGAGCAACAAGTGTTTTGATGTGAAATACAATAGGAAACTTTACCTTAGAATGTTTTTAGGCAATTTTTTCTTACGAAAATTCTATACTAAAATATGACTTTTTCTGATTTGAAATTATATTTCTTTGCTACAACTATATCAATTTTAAGCAAACGAAAACAGAGTTAGAGGATTTTTTTGGGGGGAGGGGAGAAGATACTCCTGAGACTTACAGCCCAGTATAAAAAAGCTGCCTAAAGCGAAAAATATGCACAGTTCTTATACCTGTAGATAAAGTGATACGATTAGAGAGTATGTCGATTCTGACACACCCTCCATTACTAGGACTGTAATTAACAACAACTTGTTGAACTACTGGTACATTTACACGATGTAGACGTGCTTGTACATACTGATGACTCTGCTTGAGCTACCACTGTTTGTGCATCTAAATTTGTAATTAGCATAAGAATAATAAATTAAAAATTAATAAAATAAGGGCTAAGACATCTCTATTTGAAATGTACAATAACCCCAAGAAATATCGACCTGCTCATATAATTCATTTTATAGCTTTTTGAGTAATCGGTATTATAATAGATTGCGCTGTTATTATTACAATTAAATAGATTAGTAATATTTAGGAAAAACATTGTTTTACCAAAACTGAAGTCTACTGCTTTCGAAATATTCATGCAGACATTCAGATATTTATTGAATTGAGCAGAATTTATATCATCTGCATAAATTGGTGTATAATAATCGTATTCAGCATTATAAATAGCTTTATCTACAGGAGTATAATAAGTGCCTGGTCTATTCCAAAGTGATAATGACATATTCCATAATTTAAGATTTTCGTAATTTAAAACAGTTTTTATGAAATACTTCAGATAATCCTCTCCCTTAAAAGTCTTCCCACGAAAAGAATAATTCGTATTCAGGTAGAAATTAGAGATTGTCCAAGAAAGATTCCTTGTTAGCTGGATATCAAACGAGGTTTCAATTCCATATATATATTTCTTATAACTACCTATCATAGGCGCCATCCTTTTGATTCCCTTTTCGTCTTTTAGATATATAGCACAATGTCCTTTCAGCCAAGACTTGTTATAATCATATTCTAAGCACAATTGTCTACACGACATCTTGGAAAATCGCAGAAAAGTACTCTCATAATAATTATACATATTAAGACTTGCTGCTGATAGGAGAACCTTATGGTTGGAATTTGTATATTTAAGACTAAGATTCGTATTAAATACAGGTTTGCAGTTTCTAGCAAAGCAACATTTTACTCCAAGCAAAGCACTGTAATTCATTAAAAGTAACTTAATTGAGGTATATGGAGTTATTTGGCTCATAGTGCCTTTATCAGCGCTATTCCAGCTATTGGCATAGTCCGAAGTCGTCTTGAAAGTTGAAAAGATACTGTTCAATCCGAATCTATACTGGATATTCTCATTGACAAGTTGAGAATATGAAATGGCTCCATATAGATAGTTGCAAAGTTCATCCATGTTAACATTATTGTGCTTCACTTTCGATTTCAGATGCGAAAACGAGAAGTCTGCTTTCAGCTTAATCCCTTCATGATAATATTCATAATTAGCGATACTATTCACAAAAGATGTCATATTGAGATAACTAGAATTATTCTTATAAAAGAGCATGGGGTAGTCACCATTCTCACACATATACGAAGCATATAATGAATATTTTGAATTTTTGAGCGTCCTATTAAAATGAATGCCTGTATCGTAACTTCTATAATGATTGATATCTTTGATATTATTCATTTTTACAAATGGATACAAATCTGTGTATGATAGATAAGTTTCCAGAAAACTGCTTTTAAAGTTCTTGGAAATCGAAGCATTCGTACCTACTGTTGACAAAAACAATGTTTTTTTATCGCTTATCTCTTTGTTAAGTTGCATATCGACACTCCCCGAAGCCGAATTCTCGAATTCGATGGGTGAGTTTGACGCATAGATGGATTCCGTCCCAATGAAAGACGTATTCATTGACGACGTGCTAGCAATCGAATTGTTAACTAAATTACCCTTGGTCGGATAAAAAATAGGCACTTCGTTTAGATATACCATTGTAAATCCCATTGAACTTCCCCTGAGTGAGGGTTTTGCACTTTCGTTAATATTGGTTGATACTGCTGTAGACAGTATAGCATTTAAGGGATCAGCTTGTGACGTTGGTGACGCGTAAATCTCTAGTTGACTATATGATTTCATAGGGAAATCACTACTAAACTCCTTATTCCTAAAAATGAACACTTCGTCTAGACTTTTAGTATCCTCGGTCATTATAACCTTTCCGTTTTGTTTCAAATCCAGAACAGGTATTATTAGTTCCTTAAAACCGAGAAATGAAAAAACGATAGAATCATTATCCTCTACATCTCTAATGGTATATGTACCCAGACTATCACTTACATAAAAGTTGTCTTTGTTGTTTACAACATACACAAGCACACCAGCCAGCGGTTCTTTGTTGCTAATAATAGTACCATGGACATCCGACGAAAAGGACTGCCCATGAGCTATTATTAGCAGAGTCAATAGCGATATGTAAAGAGGATTATTCATCAAATAATCATAATTTATTTTTTAGCCTTAAAATGTCTCTTGAAGTCGGGAATCGTTTAATAGCTTGTTGGTACATGGCTTTCGCTTTTGCTTTATTACCATTTTCAATATAATACTGAATAAGTATTGAATATGAATCTACTATGCCCCATGTAGGCGAGAAGGGGGCATCAGAATTCTTCATCTTGATTGCCTTGAGAAGCAGTTTTTCTGTTTTCTTCTTCCCACCATATTCTTTCGGAGTATAATAGTCGTAGTAGCCATTCACAAAATAGGCCCTAGGGTTCGTAGCTCCCATATCCATCGATAGTTTCAGATTCTTATTTAATTTCTCCATGAAAATAAACATATCCTGACGCTTGATAAACTGAAAGTAGAAAACTTGTTCATAAGCCATCAGGCTATAGTATTCAGAATCCTTTTTCTTCATCTTTTCCAGATATCCCATTGCCTGCTCCGCAAATTTCTGGGATTTTTCCAAATCAGCCTCCTTAAAAGCAGATACCGCCTTGTAATAGGTCATATATGAAAGCCAATATAAATAATACGACTTCATATTTTCCGATTTTGCTGTCTTATATCCAGCCGTCAAGTCCTTTTCTAAGTCGTCGTAAGCCTTGGGGTTCTTAAAAGAAAGGACAAAGCAAGTGTCAATTTTATTTTGAATTTTATTCAAAACTACATCCTTTTTGGCACTCACGGTACAGCTGAAAATCCCAAGTAACAATAATGATAAAATATTTTTTTTCATAATTCAACGTTTAAAACTTATCCTTTTTATGATATAGGCAAAACCTACGAATAACGCAATAACCCAGGCTATGCAATACCATAGGCTAATATTACTACCACGTATAAAGTCAAGCACACATCTTAACGGGAAGAAATAGCCGATGATATCGAAAACAACATTTGCTTTCGTTAGTACAAAGAAACAATCTGACAGAAAAATGGTCAGCATATAATATAGTCCGATGACCCCCTGATCCTTATTGTCGTGCAATCCCCAAAGCGAAATAGACAAACCGACAAATGAGTAGATGGTAAAAATCAGGAATATACCGAGAATATATCTGCATAACGTGCCAATGTTCGGGCTGAAGCCAAATATAAAGTAGGAAACAGCTATTAACAATAGCATCGAGAATAGTATAAATATGATTCTTGCTGCTATAAAGCCCATGAACAAATAGGGCAATTTTACAGGGTAATTATAGAAATATTTTACAATATTGAGCGAATAATATTTCTTTATCACAGGACCTACGGCATAAAGGGCATCACTACACACCATGCTACCAATAATACCTGGTAAAAAAAATTCAGCATACTCTGTATCAATATGAAATGCGAAGCCGAAAATAATAAAGAGTATTGGCGACAGCAATATTGTGAAGAATATTGATTCAGGCACTCTGCAAGACAGCAAGAACTGATAATAAAATAATGCAAAAAACTTTTTCATCAAGCTATTGTTTTATAATATAATTATAAACATCCCTTAAAGTGATGGGCAGTATCGATAAATTGGTTATCCGGTTATTATTAAACTTTCTAAGCAACTCTTCTTTCTCCTCTTGGCTCTTATAGTAATATGCATATTCGTAGCTCTGCTTCTCTTTGCCAATATCTGGCGAAGTCAGACAGGAGAACTGACCATTTTCTCTAGAGATAACTATCTTACCCTTATAAGGACAATATTTGGTTAGCAACTCATCCGAAGATGCAGGTTGATTTAGCGTCTTACCATCCTTAACAAACATGATTTTGTTTGCGTACAAACGAACCTCTTCCCAAACATGCGTCGTAAATATCATTGTGCATGATATACCTGATATAGTTTCCCAAAATCTATTTCTTGAGTTTGGATCCAACCCATCCAACGGTTCGTCCATAAAAACAATCTTGGGTTCAAAAAAGAGTGCTGCATAAATGCCTAGCTTCTTGTTTTCACCCTTTGAAAGCACCTTGAACTGTTTGTCCAACAAGTCAGTTACACCAAACTTTTTCAATAGCGATTGGTCAACACGATGGTTGAATATAATCGACAATAAAGACACTATCTCACGTACTTTCAAGAGCGGAAAAGAGGAGAAAGTATCATATAGTACTCCATATGGACCATATTTCTGCCTATCGTCGAGAAAGCTGTTAGCCTCACAAGTACATTCGATGTTACCTAGTATGCCATCCAGTAAAAGACTTTTACCAGATCCATTAATACCCAGTATAGCTAATTTCTCATCCTCTTGTACCGAGAACGACATGTCGTCCAAAAGATTCGTAGAATGTAGGCGATAAGAAAGCCCTTTTATTATAAATTCTTTTTTATCCATCTTTGCGTTTACCTATAACAATTGAATTCTGAATAGATTCCAGTTGACCATCTATCCCGAGGAAATCTTCAATATTACTATCATGATAGCCACCTAACATACAGCTTCCGAGATTCAAAGCCTCTGCTAGCAAGCTGATGGTTTGTCCCAAGAAGCCCACTTCAAGTAAAATAAACCTATAAGCACGTTCACCATATTTTATGTACATGCGATCAATAAAAGTTGTGGTGAAGATAATGCAGCTCACATTCTCTGAATTAATATAAGGGTCGGCTCCAGAATGTGCCTGCATCACACTAAGGAAGTCTCCATATTTTACAACCTCAAGTGAGTTGTCGTCTGGACTATAATGATACAAACCTTTAGGAATCTGCGAATTAATGGTAACAACATATAGTTCCGAGGCAAACAAACCACCACCCGAAGGAACTGGCCTGAACTTCCATGTCACACCATTATTAATAGACTCCTTACGATTTATACCATACGAATATCTCAGCAGATAATACAATTCTTTTAATGAGATATTATACGGCTCATACTTCTTTGTACTCTTTCTAGACTTCAACACGTCGAAGATGTTCACATTCATAGAACTATCTTCGTAATTGTTTAAACTATACTTTTCGTGTCCTTCATATCTCTTGAAGGGCTGAGCAGCACGTTGCAATACAAATGGGTGATAGAAGCCAAATGTTAGTCTTGATAGCTTTTGTACATCAAGCAAGTCATACTTCGAAGCAAGCATATATTGCATGCATAACGAAGACTCATATTTGATGGTATTATAAATTGACGAATCTTTCTTGCGGATAACATCAAATTCTCTATTTGTTAAAGTTTCCTTATCCATTTTTTTTTCATTATGTGATTAAAAAAATCCTTATCATTCAGTCCTTAAGGGAAAGGATGGGGCATGGTCGTTAAATCTTCAAATTTAAGTTTCTTGAACCCCATTTTTTCTGGTACTTCATATAGCCTTTTTCCGCCCAAATAATAACCTCCATAAGCACCATTAAGAGGTATCAGCTGAGGGCATATCACACGTACCACCTTAAAGTTCTCTTCAGCTACATCCTCTGTCGTAATATCCTTACAGTAAACATCTATATTATTCTCTCTAAAGATTCTGAGTATAGCTTTTATTTTGCTTTTAGCATCTAGTTCCGGCTCTTCGTCATATGCAATATCCTTTGTCTGTGGTCTTTCAAGCCATTTCTTGAAAATGCCTTGTTTCTCAGGATGTCTGGTATAGTAAATACTATGATCCTCAAACGATTTAAGTTCCGACAAATTATCCATTTTTTTCTTATTATCCTCTAACAAATAACGATAATAGGGTATGGACTGACATAATTCTAACACTGTTTTGTTAATGGCGGCAGTGTAAGTCATTCTGGTTGCAGCTGAGAAAGCTACAAATTGTCCATAATCATGTACTCCTTCTAGAATACCTACTACAGATGGCACTTTAATATCTGTTGTCATATCAAACAGGTGTACATTCATATGCGATGGCACAATACTTTCAACAAACTCTTTCAGCTTCCCATCTATCTTGATTTTAGGTATTCCCAATTGCCCCATCCAGCTAATCATAAATGCATCTCTTTCAATCACTTCGTATATGCCATTCAGAAAAGCATCGTAATAATTCGTATGTGCTGCAAAACCAGTTGAAATCTGCTCGGAAATCTGCACTTTACCCTTTGAGAATGGCATGTATATAAATGTTGATGGGCAAAGTACGGTTTTCTGTCCAAATACATCATAAACGCTGTCCCAATAAAGGATTGTATCATTCGTGAAACGCTTGAAAGGGAATGTATCCCTCTGATACTGACTTTCATGAAACAGCGAAAAAGCAGATGGTTTAATTGCTTCATATCCACGTGCTATCAAATCCGCATACGACGTCTCCACCATACTACTTAGATTGTAGAAAGTAGGACAATACCGCTCCACGCCTTCACCGATAGCAGAAAGAAGCGCCTTTTTCAAATCAAATCCGCAACCGCCACTCTTGCCTGCATAGAATTCACCATTCAGCAACTGTGTTTCGCAATTATAAGCCGACACAGCCTTGATTTTGGGATCAGAATTGAATACAGCAACATTACCTATGTGACTCAGGATACCTACAGCCTCTGATACTAGATTCAGAGCCCTCTCCACTTGAATATGAGAATTATCAATTTTCATCATCTTACAATATTTCTAACGTTATAGGATCAAGCCAAGGTGCACAAGCATTATCCATCTTCGTGCTGCACTGTGGACAGAAAGGAACTTTATAGAAATGATGCCATTTTGATGTTAAATCATCAAAATTAATCTCATACAACTGCTTGTAAGTATGAGGAAATCCATAATCCATAAGAAACTTTTTACACTCAATGATGGCAATATTGTAAATCAATGTATAGTCACTAGTGCTAATATTTCCGATGTGACTGTTATTTTTAGACTCCCCAAGCCAATCCTCATATAGAGACAACTCTTTGAAATTTAGGAAGTTCGACTTAACCCTCTTCTCAAAACAAGAGTAGCAACCAGTTTTCTCGCCCCAAAACAATGGGCCGACATAACCTCTCACAGCTCTAAAACATGATATCAAGAGCCAAGGCTTGTTTTGACTCATAGCTATGTCGTTATATCTTCTCATAAAAATAGGATTATAGCTTGTCTTATCCACTATTACGAAATCATTTTTTGCCACAAAATCAACAATTTCGCTACGTTTTGTATCCTTGTCATATCTCAGAATTGACAATTTCGATTTGACCAACTCTGAGGCATTAATAATATCATAAGCTATTTTATTATTCTTCGTGATAACCACGCCAATCCTTTTTTGCTTGAAATCCTCATCGGAATTAAATTTACTATCGTATAATTTCCCCTCAGAAAGCGAGTCCTCGTCATTATAATAGAGAAAACCGTTTTGTTTTAATAAAAAGAAGAAATCTAAGATTTCATTAAATGGATATTTCTTTTTAAATTGCATCACTATTTTAGAATAACCTTCTGACGAATTTAACAAGTAGTCGAACATACTCTGTTTGTTGTCATTCTCATCGAACTCGATTTTGAACATTTTTCCAGCGCAATGCAACTGATAGCATCTCTCGGAAACCTTGAGAATATCAAAATTATTTTTGAACATAAGATTTATAATTTAGTTAATAGTTACTGTTATAATTTAGTTAATAGTTACTGTTTAATTCTTAATGGTAAATTTCTATATTATTTTTGTAAATTACAAAAATAAACAGTTAAAAAATACAAAAGCGTTCGTTGTCGTAAATCACATAGTATAAACTTCACACTTTAGACCTTGAAAAGATAGCGTTTGCTTGATGTTTTTTTTGATAACTTTTATTTCAAAGTTAGCAAAAAAGGGCTATCTCTTAATTTACTTTTGGTTCAAAATCGATTTTATAAAATTTCAATTTGTGATATATCAGAAAATCTGTATTTACTCATTCTTGCATAGTTTGACCTCACTTTTTACAAGAATATATCGGAATTCTAATCATCTATGAAACAATGTTGTTGCATTTCGTATGACAAAATTTCTGATCGTCTGTATTTAGAGATTAATTTTGATGTTTAAGGTTTTATAGCAAGATCCATTTCCGTCTGTGACTCCATTCCTCGGCAAACAAAACGTATTCATTCCGTTCATGGGTTGGTAGTATGTAGTCATATCGTAGTAACACACATAAGCAACTACTGACAACAACGTAATCCTTTTTCTTTCATCGGTTTATCTCATATTGTAGTAATGTAGTAAGAAAACAATGAAAGAAAAAGGATTGGTACATATTCAGCTATTGACACCCCTGTCAATTATGATGATAGGAATCACAGGGTTCCTTGGACGCATCAACTCACTGCACACATGCCTTCTGAACAGGTGGGCTTCTACGCAGTCAAGTTGAAAGGAAAGGGCGATGATTGTCGGTAGTGGGTAAAGCGGTGCGTAGCCCCTTACCTCCTTATTTGTTACTATTTTCCTTTCGTCTGCGCCCCTTTCTTCTGGATGCAGGACGGATTCTTCGGTTATCGTCCGAAGTCTGCCATTGACTTTTCTCCATGTAACTCCGAAGAACCTTACAAGCTCGCCCTCGGTCATGGCTACATCGCCTGTACCCCTGCGGATAACCTGCATACCATTTCCCCACTCGAAGTAGCTGCGCCCCGTGTCCAGACGGATTGCAGCCTTGGTCTTTATTCCATCTTCCGTATTCATGCCGTTTCCTCCATGCTTTTGTTTCTGCTTGCGTTGACAATCATCATTGCCCCTATGGTAATAGCTTCCGTTTCCATTGTATCGTTTTCTTTGTTCTTTTCCTGATGTTTGGCGATGAGTCTGTCCATATCCTCCGAAATCTTGCAGTCCGTTACCTGCGCATAAATCTGCGTACTTGCAATTGATGCGTGTCCCATCATCTTGGCGATGCTCTCTATGGGAATACCTGCACTTAGGCACATCGTGCCGAAAGTATGTCTTCCCATGTGATAGGACAGACGTTGCTTGATACCACAAGCTTTGCCTACGATGCTTAACTTTGCTGCTAACACATTTCTGCTACAACAAGGTTGAAAGATAAAACGATTATCCATATCCGTATTATTGCCTTCTTCTTTCACCGCTTGTAGCTGTCTTTGTTGCTCGATAATCGTCTTGGCTATGGGATGTAACGGCACAATGAACTCCACCTTGGTCTTCTGACGCTCCTTTCTTATATACATCTGTCCGTCCGCTGCGCTCTTGATATGCCCAAACGTCAAGTGTTCCATATCCGTAATGGCTAAACCTGTGAAGCAGGAGAAGATGAACATCCGCCTTGCAAGTTCGGCATCGCTATCACATATCTTCATTGCCATCAGGTTTGCTACATCACTCTTGCTAAGAAAACGAATTGCCTTTTCCACCTTTTCATATTCCGCATGTTCAAATGGGTTATAACGAATGATGCGCTGGCTTACTGCACGGAACATCAAACGGCTCAGCCAGCAAAGATAATTGTTGATAGAAGATCCTTTCAACCCTTTCTTTTTAAGAAAGAATCGGTATTCCTCAAACAGTTCCTCCGTTATACTTCGGATTTCTATATCCTTACTCTCTAAGTCCTTTATAAACTCGCACAGCATTCTATTCGCATAGCAAAGGTTAGTATATGTACCTTCTGCCTTAGACTTGCCCACACCTTCCTTTACCGATTGTAGTTCTGCATTGCTAAGTTCCAACAAAGTGGTAGGAGAAGTTGCTATGCCTTGCAATCTGTTTTTAAGCAGTTCAGCACTTATCACCCCGTCTTTTAGGAGCAGTTCCTGATAGGTCTTTTCTACAAATTCCCTGAATGATTGCAGTCGAAGATTGGTTTTCTTGTCCGTTGTCGTCCCCTGTTTAGTATTCCACTCCGCAGGTTTACATTCTTCGTTTGTGGTAATAACAGAGTTCTTGCCATCTATCGTGATACGACAGAGTATGGAGGTCAGACCATTTGCCTTGGTCTTTTGTCTGTTGATATAAAACAGTGTTTTGAATGTACTTCTCATCATGATTTTAGTTTTAATGCTTCTATTCTATGGCTAAATACACATCTGCATATCCTCCGTGAAAGAAAGGAAACGCTCAAATTCCACAAATAGTTTTTGTGGCGTAACCTTTGCATATCGCTCGGTCATACTCACATTGCTATGCCCCAACATCTTGCTTACCGTTTCTATTGGTACTCCTTGTTCCAATGTGATGAGCGTGGCAAAGGTATGCCTTGCCGTATGCGTGGTAAAGGGAAAAGCTATGCCTGCTCTTAGGCGCAATGCTTTAAGATACGATTGATAGGTGGCATATTTCATCTGTGGCAATAGCCTTTCCCTTTCATCGCTCTTGTACTTCTCTATTATCCTGATGGCTTCGGGTAGCAACTTGATACGGCAAAGTACGCCTGTCTTCTGCCTGTTGAACTTCAGCCAAAGACTTCCCTCATCATCACGGACAAGATACGACCTGTTTAACTCCATCAAATCGCAATAGGCAGCACCCGTATGGCAAGCAAAGACAAACAAGTCCCTTGCAGTTTCCATTTCCTCCTCCAACTCTCCAAACTGTATGTTCATTAGTTTGTCAAGCGAACACCTATCAAGAGCTTTGGGTAGTTTCTTGTCGCCTTTGCTTACCTTGATTTTGTCAAACAATAAAATATCGGCTAATCCTTCACGATAAGCCAATCTGCACACCGTTTTCAGATGGGTAGCGGCATTATAGAACGTACTTTCCTGAAACCCGCAAATCCCCATAAAGTATTGTTGAAAGTCGTAGATGAACTGCTCAGTAAGCTGTGAAAAAGCCAAATCAGAAACCTTATACCTACTTTTTATAAAGTTCTGCAAATGGGTACGAGTGGAATGGTAGCCAAATATGCTTTGTCCCTTTATGTCAATGCCTATATGGTTTTCTTTCTCTTTGATGAGTCTATCCAGTCTTTCAATAAGCATACACTTAGAATGAACGCTTCCTTGAAATTCCTCTTTTATATCAGTTGCATCAAATGGGCAACCTTTGGACAGCAGAGATTGGTAGGCTGCTTGGACGGATAGCAGCAGACTTTCCAATCTGGCATTCACTTCCACTGCTTCACGACTCTTTCCGTCCATTCTGCTTTCACGGGGATTCCACAAATCGGGGTTGCAAGACAGTTTGCAACTGAACTGTGCAATACTCCTTCCAAGCGTGATACGTCCCATAATGGGAGCCTTACCCGACTTGTCAATGCTGCTCTTTTTGAGGTAGAGCAACACCTTCATCTTTTCTGTTTTCATACGCTTTAATTTTTATGGGCAAAGTTACCCGAATTAAAGCGTTCTTTACTTATGCAGAAAACTGCCGACCAAAGCAACAAACACACGAACCACATAATTTCAGTTACCTATATCTGCATTTCGTTACCTATTCCCAATCTTGGTAATGATTTAGTAACTGAACTTCTGCTTAAATCCGCACTTTCCTGCCTTTTATAAATAGAGCAGTTTTATGCAAATTATTTCGTTTCCTCCTTATTATCAGTAAGTTTGCACAAACTTAGATTTATCTTCATTTTCTTTAATTAGTTGTGAGACAAAA
>NZ_HG417106.1:4152-26007 GCF_000455445.1 Hoylesella timonensis 4401737 = DSM 22865 = JCM 15640 | reverse complement strand
GCAGTCATCCAATCCTAAACCAACAAAGCGACTGAAGGACAGACGGTCATTTACCTGCTCTTCGACCTCGCCGTCACTCAAGCCATACCATGTACGAAGAAGTTCGGTCTTGAACAACACAAGGCTGTCATAGCTTGGACGACCAGTGGGACGGTTGCCTTTGGTGTAAGCAATTTCAATAAGTCCACGAATGGGATTCCAGTCGATTATCTGATCAATTTGAAAGAAAAAGGTCTGTTTAACCTTACGATGACCAACTATTAGGTCAGCAAAACTCGGAGAAGAAGGACGTTGTTTCATACTATAAAGGTACAAAAATATGATGAAATGAGCAAACTTTGAACAATGAGTTTTGCAGAGGTCTCAGGGTGTAACAGCGTGAATAGTTGGAAAGGATGCACGGTGTGATGCTTACAAACTTTAAATCCTTCTTTATACCCTTGCCTTAGCGACAATAAATAAAAGAACCATCAGGAATATTACCAAGAAAACATAAAAGAATAATCCCAATCGATATTCTTTCTTTGTCAGTAACGCCTCGTGTTCTTTCATTTTTCGTTCAGGAAATAAAAACCACGCCAAAGAATATAAAGGTACAACTAAAAGTGCACCTATTAGATACATTTCTCCTTTCGAGTCTGCATGCCAAATATCAAATATACTCTTGGTATCTAATAAACATATTATTAGAAAGTAAATAAATATAAAAAGTACGAGGATGTTGCTTAGTGTAGCAAAATACGGGATACTCTTATTAAATCCCCTCATGTTATAACGATATAAACTTGCTATAATTTTATACATAGATGCTCATTAAATAATCATTAAACAAAAATCTTGGTACAAGTGATGCTGTCTCGTTTCAGATTTTATTGTGTTGCGTTTTTTTCTTGTGATCTACGATTCTTATGCTTAGCTGCCAACTCCTTAAGTGGAAGTTGGGAATAGATGCGTCAAATTTTACTTTTTACAAAGTTATTAAGATAAGTTTATAAAATATTGAACTCCGTAATGATCAAAGTTAATGTTATAGTTAGAATTTTGTAACTTCACAAAGTTTTTTTAAGACTTTATTTCGATTCTTCTCTTGATGGGGACGTGCTGGAGGGTTATGTTAAGGTATAAATAATATATCACTCTGTCAAACAATTAGTTATAAATTTACAGAAAATTCTTTCTTTAGAATATACCATACGACCAGATATGTTCTTTTGGACAATTCTCTTATTAATTTTTCCATTTTCACCTATGGTATATTCATAGATTTGAATAGTACAATGAGGCGATTCCACTTTGTTCATATCGTTAGGATTATTCATCACGCCTTGTTCTACTATTAACTTGAACGGATGAATGGTTCCAAAAAATTCCACAGCATGAATATCGCTACCATGTGAAATAGTTGCAAAATCAATTAGTTTCCCTGTTTTTGAGTACACCAACAAAACGTCTTCAGCATAAGGATATTCATTGATATGCGGAATATCACATAACTTCGAAACAAATACAATAACATATTTGTTTGAAGGTATTCTCCGACCATACCTATACCATAAACCTTTTGTTGTACAATTACAGTTTAGTTTCTTTGGAAGATATTTGGACACGGTATTTTTGTTAATTTCCACACTGTCTTTGGTGAAAAAATAAGCATTAAATTCTTTTTGCTCATATGGCATAAAATGACTGATATAATTATTAAAATCTTTATTACTTTGAGCAACGACAGGAAGAATACTCCAGATGAGAAGTAAAATAAGTAGTTTCTTCATAGAGAATGTTAATTTATTGATTGGTTTGCAATTACTATTTGCTGAAACGAACATTGGTTACTACGTAATCATGATTTTTTTTTATCAAGCGTTTTATAAATACCCACCAATCTTGCATCTTTAACTGTCAAAGTGTTGGGTAGATTCCACTTCAAAATTCAACTACGTTTGCAAACTTACGAAAAAAGTCTCACTTGATATTCTGAATCCCAATATTTTTCTTGGTCTGGCATTTATTTTATTTTGAGCAAGAGTCGTGAGATGAGACTTAAAAAATACTCATTTATTTTGTGAGTTGTTACAATTAGCGTACCTTTGTATTAAATCAAGCAGAGCTTGTTTGTCTTCGGCTTGCATCATCAATAAAACAACGAAAAGAGTCAACCATGAACTTAAAAGTGCGTTTGGCGGCCATGAACTTTTTGGAGTTCGCCGTTTGGGGATCATATCTTACCTGTATGGGCATTTATTTGACGAATATTGGAATGGCGTCAAATATCGGAATCTTTTTCGCCATGCAGGGCATCGTGTCTATATTTATGCCTGCATTGATGGGTATCATTGCCGACAGGTGGATACCCGCACAACGACTTTTGGGGGTGTGTCATTTGCTTGCGGGGTTGTTTATGTTTGGTGCTGCTTATTATGGATATATGCAAGGTAGTGCGGCAGAGTTTGGTGTTCTCTTTACATTGTATTCATTGAGTGTAGCGTTTTATATGCCGACCTTAGCCTTATCCAACTCGGTAGCATACACTGCGCTGACACAAGCAAGGATGGATACGATTAAAGATTTTCCACCCATTCGTACCTTTGGCACTATTGGATTTATTTGTGCCATGTGGTTTGTAGATATCATGGGATTTAAGAGCAACCAAAACCAATTTGTGGTGAGTGGGGTTTTGAGTGTACTCCTTTTCTTATATACCTTTACCTTACCTAATTGTCCTGTCAGTAAGCATCATGAGGCTACCTCTTTGGTGGATGCTTTTGGGTTGCGCGCTTTCTCCTTATTTAAGGATAAGCACATGGCTATCTTCTTTATCTTCTCCATGTTATTAGGAGTAAGTTTGCAGATAACCAACGGTTTTGCCACTCCCTTTATAGAAAGTTTCAAATCGATACCAGCCTATGCTGATTCGTTTGGTGTAAAATACCCTGTCATCTTATATTCTTTGTCGCAAGTGAGTGAGACGCTGTGTATTTTAATGATTCCTTTCTTTATGAAAAGGTATGGCATCAAGAACGTGATGTTGATAGCGATGTTTGCTTGGGTACTCAGATTTGGTTTACTCGGTTTAGGTAATCCAGGGAGTGGCGTGTGGATGTTTTTACTCTCCATGATAATATATGGTGTGGCATTTGACTTCTTTAATATAAGTGGGTCGCTATATGTAGACCAAGCTACACCACACTCTCTTCGTTCCAGTGCACAGGGATTGTTTATGTTGATGACCAATGGAATAGGTGCCACGGCAGGTTCGTTTGCTGCTCAAGCTGTCGTTACTTCGCATACGGTGAATGGCGTGACAGATTGGCCTATATGCTGGTATATTTTTGCAGGCTATGCTTTGGTAGTAGGTATTTGCTTTGGTTTCATGTTTAGACCTAAAAAAGAAGTGAAAGTATGAATAAAATACGGCTAACTGTTAAAAGTGTGACAGAAATAGTGGGTAACAAGGATGTGGGATTGGTGGTACTTGTAGATGAAAATGAGCAACGCCAAATCGCTATTCCTTGCGACTATCAGATGTTGTACCAGTTGCAGTTGCGAATACAAAATATCCCTATTACACCTTTGTTATTGCCAGAGGTGCTATGGCACGTAGTGCGGAATGAAACAACTGCTGACTTTGAAATTCTTATCCATGATGTGATAGATGGTCAATATCGGTGTTTGTTGATGAACAATTCGACATTTGAGCCTTATACGATAAGGGTGAGCGATGCTTTGTTGCTCTCCTTGATTAGTAAAACGCCCATTTATATGGATGAGAATTTGATGAAGAAACAAAGTGTTGCTTTTAAGAAGGATTCTAAAGGGATGTCTATTCCTCTCAACACGCTGACTGATGATATGCTGAGAAAAGCATTAAATAAAGCCATTGAAGAAGAAAATTACGAAATGGCATCACACTTGAGAGACGAAATGAAAAGACGCAATTTACTTGATACAGATGACAAAAAATGAAAGAAGTTAGGTATTTTTTTGTTCCTGATGCCGACCACGTCAACGAACTTCCTACAAGTGAAGCACTCCACGCATTACGCGTACTAAGACTATCGAGTGGAGATGAGATGTTTCTCATGGATGGCGTTGGAAATTTTTATCGAGCAATAGTTACGATTGCTTCAACCAAGCATTGCTTCTATGAAATACAGGAAACTCTACCGCAACAAAAAAGCTGGCGTGGACATATACATTTGGCAATTGCACCTACCAAGACGATGGAGCGTATAGAATGGATGGTTGAGAAGATGACAGAGATAGGATTTGATGAAATCACGTTCTTGAATTGTCAATTTTCTGAACGCAAACAGATACGTCCAATCCGGTTAGAGAAGATTGTGATAGCAGCAATGAAACAAAGTAGAAAACCTTGGAAGCCAATTGTTAATCCAATGGTTTCGTATAAGAATTTTATTCATCATCAAACCAATGGACATCGCTATATCGCACACTGCTACCCAGAGATTGAACGCAAAGATTTGCTCACTACGCTCCACCAAATGACAGACGATGACGATATAACTATCTTGGTAGGTCCTGAAGGTGACTTCTCTGTTGATGAAGTGAAATTAGCCGAACAAGCAGGGTTTGAATCAATCTCACTTGGGAAAAACCGACTTCGCACTGAAACCGCTGGACTGATGGCAGTTGCGATGACCCAAATGTTTAGACGTTGTTACCCATAAACTTTTATTTCTACAATGAAATTCTCTTACACCTATTCTTTAGTAGCAATCATCTTCTCTGTGTTGTTATTCACAGGATGTGCCAATGAAAGCTATCAGCAAGCCATTCCTAAGGAGTCTACAGCATTGGTATCTTTTGATGCCAACCAGATGAGTGGCATCAATAATAAAACACTTCTCAGAACCATTCTCAAGATGAAAAATCTTGATGAGAGTGGAATAGACTTCACGCAAAAGATTTATCTTTTTACATCTCCTGATGGAAATCTTGGTATTTGCGCCAAAGTGGATAATGCTGACAAAATATCAACGATGCTCCAACGTATGGGGAGCGAATCCGCTTCATTTAGGGATGCGTTCTTTTCTACAATTCGTGATTCGTGGATGGTGGGATATAACAAGCAGTCGTTGTTAATCATGGGACCTATTCCACTGACGAAGCAAGAAGAAGCGAAAGCCACCATTGCCAAATACTTGCAACAAGACGAAGAAGAAAGTATCTTGGCGTCGCCGATATACCAAGTTTTAGACTCTTTGGACAGTCCTATGACGTTAGTGGCACAAGCACAAGCCTTGCCCGATAAAATCATTGCCCCTTTGATGCTTGGAGCTCCAAAGGATGCAACGACAACAGATGTCTTGATAGCTGCCAAGATGAAAGTAGAGAAGGGATGTTGGTATGTAGAAGGTTCACCGTTTTCGTGGAATAAGCGTATTAACCAAACGATACAAGAGTCGAAAAAGATTTATCGTCCTATTCAAGGCAAATACATAGAAGCAATGCCAGATACAGCATTGTTTGGAATGTTTGTTAACGTAGATGGAAAGCAGTTTTTACCCATATTGCAGAATAATAAAAGCTTACAAGTGCTACTGACTGGAATCAATCAAGCCATTGATTTAGATAACATTATTCGAAGTGTCAACGGAGATATGAGTGTGGTGATTCCTCAATATGAGCAGCAAAACATCAGTATCTCGATGGCGGCTCAATTAGCACATTCCAAATGGTTGGCAGATGTAGATTACTGGAAGCAGTCTGTTCCTGCGGGTGGGAAGCTAACAGATTGGAACAAGCATGCTTTTGTATATACGAATGGCAAAACAAGATTTTTCTTTGGTGTTACTGACAGTCTGCAATTTTACAGTGGAGCAACTCCGCAAGAGGCATCCAATTCAATAAAGGCATCCAATCATCCGTTTGAGAGTTCAATACTCCATCAGATAAAGGGTGAAAAGATGGTGATGATTATCAATGTGAGGGATTATCGCAACGAAAGGCTTAGCATGATAACAGATTTGCTCAGGCCTGTTTTTGGAAACATACATACCCTCGTGTATAAACTCAATTAACTCGTGGAATCGATTCTTTTTGACCATGTAATGCCACACGTTTTTGAAAAAACGGAAGGCTTACAATCCGAAGTTTGGAACAAACATATCACCTTAGAGAAAGGTAAGAATTACCTGATTGAAGCACATTCAGGCAAAGGAAAAAGTACTTTTTGCAGTTATGTAATAGGGTATAGACACGATTATGCTGGCTGTATCTTGTTTGATCAACAGGACATTAGCAGTTTCAATATTCGTCATTGGATAGATATTCGAAGACATCATATCAGTTATATGTTTCAAGAACTTCGACTATTTCCTGAATTGACGGCTTGGGAGAATGTTGAGATTAAGAATAACATGACCAAGTATAAATCGAAGAGCGAGATAATGGGCTGGTTCGAAGCATTAGGTATTGCAGACAAGACGAATGTTCAAGTCTCTAAAATGTCTTTTGGACAACAGCAGCGAGTGGCAATGATGCGTGCCTTAGTTCAGCCTTTCGACTTCTTGTTGGCAGATGAACCCATTAGTCATCTTGACGATATGAATGCGAAGGTGATGCAAGACCTCATGATGACAGAAGTAAACAAGCAAGGAGCAGGTGTCATTATTACCAGTATCGGTAAACACATGCCTGCTTTATACGATAAGATGATACGATTATGAAGTTAGTTTGGAAACTGTTGAAGCAGAATATGAGTATCCCACAATTTGTTGGATTCTTTTTTGCAAGTCTTTTTGGGATGTTTATAGTGTTGTTTGGCTATCAATTCTACCGTGATGTTTTGCCTTTCTTCCAAGATAAAGACAGTTTCATGAAGAGCGATTATCTCGTTATCAGTAAACGTATAGATACCAACACATCGTTTAGTGGTAGGACAAACAATTTTTCCTCATCAGAAATAAATCATCTTTCTCAACAACCATTTATACAAAAAGTGGGTTCCTTTCATTCAGCTAATTATCAATCAGAGGTAAGTATGGATGTTCAAGGAAATCGTCTCTTTGACTCCGAGTTCTTTTTTGAAAGTATTCCAGACGCTTTTGTAAATGTTCCTTTATCAGAATGGAAGTATGATGGTAAAGACGATATCGTGCCTATCATATTCCCTAAATCGTATTTGGCGATGTATAATTTCGGCTATGCAAGAAATCATTCGCTGCCAAAGATTTCTGAAGGTTTAGTGGGTATGCTTGATGTACAAATCCATATCCGTGGAAATGGACAAGAACAAACACTAAAAGGAAAGGTGATAGGCTTCTCCAGCCAACTCAGTACCATTTTGGTTCCAGAAAGTTTTATGGTGTGGAGTAACCAAAGATTCTCATCAACTCCTCAAAATGAACCTAATCGACTCATCGTAGATGTAGCGAATCCCACAGATACACAATTCTCACAATACTTAGAAAAAAAAGGATATGAAGTAGAAAACAGCAATTCTTCTGCAGAAAAGATGGCTTATTTCTTTCGCCTGATTGTAGTGATAGTGATGATGATAGGATTAATCATATCCGTATTGAGCTTTTATATTTTGATGTTAAGCATTTATCTTTTGGTACAAAAAAATACTTCTAAGCTACAAAATTTGATGCTCATAGGATATAGTCCATCACAAGTTGCACAACCTTATCAGCTTCTGACCTTGTCACTTCATGGACTTGTGTTCGTACTTGCGATAGGAATTTTAGCAATCGTTCGCCCCTTGTACATGGATGTATTGTATAATCTGTTGCCCAGTCTTGATAATGGCGGTCTTGGTCCAACTTGCTTATTGGGCGTAGTTCTATTATTTGGCGTCACAGCCATTAACAGTTGGATTATTCGAAATAAGATGGCATCTATCTGGAAGAGCAATACAGTTCATTGAATACATTTGTGGAATGCGTATGATCCTCAATATTTGATTCTTGCTGCTGTGTAACTCTTTGAATTGTTAAGTTCTAAGACAAGTGGTAAAACAAGCAACAACATTCTTTCAATGTGAATAATATCAATAAATGTCGATAAATTCTCAGTTGCATACATTTTAATAAAAACGTAACAACTTTATCGATATTTTTAGCTAAATTTGCAATCGTAATCTGTATTACACGATATTTTACCGCATTATTCATTAAAATTTATCAAACAAAATGCAGAAAAGAATTCTTTTTCTGGTGAGCATGATGATGATAGTTTGTCATTCTATCATGGCTCAGGTTACAACTTCTTCCATGAATGGTAAGGTTACACTTAAGGGAACGGGTGAACAACTCGTCGGTGCTACCATTCAAGCGGTTCACGAACCTTCTGGAACGCGTTATGGAGCAGTGACGAATGTAGATGGTCGTTTCAATATTCAAGGTATGCGTACAGGCGGACCATACAAGGTAACAGTAAGTTATGTTGGTTATCAAACTAAGACTTACACGGGCATTAAGTTACAATTGGCCGAAGTTTACAACCTGAATGTTGAGCTCTCTGAGGATGCAGCACTGTTAGGAGAGGTTGTTGTAAGTGCTACGGCTTCGAAGTTTGCTGCCGAAAAGACTGGTGCTTCTACCAACATCAACAAGTCGCAGATAGCAAATTTGCCGACAGTAAGCCGAAGTATTACTGATATCACACGCTTGTCTCCTTATGGCGGCAACGGTATGAGCTTTGGAGGTGTAGACGGTCGTACTGCGAACTTTACGGTAGACGGTGCCAACTTCAATAACAATTTTGGTTTGAGTCCCTCACTTCCTGGTGGAGGAAATCCTATTTCAATAGAGGCTATCGAAGAGTTACAAGTGGTTGTTGCACCATACGATGTGCGACAAACAAACTTTATTGGTGGTGGTGTTAACGCAATTACCAAATCTGGTAACAACCAGTTTCAAGGAACGGCATATGTATATCATGAAAACGAGAACCTTAGAGGAGACGCTGTAAAAAGGCAACAAATATCTGGAGCTCGCGAAAAGGATCAGAAGACTACCTACGGTTTTACGCTCGGAGGTCCAATTCTTAAGAATAAATTGTTCTTCTTTGTTAATGCCGAGGCTATTAACATCCCTACGATAGTGAACCGTTGGAGAGGTTCTGCTAAGGGCATTGCAGACCCTGACAACTTTATCTCTCGTACATCTTTGAAGGATTTGCAGACAGTGTCAGACTTTGTCAAAAACAAATATGGCTATGACACAGGTTCTTACACCGATTTCCCTGCCGACAAGAATAATTATAAGCTGTTGGCACGTATCGATTGGAACATTACCGACCAACATCGTTTGGCTTTGCGTTATAACTATACAAAGAATCAAAACTGGATTTCTCCTAATGCTTCTTCTATGGACGGTGGTACACGTATGTCAGAAGCTCGCTTGTCAAAAGCGTCTATGGCTTATGCTAATTCGATGTATTCCATGGATAACTTGGTGCATTCGTTCTCGTTTGATTTGAATAGTAGATTATCAGAAAACTTATCAAACCAATTATTGGCTACCTATTCTAAATTGGATGATGTTCGTGGTACTAATTCAAGTGAATTCCCCTTCATAGATATCCTTAAAGATGGACAAGCTTATTTGTCGCTTGGATACGAGTTGTTTACTTGGAACAATGCTGTTCATAATAATGTATGGAACGTGAAAGATGAGTTGACCTATTACTTGGGCAAACATAAGATAATAGGAGGCTTGGCTTATGAATATAAAATGGCTGATAACTCTTATATGCGTAATGGTACGGGATATTATCGCTATACTTCTTTAGATGATTTTCTGAATGGAGGTACACCTGAAATTGTGAACCTTACCTACGGTTATGATGGCGAAAAAGCCCCCGCAGCTCGTGTACGTACCAACAAGTACAGTCTCTATGCACAAGACGAATGGTCAATGACCGATAACTTTAAGTTGACATACGGATTGCGCATTGATAATTTGGTTTTCGATAACAAAGATTTGATTGCCAATAAAGCAATCAATGACTTAGACTTTAATGGTCGACACCTTGACACTGGCAAGTGGCCTAATGCCAACTGGATATTCTCTCCACGTGTTGGATTCAGCTGGGATGTTTTGGGTAATAAGACGCTGAAAGTACGTGGCGGTACAGGACTGTTTGCAGGAAATCTGCCACTTGTATTCTTTACCAACATGCCAACCAATGGTGGTATGGTGCAATACAATGCACACATCAATGCAGGCATTGCTGCCAAACGAGGTTTTGACATGACACAGTTTGCAGGTGGATTGGTAACAGACGGAGAGGGGAGAGCCACACTATCAGCTCTTTACGATAAGTTGGCTTCTTTAGGTTATCCCACAACAATCAAACCTGAAGATGGTGTAGTGCCTTCGTCAGTGGCTGGAATCGCTTCTGATTTTAAGATGCCACAGGTATGGAAAACTTCCATTGCAGTTGATTACCAACTCCCGATTCCTTTCCCTACCACGCTGACAGGCGAATTAATTTTCAACAAATCTATTAACGAGACCTCTATCTCTGATTGGAGCATTCCTTCAGTAGGAGGCTTTGCACGCTTCAATGGCGTAGACAACCGACCTATTTATCCCACAGGATATCATACCAACACCAGTGCCTTCGTTCTTGAGAATACCAGTCGTGGATATGGCTGGATAGGAAACATTACATTGAACACTCAACCTAACGAGTGGTTGGATTTCACAGCTGCTTATACGCACACGGTGTCTAAAAACGTAACAGGTATGCCTGGTTCTAATCCTGAGTCAGCATTTACCTATGTTCCTACGGTTGAAGGACCTAACCACATTCGTTTGCACAATTCACAGTATGTTACTCCCGATCGCTTAATGGCATCTGCAACCATTCATGACAAGAGTGGCAACCACTATGGTTTCTTCTACGAGGCATGGCGAGGCGGAGCCAACTACTCTTACATGACGGTGAATGATATCAATAGCGACGGATATAATTACGATGCCCTATACATTCCTACCGATGAACAAGTAGCGAACAATGATTTCAGATTTGTTTCTGAAGATGATAAGACCCGTTTCATGGATTATGTGCATAACAATAACTATCTCAAAAAGCATCAGGGCGAATATGCAGAGGCTTACAGTCTGTATTCTCCATGGGTTCACCGCATCGACTTTAGTTATAAGCACGATTTCAAAGTTAACATTGGTAACACCAAACACAAACTGCAACTCAGTTGTGACGTCAAGAATCTCATGAATCTTTTCAACTCCAGTTGGGGTGTAGCAAAGTATTTGAATCCTGCTATTGGTGCTGAAGCACGAATCCTTAAATTCGAAGGTGTAGACAAAGAAGGTTATGCCACTTACTCAACTCCTTCGTCCATACAAGGCAATACCGAAACCTTCACACCAAGTTACTCTCTCGGACAGTGCTGGTATGCCTCCATTGGTATTAAATATACATTTAATTAATTCATATAGTTGAAAAATTGAAAACATGAAACTAAAATATATTTTTCTTACATTCGTTGCCTTTATAGCTCTTGGGTTCACCAGCTGTGAAGACAATAAAGACATCACACTGTTAGATGCAGTTCAGGTTTCCTCCTCTTATGTGTCGATACCTGTTGAAGGTGGAGAATCTGCTATCATCGTGAAAGCATCAACGGATTGGACGATGGAAAAAGTCGTCACCAAAACAGACTCTGTTAAATGGCTTTCTATCACGAAGGGCAAAGACAATGAGGGTAATGAGGTGCTCACTTTCAAAGCCGAAAAGGCTTTGGATGGACGCTCTGCACAAGTACTTATCCATTGTGCTGGCGAGACTCAATACGTGAATGTCATTCAGGGCTTGTCAAAGAAAGAAGTCGTAACCGTCGCTAATGTGCTTGCTGGTCCTGTCGGCAAGACCTATCGAGTGAAAGGTATTGTATCTTCTATCAGCAATACGCTCTATGGCAACTGGATTCTTAAAGACAAGACGGGAGAGATTTTGATTTATGGCACGAAAGACAATAAAGGTAATAAGAAGAATTTTGCAAGTCTTGGAATTGAAGTGGGTGATGAAGTCACGGTAGAAGGACCTAAAAAGATTTATGGCTCAACCATAGAGTTAGTAGATGTTGATGTACTCAATATCGTTAAGTCTTTGATAAAAGTCGACTCCGTCTTTAACGACACAATAGCCGTTGGTGGAGGCGAAACGACCGTTCATCTCACTTGTAAGGGACAAGGTGTATCGGTAGAAATACCCGAATCGGCAAAATCTTGGCTCGCTATCTCTTCCATTCAGTCGAGAGGTACTAATGCCGTTGTCAAGTTCATGGCAACTGCTAATACAGGTGGAGACCGCCATTGCAAGATTATCTTCCATACCACAGACGGAAAGAAAGATTATACCTCTTCAGCTACCATTGTGCAGTTGGGAGCTATCGTAAAGGCATCTGTAGCCAACTTCCTTGCTGCACCTGTGGGTGAAACACAATATAGACTAACTGGCATTGTCACTAAGATAAAAAATGCAGAGTATGGCAACGTTTATCTGAAAGATTTTTCTGGCGAAGTCTATGTTTATGGACTGCATGGATTCAAAGGCAAGGATGTTAAAGAAGGCGACATCATCACCGTTGTGGGTAAGCGTGGCGAATACAAAGGAACCCCACAGATGGTCAAAGGAGCTTTGGAAAATGTTAAACACGTTACGCCTATTACCATTGCAGATGTGCTGAAAAAGTCGGATAGCAAAGAAGTTCATTATTTGGTGACAGGTACAATTAAAGAAATAAAGAATGCTGATTACGGCAACATGACATTGAAAGATGGAGATAGCGAAATCTATCTATATGGATGCTACCCAGGTTATGGTGCAACTGACGATGCTCGTAAGGGGGCTGTTGGTAAACTTGGACTCAAGGTAGGCGACAAACTTACGGTCATCGCCACAAAATCAACTTTCAAAGGTACGGCACAATTGGCTAATGGCGTTTACTACAAACACGAATCAGCCAAGTAATCGCTGACTTTATTCTGTTACAAACTTATATAGGTGCATTCTCAAAAGGATGCACCTATTTTAATCTGTACCCACAATCCTGAGTTTTTCTTCCATTGATTTTGTATTTTTCTATATTTTATATACTTTTGTATGACCAATAAAAATCAAAAAAATAGACTATGGTTATCGATTTCGAACAGATTAAAGAACAGGTCATTCAGGGCTTTAAGGGTGGAGTAGGAGAATTAAGAACGAAAAGTTTTGCAGACGATAAGTGCAAAATAATGCTCTCTACACTGAAGCCAGGAGCAAGTTCAGGACTACATACACACGAACAGAACTGTGAAATTATTTATGTGTTGGACGGAACATTGACCTTTCATTACTATCAAGAGATTGAAACTGTGCATGCAGGTCAGGTACATTACTGTCCGATGGGACACCAGCACTATATGGAAAATCTCACGAGTACTGATGTGAAATATTTTGCCATCGTTCCAGAGCATCACTAATTGGCATTGAGTTGCTCTCGAGGTATGCTAATGATAGTGTCATTTTTATGCCTCGCATTACTAATTGTTGATAAAATTCTATCGAGAACCCAAAAAGAAATGGTAACTTTGCCGTTGCTATGGAGAAACAAATGATAAAAAACGGGCGTCCTCAAATTGCGATTATCGATTCCAATACGCTTGCAATTTTAGGATTACAGCAAATATTGCAGGATGTGTTTCCAATTATGGAAGTATCTACTTTCAATTCCTTTGATGAATTGAGTCAAAACTTTCCTGATTCTTTCTTTCACTATTTTGTATCGGTGAGCATTGTTTTAGAAAATAGGGGCTTTTTCCTTGACCGACGTAGAAAGACCATTGTCCTTACCACTTCTAATGATCCAATGACCCAACTAACGGGGTTTCATAGCATTTGTGTGAATGTTCCAGAGGATGAACTTGTTCGCTCTGTTCTCATGCTCGAACAGCATGCGCATGGTACGGGGCAACACCTTCCACCTTTACCCAAAGTGCTAAAGAAAAAAGTCCTGTCTGACCGTGAAATAGAAGTGTTGTCTTTAATAGTGCAAGGCTATATCAACAAGGAAATAGCCGATCGATTAAATATCGGAATGACAACGGTTATTACCCACCGCAAAAATATCATGGAGAAATTAGGGGTGAAGAGTGTCTCTGCTTTAACCATTTACGCCGTAACGCATGGGTATGTAGACATCAACAATATATAATGGTTCAGCGTCTGTACAGATTTGCTTGCAGACCTATTTTTGGGCATTTCAGTTAAGTTTGTGATTACAAGAAAGGAGCTAACAAATGTGCAAACCAACCTCGAAATTTCTGCCATGGACTCCTAAACTCATCCCAACTCTTTGGCGTCAACAGAAAACTGTATTTCTTGTCTCGGTCAAAAAGATTGTCTAATTGTTTCGTTGTACACCGATCAAGGATAACGGCATTGTTCTCATAGTCATACCTTAAACTTCTCGCATTAAGGTTGGCACTCCCTACCGTACAGAATTTTCCATCCACCGTCATCACCTTTGTATGGTGAAACCCATCGGTAAACATCCATACCCTTGCCCCTTGCTTCATGAGTTGATGCGCATTATAAAATCCGCAATCGGGGGTCAAGGGGATGTCGCTACTGGTAGAAAGCATGATTTCTACTTTCACACCACGGTGAATTGCATTTCTCAGCGCTTTTTTGATGCCACGATTGAGCGTGAAGTAGGGGTTGATAATCTTCAAACTGTCACGAGCAGCATTGATTGCCTCAACATAAAAGTCCCGAATGATTTTGTTACTTATTCTTGGTTCACGATTGATCATCCCAACTGTTTTATGCCCAGCAGAGTCACAAGTGTCGGGGTTTAAGCCCTCTATGTAATCTCGACTTCTGTGTCCTCTGTAATACTTGGAACCGTGTACGTTTTGTTTTGCCGTTTTGTTCCACATTTTTAGGAAAATACTTTGCAAAGTGTTTACCGCAAGTCCTTCGATGCGACAGTGCATATCGTTCCATTTTCCAACTTGTTTCGTACCTTTTATATAATAATCAGCCACGTTCATTCCCCCAGTGTAACCCACTTCGCCATCAATCACCACAATTTTTCGATGATCTCTACTTAGTGCATGATTCACCCAAGGGAAGGTAATAGGATCAAATTTATAAATCTCGATGCCCTTTGCACGTATGGAGTCGATGTGTCGCTTCTTTAAGGGACGGTTATTCGAGGCATTTCCAAAGGCATCAAAAAGTGCCCTCACCTCAACTCCTTCACTTGCCTTTCGCTCAAGAAGTTGAAATAAAAGGCTTGCTATCGAGTCGTTTCTGAAGTTAAAGTATTCGAGGTGTACACTACTTTTGGCTTGTTCAATGGCTTTGAACAGATCATCAAACTTTTCTTGTCCATTGGTCAAAAGGGTTACCTTGTTATCGTGTGTGAATGTAACGCCTTCCTTGCACAACGCTTGAGCAATGATGGAGTCGGATGATTGTGCTCTTGTGGTGACACAAAAAGCTATACTTAGAATAAATAAAACTGTCCTCAAATTTTCTTACCTTGTCTTACTAAATCATGCACGAATAGTGGTCTACTATTCCTAATAAATGGTTTGCTTCGTCCACTACCAACACAGTATGTATCTTATACTGATGCATGATTCGTTGTATTTCCGTTATTTTTGTACTGGGCGCTACGGTTTTCGGATTTGTTGTCATGATATCGCTCACCGTTTTGTCGAAAAACTGCGCTTGCCATTTCTCCATGGCTCGCCTGATGTCGCCATCTGTAATCAAGCCCACTACTTGTTCGTTCTCTAACGACACACCCAATCCCAATTTGCCTTTGCTTACATGAATTATAGCATCACCAAGATGCATCTCCTTGGGAATGATAGGAAGATTGTCCGAACGCATCACATCTGCGGCTGTGGTGAGCAATCGTTTACCCAATTCACCTCCTGGGTGAAACTGCGCAAAATCCTTTGGCTTGAATTTTCTTACCTTCATTAAGGCAATTGCCAATGCGTCACCCATGGCAAGTGTTGCTGTAGTACTACTGGTTGGTGCCAAGTTCAGCGGACAAGCCTCTTTCTTCACCGAGCAAAGAATATGGGTTGTGGAATATTTAGCCAGTAAGGAGTGGGCGTTTCTGCTGATAGATACCACGGGTACTTTCATGTGTAGCACCATGGGCAGAAAGCGCAACAGCTCGTCTGTCTGTCCGCTATTGCTCAAAGCCAACACCACATCGTCGGGTGTCATCACTCCCAAATCACCGTGATAGACATCCAACGGATTGATAAAGAACGCCGGAGTGCCTGTCGAAGACAATGTTGCGGCTATCTTTGCACCGATATGACCACTTTTTCCTACCCCCGTTACAATGATTTTTCCTTTGCAGTTGAACATCAGTTCGACTGCCTTTTCAAAGTGTTCATCTAACTGTGGGATGAGTTCTAACAACGCTTGGGCTTCATCCTTGATACATTGTGCAGCAAAATCTTTCGTCTGTTTCAGTAAGTTGTTCGTATTCTCGTCCATATCCTAATATCGTTTCCTCTTGGTGTCAGAATGGTTTATGCTTTCAACAAGTCTTGTATAATCAACTCAAGTTGGTCGAGCGCTATCATGTTGGCTGCATCGCTAAGACCTTCGTCGGGCGTGGGATGTGTCTCGAAGAAATAACCTGTCGCCCCAAAAGCTTTGGCTGCTTTTGCCATAGAGGGTACAAAGTGCCTGTCGCCAATCGTCTTTCCGTTACCCGCACTTGGTCTTTGCACGCTGTGGGTACAATCCATGATGACCGTGTCTACCAGTTCGAGCATGTCGGGAATATTTCTAAAATCAACAATTAAATTGTTATATCCAAAACAGTTACCACGTTCGGTGAGCCACACCTCGTTGGCACCGCTCTCACGTACTTTCTCAACGGGATATTTCATGTCCTTTCCGCTCAAAAACTGGGCTTTCTTGATGTTCACCACCTTGCCCGTTTTGGCGGCTGCAACCAACAGGTCGGTTTGTCGACAGAGGAAGGCAGGGATTTGCAAGATGTCGCACACCTGTCCTGCGGCTTCTGCCTGATAGCTCTCGTGAATGTCGGTAGTGATGCGCAGGTGGTACTTTTTCTTTACCTGTTCCAGCATTTGCAGTCCTTTTTCGAGACCGGGACCCCGAAATGAGTGTATAGACGTTCGATTTGCCTTGTCGAACGACGCTTTGAAGATAATCTCTGTACCCAAGCGCTGATTGATTTCAACCAGTCTTGAAGCCACTGTTTCCAGCAGTTCCCACGATTCGATGACGCAAGGGCCTGCTATAAAAATGGGATGCATAAAATAATATGATATTTAGATTACAAAGGTACAGAAATCACGCATAAAAGCCAAAGCTTTAACGTTTGTTTGCGCTAATCGCACAGCTCTTTCATTGAAGACCAATATTTTTACATCGAAAAAACATCCACTAAACAGCGTTTGTAAAATTGGAACTACACTGCATAACAAAATAATTAATGCTGACCAACTTATGGGAATGTTATTGTGTATTGCCTCAAGTCACATTGTTGGGTAAGGGGATATTGTAGGCAGAAGTGGGTGCTTCAAGTTCAAATTATCTGCAAATTCAGTAATGAGAGGACGTGTAAACGCAATAAGGACGTTCAAGGGCTTAGTTGCGGATTTGAGGCAGATAAAAGAAATTTTGGATTTTGGATAGATTCTGATTATACAATGAAAGACTATTGTAAACTTGATATTCAAATGATAACGGAACAAGAGTTTAACAATTTATGGAACTCTGTCGATTATGATAGAAAAAAAGGTGAATTTAAACCTGTTCATAGCTTCTGACAGGGTGTCCAAACAAAACATTCATCCTTGTTTGAAGAGTCGCATTGTGGGGTGTTGTTATATTGTCAATATGGATGAGAATGGTACGGTGAGGACTTTTCTTGCCTTCACGGACAATATAGGGAGCATCCTCTCCGTTATGCATGAGGAACGCTTCCTCTGAACTCGTATGAACTGCTGATAGTCGCTCTCATCATCTTTGGCAGTCACGTGCATTGAATGATTTGTTTTTAGCGAATGATGGAATTCAAGGCTTGAACGCATTACTATTAAAAGGAAACTTTGTCGATGAAAGGAATTATTATGAAGATTTTGTCAACTATTATCCATGGTGGGATACGCGTCCTGTATGGTAGTGTATTTCTTGTTTTTTGTACCTATATGTTCACTTCCTGCGTTATAGACACAGTGACCTCATTTGGCATAAGGAATAGTTCTAATGACACTCTTTATATCGAGCTTTCAGAGTCAGATTCTCCTGGTGATTTAATATATTGGTGCGAGGATTCGATTGATTTGATGCCTCCTGCTTGGGTTGCAGACACAACCGAGATATATATCAATAACAAAAAAGTAATCATAGATAAACGTTTCTATGCATTGCCAGACTCAACTGTGTTGGTAAGTCCATACTCATTTGACACTAAAGATACTTGCTATATATATGCTATAAAAAAGCAGATAATTGAACGTTATACATTAGATAAAATCCGTGAGAGAAAACTCTATGACCGACAGGTTGTAACCAAGAGAGATTTCCATGATCGCTTCTTCGATTACAGGCCTGTGGGTATGTCACCAAATTCACATTAGGCAGTCTTTTGGAATGTACAAGTGTCAATGTGGCAGAGATGCCTCAGATTTTGGCGTACTTAGGTAATCGTAATACGAAGAATGATAGATATATGGCTATCGTCATCAGAGATAACGGCACGGTGAGACATTATCTTGCCTTCTCGGACAATTTAGGGAGCATCCTCTCCGTTATGGATGAGATGTTGCAAAGGTTTATGCAGTGCTTCACTGTCAAAAAGATTCTCCTATGTTAAAAATAAAATTAGTTTCACGAATAACAATAGCGTCTACATTCTTAATTTGTCAGATGCTGTCATCTTGCATCCCTGGATTTGACACGGTACATTCCATAAAAGTTAAAAATTGCACGCGCGACACATTGATTATAGGTGGATCTTTATATAATTGCTTTGACAGTGTAGATGTTTTTTTAGAAGCGAGTAATGACACTGCATCTTCTAGTTTTACCAGTATTGACGAGTTCGGGTATTTGAATATTCATGGAAATCTCATTTTACCAGACTCTATTGGCAGAACGACATATTCGTCATTGTTTAATCGCAATCATACAGGGTACCTATTCATAATCAAATTAAGCAATGCAAGAAAATATGCATGGGCTGATATAGGCAAACACAAACTTTATGACATAAAAGTGGTAACTGCAAATGATGAATTACAATACAGCAATAAGATTATAGAAGTTAATAGTTCTAAATAACAAGGTCTTTGAGAATAAATAGCATTTCTCTGAAATTTACCAAGTTACTACTGCTATTTGTTGCTCTCATCATCTTTGGCAGTCACGTGCATTGAATGATTTGTTTTTAGTGAATGATGGAATTCAAGGCTTGAACGCATTACTATTAAAAGGAAACTTTGTCGATGAAAGGAATTATTATGAAGATTTTGTCAATAGTTACAGAGGGTGGGCTACACATTAAATGGCTTGTGCTTTACATGATTTTTATGTTATCTGTCATATCTTGCGATACGGGATTCATACTTCCGTTAGATAACAACAAGTTTAGCTATAACATATCTTTATCGGAGGACAGTAGGGTTAAGGTCAGCAGTATGTACTTCGGTGGCTGGCATTACCTTCTCTTTGATTTAAAAGGAGAATATGTAATGAATCCCGATTCCTTAAAATTGGAATTTTGCGATAAGAATATAAAGATAGGGAAATCATTACCCTTTTCTGCAACAAATACATATAAAAAAAATAATACACACGTAAAGAATCGTTTAATTTCAGTACAATTACGCCATGAACGTAAAGATAAAGTTCAAGCACCCTATGAGCCTTTAGTCTTATTTGTTTTACCATCAAATTTCATAATGAGTAATGATAAAAGAGTACTCACTGATTCTTTGAGAATAGTATTGAGGAGACCAAAGAAAAAATAACTGTAGAAATTAACTGTTTTAACACCGTTTCAATATCGGTACCGTCAAGAAAAACAGTATTATGAAGAAAAAGAATATATGGTAAATACATTTATAATATAGAAAGATTCATGAAGAATAGCAGAAAAGTAACTTCTGAGGAAATGGCTCTCATTGCATTCTTGGCTAATAAAGCTAATTTTCATTTGGAAAGTGATTGGAAAAATCATATTGCAGCCTATCCTCTCACAAAGGAGATAATAGGTAGTATCGGACTTTTAAGAGACTATATGCAAGAATATACTCGAAAACGAAGTCGCGTAATCTCTTGTTGTAAATTTTATGACACAGATAATATTGAAGTCGCAGCATATCTTTTAGTAGATTTGAAGGATATGCTTTATGAGTTGGATTTGTGGAAGGTTGATAATTCCAAAATTCATCAGATCCCTCCTGTTGATAGTATGGAAGACATTCAGCAGATATAAAATCTGTAGTGAAAATTGATTTGTTTTTAGCGAATGATGGAATTCAAGGCTTGAACGCATTACTATTAAAAGGAAACTTTGTCGATGAAAGGAATTATTATGAAGATTTTGTCAACTATTATCCATGGTGGGATACGCGTCCTGTATGGTAATAAATTAAAGCATTGTTTGTTTGTTTTAATACTACCTTACTTTTTATGTTCTTGCGATATATGGCATAATCTAACATTCGAAGGACAGTCCCATCCGTTTATCTGTATAAAGACAGATATGGGAACGATACGGATTAATTGTATGTATTTTCGGGGCAGTTATTATTTAGAATATTATATGAAAGGTGAGTGTACTGTGAATTACGACTCCCTTAAATTGCAGACTAATGATGATAATTTAGTGATTCATAACTACTTGCCTCTTAAGGGTGTTCGCACGTATAAACTGCGAAAGGAAGAGTATCTCTCTATTCCTTTAGGATTTGAACGTAAAGATATATCCCTTGCCATAGTAAATCCCTTGGTGTTGTCTATCCTGCCATCAGACTTCATCACAATTAATGGTCAACGAATAACCAATGACACTTTGCGAGTAGAGTTGAAACACGGCTTAAAAGGTCATAGATGATTATGAAGCACGCAATATCACTTTGCCAGTGCTTTTGTCTCGGGCGCAGCGTCCTCTGGCATTGGCTCCTTCGCCCAGGGCGTGAACATGAATCCGGCACTGATGATTGCTTCCACAACCGTTATGGGTGGCGTGGTAGCCTGGGCCACAGGAGGTGATTTTCTGCAAGGAGCGATGCAGGGGATGACGATTGGCTTGTTTAATCATGCCATGCATGATGACCCACCATCAATTAGCACTCAACAGGAAGACCAAAATTTACAAAACATGTTACCAGAGGTTGTCGTAACTGCAAAACGAATCTCAGTAGGAACATTAATAACGAAGATCGTGTATGCTGGAACTTTAGTCAATAAATATAGGTCTCAGGGCACCCATACGATGTATTATGGTGATAAACAGGTATTTTCATGTAATGCAGTAAGTGGAGCCTCCAACTGCAAAAGTTACACAATTCCTGATGGAGATTGGTATGTTGTTTCAATCAGTAACAGGAGCGAACCGAGGTTTACAAGCAATGGTGTTGGATTTACCGCCAATATTGATCCCGATCCTTTCTATGATAGTCATGCGGGTCGAAATCGCCAATACATAAGAATTCATCCTGCTCGTTCAAATGGAACAAATGGATGCATAGGTTTAAGGGCAAATAAAGCTCAACTAATTAGAGCTAGAGATCTTATTAGAAACTCTCTAAATAAAAAATTGACAATTAAACTCCATGTCCAAATTGGAGGAAT
>NZ_HG417106.1:0-2294 GCF_000455445.1 Hoylesella timonensis 4401737 = DSM 22865 = JCM 15640 | reverse complement strand
AAACTAATTTATTTTATTTTCTCATATATTTCACATCATAAGTTCATCTAAATGTGCAGATTCAATAAATTATGATTATGAAGAAATGTACAACTGTGTTAATTTTAGCATGCGTATGCTTTTTATCCACACATGCACAACACTCTTGTAAAGATTGTATATATGATCTATATAAAGGGTTAGGAACATGCCAGTCAAAATGCATAGATATAGGGGGCAATACTTATTCTGTCAAGTCGCTCTATCAAGACAAAAGTGATAGTATTATTTTTGCAGCAATCACCAAGGCTCATGTTTTCAGTTACGGTAACCCGTTAGATTCTGTTGTAGAACTTGATTTGGGTGATAAAGCACTGTATTTTATGGTAACTACTGAACCACCTCGCAGCTTCAGATATTCTGATATCAATTGCGTCTATGATAGTAAAGGATGTAATCTTCTATATAAAGAGGATTACATGAAATTTCCTGCTGTGATTAATGACCCAGATGGTTTCACCAATGTCAGAGAGAGACCTTCAACGAAGTCAAAAGTAAAGACAAAGATTCGTAGGAACCAGATATTTTTATATACCCCAATTTGGGGAAGTGATTGGTGCAGGGCTTATTCTGATGATGGGAGTTTATTTATCGGATATATATATCGTAAACGAATACTACCATTTGATAAATGCCCTGTGGATATTAAAAAGAAAATGATAACATTCATGTTTGATTAAATAGTCGACCCTCAAGAAATATTTAACCATCTGGTTATCAACATAATAATCGTTTTCAAACTTGCATGTTTCTACAAAGTTTTGTACCTTTGTATAGTAAAATCTTGCAAATCAACGATGTATAAATCTCCATTTAATGTCCGTCAGGCATCATTATTCTGGGATCTTGAGGCAATGCACTCTTCCAATAACGCCCTGTACAAGTTAACCAATCTAATCGATTGGAATGTGTTTGAGCAGTCTTTTGCCCCTCTTTACAGCAAGGACACCGGCCGCATGGCCACGCACATCCGTCTGATGGTGGGTCTGCTTATCTTGAAACACCTTCGTGACGTTTCAGACGAGAGCGTCGTGGAGCAGTTCTCGGAGAACGCTTACTTCCAGTATTTTTGTGGAATGGAGGCTTTCCGCACTGACGCTCCCTGCGTTCCCACCGAGCTTGTCGAGTTCCGCGATTGCATCGGGGAATCTGGCATGGAGCTGATACTCAAGGAGAGCATCCGCATCAATCTTTTAATCGACGACCAGAGGAAAGAGGAGACCATGGGAAAAGACGGCAAGGATGGCGGCCGCAGGCGTAAGCCTGATGCGGAGCAGACCGCTTTCATTGACACGAGGTGAAACATTATCTTGCCTTCACTGACAATTTAGGGAGCATCCTCTGCGTTATGGATGAGAATGGTGCAAAGGTTTTCGATGCTTCCTACGATGCGTGGGGCAGTCAGACGGTGACGCTCAACACCATAGGTCTTCACCGTGACTATACGGGACACGAGATGCTCAGCGAGTTCGACATCATCAACATGAACGGTCGGTTATACGACCCGGTACTTGGTCGTTTCTTCAGTCCCGACAACTATGTGCAGATGCCCGACAATAGCCAGAACTTCAACCGCTACAGCTATTGCCTGAACAACCCGCTGAAGTATACGGATCCGAGCGGTAACCTCTTTGGTGTTGACGATGCCATCATAGCCTTTGCCGCATTTAATATGGCCAGCAGTATGATGCAGGCGGCGTTTGAGGGAAAAAGCGTCTGGAAGGCTGGGGCATTGAGCCTGTTGTCGTCGGCAGCAAGTTATGGCATCGGTGCCGCCTTCGGCGGAGTGAGCGGTCTGGGAAACGAGCTGTTGCGTGCCGGTGCGCATGGCCTGGCCAGCGGAGTGGTTTCTGCTTTGGATGGCGGAAACTTTGCCAGTGCTTTCGTCTCGGGTGCAGCGTCCTCTGGTATTGGCTCCTTCGCCCAGAGCGTGAACATGGATCCGGCACTGAGGATTGCTTCCACAACTGTCATGGGTGGCTTGGTAGCCTGGGCCACAGGAGGTGATTTTCTCCAAGGAGCGATGCAGGGGGATGACGATTGGACTGTTTAATCATGCGGCGCATGATGACCCACCATCAGTTAGCACTCAACAGGAAGACCAAAATTTACAAAATATGTTACCAGAGGTTGTCGTAATAGGGAAAGCTCCGGCTTATGTTGTGAAGTTTGCAAATTCTATTTTCGCACAAAGAGTTTCTTTATATTCTATATCAGTCATAAAAATAAGTATGGCTGAGGCAGGAGAACACTCA
>NZ_HG417105.1:31887-33874 GCF_000455445.1 Hoylesella timonensis 4401737 = DSM 22865 = JCM 15640 | reverse complement strand
AAACAGCGGGAACTTCGGGGATTTTTTGAGAGTTTTCCGTAATCTCTTTTGTGATTTCGGCATAGCGTTCCCCGTATGATTTACTTTTGCCGACAAGCATTTGCTGTGCCTGCTCAATTTGGTCTTGGGTAACAGAAGGCACTCTCTGTTTTTGTTCCTGTTCATTTTTCTTTTCACATGCTTTCTCCAATTTGCAGCACGCCATGCGGAATTGTTGCCAGAGGAAGAGTATTCCAATGAACACCCATACCGCTATCAGAAACAGAAGTATGTTGAATAGTATCGTTTGCATGATGGTGATTTTTATATATCGTTGGTTCTTTGTTCAAAAATCTATTGCTACCTTTCGTCGATGTTTTGCTGTGGCATTATTGAGCAGTTCCTTGTGCTCTTTGAGGTGTTCACGCAGGATGTTGTCAATGTAGGATGCCATTGATACCCGTTCGCCCAAGTCCTGCAAGACGTTTTTTAGCACTTGGAGTGTTTCAGCACTCATGGTAAAATTGGTCCGCTCTCGGAGGCGGACTGACTGTAAATAGCGTGTGCGGTAGTCGTCTAAGGAAATCTGGGATGTTCCCACACATTTTTCATTTCCTTTCTCGTGGCTTTTATACAAAGTCTTATCCTGCTTATTTTCCGAGGTAGACACAACCTCCTTTACCAGATGCAGTTTTTCCTTTTGGTTGGCACTGACCTCTGTTTTCATATCTTCTTCCTCATCAGGTGGGTCAAAAGCCAGCGTTTCCTTGGGAGGAGTCTTCATCACCCCTTCTTCGGCCATCTCCTTGAGCTTGGCTTCCAGTTTTTGCCGTTGTTCCTGTATGTTTGCCATAATGCTGTCTTATTTAATTTGAATATGGGTAAGTAATTCTTCTATCAGCTCATCAATACCCGTTCCTGTCCGTAAGGCTTTATTAGGAGGAAGATAAGTGGAGCGGAATACCCCACGAAATCCGTATTGCTCCAATTCATGGCTGAAACGGTGGGTGGCATAGATGTTTTGGTTAAGCAGCGTATAATCTTCGTTCTTGATATACTTGCTGTAGTATTCAATGAGCGTGTTCTTAACCCTGCGGTCAACCTTGTTCCATAGAAGAATGACTTCCTTGATACGGGCACTTGACATGGACACGCCCAAATCGTTTACCGCCTTGATATAGGTGAGGCAGGCAACCATCGACTGCACGTCTGGCTCTAAGGGAGAAAGGATATAGTCCATATCCAGCGAGAGTTGCAGAAGGTCGCTGGTACCCGCATGACCGGGAAAGTCAAAGATGACCAAATCGAATTTCTCTGATGGATGATTACTGATATACTCGCTTGCCGTTGCTATTGCCTCCTTAGGTGCAGCTTTGAGTATGCGGTAGGCTGTACGCTTCAAAGAAGAGAAATGTTGTCTCATCTGCTGAGAAAGCTGTGGATCACTTTCAATGCAAGCCTTTTCCCTTTCACGGAGTTTATAGAAAGAATCCTGAGACAAGTCACAGTCTACTGCAAAAAGGCGAATGCCTCTTTCGTAGTAAAGAATGCTGCTGACTATCTCCGCCAAAGTGCTTTTGCCAACACCTCCCTTTTGAGAGGAAAAGCCCAGAAATATGGGCGATGTTTGTATCTGTTCCATACTATAGATATTTTAATCGTTTGAACTATAATTCGAATGTTAGCTCGTTAAACTAATCGTCAGAACGAATTATTAATTCTTTTATCTGTCGAAATATCGAATTATCGATCGTTCGATTTGTCGATTTGTCGACATCTCGATAGTTCTATTTGACGATATATTGAACTATTGAAATAGAGTTCGTCATATCGCTCTTTTAATAGTTCTATCGAACGATATTCCGTTCGATTTATCTGCAAAATAAAAGCTTTTTCGATAGATATTTCTATGCCATAGAAATACAAGGATAAATAAGGGAAAAGAGTGAAAATGGTTGATAATGAGATATTTGAAAATCCACTGTAACTTTGCAGGCAGATAGAAAAA
>NZ_HG417105.1:24377-30471 GCF_000455445.1 Hoylesella timonensis 4401737 = DSM 22865 = JCM 15640 | reverse complement strand
GAATTGACGGGGGCCCCACCATGACAGAACCAGGAGCACCAGATCCAGATCTACGCTTGGTTGTAACCAACGACGACATCTTTGTCAGGTTCACCCACCACAATGCACGCAGCCGCCCGTCCTGAGACCAAGGCACAGTCTACTGCAAAAAGGCGAATGCCTCTTTCGTAGTAAAGAATGCTGCTGACTATCTCCGCCAAAGTGCTTTTGCCAACACCTCCCTTTTGAGAGGAAAAGCCCAGAAATATGGGCGATGTTTGTATCTGTTCCATACTATAGATATTTTAATCGTTTGAACTATAATTCGAATGTTAGCTCGTTAAACTAATCGTCAGAACGAATTATTAATTCTTTTATCTGTCGAAATATCGAATTATCGATCGTTCGATTTGTCGATTTGTCGACATCTCGATAGTTCTATTTGACGATATATTGAACTATTGAAATAGAGTTCGTCATATCGCTCTTTTAATAGTTCTATCGAACGATATTCCGTTCGATTTATCTGCAAAATAAAAGCTTTTTCGATAGATATTTCTATGCCATAGAAATACAAGGATAAATAAGGGAAAAGAGTGAAAATGGTTGATAATGAGATATTTGAAAATCCACTGTAACTTTGCAGGCAGATAGAAAACATGGAGGTAAACTATCCGAAGCGGACACCCTTACAGGTGGATACTTCAATCGTATCAACTCTTGATATTGGCAAGGTGTGTCTTTGTCCGACAAACTCCGTTTCTGCCGACAAAGACCCTTGCCCCGAAGGGGAGAGAATTACTCCAAAGTCGTAATTACAAAAAGGAAAGATAATGAATGACAAGATTGAACGATGGGACAGATGGGACACCCGTCTTCCCAACCCAAAAGATCAGCAAAGGGCGATTGATTTGTTTCAACGTTCAGGCGCAGAAACCAAGTCGGATTTCGTGCGTGGACGTATTCTTGGCGAGAGTTTCAAGGTGATTACGGTGGATAAATCCGCCGTGGAATACTATCGGAAACTCTCTGAACTGACGGCACAAATCCATAAGATTGGTGTACTGTATAACCAATCCGTGCGTGCCATCAACAGCTATCATTCGGTCAAGACCGCACAGATTCTGCTTGAAAAGTTGGAGAAACTCTCGGCTCAAATCATAACTTTGCAAGAACAGGCTATCCGTTTAACCATTGACTACCGCAAAAGATGATTGCCAAGATTTCTGCAACGGAGAACCTTGGAGGATCACTCGGCTATAACTTCAAAAAGGTAGAGAAAGAGGAAGCAAGCATTCTTCTTGCCCAAGGCTTGTATCAAAACAAAGAGGGAACTTATACGATGGCAGAGGTGTTTGCCGATATGGAGGCTCTGATACCAAAGAAATGCCGAACGAAGAAAACGGTGTTCCATTGCTCGCTCAATCCGCACCCGGACGAGAAACTATCCGATGAAACACTTACACAGATTGCCAAAGAGTATATGGAGGCACTCGGCTACGGCAAGCAACCTTACATCGTGTTCAAGCATTGTGACATTGCCCGTGAGCATATACACATCGTATCGCTTCGAGTGGATAGTGAAGGAAAGAAAATCAACGACCGCTTCGAGAAGCGAAGGAGCAAGAAGATTACCGATGCCTTGGAAAAGAGGTTTGGTCTCATTCCAAGTTCAAAGGTTAGCGAGAAAGCCGTAACAGAAACGCCCAAGGTGGATATTGATAGAGGAAACATCAAGGAGCAGGTGGCAAGCACCCTCCGCATGGTGCTAAAACATTATAAGTTCTGTTCATTGGGCGAACTAAACGCCATTTTGGGCAAATATAACCTTGCCGTAGAAGAAGTAAAGACGGAGTTTCGGGGAAAGAAGTATGACGGCTTAGTCTATGTGCCTACTGATGATAAGGGCGACAAGGTAAGCACACCCATCAACGCATCGGACATCGGTCGTGGTGTGGGCTATACTGCCATACAGAACAGGATACAGAAGTCGAAACAAACCATCAAACTACTGATACCAACCATAAGGAACAAGGTGTTACAAACAATGCGTACCTCTCCCAATATGGAGAAAGAACTTCGGCAAAGATTGGAGGAACAGGGCTTGCGTGTGGTAATTCGAAAGAATGATAATGGAAGAATTTACGGCATTACCTTTATTGATGACGAGCGGGGTGCTGCATTCAACGGTTCACGATTGGGCAAGGGATATTCCGCCAATGTATTCAATGCCTATTTCTTTAATCCAACAAATAACCCTTTCTTGGACGAGGAACTTTATGGTAAGTCGACTGTCAGTGTAGAGCAGACGAACAAGGTTCAGGTATTACAGCATGGCACGGAGGACTATGACATCGTTGTCGATGAACTTATCGAAAGTATGGCAGATGGTTCATTCCTATCTACGGGCAACGATGATTGGAAGGAGGCGGCATGGCAGCGTAAGCTCCGTAAACAAAGTAAGGTAAATCTTAGACGAAGAAAACATTAAACAAACGAGCATTTCTATCTCCCCTCCTTAGGAGAGGTTGGGGGAGGCTTCCCAAAAACAATACGATTATGGCACAAGAAGATGATTTAAGGGCATTAGGTAAAGTCATGGACTTTATGCGAGGTATATCGGTGATATTCCTTCTGATTAACTGTTATTGGTTCTGTTACGAGGCATTTCAACAGTGGCATTTCACGCTCGGTATCATCAACAAGATACTGATGAACTTTCAGCGAACTACGGGATTGTTTTCATCCATCCTTTGGACAAAACTCTTTTGTGTGGTTTTCCTTGCCTTGTCCTGTCTTGGGACAAAGGGCGTGAAAGAGGAGAAAATCACTTGGCCAAAAATTTGGACAGTGCTTTTCTCCGGTTTTGTCTTTTTCTTTCTCAACTGGTGGCTGTTGGTATTGCCCATAGGAAAAATTGGAGCAGCTTCGCTCTATATCTTCACGCTCTCCATTGGCTATATCTGCCTGCTGATGGGTGGTGTATGGATGAGCCGACTGCTCAAAAACAACCTGATGGACGATGTGTTCAACACGGAGAACGAGAGCTTTATGCAGGAAACCCGATTGATGGAAAACGAATACTCGGTAAACCTCCCCACACGATTTTACTACAAAAAAAGGTGGAACAAGGGTTGGATTAACGTAGTCAATCCCTTCCGTGCCTCAATGGTACTCGGCACACCGGGTTCGGGTAAATCCTACGCCATTGTGAACAACTACATCAAGCAGCAGATAGAGAAAGGATTTGCCATGTATATCTATGATTACAAGTTTCCCGACCTTTCAGAGATAGCCTATAATCACCTGCTTAATCACTTGGATGCCTACAAGATAAAGCCGCAGTTCTATGTCATCAACTTCGATGATCCGAGAAAGTCGCATCGCTGCAATCCTATCAATCCTGCCTTTATGACGGATATATCGGACGCTTACGAGAGTGCCTATACGATTATGCTCAATCTCAACCGCTCGTGGATTCAGAAACAGGGAGACTTCTTCGTGGAGTCACCGATTATCTTGCTGGCTGCCATCATTTGGTTTCTGAAAATCTATGAGGACGGGAAGTATTGCACCTTTCCTCATGCTATCGAATTTCTCAATCGTCCCTACGCACAGATATTCCCGATACTCACTTCCTACGATGAACTTGCCAACTATCTTTCACCTTTCATGGACGCTTGGGAGGGAGGAGCACAGGACCAGTTGCAGGGGCAGATAGCCAGTGCCAAGATACCGCTTTCGCGTATGATTTCTCCTGCCCTTTATTGGGTGATGACGGGTGATGATTTCTCGCTCGACATCAATAACCCCAATGAACCGAAGGTGTTGGTTGTGGGCAATAATCCCGACCGTCAGAACATCTATTCGGCAGCACTCGGACTTTACAATAGCCGTATCGTAAAACTTATCAACAAGAAGAAGCAACTCAAATCCTCCGTGATTATCGATGAGTTGCCTACCATATATTTCCGTGGTCTCGATAACCTGATTGCTACTGCCCGAAGTAACAAGGTGGCAGTCTGCTTGGGGTTTCAGGACTTCTCTCAGCTTACCCGTGACTATGGGGATAAGGAGAGTAAAGTGATACAGAACACCGTGGGCAATGTTTTTAGCGGGCAAGTTGTAGGTGAAACGGCTAAGACGCTTTCCGAGCGTTTTGGCAAAGTGCTTCAGCAACGGCAGTCCATGACCATCAATCGTAACGACAAGTCCACATCTATATCTACGCAGATGGATAGCTTGATTCCTGCAAGTAAGATTAGTAACCTTACACAAGGTATGTTCGTTGGGGCTGTCTCTGACAATTTCGATGAACGCATCGATCAGAAAATCTTCCACGCTGAGATCGTTGTGGATGTTGCCAAGGTCTCTGCTGAAACGAAAGCTTACCAGCCTATCCCCATCATAGCGGACTTTACAAACGAAAATGGCTCCGACAGTCTGCGTGAGACTATTGAAGCCAATTATCGCCAAGTCAAGCAAGAGGTGCTATCCCTCGTAGACTCTGAGACTGCTCGTATCAAAGCTGACCCAACACTCAGGAACTTACTTAGGGAGTAGTTAAAGGTGTTATCCCCTCAAAAAAATAGGAAAAGATAAATTGATCCACCGCTGATAGTTGTGCAGTCTCAATAATTCGATTCATTCATACCTTTAGGAACTCATCAAGAACGTCGTTGATAGAAATATCCACTCGCTCCAAATCAATTACTCGTGAGTTGTGAAGTTTTCGACTTAGCATTCTTGGCAATCCATATTCTTCAAGCTGAAATACTAGTGGAGGAAGAAATAGATTTGATACCTTTGTTATGAATGGAGTTATACCTACATCACAAAGGAGTATACGCTTAGAAATCACATTGATGCTACGTAGTAAAGAAACAAAGTTGAAGCTAACAAGCTTCTCAAATTCAAAATAATCTTCGATGGAGATTTCATCTGAAGTGACCGTTGCAGACACTCTACGACATCGAGAACTACCTCTATTGAAATATTCTAGTTATCAACATTTACTTTTTCATAGATAGTACAGTCCATGTTTTTATAAATACTTCAAAATCAATTTCATTGTTCATATTGTTGCGGTTGTCTTGGTGCCGAAAGATATATCTTAATTCTGGCTTTTGTAAAAGGCAGAATGCCGGAAACGTTAGGAACAAACATTTCCAGCACCAAGCCCCTTTTTACGATAAAGTTAGATTAAGACTTTTGCCCTATTGTTATTCTGTAGCCGGAAACCAGCTTCGTGTGTTATTGGCAATCCTTACTAACATCAACATCACCGGAACTTCGACTAGTACGCCCACCACCGTAGCTAATGCAGCCCTGGACTGTAAACCAAAAAGAGAAATAGCCACAGCAACTGACAATTCAAAGAAATTACTTGCCCCAATCATTCCGGCAGGTGCGGCAACATCATGGGGTAATTTCCACCATTTCGCCCAACCGTAAGCAACGAAGAATATCAGAACCGTTTGCAACACAAGCGGAACTGCAATCAATAAGATATGCAGGGGATTGTTCAGTATCGTTTCTCCTTGAAAGGAAAACAGGATAATAAGCGTTAATAGCAATCCAGCTACCGTATAATTATCAAATTTCTTAATAAATACGTTATTGAAATAGTCCACTCCTTTGCGACGAATAACCATTATACGGGTAATAACCCCGGCAGCAAGTGGTATCACAACAAATAATACTACGGATAACAGCAGAGTGTCCCACGGGATAGATACGCCACCAACTCCCAGCAGGAAAGCTACAATAGGCGCAAATGCTACTAATATGATTAAATCGTTTACCGCAACCTGTACCAGCGTGTAAGCGGCATCGCCTTTCGTTAAGTAACTCCATACAAATACCATCGCCGTACAAGGTGCAGCCCCCAATAATACCGCCCCGGCTAAATATTCTTCGGCTAACCCGGCAGGTATAAAGGTTTTGAAAACCACATAGAAGAAGATATAAGCTATTCCGAACATGGTAAACGGCTTTATCAGCCAGTTTGTAACGCAAGTCACCATTATCCCTTTCGGACGCTTGCCAACATTCTTAACGCTTTGAAAATCCACTTTTAGCATCATTGGATAAATCATTAACCAAATTAGAATGG
>NZ_HG417105.1:13388-24351 GCF_000455445.1 Hoylesella timonensis 4401737 = DSM 22865 = JCM 15640 | reverse complement strand
TTTACCGCCATCGGATTAACCTTTTCAGCAGGTTTTGTTCCTGCTGAAAAGACATCCAGTTTATTGTCAAATGATTGCAAAAAGCCATGTGCCATTTGGCTGCGGCAGCTATTTCCTGTACAAAGAATTAAAATCTTCATGTTTTTAGTTGTTTTTCCAAGCTATCTACAACAAATTTCGCCTAATTTTACCCAGCGATTATTCTTGTCCAGCTCATCAAAAGAGGAACGGAACATATCGACCGATAACTGTTTCAAATGTGAAGTATACTTCATCTCACTTATGATTTAACACTGTAAAGGTACGAATTTTGTGTTAAACAACCGAAGATAAAACGATATATTTTATTGAATATCAAAAGATTATAATTTATTCAGTGAACACCAATTAGAGATAGGTGCTTCATTCTATTCTTCTCCGGTTTCTCCTTTTTTCATTTCAGACAAGATATAGTAGGCACCCGATTGAGCAATATCAGAAAGTTTTTTTGTATCCTCTAAAGGTTCTATTGCTACAAATCCATTTTCTTCTTTTATCTTCTTGACACCAACAGGGAAGAACTGCCATCTTGTACCCTGACGAGAGGCTTTATAGATATAAAATTTCCCATCTTCTTCGGCTATGGCTTCAGAAGGTACAGCTTTCATTTTTATTTCATTTGTAGCAATCTGTGCCTGAATATACATTCCTCCAATTAATCCAGTTCTTTCACCCACAATATTTGCCCGCACAGCTACTGTCTGATTTTCATTGTTAAAGGTTTTACCAATGGAATATACTTTGCCTCTATAGCTTTTCCCACTTTTGTCGGATTGTTTAAATTGTACAGACTGTCCTACTTTTATTTTAGAAATATCACGTAGAAAGACCTGTAATTCAACAAAAATATTGTCTGTATTGACAATCTTCATTATTGGCATTTCTGGAGTTGTATATTGGCCTGTCTGCACGTCAATTTGCTCAACAGTGCCACGGATAGGACTCTTTATGGCGACTGTCATCTTAGGATTTCCTTTGCGAATAGAGGAAGGATTAACACCCATTTGTCTAAGCTGGGCGGATAACATTTGCAATTCGCCATTAACTATTTTCAATTCTGATTTGATACGGTCGTAATCCTTACCTGCACCCACACCCTCTTTCATCATCTTTGTCTGGCGGGCAAACTCTATCGAGAGATACCTCTGCTGATTGAGGGATGATAGATATTGTGTCTGAAGGTTGACGAAGTCGGGGTGAGACAAGTATGCGATGGTTTGGCCTTTAGCCACTATTTGTCCTTCTTTAACTAATATCTGTCTGATATTTCCACCCGTTTGCGGAGTTACAGTTGCTTCACTTTGCGGATCGATAACCAGTTTCCCATTCGCTTCTATAGCATTCTCAAAGACCATCTCTGTGAGATTGCCTACCTTAATATTCATCTTCTCCACTTGCTCATCAGTGAGGTCTACCTGGGTCTGTATCTTCAAGGCATTCTCTTCACTAGTTTCGGTCTGCTTCTTGGTGTTACCACAAGCCATAAGAAGCAAGAGAGAGGTCATATAGAAATATTTTTTTGCTTTCATTGTCTTAAATATTTGGATATTGTAAATCTATCTTTGTATTGATGAATTTTTCGTAAGCCGACCAATAGTCAAGTTCTGTCTGCACAGCATCGCCCATGGTCTGGATAAAGCCGATATAATCTGTTACCCCGAGTCGGTAAGCGGAAGCTGCTCCTCGTTGTTGCTCTCTTGCTGTTGGTAATGCTGTTTCTTGAAAGTATTTGAGTTTCGTTTGCCACTTTAGATTTTCTGTTTGTAAACGTTCTTGAACACGTTTAAGTTTCTGACGTGATAAGGTGAGATAAGTCTCTTCAATGTCCTTATTCATGGCCATGGCTTTCTTTTGTGCGCGATATGAATTTCTAAATAAGGGAATACTCATACCAACATTTGTAGTCCAATAGCCTAACTTATTTCCTATTCTCTGCGCCCCTGCTTCTACGAAAAAAATTGGTAGCACTTTTGTTTTTTCAACTTCTATCTGTGTTTGTGCCAGCTTAATTTTTTCTTTCTGCAATGCCAATATTGGATTAACAGAGTTATTGCATACTGCGAATATTTCTTCCGGAGAGGTAGACGGCTCGTAAATTCCTTCTCCCAACCATCGAGATAACAATCTAACTGCTACTTGATAATCATAAGTTGACTGATTCAAATTTTCCTTCATCTCTATCGCCTTCTTCTTCGCTGTTAAATATTCTAATTGCGAGGTCTCGCGCATTTCATATTTTAATTTTGCGGCGTGTTCAAAATTCTGATAGATAGAGTCAATCATTGCATAGACTTTCATTCTCTGTTTCTGAATGTACGCTTGGGCATAATCGTGACTTACAGCTCTTTGTAAATCATATTTTGTCAACGCTGCTTCTGCACGAGCTGTTCTTGTTGCTTGTTCTTGAGCACGAGTACGTTGCTTGTTACCGAATAGATTCAGATTCTGTCGAATAGTTAACAATGAAAAAGTAGCATCATTATTTCTGCCGAGTTCGTCAACTCCTGCTGAAAACTCCGTGCTTCCTATATTATTAACGCCTTTAATCATGGTTTCTTCACGGTTAACACGAAGTTGAGCTATCCTCATTGTAGGGTAATATTGTTCTGCAAGTTGAAATGCTTGTTGAAGACTAACAGTTTGCGCTTTCGTACCATTGGTCATTAATAGCATGACTAATGTAAGTTTAATAGCTGCTGGTATTCTTTTTTTCTTAATATTTACCCCTTCTTCTAATGCATATAATAATGGAATTACTACCAGCGTAAGGAGTGTTGCGGTAAATAGCCCTCCAATAACTACTGTGGCTAATGGTCGTTGTACTTCCGCCCCTGCAGAGTCCGATACCGCCATAGGCAAAAAACCGAGCATTGCAGCTGTTGCCGTTAGCAAGATAGGTCGTATGCGCTCTTTTGTACCCACTATAATTCTTCGATTTATATCTTTCATACCTTCACTTTTTAATGAATTGAATCGGTTAATGAGTACCAAACCATTGAGTACTGCAACACCGAATAACACGATAAAGCCGACACCTGCCGAGATGGAAAAAGACATACCACGCAATATTAAGGCTATAACTCCACCGATCGTAGCAAGGGGTACTGCCATATAAATCATCAAGCTCTGTTTCAATGATTTTAACGCAAAGTAAAGTAAAAGGAAAATTAGTGACATGGCTATTGGGAGTACTATCATCAAGCGTGCCTTTGCTTCCTGGAGATTTTGAAATTCACCTCCATATTCCAGTCGATAACCCGTAGGGAGAGTCAACTCAGCATCAAGACTTTTTTGAATATCAGCGACGACGGATGCCACATCACGTCCTCGTACATTCACTCCTACATAGATTCGCCGTGAGGCTTTATCCCGTGATATTTGCATTGGACCTGATTCATAACTAATATTGGCGATCTCTCTCAGGGGTATCTGCGACCCATTTGGCAGATCAACGTAGAGTTGCTTAAGATTATCGATACTCTTACGATAAGTCTCGGAGAGTCGAATGACAAGGTCAAAACGTTTTTCACCTTCAAATACCACTCCGGCAGAACTGCCAGCAAAAGCTGAACTCACATACCCGTTTAGGTCAGCAATATTCAGTCCATATTGTGCTAAGCGCTGCCGGTCATATTTTACTGTAATCTGTGGTAATCCATCTGTACGTTCAAGAGCCACGTCTTTGGCACCAGATATTTTACTAATAATGCTTACCATCCGATTTCCCAATTTATTGAGTTTTTCGAGGTCGTCACCATAGAGTTTTACGGCTACATCCTGGCGGACACCAGTAAGCAGTTCGTTGAATCGAAGTGCTACTGGCTGAGAGAAAGAAAAGTTTAGCCCTGGTAAAATTTGGAGTTTTTCCTTAATCCTCTCAATCAGTTCCTCCTTCGTTGTGGCTGAAGTCCATTTACTCCTGTCTTTTTCAAGGATAATAAAACCGTCCGTATAGTCAAATCCCATAGGATCAGTAGGAATATCAGCCACGCCAATGCGTGCACAGACCGTTTTGATTTCTGGAAAGTTATCCAGAAGCAGGCGCTCAACTTCTTTTTCTCTCTTGATTGTTTCAGAGAGAGAACTTCCTGGTCTAAGAAATGTTTGCATTGCAATATCTCCTTCATCAAGTTCAGGAATAAATTCTCCACCCATCCGCGTAAAGGCAATGGCCGTAATGCCTAACATGATTATAGCAGAGAGAATGACTGCTGTCTTATGTCGAAGTGAAAAAAGAAGCAGTGGATTATACGCCCTCGTGATTTTTGTAATCAACTTGTTACTTATTTGCTCCAATCTCTTCTCAAACCTGACAATCCTACTGTCGGAATTATTTAAGGGGCGTAGAATAAGAGCCGAAATCATAGGTACATAGGTTAGACAGAGTATGATCGCACCTAAGAGTGCAAACGAGAACGTGTAAGCCATAGGTGAAAACATCTTACCACTGATTCCTGTCAAGAATATAATCGGTGTAAAAACGATTAGAATGATCATCTGACCAAAGAAAGCCGAGTTCATCATTGAGGATGCTGCATCGTAGCTAATTTGATTCATGGTCGTTTGGTCAACTTTAAGATGGTGCTTAGTCCTCTTTCCAATCTCAAAAACAATACCCTCTACAATAATAACGGCTCCATCGACAATAATACCGAAGTCAATAGCTCCCAGGCTCATTAAATTCGCCCAAACCCCAAAAATTCTCATCATGATAAAGGCAAACAATAGAGATAATGGAATAACGGAAGCTGTAATGATGCCACCTCGCACATTTCCGAGTAGTAAGACTAATACAAAAATGACAATCAGGGCTCCCTCTACCAAATTGCGAGCTATTGTACTCGTTGTACGGTCGATAAGATTAGAACGATCGAGAAACGGTTTTATCTCAATACCTGTGGGAAGTGATTTCTTGATACTTTCCATTCTATTTTTAACAGCATCAACCACTTTGTCTGAGTTTGCTCCCTTTAACATCAGAATCATGCCACCAACAGCCTCATGACCATTTTGAGTAAAGGCACCATAACGTACTTGTGAACCAAAATCAACTTTATCAGCCACATCTCGTATCAGAACAGGAATGCCATTCGTATTCTTAACAACTATGTTTTGAATGTCTGCAATAGATTTAACCACTCCCTCACCACGAATAAAATTGGCCATGTGGTTGCGCTCGATATAGGCTCCACCGGTATTGATGTTATTCTTGCTTAATGCTTCGTATACTTCACTGATAGTTACTTTCATTGCATTGAGCCTATTCGGATTAAGAGCCACCTCGTATTGCTTTATACTCCCACCAAAAGAGTTCACTTCGACAACACCTGGAATCATTGACAGTTGACGTTTAACTATCCAGTCTTGAATAGTTCGCAATTTCTGTGGACTATATAAATTGCTGTCTTTAGGAACTAATGTGTATTGATAAATTTCACCCAACCCTGTTGTTATAGGTCCCATTTGGGGAGTGCCAAAGCCTTCTGGAATTTCTTCACGTACTTCTTCTAACTTCTCCTGAACAAGTTGGCGTGGCAAATAGGTATCCATATTATCCTTGAACACAATGGTTACAACCGATACACCAAATCGAGAGATAGAACGAATGTCTATTACACCAGGAAGGTTTGACATGGCAAGTTCTACAGGGTAAGTAACAAACTGCTCTATATCTGTTGTTGAAAGGTTTTCTGACACAGTAATGACCTGTACTTGATTGTTGGTGATATCTGGCGTAGAATCTACATTGATGGTTTTTAATGAATATAGGCCACCACCTATAATGATTACCAAGAGGAGTACCACCAAGAACTTATGCTTGATGGAAAAATAAATAATTTTGTTGATCATATCTCATGACATAATTATACACGACATATTGAGAACAAGCATAACGACTTATTCTATTCATTAATAAGAAAAATTGTATAAAATTATGAGATAGGAGGCGCTCGTAACCCACATGAGACTATATTTACCTCAAGCAGATGAAAAGATGGTTCTTGTGATGTTTCGTTATATTTTGAAGCATCAAGGGTTGGCAATATTTTATACGGCGAGAAAACATACAATAAGTGTGATTGCTTCTCTATGGCCTGTGTGATCTGTTGAACGCACTTTTTACCATTAATGATGTGCTTGATTTGTTCAACAGAGCAATTGTCTGGTGTAGAACCTTGACCCGGAGTCGAGTGGCCAGTGTGACTATCATTAACGTTGCCATCCAACTCACATGTCCTTTCAATGAAGCATACTTGTTTGGAGTGATGATGATGTGCCATAACAGAGACAAACAACACCATGAGGATTGCCAACCAGATACTAAATATGGATATTTTTTTCATCATCACGATGCAAAGATATCCATTTAATCTTGCAACTCGGTTGCAAAGATTAATAATCTATTAATTCTTCTTCTATGTATGATTCGTAATACTCCTACTGTTTAAATGCAAATACATTGGTAAAATCCATGTACAACGTAAGGACGAACTGGGCATGTGTCCATATCAAAATAAAGACAGTATGTTCACGCTCTTTGGGGTTTTCTTGAAAACACCTTCTGATTCCGAACGCAAGGTTTAAAGATTTAAAGAGGTAAATTATGTGAACAAACATCCCCCTCAAATTCGTTTATTTAGTGTTCGCTGAATTAATAAATCGCCATGACTGTAAAACAGCGGACTCTAAACTTTGCAATGGCATTTGCCCATAAATTGAGCTTCATTTCGAAAAGGGCAAGACAAAGTTCCCAGAGGAACTTCATCACGTTCTTGACAAAGTAGCACATTCCTGTCCAACATTCTGCTGTTTCCGGAAGCTTGGCTCTGATGTTATTGGCTCGATAGACTCTCTTGCCTGTGCCGAAAGAGCATTCGACTTCGTTTCGTTCTCCGACGGCCTTGGCCATCTTCTTGAGATATTCGGGACTTCTGGGTTCCTTTGGCGGTCGACCTAATGGTTTGCAATAAGTCTTTATCTCATATTCTTTGAGAATCCTTCTGTTTACATGGTTCATGTAGACCTTGTCTGCAAGAATAGTAGCGGGAAGGTATGTGAATCGTTCTTTGAAAAGTTGAATCTGTAGTGAGAGATCAGTACTTTCGTTGTAGGCATCCCAGCCACCGGCAGGTTTCCCCGTTTTGGGGTTTCGTCCTTCGAGCGTATACCAATAAATTTGGCCTAATGCCGTGGCATCTGGCCCGAGTGTTGGTTTCACTCCTTCGGGCAACAAACCGGCAGGAAGCGAGTTAAGTTTTTCCAAAATGCGTGACCGGCTCCAATAAAAGTCGACACCATCATTAAAGATAATTATTGCTGTCCGGTAAAATGACTATCTTTGCTCATGGTTATGTTTTATTTTAGTAAAAACAAAGATAACCAAAAGGGCTGACACCTCGTGAGAAGTGTCAGCCCTAAATTATTTTGTTTAATAAAGTTTTATCGGACAGCCGGTCTATAGTCAAGTATTAAAGTTACTCGACAAGGAGAAAATTCTTCAAATAAGCCGCGAAACGAAAGGAAGCGAGGCTTATGTGAAGCGTTTTGATGGTTACCAACATCTTGTCGTAATGTTGTTCGGCATCCTCAAACACTTTGATTCTCTGCGCGAACTTGAGATAGGCATGAAAGCGGAGGCTCACAAGCTCGCACACCTCGGAACGAACTATCTAGTTCGTCGCAGTACGCTTGCAGAAGCCAATATACGCCGTCCTCAGGAGTTCTTTGCAAGTGTCTATGCATATCTACTGGAGAAGTATGCCAAGTTTTTAGCGGACAGCCGTCCTGCCAAGAGTTATAAGGGGCAGACGCACGAGCCTAAAGACTGGGAGAAGCTGCTTTACATGATGGATTCCACCACAATAACGCTCTTCGACAACATACTCAAAGGGGTTGGTCGGCATCCGAAATCAGGCAAGAAGAAAGGCGGCATGAAAGTGCATACGGTTATGAAGTATCATGTCGGCGTGCCGATGGTGGTGCAGCTCACATCCGCCGCTAAACACGACCATTACCTGCTAAAAGAGGTGCATCTGCCAAAAGACTCCACTTTGGCAATGGATCGTGGTTATGTCGACATAGCACAATTCCAACGTCTTACAGAAGAAGGCGTTTGCTACGTGACAAAAATGAAGAAAAACCTTAAGTATGAGGTACTTAAATCCGTTACGTATGTCAATGCAGAGGGCCTCGTAACGCATATTGATCAGAAAGTGCTTTTTACAAGAGGAGAACTCACCCACGAGGCACGAAGGGTGGAGATATTTTACGAGACAAAGAGACCTGTTGTACTATTGACCAACAACTTTGACTTTACTGTTGAGGACATTGCTGAAATCTACCGCCTAAGATGGGCTATCGAGTCGTTGTACAAACAGCTTAAACAAAACTTCCCGCTTCATTTCTTCTATGGGGACAGCGTCAATGCCATACAAATACAGACATGGGTAGTCTTGATTGCGAATTTGCTGATAACAGTCCTGTCAAGAAGCATCAAGAGGCATTGTGCATTTTCGCAAGTTGTTACCATGGTACGGCTTATGCTTATGTACTACGTTGATTTTATCGCATTTATGGAAAATCCCGAAAAAACTTGGAATGATTTCCTTGCAAAGGAGATGCAAAAAGCGCCACCTGAACCAAGTCTTTTCGATTAGGAGGGCTTACTTTTGAAAAAATAAACCTAAAAGTCCAATTTTACGGGGCTTCGGGGAAGATATTTATGCTCTTTTGAGTTTTACCGGACAGCAATAAAAGATAATATAGATAAATGACATGCCGAACATCGACGTTGACCGAATGGTCTTGACACCAGGAATTCCTAATAATGCCGTTGTTAGGGAGTATGTGACTTGCTCTTGAATATCTTTTGGCGAGCGCCCCATCCAATCTGTTGCGATGATTTGTTGGTTATCACCAATGTTGGGGATAGCATCTACAGCCACAGGATTGCGTGGTATGAGACCGCTATGCCAGTTAAAGGGGACGGTAGACAGCCCACCTATTATAATCAATATCAACACAAGCGCCGTGATTAAACGGTTGTGAAGAAAGTATCCAATAATTTTGTGCATTGAATGTACTTGTTATTTAACGACCTCACCCGTGCTAAAGACTTATCAAAAGAAAAGCATCGCCCAATAGTATCTGTACGATTGGTCTCTTTTCTTGCGAAAATCAAACTTTCGGTTCGGTCAAATTATACCATAAATAAATGTTGAAACGAAATCCGTTTCATCGTAGGAGGAGCCCGAAGTCCGCTATACGTAAGGTAAAGGAAGCCCAAGTAGGAGTTAACATACGCATAAGCGTTGCTGTTACTGCCCTCCTCTGCAGGTATAAAATTAAATAATAAGTAATCAAAGTTGATGGTTACGCCATGAAACCAATCGTTGACCAGGAGCAAAGGATGCACCTGTGGCGTGCTGCTTTGCATGAATTGCTGGTGCAGCTGGTAATGATGCGCGACATGCTTACACATCGGACAACCTGTATTCTCATTGCAACAATCAGCCATTTTCTGTCCGGCTTCGGTCTTAAAATGAATGCCATTCACGGTCATGCCTACCAATTCACTATCGCAATAGTGAATATTTACGTTTACTCCCGACACACTCATCAAGAAAAACAGCAGCATTATGATGGATAGCATGCGCCTCATTATTTTACAAAATTAAATATTTTGATTTGGTAAATATAAAAAATCACTTTTTTTATAATTTATTAACCGAGAAAGTCAATTTATTATTGGATATACTTTGTATTATTTACTTTGTTAACTTTTGGTATAAAGCTGTGAATATGCGCACATCGCCCTCAGCTAACTTTCGTATTTCATTCTGATTAAAGTCCCCCTTTTATTTATAAAGGTTGTTTGTTGTCAAAAACAAGCATGCTTTTTTGTTTCAACAACAAATGTATCTTTATTCTGACTTTTGTAAAAGGCAGAATGCTGGAAACGTTAGGAACAAACATTTCCAGCACCAAGCCCCTTTTTACGATAAAGTTAGATTAGGACTTTTGCGCTATTGTTATTTTGAAGCTGGAAACCAGTTTCGTGTGTTATTGGCAATCCTTACTAACATCAACATCACCGGAACTTCGACCAACACGCCCACCACCGTAGCCAATGCAGCCCCGGATTGTAAACCAAAAAGAGAAATAGCCACAGCAACCGACAATTCAAAGAAATTACTTGCCCCAATCATTGCGGCAGGTGCAGCAACATCATGGGGTAATTTCCACCATTTCGCCCAACCGTAAGCAACGAAGAATATCAGAACCGTTTGCAACACAAGCGGAACGGCGATCAATAAGATATGCAGGGGATTGTTCAGTATCGTTTCTCCTTGAAATGAAAACAGGATAATAAGCGTTAATAACAACCCGCCTACCGTATAATTGTCAAACTTGTTGATAAATACATTATTGAAGTATTCTATACCTTTGCGGCGGATAACCATTATTCGGGTAATGACCCCGGCAGCAAGTGGTATCACAACAAATAGCCCTACGGACAACAACAGAGTGTCCCACGGGATAGATACGCCGCCAACTCCCAGCAAGAAAGCAACGATAGGGGCAAACGCTACCAATATGATTAAATCGTTCAGTGCCACTTGTACCAGTGTATAAGCGGCATCCCCTTTAGTAAGGTAACTCCACACGAACACCATAGCTGTACAAGGTGCAGCCCCCAATAATACCGCCCCGGCTAAATATTCTTCGGCTAATCCGGCAGGTATAAAGGCTTTGAAAACCACATAGAAGAATAAATAGGCTATTCCGAACATGGTAAATGGCTTTATCAGCCAATTTGTAACGCAAGTGACTATTATTCCTTTAGGACGCTTGCCGACATTCTTAACACTTTGAAAATCCACTTTTAGCATCATCGGATAAATCATTAACCAAATCAGGATTG
>NZ_HG417105.1:0-11530 GCF_000455445.1 Hoylesella timonensis 4401737 = DSM 22865 = JCM 15640 | reverse complement strand
CTGAGCCCCATAACCTTTACCGCCATCGGATTAACCTTTTCAGCAGGTTTTGTTCCTGCTGAAAAGACATCCAGTTTATTGTCAAATGATTGCAAAAAGCCATGTGCCATTTGGCTGCGGCAGCTATTTCCTGATAATGAGAAGTGTTTAGTAGCCATTTCTATTATTTTTCTATTGACCACCTGATATTTTACCTGTTATCGTCATCATTCATTTTCTTGATAAGGTTATCTCTCAATGAATCAAGGTATAATGTCCGGCTGTCTTTCCGGTTTCGGATATTCAAATAAATGCGGTAAAACTCTCCGGCATCGGTATTAAAAACATTACAGAAATAATCTATCAATTCTTTAATATCAATATTTCCATAATCAATGCTTCCTTTTGCATATATAGCATAAATCAATTCGACAAGTTCTGTTTTAGTTCCTGTCCAAGTGTGTTTTATACGGGGAAATTTTGAATTATCCATTTCGTTTTCAGGATGCTTTTCAAGTTTTTTTAATTAAGCATTGAGATAAATGCGGAGCATCTCATTAGCTAATATTTTAGAAACCTTGTAATCAAAACTGGTAGAAAAATTATTGTCTCTTTCAAAGTAGAAACAATCGACATTCAACTCAATATCGGGCTCTACCCTAAGGAAATAATAACGATCAAGGTGAGTTTTCTCTGTCCTGTAATACTGGTAAAAATCTAAATTTTTATCAAAATAATCTTTTATTCTGTCTAATTCCTTTATAATATAATTTTTCTGTGCCGTATCACTTCCGGTCGGTCGCTTAGTTTCTATTTTATAAATCTCCGAAAAATAGATTAATTTACTGAAAAGTTGGGGTTTGTACTCTTTAAAAAAACATATTTCTTCCTCATCATTTTTGAACTTATAATCGTTCAGTTTCATCTTTAGTTGTTGCATAATTCCTTTTAGCAACAGAACTGCTTTTTTAGCTTTCCTCAGAGATGGTTCTTCTACCAGCTCAATGGCTTCAAGTTGAACATTCACTTTTTCGATTATAGTATTGACATGTTTATTCATAAGGCTATATTTTAGGTACAAACCCCAACAGGGCACAATTAAAATTTCATTTTTAAAATCTTAATAGCGTTCAATATTGCTAATAACGATACTCCAACATCAGCAAATACCGCTTCCCATAGGGTTGCAATACCTCCTGCACCCAGAATCAATACAATTAGTTTTACACCAAAAGCCAGACTTATATTTTGTATAACAATCCGGCGTGTAGCTTTACCTATTGTTATAGCCGTTGCTATCCGGATCGGTTGGTCTGTCTGTATAATGACATCTGCCGTTTCTATGGCAACGTCGCTACCCAGTCCACCCATCGCAATGCCTACATTGCTCATGGCAAGAACAGGAGCATCGTTTATCCCGTCACCCACAAAGGCAATGTTATTACCCGGCTCGGATTTCAACTGCTCTACATATTCCACTTTTCCTTCGGGTAGCAGATCACCATGCGCCTGCATGATATTCAATTCCGTGGCAAGCTGTGAAACGATGGCCTGTTTATCTCCTGACAACATTACAATATTTTTGATACCCAACTCGTGTAAAGCATTCACGGCTGTGGCTGCATCCTCTTTCGGAGCATCCGCTACCAGAATATATCCGGCATACGTACCATCGATTGCACATACGACAATCGTTTCGGGTATGGTAGCTAATTCCAGTGGAAACTCTACGTTATTCTTTATCAGCAATTTCGGATTGCCTACCAGAACAACTTTACCATTGATAGAAGCCTGTAAGCCGTGGCCTGCGATTTCGTTGACAACATCCGGCTTAATTACTTCGATATTCTGTTCTTTGGCATATTCTACAATGGCTTTCGCTATGGGATGCGTGCTTTGCGTTTCAATCGAAGCTATCAAGTTCACAAGATCAGTTTCGAGCAAATGATTTGCCGGAATTATCTTTTGCACTTTGAAAACTCCCTGTGTCAGCGTTCCGGTCTTGTCCATCACCACCGTATTTACTTTGGTGATAGCTTCCAGATAGTTACTTCCTTTAAATAGTATTCCGTTCCGGCTTGCCGCTCCGATACCACCAAAATAACCCAATGGAATGCTGATAACCAATGCACAAGGGCAGGATATAACAAGGAATACCAATCCACGATATACCCAATCGTACAGAACAAAGTTGAACGCCGGATTAATAGCAGAGTATACCAGTGGTGCCAACACGATAAGCGCAGCCAATGCCACCACTATCGGGGTATAAATGCGTGCAAACTTTCGGATGAACTGTTCTGCCGGAGCTTTTTTCTCGGTAGCATTCTGCACAAGGTCGAGAATGCGTGCCAGAGCACTCATACCGAAAGACTTGGTAATCTTTATTCGCGAAACGCTGTCGGTAAGTATCATTCCGGCAAATACCTCTTCATTCCTGCGAATGGTTCGGGGAACGCTCTCGCCTGTCAGGGCAGAAGTATTGAACGATGCCGATTCATTCAGCATCACACCGTCCAGTGGTACACGTTCTCCCACCTTAACTTCTACAATATCTCCCACATTTACACTTGCTGCCGATACGGTTTCTGTTTTATCCATCCTGATAACAGTAGCTGTTTCCGGACGGATATCAAGCAGGGCGCTGATGCTCCGTTTGGCACGGTGTATTGCTGCTTCCTGAAAGAGTTCGCCTACGGCATAGAACAACATCACGGCAACGCCTTCGGGGTATTCTCCGATAAAGAACGCCCCGATGGTAGCGATGCTCATTAAAGTAAATTCGCTGAATACGTCTTTCTGCCGAATGGCTTCCCATGCCTCCTTCATTACTGGTAAGCCTACCGGAATGTAAGCGATGATATACCAAGCAAGTTGAATCCACTTATCAGCAAAGAACGATAGTCCGGAAGCGGAGAAGATAATGCCTGCAATCAGCATCACAAAGGATATAGCTGTCCGGATGTAACTTCTTTTCTGCGAGGTTTCCATTTCCTGTTTGTTTTTGTCAACAACACAATTCCCATCATTGCAATTTCCCATAACTATTTTGTTTTACGATTATATCTATACGGTTTACCTATATTGGAAAAAATCGTTCAAATTGGCCCTATGTGCTCATTCAAATTGGCCCTATAGAGTTGCTGCGCATTTTTTCATTCAAAACCTGTTTAATATTTTCGTTTCAGGCTTACTTTTAATGCCGTTATTTATTATATTTTCATTGCAAAAATAGTTATAAATACTTTACATTCCAAGTAAATTACTTATTATTTGCTATTATTTTTCTCATAGATTCTCCTTTGAGTTCAATCCTGATGGCATTATGTACTATTCTGTCCATGATGGCATCCGCAACAGTTTTATCATCAATGGCATCGTACCATGCTCCCACCGGTATCTGCGAGGCAATGATTGTAGATTTTTTCCCATGCCTATCTTCAATAATATCCATGAGATGTGTTCTTGCCGTAGCATCAAAAGGCTGCAGTCCGAAGTCATCAAGTATTAGCAGCTCTGTTCGCTCTATTTTCTTGAGTTCCTGCAGTATAGTTCCCTTTGTCTTTGCCATTTTGAGTTGTGCCATGAGTCTTGCCGTGTTGGCATAGAGCACCTTGTGTCCTTTTTGACAGGCTTTATAGCCAAGAGCAGTAGCGATATAACTTTTTCCCGTCCCTGTACTTCCTACAAAAAAGATGTTTCTTGCTTCTGCCAAGAATCCAAGGTTTGCAAGTCTCTCCATCAGATTACGGTCCAGTCCTCTATCCATATTGTAGTCGATATGTTCAAGCGACGCCTCATATCTGAAGCTGGCTGTTTTGATAAGCCGATCGATGGTTCTGTTACATCTGTCATCCCATTCGTTGGTGATGAGCCAGGATATAAACTCATCGTTGGTCATCTTATCTAACGTAAAATTTTCCTGTGAGGCCTTGAAGGCTGCATGCATGCCCAGCAAGCGCATACGCTGCATACGGCTGAGTGTTTCTTCATTCATTGACATAATCTTGTTTCTTTTTAGTTATAATACTCTCTTCCTCTGATATTCTTATGAAGTGGTGTGGTAGGTGGCTCATTCATATCGTTCTCCTGCACACGATCCATTCCATTCTTGAGCGTTTCGCAGATGATCTGATAATTGTATAATCCCAAGGTTGCTGCATACTTGCAGGCTGCAACGAGTCTGTCCGTTCCTACTCTATCAGCAAGGGATAGTATTCCTTTGCATGACTTACAGGCTTGTAAGAGGAGTTTCTTCCCATCAATAACCCGCTCAAGGTATGTCTTTATAGTAATATCGATTTCCTCTGCCTTCTTTAGATATGGACTTGGATCATCCTCAAAGATTACTTGCTGACCTTTGGGAAGATGTTCCTTATCAGTGGTATAACCGAAGCCATCGTAACTTCTTTGGTGTTTGGCTATAAGCTTATAGTATAGGTAAACCTCAACGGTTTGTGAGGTGTAAAAGACGGTAACCTTCTTTCCCACATGGACATGTGGCACACTGTAGTAATGACCCTGTAGGCGGATATAGCCATTACGCTGCACGGTTAGAGTGAGTCGATGATGCAGTTCGTAGGGTACTAAAGGAAGTGGCTTCAGCATAGCCTTCTCTATGTCCTCAAACTGCTCTCTTCTGCTATAAGTCCTACCGGTGAGCACAGTGCCATTGTGTAGATCCAATGCAGACCATATTGCCTTGTTCAACGCCTCAAGACTCTGTCTATCTTTATCTTCAAGCAGAGGATAGATCTTTGCATAGCACAGTTTCACGGCATCCTCAACAAGCGCCTTGTCCTTAGGTCTTCTTACACGAGCCGGCATGACAACGGCTCCGTAGTGAGAGGCAAAAGCTTCGAAGTCATCATTGATAACGGCCTCATATCTGTTAGGACGCTTAACGGCAGATTTAAGATTATCAGGAACTATCATCGTAGGCACACCTCCAAAGAACTCCAAGGCATGTCTGCACGCCATAATAAGGTCATCCTTACTTTGGCTCATCACTACTTCCGCATAGGTAAGTTGGCTACATGGTAATATGGCAACAAAAAACTCTGCATACTTCTTCTTGCCCGATACCGGATCTATCAAATACTGCTTATCCCCTGCAAAATCAACATACATCTTCTCGCCGGCCTTATGTTCTATGTGCATAATGGTTTTCCCTTGGTCCATATATGCCCGTAAAAAACGATTGAAGCAGCAGTAAGAATAACCATCAGGATACTTTTCCTTGTACTCATGATACAAAATCTTCCTAGTCATGCCACGCTTCTTTAAACGCTTGGCATAATCCGGCAGTAAAGGAGAAAGCATCTCAAGTCTTGGGTAAACAGAGGATGTGGGAGAAAGCCCAAATAAATCACATAACTCTCCATCAGACATGGAAAGAAGTTCTTCCATAGAGAGTTTACTACGGTTATAAATCTCAAGGTACTTCCTTACTGTTGTTCGGGACATACCTAGTGTGTTAGCGATGGCACGAGAGCCATAACCAGCCTTACTAAGACAGAATACTTGTCGCAATTTGTTCATGACGATTGAATGATTAGGCATAGTTATCTGTAGTTATTAACGATTAGAAAATAATTTACAGATAAAGTTAAACCAGTCACTTCAAATACAACAAGCTAAATGATAAAAAACACATGGACCAGTGTCACGATTCCACCGGACCACTTTCAACGATTACTTGTGGACCACTTTCAATGAGCCAGAGGGGACCACTTTGTTCGATTATTTCCAATGAAATCATTAGAAAGTGTCTGAATTAAACGATGCACAACAAAAATATTCCCCACTTATCCAATGTGATAAATGGGGAATTTCTTTTTATGGCAATTATATACTACGTTGCAAAGGGACATTTTAGTTTTTCCTTAAATATAAGTAATGATATTACAGAATACAAATAATTATTTCACATAAATTCCCCTTATTTCCCACTTTTCCCGAAAACTTTTTTATCTCTTTATATACCTATAATTTAGCGGCTTGATAAGAGTATTCATCATTAAAATTATCAAGCAATGGAATCAAACAACAATGACAACTATGTGCTAGTCTTGGAAGACCGCACAGAGGTAAAGAACGAAAAGGAAACAGGGAAACTTTCCGTAGTTTCAGGTATTGACGACAAGGGCAACCTTAAAACCATCGACGCAATCGCTGCGAATCAGGCAGCGTTCTTGAAGTTTAACAACAAGGACGGACTTCTAAAAAACTTCATGAGCAATTTTCTCCGTCAGTTCAACGACCCATCTCGTTTCGGACTGTACAAAGTTTTGGCAAACAATGTAGAACAAGGTGTGGACAATCTTCGTACCATGCTGCAAAGTCGTGAAAAGCCAGAAAGCAAACAGCAACTGACAGAGATTGGAGTATCCTTTGACGATTATCTGCCGAAAAAGAAGAACGCCACAGTCATTAATGAGTCGAAGATCGATTGGAAGCAACTCGACAACCTCGGTCTTACCCGTGAGCGATTGGAGCAAAGTGGAGAGTTAGAAAAGATGCTTTCTTGGCAGAAGAGTAATCTTGTTACTATTGCCGTACCTATTGGTGATACAACGATCTACACCGAAGCACGTCTTGCATTTCGTACGGACGATAGTGGCAATATCGGCTTGGCTATCCACCCTTTACGCAAGGAGCCACAGCTCGACTTCCCCTATATGGGCTACAAGTTCTCGCCCGAGGAGAAAGAACAACTACTCACTACGGGCAACCTTGGCAAGACAATCGAAGTAACGCCCAAGAACGGCAATCCTTTTTCTGCCTATGTCTCCATCGATCCACAGACCAACGAAATTGTTGCCTTACGTGCCGACCGTGTGAACATTCCCAAGGAGATCAAGGGCGTGACACTCTCCGATGCACAGTACAAAGAGCTTGTGGAAGGCAAAGCCGTGAAGGTGGAGGGTATGACCGCCAAGAGCGGCAAGTCTTTCAACGCCACCTTGCAGGTCAATGCCGAGCGAAAGGGCATTGAGTTTATCTTTGGCGATAACAAGAGTTTAAGAGAACGACAGGAACACAAACAGGCTCAGCAGCAAAGTGTCCCACATAAGCTTTGCGGCTTGGAGTTATCAGAAAAACAGCGTGAAGCATTGGATAGCGGTCGCACACTATATCTAAAGAATATGGTGGACAAACAGGGACAACCTTTCAACGCCTACGTTCGTATGGACAAGGAGCAGAACCGCCCACGTTTTTACAAGTGGAATCCTGACAAGAAGCAGGATGCTGGCAAGGAAAAGGTGGTTGCTGTAGCCGAAGAACACAAAACGCAGGTAGCCGTGAACAACCACGGCAAGACGAATGAAGCCACCAAGAATGTGAAAGAGCCCTTGAAGACGGGACAGACACAACCTACTTCCGAGCAGAAGCAAAAGCAGGACGAAAACAAACATAAGATGTCCCGTGGACGTAAGATGTAACCCTTAATTCTATTATTGACTATGACAACTTGTATTATTGCCGAGAAACCCTCGGTAGCCAGAGATATTGCCCGCATCGTAGGGGCAACGAACAAGCAGGATGGATATTTAGAAGGAAGTGGGTATCTCGTTACATGGGCAATGGGACACCTTATTACCCTTGCTATGCCTGAAGCCTACGGCTTTTCTGCCTACAAATCCGAAGATCTGCCCATCCGTCCCAATCCTTTCCTGTTAGTTGTACGACAAGTGCGTAAGGACAAGGAGTATATATCCGATCCAGCAGCGCTTAAACAGCTCAAAGTGATACGCTCCTGCTTTGACAAAGCAGACCGCATCATCGTAGCCACCGATGCAGGACGTGAGGGTGAACTCATCTTTCGCTAGTGCGCCCATAAGGCTGCATAATAAATATCTCTTTAGCAAGAGATTAGGTTCGTGTTCTTTGAGATAATAACCTACTACCAACCGACTTATCCGGCGGGGAAACCCAATGGGGAGTGTAGCATGTCGGTAAAGGCATAAGTCCACAAATTGCTATGTGGCGACTGAATGACAAGGTAGAAAGACAAACATAAGGATGAAGCCTGAATTGGTTGAACGATAGTCCAGTGGCTGTTAAATGAGCCGTGACGGAAGGCAATTATAAACGTCACGCTGTAGTACTCTTCCGGTGTATCGGACGGACGGAGTAAAAGAACAAACTACAGCACAACCGCAATATGCGGAGAAAAGGTCGAACGTCGCATCCGACAGTTTGTCGTGCTAATAGTTATTATGCAAGCTAAATGGGGATTGCCTAAGTTTGGACGCCGAAAGGCTATGAGGTTTTGCCTCTGAAAACCCAATATGGCAACGGAGCTTTCGTAGTAGTCCGAGCAGGGGAAAGCCCTGTACATGGCGAAGGGAAGCAGTTGGTAATTTTTAATACAAACAAAGAAAAACGTGTGAGACGTATGAGAAATTCAGAGAATGTATTAAACATTTTAAGTGAACACAGCAATGTTTCGGGCTACAAGTTCGAAAGGCTGTACCGAATTTTATTCAATGAACAAATGTTCTATGCCGCCTATCAGCGTATCTATGCCAAACAAGGCAACATGACATCCGGCACGGACGGCAAAACTGTCGACCAGATGAGCGTTCAAAGAATAGAAAGCCTTATTGTAAGTCTCAGAAATGAGTCCTACAAGCCACATCCCGCAAGGAGGGTGTACATTCCCAAGAAGAACGGAAAGAAACGACCGCTTGGAATACCCTCTTTCGAGGATAAACTGGTGCAAGAGGTAGTTCGAATGATTCTTGAAGCCATTTATGAAGGGTATTTTGAATGCTCATCACATGGTTTCAGACCCAAGAGAAGCTGCCATACTGCACTGACCCACATTCAGAAGTCGTTCAGCGGGACAAAGTGGTTCATTGAGGGAGACATCAAAGGCTTCTTTGACAACATCAACCACGAAGTTCTGATAAACACTCTAAGAGAACGGATAGCCGATGAAAGGTTCATTCGCCTTATCAGAAAATTTTTGAATGCAGGGTATGTCGAAGACTGGAAATTTCATAAAACGTACAGCGGAACACCGCAGGGTGGTTTGATTAGTCCTATTTTGGCAAACATCTATCTTGACAGGTTCGACAAGTACATAAAGGAATACGCTCAATCATTCGACAAAGGCAGGGAAAGGCAAAGCAGTACAGAATACAAAAGACTTGAAAACAAAAGAAGCAAGCTGGTAATTAAGGCTAAATCCGTTGAAGATGAATCGGTCAGAACAAACCTGATTGATGAGATACGGAAGGTCGAGAGAGAAATAATTAAAACGCCTTATGGTTTAAACATGGATGAAACGTTTAAAAGATTAAAGTATGTGAGGTATGCTGACGATTTCCTAATCGGAGTTATCGGCAGCAAAGCGGAATGTGTCGAGATTAAAGCGAACATTGCTCGGTTTATGAGCGAGAAACTCCATTTGGAATTATCAAATGAAAAGACGCTTATCACTCATGCACAGAAGCCTGCTAAATTCCTCGGATATGAAGTCTCTATTCGCAAATCCCAAGCACTAAGGCATAATAGGAATGGTATTTTAAGAAGACCGTTCAATGGTCGAATCGTTCTACGTGTTGCGAACGAGATAGTTAAAAAGAAGTTACTGGACTATGATGCAATATCCGTTGGGCAAGCCAACGGCAAAGAAGTCTGGAAACCCAAAACTCGTTCTTACATGATAGGCATGAAGCCGGAAGATATTATGGCGCAGTATAATGCGGAAATAAGAGGATTCTATAACTACTATTCTATCGCCAACGATATTTCATATCTCGGCAACTCATTTGGATTTAATATGGAATACAGTATGTTTAAAACGATTGCTCAAAAGCAAAACAGTACACTTGCACAGACAATAAAAAAACTCCGCAGGGGTAAAAACTTTATTGTCGACTATGTGGACGGCAAAGGGCAAAAGAAGGTCAGAGTATTCTATAATGAAGGTTTTAAAAGAAAAACGGCAAAAGGTTATGCTCAATGCGACAACATTCCCAACACAAACATTAACCCCTATCCAAGCCTAATTGAAAGGTTAAAGGCTGAAAAGTGTGAGTTATGCGGTGCACAAGGCAAAACGGTGATGCATCATGTGCGTACCCTCAAAGACCTGAAAGGGGATAACGAGCGGGAGCAACTGATGTTAAAAAGACATCGCAAGACCTTAGCCCTATGTGAAACCTGTAATGCTAAAATTGATGTTCGCTAAAATGACAAAAACCAACGGAGAGCCGTATACAAGGAGACTTGTACGTACGGTTCGGGGGCAGGCTCTCGGAAACCTACCGTCACAAGACGGCAAGGCGCCAAGTGCCGAGCCTACCATCTATCAACATCTTGGTTGCAGAAAGCCTTTCGACCGTCTTTGGATTTCATCATTGACGGACAAAGCCATTCGTGAAGGACTTTCCAATCTCAAACCGGGAAACAACTACGACAATCTATATTACTCCGCCAAGTCAAGAAGCGAAGCCGACTGGCTCATGGGTATCAATGCCAGCCGTGCATTGTCCATCGCCCGCAAAGGGGGCTATTCCTTGGGACGGGTACAGACCCCAACCCTTGCTATGGTCTGCCGTCGGTACATAGAGAACCGTGATTTTTCTTCCGTACCCTATTGGAAACTCTCCGCACTCATGGAGAAAGAGGGCATATCGCTGAAAGCCGTTGGCTGTAAAGACTATGAGAATGAAGCATTGGCACAGACTGCTCTTGCTTCGCTTCGCAGTCAGAGCCAGCTTAAAGTTGAATCGGTCGCAAGAAAGGTGGGACATACGTCACCACCACTCTTGTACGACCTTACTGCCTTGCAGAAGGAAACCAACAGACGCCACGGCTTTTCAGCAGACAAGACCCTCTCGATAGCCCAGAGCCTCTATGAGAAGAAAATCACGACCTATCCCCGCAAAAGATTTTAAAATTTTGTATCTTTCAGATAATCAATAAAATAACAATGAATAAAGAAGAAATGGGTTACGATTTGGAAACGAGTGAGTTTCTTTCCCTTTCATTATTCTGCAATGCCTCAAAGAACTCTCTGTTCTATGTTGCAAAGATATAAAACTTTCACAAGATAATATACAGTTTTCAAGAAATTCAGAGAAAAATCTTCAACAGCATTTCTTAAATAATTTTTCTTAATATAATAATGTGTCTTGATTCTATTTTAACAAAAATCGGTGATTTCATTTTCCAAAATGTTAAAAAAGAGGCTATTACGTTATTTTTTCTCCAATTTTCTTGGATTTGCGATTTAGAATACGTATTTTCGCATATATAACCCCGTATGTCATTTGATCATGAAGTACTTACAACCGTTCTTGAATAATCTATATCTCACCACGTATTACCTTCCAATCCGCGGTGTTTCTCTCTAAGGTTGGAACTTTTCCGTACCCAACCTGTCTTTTCTTTGCTTTATTCAATATTCTATTACCTTATATGCTTAGGGCTTATGAAACATTATTTACCTATTATTTCTATTACTTCACTATTACTATGTCTCTCTCCGAGCATACACGCCCAGTCTCCCGGTGGTGTCAATGGTGCCGATCTG
>NZ_HG417104.1:32965-44197 GCF_000455445.1 Hoylesella timonensis 4401737 = DSM 22865 = JCM 15640 | reverse complement strand
TTCCTCACCTCTTCCAACAGGCTGTTGGAGAAGATAGTAGTCAACTTCCAAGGTTCCGTACTCAGAAGCTACACCTTTGCTTACAAAGAAGGTGCTTTCCATAAGGACATCCTTACAGGTGTGAAACACCTTGATGATGCGGGAGCGGAGGTTTCCTATCAGAACTTCGACTACTATGACGACGTACAGTCCGACAAAGGGTATGTACCATTTAAAAATAAACAAGAGGTTTGGAACACGCAGGATGACAATCTTAATGCCAGTTTCATCACACCATTTAATCCATTTGATGTATTCTCAAATCTTACTACAGCCTTAGGCGGAAGCTCCTCTTGGTCCGCAGGAGGAGGTCTGTATGCAGGTGTAGGGCCTGATGATGACAGTCCATTTTCTAGTAACACGATAGGTGGAACATTCGGATATAACTATAATAAGGCCAATGGTCTATCTACGATGGTGGACATTAACGGAGACGGACTGCTTGACAAGGTGTTCCGTAATGGATCGTTTCTATTTTATCGTCCACAGATACGTATAGGCAACAAGACTATTTATGGGAAGCGCATACGCATTGTTGGTGTTTCTGGATTTTCAAAGACGGTTAGCAACACATTCTCTGGTGGCGTATCTGCAAAAGTAGGGTTTAGTCCTGCAGTGGCAACACTCGGGAGAGACTATGAACGTACAACTACGAAGATTACACAATATCTTTCCGATATCAACGGAGACGGCTTGGTAGACCTTGTCTCAGACGGTAAAGTTTATTTTAACCATATCGTATTTGATAAGTCAGGCAATAGCATTCCTATCTTTACCCTCAAAAGTGCAGATACGCCAAGTCCTATTATATACGACCCAAAGAATATCGACACTTCTGTCGGAAAGGTTGATCCCGAAGAGCAGGCAGAACTGCTTAGGAATTCTCCGATGGTGGATATGGTCAGGGTGTGGGTTGCTCCAAGAGATGGAAATATTTCTATAAATGGAGCCGTACAGCTTGTTATACCCTCGGGGGATTATGATGAAGAGGAATATTCCAAGTCTGATGGTGTTCGAGTCTCCATACAAAAAGGTGGCACGGAACTGTGGAGCAGAGACATTGCCAAGGGAGATGCTGCCACCCACTCAGCTGAAGTTTCTTCCATCAACATTCATAAAGGAGAGAAGATTTATTTCCGTGTACAGTCTGGTAAGGAGAAAATGAGCAACGGTGCGTTTGACCTTGTAGATTGGTCACCAAAAATCACCTATCAAGGAAAGGATTATACAACACCGGAAGGTTTTTCTTCTGTGACATACCAACCACAGGAGGGTGCTATATACATGGTTTCGTCTCCTGCACAGACAGAGAATGCCGCTTCCCAAATTAATGTAACAGGAAAGCTCGTCAAACCATTGACATCAGATGATCTGACGATAAAAGTCTTTGGCGTAAAAGAGAATGCGAGTGATGCAGGACGTGAACTTTATTCACGGACGTTTGGCTGGAATCAGGCGTATAATGATAACTTGAATTTCACTGTTCCTAATTCTGCAGGATATAAGACGTTTCGTTTCGAGATGTCCTCAACCTCTAATCTTAAGTGGGCAGACATCCAATGGAAGCCCATCGTCCAATATGCAGATTCCTTGGGAGAGACACAGTCCTTCCAAGCTGGAGCAGGAGTAAAGATGTATGCCAACCACCTTCTTTATGCTGAGCCATACAAAGTTAGTCCAAGTGACAGCGTGCTGATTGTTAAACCAGAACTCGTCTTTCTTCCAATGACAGAATACACTGGTTCTCTGAGCATGACGGCGAGAACGGAAGGACACCTTTTGAGCAAGCGTTTGGTAAATGTAAATAATAGTGTGGTAGAGGATGCTACTTTGTTGATGGATGTTCGAAATATCGGTAACACGCCTATATGGGTGGAATTTTTCTCGGAGGATATCAACCTGAAGGACAGGTTACTCACTGCATCTGTGAAGGTTTCTTCTTCGGCAACACCAACTGCACAGCAGACCATACCAGTCAATGTCTACTCACTTTTGGACAACGAAGGTTTTGGCCCTCTCTATAGAGGTTGGGGAGGATTCGCATATAATACGGCTGAAAATGACAGGTATGCCTCTGCGATAGATGAATCTCTATTAACACTACCTCATGACAAAGATCAGAAGATAGACCCCTTGACGCTTGTATTCACACCGCTTGCCGTGAATACCTCATCACTTGACAGGTGGATAGGACAAAGACAGGAGATATTCCTTACGGATCACAGTATGGGAGCTGCCCGCTTGACGGAACAGGATGTGAAGATGACGAATCCGTTTGATAATATGGCTTCTGTAGAAACTGAGACGTCAGATTGTGCACAGGGTACGGGAGCACTGGCTATCAGCCAAAAAGTTGTAAGTAAGAACACTACGACCCAAACGGGTTTCTCTTTCCTGACAAAGAATGAAAGCACGGGACAGGCTATTACCAAGGCAACGATGATTGACATGAATGGTGACGGATATCCAGACATCGTCCAAAACGAAGCTATCCTGTATACCAATACCCTTGGCGGTATCAGCGGAGAAAAGCTACAAGGGATAGGAAATATCGTTAGTAAAAATGAGGGGTCAGCAGTCGGTGTTGGTAGTGCTCCAATAGTATCCCTGTCCATGACCATAGCCCAAGCCGCAGGCTGGACGAAAACCGCCTCAAATATTAAATCCATAAGCGATGCTTTGGGAGGACTGTCCGTCTCCATGAGCAAGCCCAAGAATCGTGATTGGAGCGAGGAGAGCTTTACAGATGTGAACGGTGATGGGCTCCCAGACAAAATCCTTAGTGATAATACTGTAAGATTAAATCTTGGTTATGCCTTTACAGACCCTGTGGACTGGCAGATTGATGCCGTTCAAACTGGAGAGGGAACCTCACGCAATTTAGGTGGAGGAGCATCTTCCAAAGAGAAGGATATTGCGCAGAAGGCCAAGTTTTTCGACAAGGCTTCCAGTAGTTTTTCTGGTGGACTTAGTATCGTGACCACGACAAATGGTGAGCAGTATAACTTGATGGACGTCAATGCTGACGGACTGCCCGATAAGGTAAAAAAGAATAATGGCACACTTTCGGTTTCGTTGAACTTAGGGAATGGATTTGCCGATCCTATCCTATGGAAAGGAGCTTCATCGCTCTCTGAGACAGCCTCCACCTCGGAATCTGGCAACGTGGCATTTACCGTGAACTTTACACCGAAAATAATTCCAGTTAAGGTTACTCTCAATCCCAACGGGTCACTCGGTCACAGCATCAACCGTACGCACTATTCGCTACAGGATGTAGATGGTGACGGCTATCTCGACATATTGGAATCAGACAAGGAAAGTGAGTTGAAGGTTACTCGCTCTGCCATCGGCAGGACAAACATGCTCAAGAGTGTGACTAACTCCCTCGGAGGTACCTTCACACTCGACTATCAGCACAGTGCGCCAACCTATGGGCTTCCCGGTGGTAAGTGGGTGATGTCTTCCGTGACCGTTGATGATGGTATCCACGACGACGGGCCACTCATGAAGACTCTCTTCACTTATTCCAATGGTCAGAAGGACCGCCACGAGCGAGAGTTCCTCGGTTTTGGTAAGGTCATCACGAAGAATATTGACACTGAGAAAGGCGACAGTGTCATCTATCGTCAGGCTGTACAGCTCTATGACGTGTCCACCTACTACACACAGGGCAACCAGCTCAGTGCCTCCGTGGAGGATGCCAATGGCAAGAAATATACCGAGACGAAGAACGTATACGATGGCTACTACCTCACTGCCAGCGGTGACAAGTACACCTTTACCAAGCAGCAGAAACTCTGCAGCGACCGTGCATCAGCATTTGTCCCACTGCGCTATACTGCCAATAAGCAGTATGAGGGACAGGCAAGCGGCATCACCACCTCTGAAGCTTGGAACGAGTATTACCTCACGGGTTATCATGGAGAACTCAAATCCTATAAGTTCAGCGACAAAGGCACATTGGGTGAAGAAGGTACTGGGGCGTTCGATTACCAGACCGCCATTCAGTATGCTTCCAACGAGGGCAAGCACATCATCGGTCTGCCTACCGACGTCATCGTGACGGGAGGAGACGGCAAGACATACCACCACGTATCGGCGAAGTACGACATGAACTATGCCAACCACCTTACACAGATTAGTCAACAGTTAGGAAATAGTACTGCCGTTTCAGACTATACCTACGACGGTTACGGTAACATCACCAAAACTACGCTTCCTGCCAATGCCAAGGGGCAGCGCATGTGGTACAGCTACCGCTACGAACCGGTGATGAACATGTATGTCTCCCGCATTGATGATGCCTTCGGCTACAGCAGCGAAGCTGGCAACTTCGACTACCGCTATGGCATGGCTTTGCGCCGTACAGACCTCAACCGACTCAACTATGAGACCGACCTCGACAACCTTGGGCGCATCAAGGCGGTTCGTGGTCCTAACGAATTGGCAACAGGCGTACCTTATGTCATTGCCTTCGACTATCAGCCCAAGGCTACTTTTGGCACTCAGGGCATCACAGCGCCTGCTTACGCAGTGACGAAGCATTACGACATACAGCACCCAAGCGATGATATGGAGACCGTCACCTTCGTGGACGGCTTCGGGCGTCCCGTTCAAGTGAAGAAAGACGGTGTGGTAACGACAGCTGCCAAGGGCAGTGTTCCGAAAGACGAGACCGTGATGATTGTCAGCGGACGAAATATCTATGACGCTTTCGGTCGTGTGACGAAGGCTTACTACCCCGTGACCGAAACAGTGGGCAAAAAGACAGCTTTCAACAAGGCATTTGACAACGTGTCGCCAACCGTAACGGTTTATGACGTGCTCGACCGTGCCATGAAAGTAACGCTTCCCGATAATACCGAGACCAAGACTGAATACTCTACCGATGCGGGCAGCAACACCCTCAAGACACTCGTTACCGATGCTCTCGGCGGCAAACAGGCTACCTACACCAACGGCAGCGGCAAGACCGTGAAGACCGAGCAACTCAGCGGACCCGACGGAACGATTACCACCTCCTTCGAGTATGATGGTATCGACCGCCTCGTCAAGGTAACCGATACCGAGGGCAACGTCACGACATCCGTCTATGACATGGGCGACCGCCGCACGGAGGTGAACCATCCTGCCAGTGGTATTACCACCTTTACCTACGACAATCTCGGCAATGTACTCACCAAGCAGACTGCCAACCTTAAAAAGGAGGGCAAGACCATCAACTATGAGTACGATTACGGACGATTGACGGCTATCAACTACCCTGACCATCCAGAAAACAACGTGAAGTACCACTACGGCGGTATCAACTCTTCTTACAATCGCATCGGACGTTTGACGCTACGCGAGGACGGCAGTGGTGCTATCGAGTATTACTACGGCAATTTGGGTGAGGTGTTGAAAACTGTGCGTACGCTGATTGTGCCTAATCAAGCAGTGGCAACCTACATTACACAGTGGAAGTATGACAGCCACAATCGCCTCTTGGAAATGATTTATCCCGATGAGGAGAAGGTAACCTACGGCTACAACCTCGGTGGACAGGTAGAGAAGGTCAGTGGCTATAAAACTACCCATTACGACTATGTCAGCAAGATTGGCTACGACAAGTTCGAGCAGCGCACTTATCTCAAATACTGTAACGGAGCGGAAACCTTCTACTCCTATGACCCACAGCGTCGCAGACTGCAGAACCTTGCAGTCAATGCAGGTGGCAAGACCATCATGGACAATGCCTACGGTTATGACGTGATGAGCAATGTGTTATCGGTTGTCAATAAAGCGGCAATTCCTGAAAAAGGCAAGGCAGGCGGACAGATGAGCCACAGCTATACTTATGACCCACTGTATCGTCTAAGCACAGCCAGTGGAACGTACAAAGGTGCGGACAATAAGACGGCATCTTACACCCTTGCCATGGGCTATGACAACATGCACCGCATCACAAGCAAGAAGCAGCACCTCACGCAAAGTAACGTACAGTTCAACGGTTCGCTCAACGCAGGCTATAACCTCACCTACACATACAATAATGATGAGGGCAAGAAGTTCCAACTGGCCAGTGTTCGTGACATCAACTACCGCACGGAAGAAACCCCGACGGACAGCACGAACATCAACAACGGACACAAGTACACCTATGATGCCAACGGAAACCTTGTCTACATCAACACCAGCCGTGTAAAGCATGATGGCAAGGAAGATGAAAAGGCAACCGAGCAGAAGTACAAGTGGGACGAAGAAAACCGACTCCTTGCAGCCGATGAGAATGGCTTTGTGAGCAACTATTGGTATGATGCCGACGGTGAGCGCACGGTGAAGACTAGTGGTGAGAACGAAGCCATCTATGTGAACTCCGAGTTCTCAGGTGGCAATACTGGTACAGCACGCTTTTCGCTCTATGTCAGCCCATACCTCGTGGCAGGGCAAGGTGGCAAGTACACCAAGCACATTTACATTGGGTCACAAAGAATCGTCAGCAAACTTGGCGACTTGGCAAGTTATGGCGCAGACCCAAGACGCATTCCTTATGCAGGCGATGAAGCTGACGGTGTATCCGTAGACTACAAGGCAAAATATAGTCAGCAACTACAATCCATCAAGGACAACTACAAAACGTTTGACTTGCCTTATTCTGGAAAGGACAATAACGACTATGTAAACGGTCAAGGCTTCTGCTGCAACGATGGTACGCCAGAGGCTTCTCAAGCAAGGGCGATGAATGCCAACACACGTGCTGCTGTAGATAATAATTTCCATGACAAGGATGCGTACGAGAAGATGCAGTTCTACTATCATCCCGACCACTTGGGCAGCAGTAGCTACATCACCAACTTGGACGGAGAAGTATCGCAGCACATCGAATATGTGCCGTTCGGTGAAGTATTCCTTGAAGAACGCAACAATACGTGGAATACCCCTTACCTCTTCAATGCCAAGGAGTTTGATGAGGAGACGGGGTTGTACTACTATGGTGCGAGGTACTATGAGCCGAGATTGAGTCTGTGGATGAGTACGGATCCGATGGAAGAAAAATATCCGGCGACAAGTTCCTATTGCTTCGTAGCAAATAACCCTATTAAATATTTTGATTTGGATGGCTTACAATTATGGGTTGCTAATAATGAAGCTATGAGTCTTTTATTACATACCTTAGCACCTGAAGATCGAGGGTATGTGGTAAGAGATAAAAATGGATTTATAGATTCTAAAATACTAACAGAAGGTGTAAAACATTCTGTTTCTAATAGTGAAAATTTAAAGTCATTGCAAAAAATTGTCGCTGATCCAGATAACACTGTTCGATTGTATGGATTAGTAGAACAATATGATTTTTTATCGGTTAACAATGAAAAAAAGACTAAGATTTTTGAAGCTCCGAATAGACAGAATCTATATCGAGAACTAATGGAGGGTTTTAGTGGAGATGAATCTATGAAGGCCAAATACAGTGAAACTTTAATACAACAGGGAATTGTAGACGAATATGAATTAACAGGAAATCTCGGTGCAACTTTACGTCCCAAAAGGTTAACAAATGTTTTTCCCGCAGGACAAATGTCCATGTCTAATGATGTCGAAATATACATAAGTTGTAAAGGTACTACAACCTTGGAGCAAGTTAAAACACTTGGACATGAACTATATGGTCATACTCTGTTTGGAATTAGCGGATTAGATCCAAGACATGGAGGAAATACTGGACGACCTGATGGTAATCCTACTTTGGAAAAGCAAATAATTAAATCTGAAATGGAATCAGAAAAGAATTGTAATCAATGAGAAGTATTCTTCTTTTATTTATCTCACTAGTAGTAGGCGGTTGCTCCTGCAGTCAACTGTCTACTACTGTGTGTAGCATTGATAGTATTGCTGTGTACATAAATGATACGTTATATATAGCAAAACCATTTGTATCGAAAGATATATCAAAGGAAATAAACAATAAATTTAATTGGTCAAATATACCCAATAATGATCTTGAATGGAGAGGAAAGGTCTATATAGAATTTACTCTGACCCAAACAGGTAGATGTATAGACATTAAGATTTTAACAAGAACTAATAGCAAGTATATTGACACAGAAATAGTTCGATGTATAAGAAGAATAAAATATAATATCCGTTATCGTTCCAAACATAAGGTTAAAGTTTTTGCGATTGTTGATTTACAAGGAGGTCTTGGATAATTTATCATTATGGTATCAAAGAGAAAATAGATAATGCCCCAAATTAGGTATTGTGAAAATAAGGTACTGATTATTAATGCTATCTGACAAAATGAAAAGTGTGAAGGCTGGAATTAACGCTTTGCTTTCGCATTATTTCCGACATTACAGCATAAGCACATGAGCAAAGATATTTTTTGGGTACTTTAAGCTCCAGATTGGAAGTTATCAAAATTAAAAGAACAACAAATATGGCACGCAAACGACAAGTCACAATAGTGATAGATAACTGTATGACATTAAAACAGCAAGAATATGGCAAACAGACCGTTAGTCCATATATAGATTGCTTGAACTTACCCATACAAGGGTAACAGGCAATACCCTTATAAGGGTGTTCATCATTACCCTTATATGGGTATCAAAAGCCGTAAGCAATAAACAGAAAAAACATCGTTACATAAGTGATAACCATAAACAATTAAAGAGTATGATAGAATTTGAAGTAAAATCAAAGACGTAGCCCATCGGCAAGCGCAAAGGGCATTCAGAACAATGCTCCACTCTCGCAGAGCGGCAAGGCAGGCGGACAGATGAGCCATAGTTATACTTATGACCCATTGTACCGTTTGTCAAGTGCAATAGGTACTTATAGGGGAACGGACAATAAGACGGCTTCTTACACCCTTGCCATGGGCTATGACAACATGCACCGCATCACAAGCAAGAAGCAGCACCTCACGCAAAGTAACGTACAGTTCAACGGTACTCTCAATGCAGGCTATGACCTCACCTACACATACAATAGTGATGAGGGCAAGAAGTTCCAACTCGACAATGTTCGTGATATCAACTACCGCACGGAAGAAACTCCTACGGACAGTACGAATATCAACAACGGACACAAGTACGAGTATGATCTCAACGGAAACCTTATCTATATCAACACCTCTCGTGTAAAGAAAGACGGCAAGGAAGACGCCAAGGCAAGTGAGCAGAAGTATCGTTGGGACGAGGAGAATCGCTTGTTGGCAGTGGATGAAAACGGTTTTGTAAGCAACTATTAGTATGATGCCGATGGTGAGCGCACGGTGAAGACCTCAGGCGAGAACGAAGCCATCTATGTGAACTCCGAGTTCTCTGGTGGTAACACTGGTACGGCAAGGTTCAGTCTCTATGTCAGCCCATATCTCGTTGCAGGGCAAGGTGGCAAGTACACCAAGCATATCTATGTTGGCTCGCAGCGTATTGTCAGCAAGCTTGGCGACCTTGCAAGTTATGGTGCAGACCCAAGACGCATTCCTTATGCAGGCAATGAGGCAGATGGCTTGACCATCAATTACAAGGACAAGTATGCACAGCAGCTGCAATCTATCAAGAACAACTATAAGACGTTTGACCTCCCTTATACAGGTCAGGACAATGACGATTATGTAAACGGTCAGGGCTTCTGCTGCAACGACGGCACGTTGGAGGCGGCACAGGCAAGGGCAATGGCACGCACAAGGGCTGCAAACGATAATTTCCACGATAAGGATAATTATGAAAAGATGCAGTTCTACTACCATCCTGACCATTTGGGCAGCAGTAGCTACATCACCAACCTTGACGGCGAAGTATCGCAGCATATCGAATACGTTCCATTTGGAGAAGTATTCATAGAAGAACGCAACAATACGTGGAACACGCCGTACCTCTTCAATGCCAAGGAGTTTGACGAGGAAACAGGTATGTACTACTATGGTGCAAGATACTATGAACCGAGGTTGAGTCTGTGGATAAGCACCGATCCTTTAGAGGAAGAGAGTCCCATTATCACAACATATGGATTCTGTCATAACAATCCCCTTATTTTAATCGATCCAGATGGAATGGGAGATTACTTTAATGAAAAGGGAGTATGGTTAGGTTCGGATGGGATGAATGATAAAAAGGTTTATTCAGCTCAAAGTGTTACTAAGTCAAAAAGAGGATTAGTTAATGATGCAAAAGATGCAAAATTGTTAGGTATATCTTACGATAAGTTTGTCCGGCAAGCATCTGCCGTCTATGGGGAGAGTAGTGCATACCTCGTTCGAAATAAAACAGACGAGCCGAGTGATGAAATGATGAAAGAAATGTATGCAATTGCAAGTGTACATCAGAGAAACTCCAAAGCTTATGGTGTAAATTCGGATCCTGCTAAAGACTTTCGTAAAAAAGATGAAAATCAAAGAAATGAATTACCTCTTATGCGAACAGCAATAGCAGCAGAAATTAATGCATTGTTGGGCGGCAGAGATTACAGCAATGGAGCAACTATGTGGGATGGTGCAGAACAAGCCCAATTCTCTTTAGATGACACGCGTAGAAGTACTGGACGTTTCGAAATTCATATGAACACTATGGGATGGAAAATCTCCAATGAACATTATGCGAAATGGAAGAAAAATGTTGGAAAATCTTTTAAAGCACCTCAAACTCGCGTTGCTCCAATGTATCTTGGTGGTGAGAAAAAACGTAATATGAATGCTGGAAAAACAAGATTAAAATCAACAGCTGTATACGGAAGAACTATTTTTTGGAAAGAAACTAAATAAAAGATTAATAATGAGATTTTGTGCTATATTGATACTTTCTGTGATTTCAATTCTAAATAGTTTAGAATTGAAATCACAAACTGTTGTAAAAATTTTAAGCAATGGTTGTAAGGTAGAGAGAAGTTTATTTCTAAACGAAAAAAAAATCGGGGTGTATAATAAACGAGGTAGATTGGTTAAATTGTCCGCAGATGATATCAAATATCAAAAGATATTTTTAGATCAATCTTATAGCCTGATTGATTATGGAATAATTCTAAAATATCCCGAGGTCATATATAAAGATGCGTGTATTATTGCTGATATTTTGTCAAGTTATGACCCAAGCGAAATCTTATCGTTTACAAAGCCTATAGGGGAGCGAAAAAAGATTTCTATACAAGATATCAATAAGTATTACACGTATCTTGATGCCAGTGTTGACTATGTATTTAGTATTAACC
>NZ_HG417104.1:0-31107 GCF_000455445.1 Hoylesella timonensis 4401737 = DSM 22865 = JCM 15640 | reverse complement strand
ATTAACATTATAGTCAAGGATAGTCTTATTACCCAATATAGTTATACTTACAAGCCCAATATGTCTGACATCATTATTTCATATACATGTGTATTTACTTATGATAAAAATAATCGAATAGTAAAATTAGAAAAAATATATAGACGACACTATGAAACAAAAGAAATTATATATGAAAACAAATAACACATGATTTTTGGTAATGTTCCAAATTGGGACTTGTCAGAATAACTACTTAATAATCAATTTTGTTCTAAATAATTAGGTATAAAGGCAGGAAAAGACTCTCTTCCTTTTGTTATATTTGTAACCCCAAACAAAGAAAAGTGAATATACGATAACGCTTCGGCACTTTACGCTCCAGATTGGGAGTTGAGTTTCAATGTCCGCATTGCCACTCAAACAATATTATCAAAAGTGGTAAAAGTAGTACAGGTAAACAACGCTACCGATGTAAGAATTGCCAGAACAGTTTTATTACCGTCTACAACATACAAAGCCTATCTTCCTAACATTGATAACTGACCAAAGATGGATTGGACAATCACAGCACGATACTAACGTTGGGTGTTATGATTTATCAGCATTCATTCTTGACTTCTCTCAAGGGATTTTGTCAGTTGCACTACTTGATGTAGGAATCTGATGAGAAGTTGGGAATAAGTTTCGAGTTTATCCAGTATTCGTTGCGCAGTGGCGACAGAATGATAAGTATTGAGAGCTTTCACGGCTTCGTTGTATAGCACGCCTATCTTATGAGTCATGGCAACGATTTCGGAGAGTTTCTCCAAGTAAGGCTCTTTTGCAGGGTCTTGGGTAATGACCTTAAAGGCTTCACCTAAAAGTCTTGCTCGGACAAAATCGCTTTTCGTTTTTGCTCCCGACTTTCGGTAGAGTCTGATAAGCTTCTGCTGGTCTTCAGAATTAGGTATCCTGATGTGCCATCTGTCCCATCTTGGGCAGGTGGCACATCTGCCGTCTGGCTTCTTTTGTTTCTGCTTTTTCATTGCTTTCTAATCACGACTTTGAAGTGATTTAATCCCCTTTCGGGGCAAGGGGCTTTGTGGTACAAATGGCAATTTGTGGTACAAAGACACACCTTGCCAGTATAAAGAAAGAGATAGTTTGTTATGTTCCATAAAGTAACCTTTCTGGGGTGCTTTTGATAGACGAGAGTTCAAAGTTCAAGAAGTAAGTCAAGAGATAAGTTTAGACTAATTTCTTGACTTACTGACTTTATGAGCTGACATATTTTTGACTAAAGTTAATTTTGACTTAGGTCGAAACTAATTTCTTGACCAAAGTCATAACTGACCATTTGACTTAAGTCGCGACTGAGTTCTTAACTTAACTCATAACTTACCTGTTTGCGGTATTGGATTATAATGCCTTTCAAGCATAGCTTGTATGTCGCTCTGCCTGTAGAGTATCTTTCCTCCGATTTTGAAATAGGCAATCGTGCCATTGTCCCGATAGTCCTGAAGTGTGCGAGGACTCAACCGTAAAAGTTTGCACACCTCCTCGCCTGTCAGGTAAACCTCTCCACCCAACATCGGACGGGCAGTAGCGCAATACCGCTCCAATTTCTTCAATATTCCTTCCATCAGTTGTGAAAACAACTGCATCTGAGGGTCTTGCTGTGTAATGATTTCGTTCTCTGCCATAGTTTATTCATTTTTTGAGTTCAGTATCTCCATGATGTCGCTTTCTTTGTAATAGCACTTATGTCCAATCATTGAGAAAGGGATTTTCCCCGTATCTCTATATGATTGCAGGGTACGTTTGCTGATGCCCAAACGCTTGCACACGGCTTCGTTGTCAAGCCATTCGTCCTTTTCGGGCGGATTGCCGATGAGTTGTTCGATACTGTGGATAAAGTCTGCAAATTCGGAGCAGTGCCGCTCCCACGCTTTGCGGTCGATGATAATGAGTTTCATTGCTTTCTTTTTGTTTTGATTACTTTATTGTTACTCGGCAAACAAACTGTTATGCAGTCCATTGCCGTACTTATCGAGTGCAAAAGTAAACCCTCGGAAGCACCGCTGCAAGAAATGAGGAAAAGCAGGGAAATAGAGAGAAAACAAGAGAAAAGACCAAAGGAGATCCATCTGTGTTATTGCGGTAATGAGATGAGGTGCCGGCTCGTTCCTTTTATCACATAGCAATTATTCTTTCAACAGTTCGATAGTTCGACAAATCGATATGTAGAACTATCGATAGATAGTTTTATCGATAGATTATTTTGACGATATATAGTTTTGACAACAGATAGTTTTGACAACAGATAGTTTTGACAACAGATAGTCATGACAACAGATAGTTTTGACAACAGATAGTCATGACAACAAATTGTACAAACAACAGATTGTCCGTATTATCGTCAGTCCTATCTGTTGTTGGTTGTTACGCCTTGCGTCCAAAGAGCCTGAGTATGCCGTATTCTTGTCGTGCCTATCTCTCTACGGCAGCCCTGCCCTGCAAGGTTGGGAGAGATGAATACGACCGCACGGATATTGAAAATGGCAATACAAACTTGAAAAGAAAAATCCTGCGGTGGAGATTCTTCTCTCCATCCGCAGGACTTGACCTTGTCAGGGCAGATTGGCTGCCGTTGTACCTTTGCACGATAAGAAACGGCATCAGGGACTTTGCGTGTGCCTTTGCTTACAACGCCTTTGGGCTTACCTCTCCGTCTGACCGATTATTGGCAAATGATTGCTCTTGGTAAGCAGCACTATCGTGCCTGTGAGTTCGGTGTAAAGACGGTCGTATTGCTCGTCAGAAGCAAATGTGTCCGTCAAACCGAACTTGTCGAATGTGGCTTGAATAGCCTTATTCGACAACAATATAGGTACGAGTTTCTCTGGGAGAGGTGCATGCAGTTCCCTTTCAAACTCATTCTCAAACACGGATACAAGCGTATCATACTTGGAAAAGTGCAAGCCTTGATACAAAACCTCGCTTGCCATGCTTTCCGCTTCGGGGTGCGTGAAACCTTGTGTCACGGCATCGCAGTAAGCTGTGAGAGCCATATCTGCCCGTGCAGTGATAAACTCCTTATCTTTCAATCTCTCAGGGTGATGCTCACTCATGTAACTTCTTAATTTCAATCGAAAGTAAGAAAGTTCCTGTTTGTTGTTCTTTTTCATAATCATTTGGTTTTCAATCGTGAATAATAAATGTTTGGTAATTACTTCCTTTTTATGCGTGTTGCAGTGGCACGTTCTGCCGTGCTATCGACTCACAATAACCTTCAAATACAGTATGCTCCCTGTCTGTGAGTGCAGTCATATCCTCCTGTATCTTGTGGTCGGTTATCTTTCCGTAGATTTGTGTCGTACCTATATTGCTGTGTCCGAGTATCTTGCTGAGCGTTTCCATCGAAATACCATTGGATAGGCATATCGTGGTTGAGAATGTGTGGCGAGCCATGTGAAAGGTCAAGCCCTTATCTATCCGGCATATCTGCCCGATGTTCACACACGCAAAGGATGCTTTCCTTATTGTGAGATTGGGAAATATCAAGTCGTCCGCTTTCTTGTCCTTGATATAGAGCGAAAGGATTTGTTTGGCAATAGGCAGGAGCGGAATAATCGCCTCTACATCCGTTTTCTGCCTTTTGATGCGTATTTCCTCCGTGCCGTCAGCATTATGGGTGATATGCTTCGGTTTGAGCCGTTGCATATCCACACGAGCCAAACCGGTGAAGGCGCAGAAAATGAAGAGTTGCCTTGCTCGCTCGAACTGTTTGTCAATGATGGGCGTTTGCAATACTCGTTGCAGCTCCTCCGTAGTGAGATAACGCCTTGTGCGGTGTGGAAGTTCTGCTTTGTAGTCTGCAAACGGATCAATGCGGATATACTTCTTCTGCTGACCTATGCCGATGAGTTTTCTAAGGAAGATGACCACTACCTGAATAGTGGCAAGAGAGAGGTTGCGTTCTGATTTGAGATAGAAGTCCATTCCCTCAATAAAGCCATAGTCCAACAGGGAGTAGCGAATATCCTCCAGCCCTAAGCGTTCACGCAGATAAGCCTCTATGAGTTGTGTGGCGTAGATGTAATTAGCAAAGGTAGGCTTGGCAATCGTCAGTCCTACGCATGGACGCTTTTCCTCAATAAATAGTCGGGCTTCCTCCAAAAGAAAGCCTTTGGGATTGTCCTCTTCCATGAGTTCACGTTTCAACAACTCGGCAGTGATATAGCCACGTTGCCAAACTAATTCTTGGTATTTGCCTTTGGCTTGTTCCTCTTTGGTTTGCAAGTAGCGGTTGATTTCCTTTGTCTCTTCGCCTATACCCTTGCATCGTCCCTTACGACTGTCCCAAAGCTCGGGAGCGATTTCCTTTCTCGTGCTGTATTGCACTTGCTCTCCGTCTATGGTGATGCGTCCCATAATCGGGCATTTGCCGTTCTTTTTTTCTTTTGAGCGATTGATATAAAAGAGTGTATTGAATGTACTTCGAGCCATAATGTCAAAGTTTTAAGGTGAATGTATCTTGTATTCGCTGCTGTATCGCTTGCATATCCCGATGGATTCTTTCGGAGGAAACCGCTGCATATACCTGTGTCGTTCTCAGGTTGGTGTGTCCGAGCATACGGCTCACCGTTTCGATAGGAACGCCTGCCGAGAGCGTGATAAGCGAAGCAAAGGTATGGCGAGCCATGTGGAAGGTTAGCGGAGTTTCCATGCCTATGTTTCGTTGTATGTAGTGCATACCATTGAGGACAATGTCGGTGGTCGGCACGTCAAAGACAAAGCCCGCCCTTATCCCTCTATAACGATTCATGATAGTCAGCGCAGGGGGAAGCACCTGTACACGATACGGGGTCTTGGTCTTCATGCGTCTGCCCTTGATGCAGAGTTTGCCTTCTTCCAAGACAATGTTTTCCTCTCTCAGATTGCGGACATCGGAGATAGCCAGTCCTGTGAAGCAGGAGAAGACGAACAAATCACGGACAATGCGGTAGTTTTCCCACTCAATCTCCAAGTCAATTATCTTTTGTAGTTCGTCTTGCGTAATGCTTCTCGGTTCGCCTTTTGGTCGCTCGTAACTGTAGCCCAAGAACGGATAGAAGTCCAGCACGCCTTTCTTCACCGCCATACGGACGATGGTCTGCAAGGTGGACAAGGTACTCAATATGCTGCTGCGTTTCAGTTTTCGGTCAATGGTGAGATAATACTCGAAACCCTCGATAAAGGCTTTGTCCAACTGTGAAAGGGGAATATCGCTTACTTTATGTTTTTTTTGCACATACTCACGGAGCAAGGAGAGCTGGTAGGTACGAAGTTTGAACGTCTTTAAGGCTCGGTCGATGCCTATGCGCTCCTTTGTCTGTGTGAGATACTCCCCGAAACTCTCCAAGAGCAAGGCTTGACAGTGGATTTGCCCCTGATAGGCATCCCTCACATCGGTGGCGGTAAAGGATTCTTCTCTTTCACAGAGTTCGTGAAAGCGTGTGTGGATAAGTGCGGTGCATTCACCAAGTTTCTGATTGACGGACACAGCCATGCTGCTCTTGCCGATGAGCCTTTGCTTACGACTGTCCCAAAGAGTAAGCGGAGTTTTGCATTTGGTGGAGAAGCCCGAATGGGTTCTGCCAACGGAGATTCGCCCGATGACAGGCACAAGTCCTTTCTTGTCGGTTCGTTTCGCCTGAACGAAGAACGATACTTTGAGTTTGTTTTCCTTCATTTTTTTCTGTCGTTTTTTCAAAATTTCCTTTGCTTGCAAAGGTACAGATGAACAAGTATTCCTGAGCGATGCAGAAAAATGAAAGATGAAGAATAAAAACCTATGATACAGTTGTTTACCTTCAATTCGTAACCCCTTTTTGCTTTTTCCTTGATGGGTTACGATTTGGTAACGGAACTCCTGCCGTTTGATGCTTCCTTTCGCCTAACTCGATAATGGCATAAAAATGCTAAATGATGATATTTCAAATAGTTACATTCCTTGCTTTTCCCTCTGTTTCCCTTGATTCTTAACAACTGATTATGCTCGAAAAATGGCACTCGACATGCGCATGATAGACCCGAATTATGAAGACCATCCCGACAACAAGGCGAGCCACTGTGCCAAGATGATCGCGGAATATTACCAAAAATACGACGCGCAAAAGGGAACGCAGTTCGTTTTCTCGGACTTGGGGACATATCAGCCGGGCGATGGGTGGAACGTCTATTCGGAAATCAAGCGCAAGCTGACGGAGGACTACGGCATACCGCCAAGCGAGGTGCGCTTCATTCAGGAGTGCAAGACCGACAAGGCGCGGAAGGCGGTGATAGACGCCATGAATGCCGGAACGGTGCGTGTGCTGTTCGGCTCCACCTCCATGCTCGGAACGGGTGTGAATGCGCAGAAAAGGTGTGTGGCAATCCATCATTTGGACACACCGTGGCGGCCATCCGACCTGCAACAGCGTGACGGACGCGGAGTTAGGGCAGGAAATGAGATTGCCAAGCATTTCGCCGGGAACAACGTGGATGTAATCATCTACGCGGTGGAGAAGTCACTGGACAGCTACAAGTTCAACCTCCTGCACTGCAAGCAAACTTTCATCTCGCAGCTCAAAAGCGGTGCTATGGGGGCGCGTACCATCGACGAGGGGGCAATGGACGAGAAATCGGGCATGAACTTCTCGGAGTACATGGCGTTGTTATCCGGCAACACCGACCTTTTGGATAAGGCGAAACTGGAGAAGCGGATCGCATCGCTCGAAGGGGAACGCAAGTCGTTCAACAAGGGCAAGCGTGATTCGGAGTTCAAGCTGGAGTCAAAGACCGGCGAGTTGCGCAACAACACGGCTTTCATAGATGCCATGACGGAGGACTGGAACCGCTTCCTGTCGGTGGTGCAGACCGACAAGGAGGGCAACCGCCTTAATATAATTAAGGTGGACGGTGTGGATTCCGCCGATGAGAAGGTTATCGGAAAGCGTTTGCAGGAGATAGCGAAAAACGCCACTACGGGCGGGCTTTACACGCAGGTCGGAGAGCTTTACGGTTTTCCGATAAAGGTGGTGAGCGAAAGGATACTCAAAGAGGGATTGGAGTTTACCGACAACCGTTTCGTGATAGAGGGAAACTACAAGTACACCTACAACAACGGGCATCTGGCGCTGGCTGACCCGTTGGCTGCCGCCCGCAATTTCCTCAACGCGATTGAGAGGATACCCTCAATCATCGACCAGTATAAGGCGAAGAACGAGGTACTGAAAAGGGAGATACCGCAGTTGCAGGAGATAGCTGGCAAGGTGTGGAAGAAGGAGGACGAGTTGAAGCAGTTGAAGTCCGAACTTGCCGCCCTTGACCGCAAGATACAGCTGGAGCTTGCGCCGCCCACGCCCGAAGTCGCCGAAAAGGAGAACGAGGGGCAACAGGTCAAACCGGAAGCGGAAGATGTGCGGAACAGGCAGGTGCAATATCCCGAAAATGCACCGCCGCAGATACGCAGTCCGGCGGATAGTATCGTTGCCAACCATGTCATAATCGGGCGTCCAGGACTGTATGCCAAGGAGGAAACCCGGTCCAAAGGATTGAAAATATAACCTTAGGAATTTTATCTGAAGTATTAATAAGGGCTATCCCAAAAGGTCTAAAAGTAAATTTTATCCTTTCTGCAAGTATCTGTAGGATGGCAACTGCATTTTTTTCTTTTTGGGCAGCCCTTATTAAAATTTATTCTTATTTTAGGTTATATACATTCATGTTCATTTATGTAAAAAATCCTGCTGACCTTGTTTATGTCTTGTCAGTCACCATTTGCAAAACCATATTTGACCCTCAAAGAGGCTGAATTTGATAAGCAACTTGCTACATACTCATAATAAGGAGCTAAATAGAACACGAATGGGAAATACTCAAATGCCAAACTAAAGAAGATATTGGCCAAAATAAACGTTATACCGAGAGAGAAACTTGATTTTTCAACTTCCTAAAACGGTGTTGTTCAAACATTTCTACTTATTTGTACTTGCCAGTTGAACCTACGCTTCCCTAATAAAATGTCTATGGTAAAAAGTTAAAAAATCCTCCCACTTTTGTTAGATATATTTTTTTGTGTAATTTTGTAATCGTTATGCGGCAGTAATAATATACATATTAATACGAGTTAGTAATCCTGTAGTTCTCACATGCTACGAGGAGGTATTAAAAGGTGCATTTCGACAATGCATCTATTGTAGTATATTATTGCTTAATCCAAATGAATATTATAAATTTAGGAATTCTTGCTCACATTGATGCAGGAAAAACTTCCGTAACCGAGAATCTGCTGTTTGCCAGTGGAGCAACGGAAAAGTGCGGCCGTGTGGATAATGGTGACACCATAACAGACTCTATGGATATAGAGAAACGTAGAGGAATTACTGTTCGGGCTTCTACGACATCTATTATCAGGAATGGTGTGAAATGCAATATCATTGACACTCCGGGACACATGGATTTTATTGCGGAAGTGGAGCGGACATTCAAAATGCTTGATGGAGCAGTCCTCATCTTATCCGCAAAGGAAGGCATACAAGCGCAAACAAAGTTGCTGTTCAATACTTTACAAAAACTGCAAATCCCGACAATTATATTTATCAATAAAATTGACCGTGACGGTGTGAATTTAGAGCGTTTGTATCTGGATATAAAAACAAATCTGTCTCAAGATGTCCTGTTTATGCAAACTATTGTCGATGGATTGGTTTATCCGATTTGCTCCCAAACATATATAAAGGAAGAATACAAAGAATTTGTATGCAACCATGACGACAATATATTAGAACGATATTTGGCGGATAGCGAAATTTCACCGGCTGATTATTGGAATACGATAATCGATCTTGTGGCAAAAGCCAAAGTCTATCCGGTACTACATGGATCAGCAATGTTCAATATCGGTATCAATGAGTTGTTGGACGCCATCTCTTCTTTTATACTTCCTCCAGAATCAGTCTCAAACAGACTTTCAGCTTATCTCTATAAGATAGAGCATGACCCCAAAGGACATAAAAGAAGTTTTCTAAAAATAATTGACGGAAGTCTGAGACTTCGAGACATTGTAAGAATCAACGATTCGGAAAAATTCATCAAGATTAAAAATCTAAAGACTATTTATCAGGGCAGAGAGATAAATGTTGATGAAGTGGGGGCCAATGATATCGCGATTGTAGAAGATATGGAAGATTTTCGAATCGGAGATTATTTAGGTGCTAAACCTTGTTTGATTCAAGGGTTATCTCGTCAGCATCCCGCTCTCAAATCCTCCGTCCGGCCAGACAGGCCCGAAGAGAGAAGCAAGGTGATATCCGCTCTGAATACATTGTGGATTGAAGACCCGTCTTTGTCCTTTTCCATAAACTCATATAGTGATGAATTGGAAATCTCGTTATATGGTTTGACACAAAAGGAAATCATACAGACATTGCTGGAAGAACGATTTTCCGTCAAGGTCCATTTTGATGAGATCAAGACTATCTACAAAGAACGACCTATAAAAAAGGTGAATAAGATTATTCAGATCGAAGTGCCGCCCAACCCTTATTGGGCCACAATAGGGCTGACTATTGAACCCTTACCGTTAGGGACAGGGTTGCAAATCGAAAGTGACATCTCCTATGGTTATCTGAACCATTCTTTTCAAAATGCCGTTTTTGAAGGGATTCGTATGTCTTGCCAATCTGGTTTACATGGATGGGAAGTGACTGATCTGAAAGTAACTTTTACTCAAGCCGAGTATTATAGCCCGGTAAGTACACCTGCTGATTTCAGACAGCTGACCCCTTATGTCTTCAGGCTGGCCTTGCAACAGTCAGGTGTGGACATCCTCGAACCGATGCTCTATTTTGAGTTGCAGATACCCCAATCGGCAAGTTCCAAAGCTATTACAGATTTGCAAAAAATGATGTCTGAGATTGAAGACATCAGTTGCAATAATGAGTGGTGTCATATTAAAGGGAAAGTTCCATTAAATACAAGTAAAGACTACGCCTCAGAAGTAAGTTCATACACTAAGGGCTTAGGCGTTTTTATGGTTAAGCCATGCGGGTATCAAATAACAAAAGGCGATTATTCTGATAATATCCGTATGAACGAAAAAGATAAACTTTTATTCATGTTTCAAAAATCAATGTCATCAAAATAATGGAGCGGTCAGGAAATTTCTATAAGGCAATACGGTTGGGATATATACTTATCTCCATTCTTATCGGATGTATGGCATATAATAGCCTCTATGAATGGCAGGAGATAGAAGCATTAGAACTTGGCAATAAAAAAATAGACGAGCTCCGAAAAGAAATAAACAATATCAATATTCAAATGATAAAATTTTCTCTATTGGGTGAAACAATACTGGAATGGAACGATAAAGATATCGAGCATTACCATGCACGGCGTATGGCAATGGACAGTATGCTCTGCCGTTTCAAGGCCACCTATCCAGCAGAGCGCATCGATAGTGTGCGCAGTCTTTTAGAGGATAAGGAACGACAGATGTTCCAGATAGTCCGGTTAATGGATGAACAACAATCTATTAACAAGAAGATAGCCAATCAAATTCCGGTTATTGTGCAGAAAAGTGTGCAGGAACAGTCCAAAAAGCCAAAACGAAAAGGTTTCTTGAGCATCTTCGGCAAAAAAGAGGGAACGAAGCCAACGACAACAACGACTACGCTCCGTTCATCCAATAGAAACATGGTCAACGAACAGAAAGCGCAGAGCCGTCGATTGTCAGAACAAGCCGATAGTCTTGCTGCCCGTAATGCAGAACTTAACAGACAACTGCAAGGATTGATTTGCCAAATCGAAAAGAAGGTACAATCTGATTTACAAAATAGAGAAAGCGAGATAACAGCCATGCGTAAAAAATCATTTATGCAGATAGGCGGCTTGATGGGATTTGTTCTTTTGCTGTTGGTCATTTCCGATATCATCATACACCGTGATGCAAAGAACATTAAACGATACAAACGCAAGACAACGGATTTGATCGAGCAATTGGAACAGTCCGTGCAACAAAATGAGGTACTCATAACCTCCCGAAAGAAAGCGGTACATACTATTACCCATGAGTTGCGTACACCACTGACGGCAATAACCGGCTATACCGAACTTTTGCGGAAAGAATGCAATAGCGGTAATAATGGGCAATATATCCAAAATATACTGCAATCCTCCGACCGTATGCGGGATATGCTCAACACTTTGCTTGACTTCTTCCGCCTGGACAACGGCAAGGAACAGCCCCGTCTGTCACCCTGCCGGATTTCTGCAATCACGCACACACTTGAAACGGAGTTCATGCCTGTTGCCGTGAACAAAGGGTTGTCCTTGTCCGTGAAGACTGGACACGATGCCATTGTATTGACCGACAAAGAGCGAATAATACAAATCGGGAATAACCTGCTGTCAAACGCTGTCAAGTTCACAGAAGAAGGCGGTGTTTCTTTGATTACTGAATATGACAATGGAGTTCTGACACTGGTCGTTGAAGATACAGGTACAGGCATGACAGAAGAGGAACAGAAACAAGCGTTCGGTGCGTTTGAACGTCTATCAAATGCCGCCGCAAAGGAGGGTTTCGGGCTTGGGCTTGCCATAATGCGTAATATTGTGTCGATGCTTGGCGGAACAATCCGTTTGGACAGCAAGAAAGGGAAAGGCAGTCGTTTCACAGTTGAAATTTCTATGCAGGAAGCTGAAGAACAGCTTGGATATACAAGCAATACACCTGTTTATCATAACAATAAATTCCATGATGTTGTCGCCATTGACAATGATGAGGTATTACTTCTGATGCTGAAAGAGATGTATTCCCAAGAAGGAATACACTGCGACACTTGCACCGATGCTGCGGCACTGATGGAAATGATACGCCAGAAAGAATACAGCCTGTTGCTGACAGACTTGAATATGTCCGGTATAAACGGTTTCGAATTGCTGGAACTATTGCGTTCGTCCAACGTGGGCAATTCACCAACAATCCCGGTGGTTGTGGCAACCGCTTCGGGCAGTTGTAACAAAGGGGAACTATTGGCAAAAGGCTTTGCCGGATGCCTGTTCAAGCCGTTCTCCATATCGGAGTTGATGGAGGTTTCCGACAGGTGTGCCATAAAAGAAACACCGGACGGGAAACCGGATTTTTCAGCCTTGTTGTCCTACGGCAATGAAGCCGTTATGCTGGAAAAGTTGATGACGGAAACCGAAAAGGAGATGCAGACAATACGGGAAGCGGCAACAGAAAAAGACCTGCGAAAGTTAGATTCCCTGACACACCACCTGCGTAGCTCATGGGAGATACTCCGTGCTGACCAACCGTTGAGGGAACTTTACAGATTGCTTCATAGCGATGTAATCCCAGATGAAGAAGTGTTAAGCCATGCCGTGATCGCCGTGTTGAACAAGGGAGCGGAAATAATCCGGTTGGCAGAAGAGGAAAGGAGAAAATACGAAAATGGATAAGACAAAAATAATTGTGGTGGAAGACAACATCGTGTACTGCGAGTTTGTCTGCAACATGCTGTCACGGGAGGGCTACCGTACCGTGAAGGCTTACCACCTGTCAACAGCGAAGAAACATCTGCAACAGGCGACGGATAATGACATCGTGGTTGCCGACCTGCGCCTGCCTGACGGTAACGGCATAGACCTCTTGCGCTGGATGCGAAAGGAGGGAAAGATGCAACCTTTCATTATCATGACAGACTATGCCGAAGTGCATACCGCAGTGGAAAGCATGAAGCTCGGTTCGATAGACTATATCCCCAAACAACTTGTGGAGGATAAACTTGTCCCTCTTCTCCGTTCCATACAGAAAGAACGGCAGGCGGGACAATCCCGTATGCCCGTGTTCGCCCGTGAAGGTTCCGCCTTTCAGAAAATCATGCACCGCATAAGGCTGGTAGCAGCAACCGACATGAGCGTGATGATATTCGGAGAGAACGGCACGGGCAAGGAACATATCGCCCACCACCTGCACGACAAGAGCAAACGTACGGGCAAACCCTTCGTGGCGGTTGACTGCGGTTCACTCTCAAAAGAACTTGCGCCGTCGGCATTCTTCGGACACGTCAAGGGAGCGTTTACAGGTGCGGACAGCACCAAGAAAGGGTATTTCCATGAAGCGGAAGGCGGCACGTTGTTTCTGGACGAGGTGGGAAACCTCGCGTTGGAAACCCAACAGATGTTGCTCCGTGCCATACAAGAGAGGCGGTATCGCCCGGTTGGTGACAAATCGGACAGGAGTTTCAATGTCCGCATCATCGCCGCCACCAACGAGGATTTGGAAGTAGCGGTGAATGAAAAGCGTTTCCGACAGGATTTACTCTACCGCTTGCATGACTTCGTGATAACCGTGCCGCCTTTGCGTGACTGTAAGGAGGACATCATGCCGCTTGCGGAGTTCTTCCGCGAGATAGCCAACAAGGAACTGGAGTGTAATGTGAGCGGTTTCAGTTCCGAAGCCCGAAAAGCGTTACTGACCCACACATGGCCGGGCAACGTGCGGGAACTTCGGCAGAAAGTTATGGGTGCTGTATTGCAGGCGCAGGAAGGTGTTGTCATGAAAGAGCATCTGGAACTTGCCGTGACGAAACCGACCTCTACTGTCAGCTTCGCCTTGCGCAATGACGCGGAGGATAAGGAGCGGATATTGCGTGCGTTGAAACAGGCAAACGGCAACCGGAGTGTCGCCGCCGAACTGCTCGGAATAGGCAGGACAACACTATACAGCAAACTTGAAGAGTATGGACTTAAATATAAATTCAAGCAATCATAGCCTGTAATTCACTGAATTTGGCTATCTTTGCATAACATTTGAGAAAAACGGCGATTGGCAGGAGCTTTTCGCCGCCAACATATAGGATAAGACCGCAAGGCGTTTCAAGCGAAAATCTGGTAAATTGGAACTACGGAGACGATTGCGTGATGCTTATGCTATGCTTACGCATAGCGTGCATTCACGTACTCTCCGTAAAGGCTTTACCAGAGCCATCGCTTGAAGGTAGTGTGAATTGCACGCTACTTTTTTACCCTTGCCTAACGAAAAGAAACGATTATGGGTAAAGTTCAGATTCTCGCTGTACTGACGATGGACGGATGTCTTTCTTCAGAGTTATATGATAAAACACATCAGGATTTGTGCCTTGACCGTTGCGGTCTTGATGAAATCAGGAAGAAAGCCCTTTACCGTGTGACACCGGACTATTCCATTTCAATGCTGCACGAATGGAGAAAAGACGGCACAAACATCCGTTACCTCGCGGAAGCCACACCGGATACGGCAGATTATATAAACGGACTACTGCGTATGCACGCTGTGGATGAAATCATACTATACAACGTTCCTTTCATTTTAGGAAGTGGGCGGCATTTTTTCAAATCGGCTCTGCCAAAGCAACACTGGACGCTTTCCTCTGTGAAAAGCTATCCTAACGGTGTATGCCGAAGTATCTACACCCTTGACAAATAAGCAAGACAGCCAAAATGTACGGCAGTCATACAATTTTGTTTTCGGAAATAGAAGAAATGTTCTGATTATGAACAATTTAATCCCGTATAAATTCATTCCTTTGGAAAAATATTGAATTTTATACCACTGAATTCCAGCACCTTGAAAAAGCCGGTGCCGGATTTTTTGCTTTCTGACACATGTTTTGCCAATTATATTTATGTGCGCACGCAGAAAACAAAGTGTAATTTTCAAAATTGACAGAACCATGAATTATTTCTTGCTGGCGGAAACCGACTTCTTCCGCCTGATAAACGAAGCCGGTGACTGCAATATGGAAACGGCATATACGGCTTTCGCCACCCAAGTGATTGAACTGTGTAACGGCGGCATGGATGCGAACCTTACCATTATCGCGCTTGCTTACATCGAAATCGAGTTGCAGCACCATCCCGTGCGCAATCTATCAGAAGAAAGAAAAGAGATTGCCGCCTACATCAGCAAGGCCCTGTCTTTCATCAGGAAGATGCAAAAATTCCTTGCCACGCCCCAAGTGCCGCCACTAATATCCGCCAACAACGCAACTGAAAACACCGCCAGCCTCCTGCAATGGACGGGCAACGCCATAGACCTCGTGGAGCTTATCTACGGCATCGACGAGATGGGTTGTATCAACAACGGCAATATGCCGCTCAAACAGCTTGCCCCGCTTCTTTACAAGATATTCGGGGTTGAGTCGAAGGACTGCTACCGCTTCTACACCGATATCAAACGCCGGAAGAACGAAAGCCGCACCTACTTCCTTGACAGGATGCAGGAGAAACTGAATGAGAGGATGATGCGCGATGAGGAACTGGAAATAAAAAGACGGTAAGTATTTCTATACCTTTTCATCGTTTGAATGAAAAATCGGCTTATTTTTTGTCGTTACATAAAAAAGTCTTATCTTTGCATCTACAATTAAGAAGACATGCGGTTCTGACCGTGTTCAACGATAACAGTACCCGTTTGGCATACCGTAAGATCTGCCGGCGGGTCATTCTTTTTTATAACGGTATGGCAAATAAGGAATCACGTTCCATTGATGAACAAATAGAACTGCTCAAACAAAGAGGAATGCTTGTCGGCGATGAAGGTTTCGCTGCCCGACATTTGGCTCATATCAGCTACTATCGTTTGAAGGGATATTGGTGGGACATGCAGTCCGATAGAGCCAATCATCTGTTTCAGCCGGATTCCAAACTGGAAGATGTAATCACACGCTATTATTTCGACAAGGAACTGCGCCTTATTTTATTTGATGCCATCGAAACAATAGAAATCACGCTACGCACAAAGATGATTTATCATCTTTCACAATCCTACGGAGGGCTGTGGTATCGTGACCCGAGATTGTTTGCTGATGTCGCTTTTCACACACAGCACCTCAAAGAACTGATAGAAGAATTCTTACGGAGCAATGAGATTTTTGTGAAAGACTACAGGCGCAAGCACCTTGTGACTGATGCAAGCGGTGAAAAGACGCTTGACGAACACCCGGATGCGTGGATTATATTTGAAGTGGCCACATTCGGCACACTTTCCAAGATATACAAGAACCTTAACCACCAACTGCCCGAAAAATCAGCAATAGCCAATGATATGGGGCTGAATCTACACAATGAACTTTCGGGATGGCTTGAAGCCATTTCATATATGCGCAACATAATCGCGCACCATTCCAGAATATGGAGTCGGAACATGGTCAAACGGCCTTGTGAAATTCATAATCCGCGAATGACATGGCTTTCCCGTCCATTGACCGAGGTACAGCAGAAAAAACCGTTCTATGTGATTACGGCAATGTTATATCTCTGCAATGCCATAGACGAGGGGCATACGTTCAAAGAGAAACTGCTGGCATTGTTTGAGGAGTATGCGGATGTGCCCATCTACAAGATAGGCTTCTTCAACCGCTGGAAAGAAGAGCCGATTTGGAAATGAAAAAAGTGCCTGTTTACAGGTGCGGAAAAACAAAAAGAGAAGCAATACAATAAACCTCCTGGGCGCATCGTAAGACAGCATACTTGGGAGGCGTTCTTCATTTTAAGAGGTGACGGAGATATTTTCCGCCACCTCTGTTTTTTTATTTCTACTGCAACAGGTGCTTCAGGTTGTCATCGCCTGCGATGCGTTCCAGTTCATCCTGCACAATCTGCTTCACCTCTTCCTTGATGCGCCGGTAGTTCGCCTGCACCGTATCCTTCATGCGGTCGTTTCCGTCCTCGTCCGTGAAATCGGTAATGACAGGTATTTTCTTGTAGGCACTTTCCTCCCGCTTCACCTTCTCGGCATCCACCACAATCTCGCAGTGGAAAATCTTCTGCTCGATGCGCTCGTTGAAGTTGTCGGACACCGAACCGACAAACATACCCTGCGTAAGCCCGGAAATCTTGCTCGGCGGGATAAGCGCGTCCATCTGCGTGTTGATGGAGGTGGAAACATCCTGCCGGTTGATGGAGATAGACTGCCGTTTCTGCAACACCTTCCCGAACCGCTCCGATAGTGTCTTTGCCGTTTCTCCTACCACCTGCCCGGAGAAAATGTTACCGACCGTATTCATCACGACTTTTGCTTCCTTATCGCCGTAGTCGCGCACTAACTGGCTGAAATCCTGAAAGCCCAGACACACGGCAACCTTGTTGCTTCGGGCGGTAGCTATAAGATTGTCCAACCCTTTGAAGTATATCGTGGGCAGCTCGTCGATGATGACCGACGACTTCAGCATCCCCTTCTTGTTGATGAGTTTCACGATACGGGAGTTATACAGACCGAGAGCCGCCCCGTAAATGTTCTGACGGTCGGGATTGTTGCCCACGCATAGGATTTTCGGCTCTTCGGGATTGTTGATGTCCAGCGTAAATTCGCTGTCCGACATCACCCAGTAGAGCTGCGGGGAAATCATCCTCGAAAGCGGAATTTTTGCCGACGCTATCTGCCCCATGAGCTGCTCCGCAGCCCCTCCGAGCCAAGCATCCATGAACGGGGAAAGGTAATTCTCCAGTTCGGGATAGGAAGTCAGTATCGGAAAAATATCCTCGTAACGGCGGTTCAAAAACTCGATGGCATGGGGAAACGTGCAGTATTTCCCGTTCTGATAGATTTTGAGATACCAGATAATACTGGCAAACAGAATGATAGGTGACTCCACGAAGAAGTCGCCCTGCTTTTGCACCCACGTTTTATTGAGGTTGAGCATTATCGTGTAGGCACTCTCGTAAGCGTCCGTAATATCCTCCATGAAATCCGGGTGTATGGGATTGCAACGGTGTGAGCGTCGCGGGTCGTCGAAATTGATCACATAGAATTTCGGCTTCACCTTGTAGCCCTCCGGGTGGTTCAGCAAATGGTTGTAGGCTATGGTGGACAAGTCACTGAATTTGAAGTCGTACACATACATTGAGAAGCCCTTTTCAATCTGTTGCTTGATAAAGCTGTTCACCACTGCGTAGGATTTGCCGCTGCCCGGCGTACCCAACACGATGGACGCACGGAAGGGATTCACCACATTGATCCAGCCGTTGTTCCAACGCTTTTTGTAATAGAAGCGTGTGGGCAGATTGACCGAATACTCGCTTTCGATGAGCCTTGTTTCCTGCATGAAACTCTCGTTCTCATTGTTGAAAACATCCTCCATCAGATTGTGTTTCAACAGACGGCTCATCCACAGACCGCCCATCAAAAGGCAGACATAGCCTGTACCGATGGTAATGATATACAGCCCCGTCACCGCTTCGACCGGCAACGGCAGAGCCAGTATCCACCAGTTCAGGAAAAACAGCACGGACCCGATGGCGAGTGCCGTCCATATTTTTCTCCAAGTGATTTTCTCTCCCTTGACACCCTTCGTACCCAGACAGGACAGGGCAAGCAGCAGGACGGCAAACAGCTTCGTGTACAGTATGGAATGGAACAGCCCCGCCGTGCGGTCGAAGTTCATCAGGATTTTGTCCACCACACCGATGTTCACGCCCCACAGCCGGATGGCTTCGTAGCAGAACCAGTACACGTTCATGACCACTAAAATGATACTCACGGCACGCAGAAAATCCATGATTTTCGCCAATGCCCTCAAATCGTCTTCTTGTTGTGACATACATTGATTTTTTAATTGTTGATACTCCGATTACATACCCAAGCCCTTGCGCTTTTTCTTCTTTTTGCGCTTCATCGCCCGGATGAAAGCCTCTTCCTCGGCATCTACCGCCGGACCTTCGGGAGTGAGCAAGCCCATTCCGCCCGATACGTCTTCACGGTCGTATGCGGTCTGCCCGTGCGCCTTGTCCGCAGCATCCACAGGGATGGATAGCGGTATCGGCGGCTGTCCTGCGTATGGCAGGGTAAAATGTTCCTGCAAGGCATTCGCCGAAAGCTCCTTGCCCATGCGTGAGCCGTTCAGCACGCACCCCGTGCGGTGGTCGATGAAAGTAGCCCCGTAGATGCGCCCTTCCTCCGTATGGCGCAACACGGTGTCGATGCCTTTCTCTTTGAGCAGGGACACAAACCTGTCCTTGTCATAAGTGCCTTGCAGCACGGAAAGGACGGTGCGTTTCGTCATGTCGGCGAGTTTCCTGTCCTTAATCTCAAGCTTGGAACGGGCAAACTTATTCTGCACGGCTTCATAGCCTGCGGACTTCCCGAAAAGCGAGGACTTGAACGGGTTGCCGACCTTGTTGCCCTTGTCGTCCGTGACGGAATAGACCAGCCCGTGATATTCCCGTCCGCGCACGTTACCCCTCGCTTCCTCCACCGTCATATTATATAAGGAAAGGAGCGCACGGTATTCGCCCATCGTCTGGAAACGGTACTGCCCGTTCAGAGCCTTCAGGGTATTGCCTACCTGCTTCTTCACATCGCCTGCCGATACGTCCACTTTACATAGCGGCGTGTCAAGACGGCGGTTCCTGCGCTCCGCATCGTGCAGCCCGTATTTCCTTTCAAGCTCACGAGTAATCTGCTTGCTGCGGTAGTAGTTGTTCTTGTCGCTGATACATTTCCCGTTCTCATCCACCCGCACCGTCACAATGTGCAGATGGTGACGGTCGATGTCCTCGTGCTTGAATACAAGATAAGGCTGGTTGCCAAAACCGAGCTTTTCCAGATACTCGCGGGCGATGTCCTGCAATTCCGCATCGGTCAGCACATCCTCCGGGTGCGGGTTGAGCGAGATATGCACCACCGGTTTCTCCACTTTCATCTGCGGTGGCAGGAAGGTGTGGAAGCCCTCCATCGCCTTGCCGATGTCCACCTTCCCCGAACCGTCATTATAGATGCGGTTGGTGGTGAGAAGCCGCCCCTGTGCCTCGTTAATCTTCTCCCCGTTGTAGGCAATCGCGCCGTACAACGAGCTGCCTACACTGATTTTTGCGACCATTTCGCCTCCATTTGAGTTTCACTCTTCTTCAAACGCGACTCGGCAGAGTCCAAACAAGTTTGGCTCTGCTCTCGCTGCTCTTTCAGCTCCCTTGACAGTTCCACAATCTGACGGCTCAGTTTCACGAGTTCGACGGTGTGTTGCTCCAATTTATAGAGCAACGCCATCGCCTTTTTCTCTGAAAAATGCAGCCTCAGTTCCTTCACGACTTGGTTGTAATTCGTACCTACGGCGCGGAACTGCGCATGAAAATCCGACAGCTTGGTGTAATAGTCCACCAACGTCTTGTCCACCTTCAGCACCTTGAACGGCTGTCCGAAGAAGTGCGCTTTGAGGAAAACCGACCGCGCATAGACACCCGATTTTCCGAACATGGCGAGGAAACGGTTGTGTTCCTCCTCGTTGAAACGGACGGTGTACCGGTACACCGCCGGATCAAGTTTGGGATTTCTCCCTGCTTTGCTTTTCCTTTTCTCTTTCATATTACTTTGGATTTAGCGGATTGACGGCATAAGCCGCCGCTTCGGGTCACGGCACCGCAGTTCTGAAAGGCTTCCCGACTTCGGAGGGAAAGCCCGCCCCCTGCAAGGGCAAGGCGTTTTCCGGGATGCTCAAAATATTTTGAGCGGCTGAAAACATACCTTGCTATGTTCAGGTGAACATAAAAATCCGTCAGGGGACGGATTGGGAAAATACCTTTCAGGACTCCGGGCCGCGCGCCATCGGCGAACCCTGCCGTCCGGGTGCAAAGTTACGCTCTTAAAGCGGTAACGAACAGATACTTGACCCGGCCAATGGCTGCCAACCGGCGCAACATGCCGCCACTTGCTTGGGAAGTGATACAAGTTCAAAAATATACTTGTTTATTTGCAGCATGATTCAAGAAACTAACGGTTTGAAGATATGAGGAAAGGAATATTCAAATACCCGGACAACCGCTTCGGCGGACACTTGCCGAAACGGATACCCGAACCGTCGGAAACCCGGTTGTCCGACAATTCGGTGACGCATGGATTCAATGACTTCATGACGCAGTGTCGTCATTCATCACTTGTCCGCCGCACCGCTTCACCGCAGAACCGGATACGCGGTGACCCGCCCGTGTGCCTGTTCACGGAAACGGATAATGCGGTAATTCAATTCGCATGTAAACAGAAAACAAAATCATCAACAATTAAACTGAATAGAACCATGAGTAAGGAAATCTTCGTTGCATTCGCAACACAGAAAGGTGGCATCGGCAAATCCACCGTCACGGCACTCGCCGCCAGCTACCTGCACAACGTGAAAGGCTACAATGTCGCCGTCGTGGACTGCGACGACCCGCAGCACAGCATCCACGGCCTGCGCGAACATGAGACGGCACTCATCGGCAGGAGCATCTACTTCAAGGCTCTCGCGTGCGACCATTTCCGCAAGATAAAGAAGAACGCCTATCCGGTCATCAAGAGCAACGCGGTGAACGCCCTCGACGATGCGGAAAGGATGATCGCCGCCGAGGTCGTGAAGCCCGACGTGGTTTTCTTCGACATGCCGGGGACACTCCGGAGCAACGGCGTGATAAAGACGCTCTCGCAGATGGACTACATCTTCACGCCCCTGAGTGCCGACCGCTTTGTCGTGGAAAGTACCCTGAAATTCGTCACGATGTTCCGCGACAGGCTGATGACAACCGGGCAAGCGAAAACAAAGGGGCTGCATCTGTTCTGGACGATGGTGGACGGCAGGGAGAGGAACGACCTGTACGGCATCTACGAGGAAGTGATAGCCGAAATGGGCTTCCCGGTGCTTTCCACCCGCCTGCCCGACAGCAAGAAGTTCCGCCGCGACCTTTCGGAAGAGCGCAAGAGCGTTTTCCGCTCCACCATCTTCCCGATGGACACGGCACTGCTGAAAGGGAGCGGCATCCGTGAGTTTTCCGAAGAGATAAGCGACATCATCAGACCGCAGTGAGCATGGGCAGCAGGAAAGTAAACACGGAAGGCATCGACGAGGAACTGCTGTTGGCATCTATCGGGCGGCGCACACAGGACGGGACACTACGCCCGGCGCAGGAAGACCCCGCAGCCGTACCGACCGGAGAGGACACCGCCGCACCGGAGCCGCCACCGGCTCAACCCGTGACACGGGAGAGAGCGCAGAGGGAAGGCGGCCGCCGGAAAAGGCAGGACGAGGACTATAACGAGCTGTTCCTGCGCCGCAACGAGATAAAGACCCGCCAGTGTGTCTATATCAGCCGCGACGTACACGGCAAGATCCTCAAAATCGTGAACGACATCGCCGGAGGGGAAATCTCTGTGGGCGGCTATGTGGATACCGTGCTGCGCCAGCATCTGGAACAGCACAAGGAGAGAATCAACGAACTGTACAAGAAACAACGTGAAGATCTGATTTGAAAATGGAAAAAGAAATGACACCGAATGAAAAAAGACCGCAGCAGGACTGCGGAGGCATGCTTGCCCAAGTGCAGGCGAGCGTGGAAATACTGTCGCCCGTCCCGGTGAGCGGCAAATGCTGCGAGAAGGACTATGAACGTCTATTCATCCGCGACCCGGAAGTAAAGGCGCGGGAGGGCAAGATGGCGTATGTGCGTCCGGAGTACCACGAGCGTATCATGCGCATCACCCGTGTAATCGGGCATGATAGGCTTACACTGTCCGCCTACATCGACCATGTGCTGACGCACCACTTCAACCAGTGCGAGGACGCTATAAAGAGCCTTTACGCCCGGAATTACAATTCAGTATTCTAACTAAAACCGGAAGTATATGAATGAAACAATCAGCATGACAGACATTCTGCTGGCGGTATCGGTCGGCTGCAACCTATGGTTCCTGTTCCTGCTCCTTTACGAGCGCATCATGGACATGCGGCTTGTCCGCTTCTTCAAGGGCATCGCCGGATTATGGCGGTCGTTGGACAGGAATGGGCCAAAGAGCGTAGCGGCACATGAGGAAGTTTCCACGGCAAAGGGGGACATCATCGGCAAGAGCCGTTTCAAAATGGCATCCACCCGGACAATCGCTGCCATACCGGCGCAAGAAGCCGCCACTTTGGAAAAAGGCATTGAGCTGTCGGAGGAAGAGGCTACTTTTGACGACGGAAACACGGAAACCGCGTCCCGCCCGGCGCAAGTCCCGGAGGAAAAGCTCGATGAGACCTTCACGAGCATGCCGCCGGAGGAACTGGGATACGGGGAGGACGAACCGGATGAAGACGCTTCGGACACGCCACGGGCTTCGGGCAGCAGCTTTGACGAGATTGACGACGCCTGCAAGACCGCCATGAACCCGGACGCGACACAGGCGGAACGTGAAAAGGCGGCGAAGGTGTTCACCGACATGGAAGGCACGGAGCTGTACGAGAAAATGATGGAAGGCTCTTCGGAGATAGGCATCCGCATCAAGGGGCTTATCGAGATCCGGCTGAAGAAACCCGAAAAGGAGTTCATCGTGCCGGACAACATCGAGGATTTCGACATCCGAAACTATGTATGACAACTGAAAAAGGAATGGACATGAAATAGTGACATCAACCCACGCGGCAAGGAAACGCAAGGCGTATCCCGTCCGCAACGGACACGCCCACGTCTGTGGAAACAAACGGGCATCCACTAAAACCAAAGTAAAGTAACAGAGTAACAACCGCCCGACAAAGGACTATCCACCCTTTCGACGGCAAAAAACAAGGACAATTCATGAACAAGAACATCTTGAAAAACAGAAAAGCAATCCTATCCGCGGCACTTTTCATCGCCGCAACCGCCTCCGCTTTCGCGCAAGGAAACGGCATCGCGGGCATCAACGAAGCCACCTCTATGGTGAGTTCGTATTTCGACCCCGGAACTAAACTGATATACGCCATCGGCGCGGTCGTCGGGCTTATCGGGGGCGTGAAAGTGTACGGAAAATTCTCATCGGGTGACCCCGACACCTCAAAAACAGCAGCAAGCTGGTTCGGCGCGTGTATCTTCCTGATTGTAGCCGCCACCATCCTGCGCTCATTCTTCCTTTAATGTAATAATGTATGGCTGAATACCCGGTAAACAAGGGTATCGGCCGTCCGGTAGAGTTCAAGGGCTTGAAGGCACAGTACCTCTTCATTTTCTGCGGAGGTCTGCTGGCTCTCTTCGTCCTGTTCGTCATCCTCTACATGGTCGGTATCGACCAGTGGATATGTATCGGCTTCGGCGCGGCATCGTCCTCCCTCCTTGTGTGGCAGACCTTCGCGCTGAACGCCCGGTACGGCGAACACGGGCTGATGAAATTGGGAGCGTCACGGAGCCATCCCCGATACCTTATCAACCGGCGGCGGATAACCCGTCTGTTCAAACGACAACGAAAGGAAGAAACGACATGAGGAATACATCAAAAATGACAACACTGGAAAACAAGTTTCCCCTGCTTGCGGTGGAGCATGGCTGCATCATCTCAAAGGACGCCGACATCACGGTGGCTTTCGAGGTGGAGCTGCCGGAGCTTTACACCGTGACGGGCGCGGAGTACGAGGCGATACACGGCTGCTGGTGCAAGGCAATCAAGGTGCTGCCGGACTACTCCGTCGTTCACAAGCAGGACTGGTTTATCAAGGAACGCTACAAGCCGGAGCTTCAGAAGGACGACATGAGTTTCCTCTCACGGAGCTTCGAGCGTCACTTCAACGAGCGTCCGTACCTGAAACACACCTGCTACCTCTACCTGACCAAGACGACGAAGGAGCGTAGCCGGATGCAGAGCAACTTCAGCACGCTGTGCCGAGGGCACATCATCCCGAAAGAGCTGGACAGGGAAACCACGACCAAGTTCATGGAAGCCTGCGAACAGTTCGAGCGTATCATGAACGACAGCGGGCTTGTCAGGTTGCGCCGCCTCTCCACCGACGAGATTGTGGGGACGGAGGGTAAGGCGGGGCTGGTAGAACGCTACTTCTCGCTCATGCCGGAAGGTGACATCACCTTGCAGGACATCGAACTTTCGGCAAGGGAGATGCGCATCGGCGACAACCGCCTGTGTCTGCACACCCTCTCCGACGCGGAAGACCTGCCGGGCAAGGTGGCTACCGACACCCGTTACGAGAAGCTCTCCACCGACCGGAGCGACTGCCGCCTCTCCTTCGCCTCCCCGGTGGGGCTGCTGCTCTCCTGCAACCATATCTACAACCAGTATGTGCTGATAAATAACAGCGAGGAAGCCTTGCAGAAGTTCGAGAAGTCCGCCCGTAACATGCAGTCGCTCTCACGCTATTCAAGGAGCAACAGCATCAACCGCGAGTGGATAGACCAATACCTGAACGAAGCCCGGTCCTACGGGCTGACCTCGGTACGGGCGCACTTCAACGTCATGGCGTGGAGCGACGACGCGGAGGAACTGAAGCACATAAGGAACGACGTGGGCAGCCAGCTGGCAAGCATGGAGTGCGTGCCGCGCCACAACACCATCGACTGCCCTACACTCTACTGGGCGGCGATACCCGGCAATGCGGCGGACTTCCCGGCGGAAGAGAGTTTCCACACTTTCATCGAACAGGCGGTGTGCCTGTTCACGGAGGAAACCAACTACCGCAGCTCGCTCTCGCCCTTCGGCATCAAGATGGTGGACAGGCTCACAGGGAAACCGCTGCACCTCGACATCAGCGACCTTCCGATGAAGCGGGGTATCACGACCAACCGCAACAAGTTCGTGCTGGGTCCTTCGGGCAGCGGCAAGTCGTTCTTCATGAACCACCTCGTGCGCCAATATTATGAGCAAGGCGCACATGTGGTATTGGTGGACACGGGAAACTCCTATCAGGGCTTGTGCGGCATGATCCGGCGCAAGACAGGCGGAGTGGACGGCGTGTATTTCACCTACACGGAAGAGAAGCCCATATCATTCAACCCGTTCTACACCGATGATTACATCTTCGATGTGGAGAAGAAGGACAGCATCAAGACCCTGCTTCTTACGCTCTGGAAATCGGAGGACGACAAGGTGACGAAGACGGAGAGCGGCGAACTGGGCAGTGCCGTGAGTGCCTACATCGAGCGTATCCAATCCGACCGTAGCATCGTGCCGTCGTTCAACACTTTCTACGAGTATATGCGCGACGACTACCGCACGGAACTGGCGCAGCGCGACATCAAGGTGGAGAAGTCCGACTTCAACATCGACAACATGCTCACCACCATGCGGCAGTATTACCGGGGCGGACGTTACGACTTCCTGCTCAACTCCACGGAGAACATCGATCTGCTCGGCAAGCGGTTCATCGTCTTCGAGATTGACAGTATAAAAGAGAACCGCGAACTGTTCCCAGTCGTGACTATCATCATCATGGAAGCCTTCATCAACAAGATGCGGCGGCTGAAAGGGGTGCGGAAACAGCTTATCGTGGAGGAGGCTTGGAAGGCCCTCTCTTCGGCAAACATGGCTGAATACCTACGTTATATGTACAAGACGGTCAGAAAATATTACGGCGAGGCAATCGTGGTGACGCAGGAGGTGGACGACATCATCAGTTCTCCGGTGGTCAAGGAGAGCATCATCAACAACTCCGACTGCAAGATACTTCTCGACCAGCGCAAGTATATGAACAAGTTCGACCAGATACAGGCGTTGCTCGGACTGACGGAAAAGGAGAAGTCGCAGATACTCTCCATCAACATGGCGAACAACCCTTCACGGCTCTACAAGGAGGTGTGGATAGGCTTGGGTGGCACACAATCGGCGGTCTATGCCACCGAGGTCAGTGCAGAAGAGTATCTGGCGTACACTACCGAAGAAACGGAAAAAGTGGAGGTTTACCGTCTGGCGGAGAAGCTGGGCGGTGACATCGAAGCCGCCATCCGGCAGCTTGCCGAAAGGCGGAGGAACAAGGAATAACTAAAACAGAATGTATCAACAAAAAAAGGAAAACGCATATGAATTTACCAAAAGTGAAAATGCTGCAAGTCAGCAAGTGTCTGATCGGATTGGCGGTCATGATGCTGCAATCCTGCGACGTGGCCGACAACCGCCGTGATATGCTGTGCGGGAACTGGGAGAGCGTGGAGGGGAAGCCCGACGTGCTTATCTACAAGGAGGGCGAAGCCTACAAGGTGACGGTGTTCCGCCGGAGCGGTCTGCGCCGCAAGCTGAAACCGGAAACCTATCTCTTGCAGGAGAAAACCGGCAACCTGTTCATGAACACCGGCTTCCGCATCGACGTGTCCTATAACGAGGCCACGGACGTGCTGACCTTCTCGCCGGGCGGCGACTATGTGCGGGTGAAACCGCAGCCGGGACACCCGACAGAAGAATAACAACCACTAAAATCCAAAGTAACATGAGAACAAGAATAACAATGATTATCTGCCTGTGCCTGCTTTTCGCAGGCAGGGCAAGCGCACAGTGGGTCGTAAGCGATCCGGGCAATCTGGCGCAGGGTATCATCAATGCCTCCAAAAACATCATCCATACCTCCAAGACTGCCACGAACATGGTGAGCAACTTTCAGGAAACGGTGAAAATCTATCAGCAGGGCAAAAAGTATTACGATGCTCTCAAATCGGTGAACAATCTCGTCAAGGACGCCCGCAAGGTGCAGCAGACCATCCTGATGGTAGGCGACATCACCGACATTTATGTAAACAGTTTCCAAAGGATGCTCCGTGATGGAAATTTCAGACCAGAAGAGCTGTCGGCAATCGCTTTCGGTTACACGAAACTGCTGGAAGAGAGCAACGAAGTATTGACGGAACTGAAGAATGTGGTGAACATCACCACGCTCTCCATGACCGACAAGGAGCGCATGGACGTGGTGGAACGCTGCCACTCGAAGATGAAGCGTTACCGCAACCTCGTAAGTTACTACACGAACAAGAACATCTCCGTGAGCTACCTGCGTGCGAAAAAGAAGAACGACCTCGACCGCATCATGGGGCTGTACGGAAACATGAACGAAAGATACTGGTAGCCTATGAATTTCGACAACCTTCACCAGATTCTACGTTCGCTTTACGAGCAGATGATGCCGTTGTGCGGAGACATGGCGGGTGTGGCGAAAGGCATCGCCGGACTGGGTGCGCTGTTCTACGTCGCCTACCGGGTATGGCAGTCGCTGGCGAGAGCCGAACCGATAGACGTATTCCCGATGCTCCGTCCTTTTGCCATCGGTCTGTGCATCATGTTCTTCCCGACTGTGGTGCTGGGCACGATAAACAGCATCCTCTCACCCGTCGTACAGGGCACGGCAAAGATGCTGGAGGCGGAAACGCTGGACATGAACACCTACCGCCAGCAGAAGGACAAATTGGAATACGAGGCGATGATGCGCAACCCCGAAACCGCCTACCTCGTGTCCAACGAGGAGTTTGACAAGCAGCTGGAGGAACTCGGCTGGTCGCCCTCCGACATGGTGACGATGGCGGGGATGTATATCGACCGGGGAATGTACAACATGAAGAAAAACATCCGCGACTTCTTCCGCGAGATACTGGAATTGCTGTTCCAAGCCGCCGCCCTCGTGATAGACACCGTCCGAACCTTCTTCCTCGTGGTGCTGGCGATACTCGGTCCGATAGCCTTCGCCATATCGGTGTGGGACGGTTTCCAAAGCACGCTCACGCAGTGGATATGCCGCTACATACAGGTATATCTGTGGCTGCCGGTGTCGGACATGTTCAGCACCATACTGGCGAAGATACAGGTGCTGATGCTGCAAAGCGACATCGAGCGGATGCAGGCAGACCCGAACTTCTCGCTGGATTCGAGCGACGGGGTGTACATCGTGTTCCTCTGCATCGGCATCATCGGCTACTTCACCATTCCCACCGTTGCCGGCTGGATTATCCAAGCCGGAGGCATGGGCGGTTACGGTCGCAACGTGAACCAGATGGCGGGACGTGCCGGAGGAATGGCGGGCAGTGTTGCCGGAGCTGCGACAGGCAATATGATGGGACGTGCCGGCAAATTGCTGAAATAACAATCATGTAGAATCATTGAAACAGAATTAAGAATGGAATTTAAGTCACTCAGAAACATCGAATCATCGTTCAGGCAGCTACGCCTGTTCGGTATCGTCTTCCTCTCGCTGTGCGCTGTGGTGACGGTGTGGAGCGTGTGGAACTCCTACCGTTTCGCAGAGAAGCAACGGGAGAAAATCTATGTGCTGGACAACGGCAAGTCGCTGATGCTGGCTCTCTCTCAGGATTTATCGCAGAACCGCCCGGCGGAAGCACGGGAGCATGTGCGCCGCTTCCACGAGCTTTTCTTCACGCTGTCACCTGAAAAAAGCGCGATTGAACACAACGTAAAACGTGCCCTGCTGCTGGCGGACAAGAGCGTGTACCACTATTATTCGGACTTCGCGGAGAAGGGGTACTACAACCGCATCATCGCCGGGAACATCAACCAAGTGCTGAAAGTGGACAGCGTGGTGTGCGACTTCAACGCCTATCCCTACCGTGCCGTGACCTACGCCACGCAGAAAATCATCCGGCAAAGCAACGTCACCGAGCGCAGCCTCGTGACCACCTGCCGCCTGCTGAACGCATCGCGGTCGGACGACAACCCAAACGGTTTCACCATCGAGGGGTTCACCATCATCGAGAACAAGGATTTACAGACAATCAAACGGTAACAGGACATGAAAAGTATCAGAAAATCAATGTGGGGCATGTATTGGAAACTCCACGACAAACGGAAACGGCTGGTGGCAAGGCTCAAAGGGTATCTGGACGGTTTGCCGCCGGAAACACGCCGCCGCATCGTGCTGGGGATGCTCGCCGCCTTCGCGATGCTTGCCCTCTACACCTTCGGCAGAGCCGTCTATGACATCGGCAGAAACGACGGCTCACGTATGGATACGGGACATGCCGGACGGGTGGAACTACCGACCCCGGTGGAAACTGACAATCACTTAACACCTTATTTATATGGAACAGACGAAGAATGAATCAACGAAAGAGAACAAAGCCGCTCCCGACGCGGGAAAGCCGAAAAAGGAGCGCGAACCGCTGACAGAGGCGCAGCGGCTGAAACGGCAGAAGATGATAGTCCTGCCTGCTATGGTGCTGGTCTTCATCGGGGCGATGTGGTTGATATTCGCCCCTTCCTCCGGCAAGGAACAACCGCCGGGAACGGACGGCTACAACACCGAGATGCCAGACGCGGACAAGGCGAACCGGCAGATTATCGGCGACAAGCTGAAAGCCTACGAGCATGGGGAGATGGAAGAGCGGCTGGAGAGCCGCAACCGTGCCATCGGGCAGCTGGGCGACATGTTCGACCGCGAGATAGCGGGAACGGAGGACGGTACGGACTTCGACCTCGCCAATCCGGGCGGCAAGGAAGAAAGGGCAAAGCCTGCCACGCCGCAAACCATCCAATCCTCCGCAGCCGCCTACCGTGACCTGAACGCCACCCTCGGCAACTTTTACGAACAGCCGAAGAATGACAATGCGGAGATGGATGTGCTATTGGAGCGCATCGCCTCGTTGGAATCGGAACTGGAAAGTGAAAAAGGCAGGACTTCATCTATAGACGAACAGGTGGCACTTATGGAGAAGTCCTATGAGCTGGCGGCAAAGTACATGGGCGGTCAGAACGGTGGGAAGCCGGAACAGGCGGCAGAGCCTGCCACCGTGCAGAAGGGAAAGAAGAACACGGCGACACCCGTAAGGCAAGTGACCCGCCAAGTCGTTTCCTCCCTTGCACAGCCCATGAGCAACGCGGAGTTTGTCGCCACTTTCTCACAGGAACGCAACCGGGGTTTCAACACGGCTGTCGGCACGGCGGAGGTATCGGACAGGAACACCATCCCGGCGTGTGTGCATGAGGCGCAGAGCGTGACGGACGGGCAGACGGTAAGGCTTCGCCTGCTGGAGCCTATGGCGGTGGCGGGCAGGACAATCCCACGGGGTGCGGTGGTGGTCGGCACGGGCAAGATACAGGGTGAACGACTCGACATCGGGATCACCTCGCTGGAATACGACGGCACGATTATCCCCGTGGAGCTTGCGGTCTATGACACGGACGGACAGCCCGGCATCTTCATCCCGAACTCGATGGAGATGAACGCCGTCCGAGAGGTCGCCGCCAACATGGGAGGTTCGTTGGGTAGCAGCATCAATATCTCCACCAATGCCGGGGCGCAGCTCGCCTCCGACTTGGGCAAGGGGCTGATACAAGGAACGAGCCAGTACATCGCGGGGAAGATGCGCACCGTCAAGGTGCATCTGAAAGCCGGGTACAGGGTCATGCTTTACCAAGAAAAAGATTGAAATCAATAAAAAAATTAG
>NZ_HG417103.1:32341-49410 GCF_000455445.1 Hoylesella timonensis 4401737 = DSM 22865 = JCM 15640 | reverse complement strand
TGGTACGGTGTAGATAGCCACGAAAGGATGCAAAGGTATGGAAGGTTGCAGTGGATATGGGCAATAAATTTTGTTCATTGACGTTTTTAGCTTATGCAATGGACAGATCGGGTTAGACACGTAAAAGTGATATTGGTGATTATTGCTGTGCTGATAGCAGTCATCTCCTTAATTGTGTCTCATCGTCTCATTCGTGATTTGGAAAAGGAGGAGCAGAATAAAATGGAGATTTGGGCAGAAGCCATGCGAACCCTGAATGAGGCGGATGAAAATACGGATTTGAATTTGGTGTTGAAGGTGATTAACGAAAATCATACGATTCCCGTGATTGTGATGGATAGCCAAGGAAGAATACAGAGTAACCGTAATATCAAACTTCCCAACAAGTCCAAAGTAGATAGTGTTGCTTATGTGCAGCAATTGGGTCGTAAGCTCAAAGCTTCTCGCAAATATATCCGAATCTTTTTTAATGAGCCTGAAGAAAAGGAGTATATCGATGTTTGTTATGATGATTCTTTCATGCTCAAACGTCTTTCCACTTATCCCTATATACAGTTGGGAGTGGTACTCATTTTTGTGATTGTCGCACTTTTTGCCCTCCTTAGTTCGAAGAAAGCCGAACAAAATAAAGTTTGGGTGGGACTTTCTAAAGAGACCGCTCACCAGTTGGGTACACCTATTTCAAGTTTAATGGCATGGTTAGCCATACTTAAAGAAACGTACCCAGATGACACTTTAATTCCCGAGATAGATCAGGATGTGAAGCGCTTGCAACTCATTGCCGATAGATTCTCAAAAATAGGCTCCGCTCCAGAATTAGAGTTATATAGCTTGTCAAAAGTTCTTCAGAATGTGGTGGCATATATGAACCGTCGAACCTCCAAAAAGATTGCCATTGAATCTCAAATTTCTTTTGAAGGAAACGATCAACTCGTACTCATTTCTCCTTCTCTTTTTGAATGGGTGATAGAGAATTTATGTAAGAATGCAGTGGATGCAATGGGAGGAGTTGTGGGTAAAATTAAGATTTCGGCTTTTTGTGAATCGAAAAAAATAGTGATTGAAGTTTCTGATACCGGGAAGGGAATTAAGAAGAAAGATATAAAGAACGTTTTTCGTCCTGGGTTTACCACTAAAAGACGCGGTTGGGGGTTAGGACTGTCTCTTGCCAAACGAATCATTGAGGAATATCATAATGGCAAAATTTTCGTTAAAGATTCAGAAAAAGATAAAGGAACCACCTTCCGCATCGAGTTGAAGGCTTCGAATCATTGACGAAAGTGGAGAGTTTATTTCTATAAATCCCGAGAGCATACTATCTTTTATCTTTTTTCTAGATAATTCACTTTTAAGATTTTTTTTCTTTTTAATTCTTTACTATTTCTTTTGACGGTTACAAAGTTTTTTTTTATTTTTGTAAGTGTTCAGAAGTTAAATCTTTTCTAATCCTAACTTTTGATACTTGAACATGACATATATTTACAGAAAATTGTTGTCTACAGTAATTTTGTAAACAGTTGAAAGAAAAATGTTATTAACTAATTGTGGAGGTTTGTTATGAATGCAAACAAACGTTTTTGGCAAACTGCGGTGATTTTATTGCCCATGATTTGTGCACTGAGTATCTTGCCTGAGATTCATGCTCAAAATCCTGCAAGCAAATCCGATGTTGCTCAGCAAAAGATTAAAAATGGATGGCGAATAGTTAAAGGGCAGGTAAAAAGCGAACAAGGGGAACCTTTGATAGGTGTAACTGTCTATATGGAAAAAGGAAAGGTGAGTGGAGTAACTAATATAGATGGAATGTACGAAATAACAATTCCTAATACACTTGTCACGCTTTGCTTTTCTTATGTTGGTATGGAAATGGCACAACTCACAATTGAGTCTGGAAAAACCGATGTGACACGAAATCTGATAATGCACTCAAATACGACCATCAAAGAAGTAGTGGTAACGGGTATTTTTCAGAAAAATAAGAATGCTTTTACCGGTTCGGTTTCTACTATCACCAATAAGGAATTGAAGGAGTTTGGTAACAAGAATCTACTCACATCTATTGCCAACATTGACCCATCGTTCAATATGTTAATGAACAATCAATTTGGTTCAGACCCAAACCATCTACCCGATGTGCAAATTCGAGGAACCGCTAATCTGCCAACGATTACAAATTTACAAGATAATACGCGGACCGACCTAAATACGCCACTGATTATTATGGATGGCTTTGAAATCAATATCACCCGAATGATGGATTTGAATGAAGATGAGGTAGAATCAATAACATTGCTGAAAGATGGGTCGGCCACTGCGATTTATGGTTCTCGTGGTGCCAATGGCGTGATAGTTATCAAGCGTAAAAGTCCCAAGGCAGGTCGTCTTCGGTTTACATATTCAGGGAGCCTTAATATCGAAGCTCCCGACTTAACTGATTATCATTTGCTGGGTTCAGCTGATAAGTTAGAATTGGAACGTCGTTCTGGCTATTACGATAGTACCGATCCTATGCGCGACTTTAGGTTAAAGCGTAGATATTCTGAACTGTTGAGTGAGGTTGTACGAGGTGTAGACACAGACTGGCTTTCTAAACCCTTACGAGCTGGTGTAGGACAAAGACATAATATTCGATTGGAAGGTGGTGATGAGAGTTTTCGGTATGCGACATCGCTACAGTATAATCAAGTGACTGGTGTCATGAAAGGATCACAGCGTAGTAGTTTCAATGGAAGTATAACTCTGTCTTATCATCATTTTGGATTACTCTTTACTAATGATTTAAACATTGGATATACTCATTCAGATGAATCTCCGTATGGCTCCTTCTCTGATTACACCAGACTCAACCCATATTGGAAACCATACGATGATACTGGAAATCTTATTAAGATGTTTGATACGAACGTTGATTTTTATGGTAGTTTGAGCAATCTGCCTTCTAATCCACTTTATAATGCATTGCTTAATCAGAAAGATAGCCAGCAATATACCGATATTACAGACAACTTTTCGATTGAATGGAGACCGTTCGAAGGATTTGTTACCCGTGGTCGGGTTGGCTTTACATGGACAAACCGTGAGAGTGATTATTTCAGACCAGCAAAGCATACGATGTTTGAAGCTGACGAATATCAAACCGATGAAGGTAGTCTGCGTAAAGGTTGCTATCGATATGGTGTGGGTAAAGTTACCAACTACGAAGTTGCACTTACGGCGAGTTACTCCAAACTTTTAGCTGAAAAGCATTTGGTGTATGCTGCTGTCAATTGGAACGTTATGTCGAACTTTTTGCGTAACTATCTTTTTGTTGTGGAAGGTTTTACCGATGAAAAACTCGACTTTCCATCTAATGCTTTACAATATCAGAAAGGTGGTAAGCCTTCGGGCGGAGAGGCGCGAACTAGGGCTGTGGGATTGGTGATGAATGCTAATTACTCTTTTGATAACAGATACTATACAGACCTCGCTTATCGCATAGATGGCTCTTCACAATTTGGTAAGAATCGTCGTTTTGCACCATTCTACTCAATAGGTATTGGTTGGAATATGCATAATGAGAAATTTATGAAAGACGTTTATTTCATCAATCGTTTGAAATTGCGAGCCTCCTATGGACAGACTGGTTCGCAAAAATTTAATGCATATCAGGCAGTAGCTACCTACAATTATTATCTCAACGACCGCTATAATCGATGGACGGGTGCCTATCAAAAAGCTTTGGAGAACCCCGATCTTGAATGGCAGAAGACTAATAAGTGGAATGGAGGTATGGAACTGAGCCTCTTTGACAATCGTCTAAGTTTTGTAGCTGATGTTTATTTCGACTATACTTCCAATTTATTGTCGTCACTTAATCTGCCATTATCTAATGGTTTTACGTCGTATATTGAGAATATTGGTAAGGTTGAGAATAAGGGTTTTGAAATTAAAGCCACAGCATTCTTATTGCGCAATGAACAAAAACGTCTCTCTTGGTCTGTTACAGGTTCTCTTGTTCATAATGAAGATAAGGTAGTGAAACTTTCGCAGGCCATGAAAGACGAGTATGCGAAGCGTCTTCTTGTTGGAGGCATTGAGCCTAATAGTGTGATTCGTGAGGGTGAATCACAATACACCATTTATGCCGTTCCTTCATTGGGAATTGACCCAAGTACAGGTTTCGAACTTTATAGGAAAAGAAATGGAGAAGTAACTTATGTATGGGATGCAGCCGATCGCATTGCTTGTGGCGTGAATCAACCTAAATACCGTGGAATGTTGAGTACCATGATGAGATGGAAAGATTTTACTGCCAACATCTCCTTTGGCTATCGTTTTGGTGGTCAACTCTACAATTCAACGTTGGTTTCACGAATTGAAAATGCTGATAAACTTTATAACGTAGATGAAAGAGTGTTTAAAGATCGTTGGCAGAAACCAGATGATCGTACTTTCTTTAAGGGATTGACCAATCAGTCACCCACTTATTCTACCTCACGCTTTGTGCAAGATGAACGTACTTTAAGCTGTCAGAATATTCATCTTAGTTATATGCTAAGTAACAATCCGTGGCTTAGACGAATTCTTGGCATACAAGTTCTTACCTTGAGTAGCGATCTAAGTGATCTTTTCTATTTTTCAAGTGTGAAGCAGGAGCGTGGACTTTCTTATCCTTATTCACGTCGTTTCTCATTCACCTTGTCAGTTAATTTCTAATGCTAAATCTCTAAAATTATGAAATACTGTAAGAATATTATCGCTGCTTTGCTCCTCATGAGCATGACAATATCCTGTAACGACTTTCTCAATGTGCTACCATCTACTGAAAAAGAAAGTAATGAAATGTTTAGTACTGTTGAAGGTTGTAGAAGCGTATTGATTGGAAGTTACATACGTATGAAGCAAAATAATCTTTATGGTCAAGAACTTACTTGTGGAAGTATTGAAAATCTTGCACAACATTGGACTTATACGTCCGGTTCAATAGGAGAATATCTTCACAAATACGACTATAAAGCTGACATAGTAGAGACTGTAATGAACGATAATTATAACAATCTTTATAAGGTAATAGCCGATGTTGACGGCTTGCTTGCAGGTATAGAATCACACCGCAGCATACTTGATGACCGTAGTTACAACCTATTGCGTGGCGAGGCTTTAGGTCTTCGTGCTTTCTGTCATTTTGATGTGTTACGCCTATTCGGTCCCATGCCCAGCAATCTTCCCTCAACGAAAATTCTACCCTATGTTAAAGAGATTAAGCATAAGCCAAACAACTTTGTTAGCTACACGGAATATACAGATCAGTTACTGCACGATTTAAATGAGGCTGAATCGGTTTTGGCCAAAGTAGATCCTATTCGTGAGCAATCAATTGAGGCTTTGAACAATACTTCAAGTATTGATGATGACTTTTGGGGGGCACGCCAAATGCGCATGAATTATTATGCGGTTTGCGCCTTGAAAGCACGTTTCTACTTGTGGATTGGTAACAAGGAACAGGCTTTGAAATATGCTAAATTGGTGATGGAAGCAAAGTTGCCAGATGGTAGAAAAGTTTTTCGATTGGGCATGCGAGACGATTGTGCCCGTGGTGACCGTACGTTCTCAAGTGAGCATATCTTTAATCTGAAAGTCAACAATCTTTCTGAATCTATCGGGTCGGGGCGTTCTTATCAAAAGCCGCAAAAAGATCTCTATGCCCAACTCTATGAGAAAGGAACTTCCGATATTCGTTTTGTAAATATGTGGGAAGAGGTAAATATCAGCTATTACAATCGTCCTTTTTATTTTCTGAAGTATGTACAGACGGATAAAATGCCTTCGTTGTCTACGAATGTAATCCCGCTCATTCGTCTCTCTGAAATGTACCTTATTGCGATGGAATGTAGTCCTTTGGCTGAAGCTGAAAATTATTATAAGGTCTTATGTATGGCACGTGATGTAACTCCGACTGCAATCAATAATGAAAGCGACCGCAACAAATTGTTGATAAAAGAATATCATAAAGAATTTTATGGGGAAGGTCAGGCATTTTATGCCTGCAAGCGGATGGCAATAGTTAATAATCTGTGGACTTCCATTCCTGGATCGGTTGAGACTTATGTAGTTCCTCTTCCCAAGAAAGAGACCGTTTATGTAAATTAAAAAATAGAGATTATGAAAAAAACAATCTTTATGGCATTGTTGTTTTCCATTATACTGACAAGTTGTAAGGAAGATGAACGCTTGATATATAATGATAAAGCTCGTATTGAATTGGTTAGTGAAAATAAAAAGGCACCAGCTGACTATGCATTCTCATTTGTTTGGGGAAGTGAAACACGTGTACGTGATACTGTATTTATACCTGTGAGAGTTTTAGGTGGAACTTCAAATAAAGATCGGCAAGTTATGTTAGAACAGGTGACAGAATATAATACTACTTATATCTATGACAAGCTTGGAAAGGTACAAGATTCAACCGTGACCGAATTGCCTAATAAAGCAATTGCAGGTGTGCATTATGTCGCTTTCACCGAAGCCAGTGTCCAGCCGTTGATGGTGGTTAAAGCAGGACACATTAGAGATAGTATCGGTGTAGTTGTGCTACGTGACAAATCGTTGAAAATAAACAAGGTTCGGCTTCGCCTGCGTCTGAAAGAAAATGCTGACTTCGGATTTGGAGAACACCGTTTACTGGGGCGTACTATCATTATTTCAGATAAAATGGAGCAACCGTCTACTTGGAATTATACTACAAAATATTACTTTGGTAATTACAGCTTAGCCAAACATAGGCTTATGTTAAAAGTAGTAGGAGATAAGGTTGATGATGAATGGATAAAGAAAATAAACGGGGAAAAGTCGGTCGCCATTTACTGGCGTGGTAAATTCATTGAAGCGTTGGAAGCATTTAATAATGATGCTGCAAACCAAACTTCAGGAGTGGCTCCTATGCGTGAAGATCCGACTGACAAAAACAGTGCGTTAGTGACTTTTCCTACAGGCATATAACTTCTTTTTTACAACTATTTTGAGTAATGAGATTATATCACCAACAATCTTTAAATACATAATCTATGAAACGTATAAATATATTTTTCGGTGGACTCACTGTGCTTTTATTGAGTAGTTGTTTTTCTGATAATGGCAACTATGATTATTCAGAACCTATTAATATCCATATAGAAGGGATAAACGAAGCCTATACGGTGAGTCCTACTGGTGACCGATTACAAATCTCTCCAAAGATTTATCCAGAGAATCGACAATATGATTGTTTTTGGACAATAATTCCTGCATCAGCATCTTGGGGTGATAAACCCGACACAATCTCACGAAATAGCAATTTGGATTATGCCATAAAGATGAATGTGGGTAGTTATAAAATACGCTTTTGTGCAAAGGATCAAGAAACAGGAGTATTTGCATATGAGGAATATAATCTATATGTAACTACCGATATGGCATCGGGTTGGTGGGTGTTAAAAAGCGAAGGAGACAGCACTGATATCGATTTCTTTTCGAATAATAAAACAAAATGCAATGTGATACAGGCAGCTAATGGCCATCACTTGCAAGGTTCTGCTGTGGATCTGTATTTCAACTTCTCCTATTGGCGTTTTGATGAAATGAATAAAAGAGACAAGCGAGGAAATGCCGTATTTGTTGCTAGTAGTAAGGATTTGATGGCCGTGGATTATTTTACTGGAAAAACCATTCTTGATTACGATGGATTATTTGTTGACAAACCCGCTAAGCGTGAAATACACGCCATGTTTGCAGGACCTTCTGATGTACATGTTTATGTAGGCAATACTGTTTATACTTTATTTTTTTCGCGTTACGATGTCTACAAGCAATTTGTCTTAAAGTCGCTGGGTGACTACAGCCTCTCATCTATCAGACATGCTGGTAATTCATTGCCACTCCTCTTTAATGAGAAGAATAGTTCATTTTGTAGTGTTAGTCGTCAGTCTCCACACTTGGATTACTTCGATGATGGTATGCCATCTCCTAAAAACATGGATATGGACTTGCTCTTTATGGGTGGTCTTACTACTGCGGTCTATACTCCTGGTGACGTTGCGATAGCGATCATGAAGAAAAAAAACGAGGAGAAGTATTATTTACTAACGATGAACGGGCAACCCAGTACTATGGATTTAAATCCCATCAAAAAGATGGAAGAAATCCCCTCGTCGCTCAATGTCCTGAAAGCAAAATTCCGTACGTTGAATCAGAATAGCAAGATTCTTTATTATGTTAAAGATAACAAACTCTATACTTGTAATTTAGAAAATATGGCTGAAAACGAACAGGATATGAGTTGGCCAAAAGATGAGACGGTAACTTACATGGAGTTTTTGAAATATTCTCCCTATGGGCAAGATAGTTCATGGTTTGATTATCTGGCTGTAGGTACTTCTCGGAATGGAAGCTATAAGCTTTATCTTTATCCTGTTACTGCTGGCGTGATACAGCCTGCTCTTAAGGTAATGGAAGGTAGTGGTATAGTTAAACGTGCTTGTTTCATGAGTCAGACACCAAAAGGAACTTATACATCCACTTTATTTTAAATCAAAAAAAACATCGAGTGATGAAAAAAATATTATTTGCTATTTTGAGCCTCTTTTTTTGTCTAACAGCCACGGCTGAAGTTGTTATTTGTGGTACTGTTAATCAAGAAAATACAAATCATATAAGTCTTTATGCCTCCACATCGTTGGTTGACAGCCTGTGTGCTACTGCACAAGTGGATACCGCAGGTAATTTTGTCTTAAAAGCCAATTTGCCGTATAATGGACTTTATATGCTTTCAGGAAAGGATAATGTACGACATGCTATCTATTTGAAGGATGGTAATAAAATAACAGTGAAGTACACGCATGAGTGCTTGAACGTTCTTGGGGGGTTGAGTTTAGAGGGGGAATATTTCGCCACTTGGGATAATAAAAGTGCAGTTGTTCAACTGCATTCCTATCTATTCAACTACATTCCAGGAGGGCAGACAGTGGAACCCGAGGTATTTATTCGTGAACTCAAGGAGTTAAAACAAGTTGCGATCTCAATGAAACAACAACTCAAATGTGACAATCCAGGTGAGGCTTTGCTGCTACAGAAGATAGATACTGACCTTGCTTTCTATACTTTATCTTATTACAAGAGTCACAAATTTGAGATGGATGAAAACTTTATCAATTCTATAGACCGCAATGCTTACGAACAGTTATTTACACGTACAGATTTGTTATGTTTGCCGTATGCTGCTGATATGCTCGTAACGTATGTGGATTATTTGTCAGAACAGCAGGGCAAAGCATCCACAGATTATGCAGCTCGTTTATCGTTGTTGGCTTCTCAACCACTTCGTGAAGCTTATCTTTATCAAGTTGCAAGCCAACAACAATATTATGAGAAGTATGCAATACTACGAAGTTCTGTAGATGAAAGTTCATTATCTGATGCTCTTGTGCTTGCGTTACGTCCTATTGAAGATAAGTTGGCGTGGTCGAAACCGGGTCGTATGGCAATTGATTTCGAAGGAGAATGTCCCGATGGAACACGATTAAAGTTGAGTCAGTTGCGAGGTAAGGTGGTTGTTGTAGATGTGTGGGCTACTTGGTGTGCGCCGTGTCTTCGGATGATACCCTATTTTAAGGAACTTGAGGAAGACCTTGGCTCTGATGTTACTTTTCTCAGTGTCTGTGTAGGTACATGGGTTGAAAAAGATCGTTGGAAAGATCTAATAAAAAAATATGAACTAAAGGGTAATCTAATTTTCATAGATAGTTGGACAAAAGGTTTCGCAGCTGACTACCATGTCACAGGTGTGCCGAGGTTCATGATTGTTGATAGCGAAGGCCGTATGGTGTCCTTTGCCGCACCTGCACCTAAATACCCAGAACTAAAGGCCATGATTCTTAAAACGTTGGACCGCTCTAAGACCTCTCAGCCTTGACGTTTTATCTCATTCATCCTGTCTTCAATTTTTGAAAGGCATGAGCGAATGTTTTTAATGTCTTTCTGTTTGGAGTTAATTTTTACTTTGTAGAGAAGATCCCCAAGTTATTTGTGAATTTGGTAATATTAATCAGCATCTTACCTCAGTTCGGGATAAGGAAACGCAAAAAAGTAAATAAAATATGATTGCTGTCCCCCTAAAAGTTTAGAAAAGATGAATATAACGTTCAGATTACCGATAAAAGAGAAATAAGTTTATCTCACCATGAGTAAGCCCCTTCTGATCCTCACAAGAGTTTTTTAGCGGGCAGCCTTTATCTAAAAAATAGAGGCTCCAAAATAACAGAATAGCTTACAAGCTAAGATATTCAAGACTTAGAAGGATGCATTTTACAAAAGATTGTGCCTTCAATTCTTGCATTTTAGTGGACAGCAATGATTTTTTTTTATCATTATACGTTAGCATCTCAGAAAATATTTGTAACTTTGCACATCAAAGTGTGAATATGTTTGACTTAGAGCCGTTTAAGATAGATTTAAGAGCTGTGAATCAAGAAGTTGAACACTTCGAGTTTACGCTTACCGATGAGTACTTTGAGGCCATTAAAGCCCCAGATATTCACAAAGGGAATCTCTCTGTTGAGCTTACTCTTCGAAAAATGGCGGGTAGCTTTATGCTCAGTTTTCATATTGTTGGTACCGTTGTGGTGCAGTGTGACCGCTGTCTCGACGAACTCAACCAACCAATAGAGACTGACGAATGTCTTGTAGTCAGACTTGGAACAGAATACTCAGACGAAGATGACCAAGTGACCGTGCCTGAAGATGAAGGAATTATCGACACGTCTTGGTTTATCTATGAATTTATAGATCTTAGCATTCCCATCCAGCATGTACATGCACCTGGAAAATGTAATCATGCGATGATGAGGGCGCTTAACAATTGTTTGGTTACCCGAAGTAATGAAGCAACTGAAAATGACCCTATAGATCCGCGCTGGGCTCAATTAGAAAAATTAAAAACAATAATTAAAGATTAAAGAAAATGGCACATCCTAAAAGAAGACAGTCAAAGACTCGTACACTTAAAAGAAGAACTCATGATAAGGCTGTAGTTCCTACATTGGCTGTATGCCCTAACTGTGGAGCATACTATGTTTACCACACCGTTTGTCCAACTTGTGGTTATTACAGGGGAAAGGTTGCGATTGAAAAGGAAGTTGCTGAGTAATGGGACGAATCAACGCAATAATTACTGGCGTTGGCGGGTATGTTCCTGATTATATTCTTGACAACGAGGAGCTTTCGCGCATGGTCGATACCAGCGATGAATGGATTATGACTCGTGTAGGTATCAAGGAACGTCGAATTCTTAAAGATGAAGGTCTTGGAACCAGTTACTTGGCGCGAAAGGCAGCTAAGCAATTGATACAGAAGACGGGCGTTGATCCTGATACCATTGATGCGCTGATTGTTGCCACAACCACACCTGATTACAAGTTTCCCTCTACGGCATCTATCGTTTTGGGCAAACTTGGACTTAAGAATGCTTTTGCGTTCGACTTTGAAGCAGCATGCTGTGGCTTTATGTACGCATTAAGTACTGCATCCAGTATGATAGAAAGCGGTCGCTGCAAAAAAATCATTGTGATTGGAGCGGATAAGATGTCATCTTTGGTAGATTATCAAGACCGTCAGACCTGTGTACTGTTTGGAGATGGCGCAGGAGCAGTATTGGTAGAAGCTTCGGAGGATACCGAATACGGAATGCAGGACATGTTTTTCCGCACCGATGGCAAGGGCTTGCCCTTTTTGCACATGAAAGCAGGAGGTAGTGTTTGTCCAGCGTCTCATTTCACAGTAGATCATCGTTTGCATTATCTATACCAAGAGGGAAGAAATGTCTTTCGCTATGCGGTGACAGATATGAGCGATGACGTTTTGGAAATTATGAAACGGAACAATTTAAGCAAAGATGATGTTGACTGGGTAGTACCTCACGAAGCTAATCTTCGTATTATTGAAGCCGTTACAAAGCGTGCAGAATTGTCTATGGACAAAGTTGCTGTGAATATCGAGCATTATGGTAATACAAGTGCTGCTACAATTCCACTCGCTCTTTGGGACTATGAAAGCAAACTGAAAAAAGGAGATCGTGTTATCTTCACTGCTTTTGGAGCAGGATTCGTACATGGGGCTTCTTTCTTTAAGTGGGCTTATGATGGCGCTACAGAGGCTACAAAGAAATAATTAAATATTTCATATATTGAATAATGAAAGCGCATCCTTTCTTGGTAAAGAGTGCGCTTTTTTGTTCTTTCATAAAGAATCACGTTATGCACAAGGCAGGTTTTGTTAATATTGTGGGTAATCCCAATGTCGGGAAATCCACGCTCATGAATCAGTTGGTAGGGGAGCGTATCTCTATCGCTACGTTCAAGTCGCAGACAACGCGTCATCGAATCATGGGAATTGTGAATACCGATGACATGCAAATTGTTTTTTCGGATACCCCTGGCGTCCTTCAGCCAAACTATAAAATGCAGGAATATATGCTCGCCTTTTCTGAGTCTGCACTGGCTGATGCTGATATTTTGCTTTATGTAACCGATGTTGTGGAGACGCCTGAGAAGAATATTGATTTCTTGGAGAAGGTTCGCAAGATGACGATACCAGTAATCTTGCTAATCAATAAAATCGATCAAAGTAATCAAAAGACGTTAGACCAGCTGGTGGAGAAATGGCACGGCATCCTTCCGAATGCAGAAATACTCCCGATATCTGCGTCGAACAAATTTGGGATAGATATTCTGTTGAATCGTATTCAAGAGCTTTTGCCTGATAGCCCTCCTTATTTCGGTAAAGACCAGCTTACGGACAAACCTGCCAAATTCTTTGTGAGTGAAATTTTCCGTGAGAAGATTCTGCTGTTTTATGACAAGGAAATCCCTTATTCGGTTGAGGTGAAGGTAGATAGCTTCAAAGAGACAGAGCAGCAAATTCATATTCATGCGGTTATTTATGTTGAGCGCGACTCGCAAAAAGGCATTATCATTGGGCATCAAGGCATCGCGTTAAAGAAGGTAAGCACCGAGGCGCGTAAGGCTTTAGAGAAGTTTTTCGGTAAAAAGATTTATCTGGAGACTTTTGTCAAGGTGGACAAAAACTGGCGAAACTCTACCCGCGAGCTCAACAGTTTTGGGTATAATCCCGAGTAAGTCGTGTTGTTGAAGCACCATTGAAAGAGAGTGTTGTTAAAACATTTTTAGTAGTAAATATACAGATGTACGTTTTTCCGTCATCGGTTTAAGAAGAGAGATATAAGCAAAATGGCAAATCTTGTAGCAATAGTGGGACGTCCCAATGTAGGAAAGTCCACTTTATTTAATCGTTTAACCCAATCGCGCAAAGCGATAGTAAGTGATACAGCAGGTACCACACGCGACCGTCAATACGGGAAGTGCTCCTGGAATGGTCGAGAGTTTTCGGTCGTTGATACTGGAGGTTGGGTTGTGAATTCGGATGACATCTTCGAAGATGCCATTCGCAAGCAAGTGGTTGTTGCTACGGAGGAAGCCGACTTGATACTGTTTGTAGTTGATGTTAAAAACGGTCTCACGGATTGGGATGCTGATGTAGCCCAAATACTCCGCCAAACGAAGTTGCCAGTCATCTTAGTTGCCAATAAAGTGGATAATAGTGCCGAGTATTATACGGCTGCTGAGTTTTATCGTTTAGGACTCGGTGAACCACAATGTATCAGTGCTGCAACAGGTGGCGGAACGGGCGATTTATTAGATTTGCTGCTTGAGAAGTTGCCTTCGGATAAGCGCGAAGAGCTTGAAGAGGATATACCACGTTTTGCGGTCGTAGGGCGTCCCAATGTGGGGAAAAGTAGTATCATCAATGCCTTTATCGGTGAAGATCGTAACATTGTCACCGAGATAGCGGGGACTACTCGTGATAGCATTTATACCCGTTACGATAAGTTTGGTTTTGACTTTTATTTGGTCGACACGGCGGGCATCCGTAGAAAAAATAAAGTAACAGAGGACCTTGAGTTTTACTCTGTGATGCGCAGTATCCGTTCCATAGAGAATAGCGATGTATGTATTCTTATGCTTGATGCCACACGAGGTATCGAGTCGCAGGATATGAATATCTTTCAGCTCATCCAGCGCAACAACAAGTCGCTGGTGGTGGTAGTCAACAAGTGGGACTTGGTGGAGGACAAGGACCACAAGGTTATCAAGACCTTCGAGAACGCCATTCGTGAGCGCATGGCACCGTTTGTTGATTTCCCTATTATATTTGCATCTGCTTTGACCAAGCAACGTATCTTTAAGGTACTTGAAACAGCGAAGAATGTTTATAAAAGTAGAAAATTACGCATAGGAACTTCAAAACTCAACGAGGTGATGCTGCCTATCATTGAAGCGACACCTCCACCCTCTATCAAAGGCAAGTACATCAAGATAAAATATTGCACGCAACTGCCTAACACGCAGATTCCTTCGTTTGTGTTCTATGCCAATTTGCCTCAATATATCAAGGAAAATTATCGTCGTTTCTTAGAGAATAAGATACGTGAGAATTGGACGCTGACGGGAAGTCCTATCAACGTATTCATTCGGAAGAAGTGATATTTCACGATGTAAATATAGAAAATATATGAAGACGGTAAAAATATGCTCCTTCTGTTGGTATCAGAAAATAGTCGTCCTGTGTGTACAGGTGATGCTCTTGTTAGGGGCATCAACGGCGTTTGCGCAGCATAAGACTGTTGTTAAGAAAGTTTTTAAGGTACCTCAACGAGCGTGTGTGTTAGAACCTGTTATTTCAGATGCACGCATTGAAAAGATGAAGAAAGAGGCAAGGAATGAAGATGATTTTTATATTGAGGCGGATGATGTGAACTATTATCTTTACCAGGCTGGAGAATTTATGAAAAGACGCGGACAAAAAGCCCTTCTCGTACCAGCCGCTTATACTGACATCTTGTTTCCCAATGGTAAGATTATTCATGCTGATACGATAGCGTTTGGCAATACGATTCTTTACAAACCGGACAAAAATCCTCAAGTGGTCAGTTCTGTGAATTTCGCGGAAGAATATCAATCATACTTCGTCCCAGCTAAGGGGAAACGGCGTAGATAAACTTTTGGTGCATCTTATGCTCTCTTCCGCGCTTTCAAATAATTTTAGTACCTTTGTCGGTATCAATAATACAGAGAACGAAACCCAATGATGATGCGTAAACTACTCTACATAGTCTTACTCATGGCTGTCGCTGCCTGCACTTCCAAAGGCGTAGACCAAGGCGAGGTGGCGGCACGCGCAGCCAAGCAATATTACGACTATTTGCTTCAGGGCGATTATGCTTCCTTTGTGGATGGGCATTTTCGCCATGACAGTATTCCTGACACATATAGGGAGCAACTCATTGCAAATGCTAAAATGTATATGAATCAGCAGACCGTTGAACATCGTGGCATTAAGGATGTCCATATTGTTCAGGTAAAAGCTGACACAGAAAAGCATGCAGCTAATGTCTTTTTGGTCTTTGCCTATGGGGATAGTACGAACGAAGAGATAGTGGTTCCAATGGTGGAAAACAAAGGAGTTTGGTATCTCAGGTAATTCATTATTCAAGATTCATATTTTAGGCTGGTTCTATAAATTAGCTTTGTTAGATTTTGAGCTTTTTTTTGAGGTCAAAATGTAAGAGTGTGAAGGAGTGTAGCGAGCTACACGACTGAACAATCTTACATTTTGAACCAAAAAGAAGCCAAAAGATAACAAAACGTATTTCATAAACATTTAATGACTATGTGCGGTGGTAATTTATAGAACCAGCCTTTAAGGAATGGTGGTGAGTTAGCGTTTGTTAGATTTAATGCACGTTAGCATACAAAGGCTTTTGATATTCATCACTTACGAAAGTTTCACCCTTATGACAGACAGCTTATTTTTTCAATAAGCTTATAGTCGTCAATGAGAATGCTATAAAGTGGGACGAGATGCCTCGCTTTGTTTGTCAAGTCGTCACCTCAGAGAGGTATTTGTATTATAAGAAGGGCGAAGCGTCTTGTTTCGTTCTAAAGATTGCAGCAAGCCAAGGCTTGCTTTTTTATTTCAACCTATAGATTCTTACTCCATCGTGAGAAAACACACAAAAAGCTCAATATTTTTTATGGTTATGACACAATATGGCAACACGCCCCTGTAATTTTGCGCTTAGTAAATCATAAACCCCGTGCAAAATTAAATTATATGGTGAATCAATATGGTGCTACATTGTATAAACAGGAACTTCCCAAGAAGGAATATGTTGATTGATACAAATGATGAGATTAAAAGATAAAATATAAAAAATGAGAGGAATCCAATTTTTTCTTGCAAACGTTTTGCAGATGTATAAAAATATTTTATATCTTTGCTATCAGTATGTGAGCGACATAAAATTGTGTGCACGCAATGACAATTCTGTTCAAGGAGTAAAATCTGGTAAATTTAAACTTGAAATTATGAATACGGAGAGTCAGAGCGAGTTCACTGCCAGCATAGGCATGGATTCCTCTTTCGTATTTTACTTAATTTCGGGTTTACCAGAGCCTTACTCTTAGTAGAATGTGATACCGAGGCGTTCATGCCTTTCTTGTAGGCTTGCGCCATGAAGAAACAACAAAGTGCATTAACCAATAAAAACCTAAAAATATGGCATTATTCAGAATTACCGTAACACGCCGTAAGAATACCGCAGGTATGCTTATCGAGCCGGGAATGAGCGTGCAAATAGCTTCGTTTGTTAACAATCCTGTCACAAACATCCAAGAATGCAAAAAAGTCAACCAACTCTTTATCAACAACTTTGGTGTAGACTTAGATAAAATGGGCGCACTCAACTGCTCATGCTTGAGGGTGGAGAAGATAGGTTAAGAATTAAATCAATAACAAGTAAGACGCGGGAAAATAAAAGTCATATTTTCCAAGAAAAACGATTTCTTTTAAAGCTAAAAATAATTTTATTACCACTTTTATTTTTTTATCAGCCTCTCACATGTCTATTACATCAAATATAATTGGGAGGTTAGCGTTACCTTGAGATTAATTATCTTGTGTTGATCTGTGTAAAATATTGA
>NZ_HG417103.1:22682-32315 GCF_000455445.1 Hoylesella timonensis 4401737 = DSM 22865 = JCM 15640 | reverse complement strand
CAATATTGACCATGATATTAAGGTACATTATAGCTGTAGCACTCAAAAAGGAATAAAGGAAAAAAAGCAGGAAAGGCAATATGGAAAGTATATTTTTTTCAAAGCCTACAGAACAAGATATAATAATCTGGGATGTCACATTAAAAAATAGAATATTGATATGGATACAAAAAAGTTATACAAAGAAATCAAGAAGATAGCAGAGGAACAACAAAGAGATAGCAGTGTCATGTCTCGGGCAGACTTAGCATACGAGTTAAAACAATTTGGCATTCAAGGAGATTCATTAGAAATAAACAAGCTGGTGTATGACGCATATGTGTATTACAAAGAAAGTCCTGTCATCAGAGATGCATTTGTTGAGATGAGTTCTAATGTCCCAATTGTGTCAACGTACAAATTGCACAGTGCTTTGGGGCAAGGCAATTATGATGGTGTAAAAACCTTAATGCAACAAACTTTAGACAAAACTGCACAGTCACTCACAACGTTGGACAACCATATTTTTGAAAACATGACAGAGCAGGCTGTCAAGGTAGCCGCTGGCATGATGAATGTTGTTACTGGTAACAGTGCCGTTGTGAAGATACAAAAAGAAGCAAATGTACTTTTTGACCGCTATACAGGAATGGTAAACGGCTATGAAGTTGCAAAGAATGAAATAGAAACACTGACAAAGAACTTTGTCTATCTCAGGGATGAGATAGTATCCATTTATAGAAACTACGCTGCACAGCTCATAGATATCTTTGGAGATAGTATTAAAAGTGTTGAGCCAGAATTATTTGACTTTGATGCCATAGAATGGATGAATGTTCAAGGGATGCTGAAAAATACACAACTGGAATACAGCAGGTTGTCTGAATCGTGTACAAACTTGATGGCATCCATTTCAGAAAATTTCAATGTTGCACTTCAGAAAGCAGCAGGTCAGTACAGGTCTGTTAATAACAAAGGAGTTGGACTTGCCTTGGTGGGATTGAATTTACTGAGTCATTACACAAATTCAATGGCAAATGCTGCTAATTTGAAAATTGACTTGCAAAAATTCAAAAACAATATCCATAAGGATGGTACGGTCATCAAAACCGACTTGATGCGATTAATGAGTATCTATAAGGCTATGAACGATGTGAATATTCCACGAGCAAATGCTTTTTATCGTTTTTGCGAGAAAGTATTGAATCAGGAATTTAAGAATTTAATAGATTCATTGTACGATACGCCAGAACTTAAAAAGCTGAAAGAAGAACGCAATGTATTATTTGATAATTATAAACAGTTTGAAAATTTGGTTGTCGATCACCAAATGAGCATCGACAACTATAAGGCTATCATAGAAGACAATAGGCAACTGGTGAAGAATTTGCAAGATGACTACCAATGTGCTATGTCATCTAAGCCAAGCAAGCCATCGGCTTTTATCAACTTCTTGACCTTTGGAAGCAAAGGGAAATCTTTCAGTAGAGATATGTTCGAATGGCAGCAACAATATAAGCCTACCATTGAAAAATATCAAAACCTCCAAGTAGATATAAAACTCTATCAAGAAGATTTGGAGTCTCACCAAAAAGCTCTGAAAGAAATCGAACAAGATTATTTGTCGAAGAAGGATGAATTACAAGCACTTAACACGCAGATAAGGCAAGCCATATCTGCATCAAAGGAGGTGAAAATAAAGGTGTCAGAGTCGCTGACAGACATCGTTGGACTCTTGCGGTTAGCTCGTGAGATAGCCAACACAAAGCTGTCAGATTTACAAATGAAAGCAATCAAAGCACCTGACTTGCATGAAATAACTGTCCCAGAGAGTGTGAAGAATGGTATAAGCACATTAACTTCTGTTCTAAAGGTCGGCTTGGAAACAGCTGTAGATAATGTATCCACTGTTGGCATGGAAACATTGGAACAGATGCAAAACAGCAAAGATGAAAGAAATCAAATGGCTATTGATACTTCAAATGCACAGGATATAGTGAAATTACAATCTAAGGAAGTCAGTATTGACAAGCTGGATATTGCCCAGGTAAATGCAGAGGCAATACAAACCGTTGCAGGAATAGCCAATTTGTTTGAATCATACTCAAACTTGCTCGCCATGAAGCAACAAAGTGCCATTGCGTTAGAGCAATATGATGCCAATATGAAGAGCCTGCAGGATCAATTCAAGCAAATAACAAATGGAGTTGACGACAAAGCTACTCTCTTAAGAAATTCGCTGAAGAACATCAATTTGGCAAAAGATGCCAAGCAACTCAAAAGCGCATTGCTTTCTCTCTCGGATGGAGACATCAACCTGTCTGAAGACGATATTGATAACTTTTTGAATGGTAACAAAAAAATAGTATTATAATGGCAAATAACAGAAGACAAGCCGCAAAAGACGAACTCGGATTTGTGGATAAAGAAGAAGAAATCGTAGTGTCAGAGGCTTTAGATAAGGAAGCTTTAAGAAGACAAGAGAAGGAAGAAAGAAGACAGGAACTGCTGGAGTCTGATTCTTACCAAGTTATAAGTACAATTGCTAAATGGGCTGACAAATATTTTTTGGATCCTATCATAGGATTCTTCCCCGTGGTAGGTGACACTATTAGTGCCGCATTTGGATTACCATTTATTTATTTTGCGCTTACTAAAGTTAGATCCATTCCGTTAGCTTTAGCTGTTACTTACAATTATCTCGTTGATTTACTTTTAGGATGTATTCCCTTTTTTATTGGCGACGTTATTGATTTCTTTCATAGGGCGCACATCAAAAATATGCAACTTATCACTCATTTCGTGGATGATGATAAAGAAGCAATAAAGGAAGTTAATGCAAAAGCCATTAGGGTGGCTATCTTAATCGTTTTACTGTGTTATCTTATTTATAAAGTGGTCGGCTGGATAAATATGTTTGCCGATTGGGTTGCATCATTCTTTTAAAGCTAATTCCTTTGAATGACAATAATGAAAATTGATGTTTCAACGTTTTTAAAACTTTGCCATACAAAATAAATCTCCCACAGGTTGCAGTATGGCAGGCGAAGGTTATGAAATTTTTAACATCATAATAAAAGTAAGAAAAAAATAGAACAAATGAATACAATTTCAGGTATGGGCTTTTATGAATACCTTAACAAATTCATCATTGGCATATTATGTCTTTTTCCTTTCGTTAATATAAATGATTTAGGAAAAAATGAATTCGAATCCGTCTTTTTCTTTATTTTTGCATTTATTGTAGGAAATATCTTTCAGGCTGTTATACACTCACTAACTAAACGGTATCTTCGGTTAAATAAAGAGGAGTTGACAAAAGCGTATAAAAAAGTGATGAAGGATAAAACTGTACCAGAAGACATTCAGGATGAATATGTCAATGCGTACTATCGAATTGCAGAAAAGAGCCTTCTCCTTAATATACCTACCCTTGAAGCTCTTGAAAACTTTATGCGCAATTTACCATTCATCCTATTCTTATATTTGGTGATAACGCTTGCAGATAGTGTTTATATTCCTTTCTTTGTATTCAATACACGCTATGAGCTTTCTATTTTTCTGGCGATAGCTATTATTGGTTCTATTTTTCTAAGATGTTATTACCAAGAGGAGATATATAGATTAGTGTGGGAAGCTGATAAGTTTTTACAAGAAAAAAAAGTAACGATGGAAAAATATATAAGTTTAACTAAGGAACACCAGGCGCAGATTGCGCATCAAACAGGGTGGAGTGATAACGTAATCAGCCATATTCGTTCTATGGAGGAGGCAGCCATTTATATGAAAGCAGGACTGGTGGAACGGAATATTGGTGGACGGGTGGCTCTTATACGAGAGGATATTAACTGGAGCGACTACAGCATTAGGCGTAACACATGGCTGAAAAAATATTTGGCAGACTGGGATAAATGGGCTGAATATAACAATGCCGACTTGATAGGTGAGGGATTCCCTCCTCGTGATGCCAATGGTGACCCGTATGAGTTGCACCATATCGGTCAGGAGCAAGACTCGCCTTTTGCCGAACTCACATGGAATGAACACATGGGCGATGGGAATAACCCCATATTGCATACGTCTCGTGAATCTAAAATTTACAGAGACCAATTCGACAAAGAGAAGTCCCTTTATTGGCAGGCACGCTTCAAGGCCTTTACTCAACACGAACTCAATAAAATCTATCAGAAATAACGCAAAGCGACGACCATTGCATCAGTTCTATAATAATGCTCTGCAGTGGTTTCTTTGTAATCCTTCACACATACACACATGGATGGACGACTGCGTGCCTATTTATGGCTGATTGACATACTGCGCCAAAAGCGAATGACGTTGGCGGAGATTAAGCAAAGGTGGTCTGCATCTTCATATAATGTGGATCATGGTGAATTGACTGACCGCACGTTTCATCGTTATCGAGAGAATATTGCTACAGAGTTGGGGGTGTATATTGAGTGTAACAAGAAAGCAGGGAATGTGTACTATATCAAGGAGTCGATTTACGATAATGCAAATGTCGTGGACTGGCTGCTGAGTACGTTTCGTATCTCGGAAATGGCACAAAGAGTGAGGCAGCATGATAAGATTATGTTGGAAAATCCTCCGCAAGATACATTATACATGAACCAACTCTTAGACTGTATTGATGAAAATAAATATGTAAGGGTGTCGTACAAAAATGCTTACGGCGTTGAAAGTACATTTATCTTGGCTCCTCTTTTTGTTCGACTTTTCAGACAGCGTTGGTATCTTATCGGACGTGATAAAAAGAATGGGGATGTCAGAATCTTGGCGGTCAATCGTTTGTTGGAGTTTGAAAAGTTGGACGTGAAGGTGCGTAAGGAGAAGCCTCTGACGCCCGATGAATTCTTTGCCGACTGCTTCGGCATCATGAAAGATCCTCGTAAAAAGGCAGAGCATATTCGTTTACGAGCATTTTGGCCACAATATGTCTTTTTGGAAGAAACGCCCTTGCATCATTCTCAGCGCATGGTAAAAGATTCGGGCGATGGCGAATATAGAGAATACGAGTTGTATGTTCAACCAACCTTCGATTTTAAGCAAGAATTGCTGAAGAATAGCAGGGCTCTGATTGTTTTAGAACCTCAATCTCTGAAAAACGAGATGATTGCCATCCTGAAAGATATGTTGAAAGGGTATGAAACGGGCGAAGATTATAGCGGTGAGGGGAAAGGATATGATGCGGATAAGTAAGGAACTATCTCAGCCCTTGCCTCTCTGTGAAAGGGAGAGGAGTAGTTGGCTCGTGATAACAAATCAATCTTCTTCCTTCTGAAGAAAGAGGATAGTTGCTTATTCCTCTCTTGCCCTTCGTTCTTCGTCAATGAGTTGGAAATCTTTTTTGCGGAGGATGAAGTTGCTACCTAAGTATTTTTCTCGTACGATTTTGTTGTTCGCTAACTCTTCTGGCGTGCCGTGGAAAAGGATTTTTCCCTCGAATAGCAGATAGGCGCGATCCGTAATGGTTAAGGTCTCTTGCACGTTATGGTCGGTAATAAGAATACCGATATTATGGTATTTGAGTCGCCACACAATATGTTGAATATCTTCTACGGCAATGGGGTCTACACCTGCAAAGGGTTCATCCAACATGATGAACTTAGGATTGATCGCCAAACAGCGAGCTATCTCTGTACGTCGACGCTCACCTCCAGAGAGTTGGTCGCCTTTGTTCTTCCGCACCTTGTTCAGTCTAAATTCTGTAATCAAGCTTTCCAATCTCTCCATTTGTTCTTTCTTAGAGAGTTTTGTCATTTCCAAAACAGAAAGGATGTTATCTTCCACACTCATTTTTCTAAACACACTGGCTTCTTGTGGCAAGTAGCCAATGCCTGCCTGTGCACGTTTATAGACGGGATAGTCGGTAATCTCTTGCTCGTTTAGATAGACATGACCCTCGTTGGGAATTACCAGACCTGTGGTCATGTAAAACGATGTTGTCTTTCCAGCTCCATTGGGACCCAACAGTCCTACAATTTCCCCTTGGTGTACATCGTAGCTCACTTTGTCGGCAACGGTGCGCTTGCCATATCGTTTTACCAGTCCTTCAGTACGCAGCACCAAGCTTTCGCTTTCTTGTTGTGGCACTTCCGTTTCTATTTGATCATTCATGAATGCTGTATCTTGATTTTTACTCTTTTGCAAATTTACATAAAAATCGCGATATATAAGCCAGTGGGAATAAAAAACGGCAGTTTTAGTTACTTTGGCGGGAATTTATTTCAAAAAATTGTATTTCTTCATTGAACTTACGAGGAAATCTCTACTGATCCGGCAAGAACCTGTCGGTGTTTGCTTGCTCCAATTGCAGCAGCCACCGCTTTCTGTCTAAGCCTCCCGCATAGCCCGTGAGGCTTCCGTTGGTGCCGATAACCCGGTGACAGGGAATGATGATGGAGATGGGATTTCGTTCAACGGCACCACCCACCGCCTGGCTCGACATGCTTTTCACACCGTGTTGCCTGGCCCATTCCAAGGCAATGTGTTTGTAGGTGGTGGTTTCTCCATACGGAATGGTTAACAATAGCTGCCATACAGTCTGACGAAATGGCGTGTCGTTCAGCAGAAACGGGGGCATGAATGTAGGGTACTTGCCCTGAAAATAAACGTCGAGCCATGTGCGGGTTTCGTCAAAAATGGGGAGCGATGGATGTGAAGGTTGGTCACTTAGTGCATGGCCGAAGTACTTTTGTCCCTCAAACCACAGTCCTGTAAGTTGCTTGCCATTGCTGCTCATGGTGATGATTCCTAAGGGAGAGGTGTATGTGTCGGTATATTGTTCCATTCCGAATCGATGAGGTTGTTTTGCAAAGGTATGAAAAATAATCAAAAAAGAAAGGATGAAGTTCGCTTTATTCTGTTCGTAACATCAGGGCTGCCCTTTTAAGAACGTGAGGAAATGCTGATATCAAATGTTGTAAAATGATACAGATTGCCATTTACGAAGAAAAACAGTGACAATTCTCGTGGATAATATGGGGAATTTCGTTACTTTTGTACCAAGCTATGGGTTAGCGATCAAAGAACAGATTAAAAACGAGTAGAATTTTGGTAATAAAATTAATCATCACATATCTAATAACGTTCGGGAAGTACCTGTTGTTGATGGGGCGCACGTTCAGTCGTCCCGAGCGTATGCGCATGTTTTTTAAGCAATATATAAAAGAGATGTCGAAGTTAGGCGTTGACTCCATTCCGCTTGTATTGCTCATTTCTTTTTTCATCGGAGCCGTTATTTGTATTCAGATGAAAATCAATGTGCAGAGCCCGTGGATGCCTCGTTGGACAACAGGATATGTCACTCGTGAGATTTTCTTGTTGGAGTTTGCAAGTGCCTTTATGTGTTTGATACTTGCCGGGAAGATAGGGTCGAATATTGCCTCTGAATTAGGAACAATGCGCGTTACTCAACAAATCGACGCATTAGATATTATGGGCGTTAATCCAGCATGCTATCTCATCCTCCCCAAGATCATGGGGTTGATTACCATTATGCCTTTTTTGGTGGTTTTTAGTTCTGTGGCAGGAATGATAGGAGCTTATGCCACCGCCTATAGTGGGGTGCTTTCGCCAGCAGACCTGACCTTAGGACTTCAATATTCCTTTAATGTTTGGTTTGTTTGGATGAGTATTATTAAGAGCATTGTGTTTGCCTTTATCATTGCCAGTGTCTCCTCCTATTACGGTTTTTCTGTGGAGGGAGGCGCAGTTGCTGTCGGTGAGGCGTCAACCAATGCTGTTGTGAGTAGCTCCGTATTGGTGTTGTTTGCAGATGTATTCCTCACTCCTTTGCTGAGTTGAGTTTTTCAAAGTTTCTGAGTTGTTGAGTTTATGATAGAAGTAAAAAACTTATATAAATCATTTGGTGAGAAAGAAGTCTTGCAGAATATCAATACCACATTTGAGAACGGCAAGATAAATCTTATCATAGGACAAAGCGGTTCGGGCAAAACCGTTTTGATAAAAAATATTGTAGGTTTACTTGCCCCAGACTGCGGACAAGTGCTTTACGACGGTCGAGATTTTGTCTCCATGAGCAGGCGCGAACAAGTGGTGATGAGGCGAGAAATGGGAATGGTGTTTCAAAACTCTGCCCTTTTCGATTCTTTGTCCGTCCTTGAAAATGTGATGTTTCCTCTGGATATGTTTTCAACGAAGAATTATCGTGAGCGTGTGAAGCGTGCCCAGGAGTGTTTAGAGCGTGTCAACCTTTTGGATGCGCAAGCGAAATCGCCTGGCGAATTGTCGGGCGGCATGCAGAAACGAGTGGCAATTGCCCGTGCCATCGTGTTGAATCCTAAGTATCTTTTTTGTGACGAACCTAATTCCGGGCTCGACCCTAAAACCTCGTTGGTTATTGATGAGTTGCTATCGAGTATTACAACAGAGTTTAATATCACCACGATTATCAATACGCACGACATGAATTCTGTCATGGAGATTGGCGATCACATCACTTTCATCTACAAGGGAAAAGTGGAATGGAAGGGGAATAAAGCTGATGTTGTAAATTCAGACAACAAAAGGTTGAATGATTTGGTGTTTGCCTCCGATTTGTTCAAGAAAGTGAAGCAAGCCGAAAACGAGGAATAAGTTTGTAAAATGAGGCAAAGAAGTTTTATTGTTATTTATTCAAGGTGAAAAGTAACCGTGTCTTATTGGGATTGTGTATAGCTGTGCTTGCCTTTGTGGCTACCAGTTGCAACAACTCTGCGAAGAAAAACTGCCAAATGGCTGCGGTAGGTGACAGCATCGTGTCAGACACGGAAGACTCGTTGGTGTTTGTTACATTGCGCGACAGTGTGTTAAAAGATTCTGCTTACACGCACTCCCTTACATTTCAGTTCCCAGTCAGCGGTTCAAAGGGTGTGAGAGAGAGTATTGGGCGGTATCTATCTGAAAAACTTTCATATTTCTGTCCCACTATAAATATGACAAACGATGCCGAGGTTCGTGTTCACACCTATCGCGGTGATATCACAGACGGTAGGGGCTTGCTGTCCCATTATATGAAAGAATACACCACTGGGTTTGAAAATTTGACGAATGAATTTGGCATAAGGTCAGATATGCTCATGTTTCAAGAAGTCGTTGGCAGCGTGGTATGGGAATCTGACAAGGCTCTTACCTATTGCATTGCATTTGAAAACTTCTTGGGTGGGGCGCATGGTGAACACTTACAGAGTGCACGCACTTTTAGAAAAACCGACGGAAAAATGATACAACTCATTGATTCTACTCAACTTGACAGGATGCAGGCATTGATGTACGAAGGTCTTAAAGACTATTTAGGGCAAGATATTACGCCGAATTTCAACATGAAAGTTTCTGACATGCTGTTTGTAAAACGCATCCCCTTGCCTGCCGATCATCTTGTCATGAGGCAAAATGGTCTCTTTTTTCTTTATCAACTCGACGAGATAGCTGGCTATGTGTATGGCATGCCATGTTTTACGTTGCCGTATGATAAAGTGATGCCATTCATGACAGCAGAGGCTGTAGAGCTGATTCCACAACAAAAAAAACAAGAAAAACAGCCCTCAGGGAAAAGAAAATAAATGAAGATATAAGCATGCCTTTTATTTTCAATATCTGCTTAGTAACACAATGGCGATGGTTCGTGATTCTTGA
>NZ_HG417103.1:0-20824 GCF_000455445.1 Hoylesella timonensis 4401737 = DSM 22865 = JCM 15640 | reverse complement strand
TGAAGCATGTTTTTAAGCCCCTTAATATAATGGGATAAGGCGGTTAAAGTAATGAGTTTGCGTGCTTATCTCCATGGATTAATAACTGTCTGATTTATAGATGATTATTTTGCTGTATTTGCGTTAAAAAAACAAATAATTTATAGTGAAGTTAGGAGATTAGGGTAAAAATGCGTAATTTTGCCATTCATTTGAAAACAACAAAAATAATCATAAATCAAAACGTTAAAGATGAATATTTCATTTGAAAATCCCGACAAGATTAACGGTTTATTAACTGTTACGGTCGAAGAAGCTGATTACAAAGAGGATGTCGAGAAGACATTGAAAGACTATCGTAAAAAAGCCAATGTACCAGGCTTCCGTCCCGGACAAGTTCCTATGGGCATGATTAAACGCCAGTTTGAGTCATCTGTAAAAATGGATACAATCAACAAATTGGTGGGGCAGAAACTCTATGAGTACATTCGGGAAAATAATATTCCAATGCTGGGCGAGCCTTTAGCATCTGACAAGCAAGAAACGGTAGATCTCGAGAAAGAAGCACCTTATACTTTCGCTTTTGATATTGCTGTGGCACCCGACTTTAAGATAGAGTTGAATGGCAAAAATAAGATAGACTACTATAACATTCAGGTTGACGACAAATTGATTGACCAGCAAGTAGAAATGTTTGCCTCTCGCATGGGTACCTATGAGAAGGTAGAAACCTTTGAGGGCAATGATATGCTGAAGGGTGATTTGCGTGAATTAGACGAGAATGGAAACACCAAAGAGGGTGGCATCACTGTTGAAGCTGCCGTTTTAATGCCCAGCTATATCAAGGAAGAAGGCGAGAAAAAGAAATTTGATGGTGCGAAGTTGGGTGACATCATCACCTTCAATCCTCGTAAGGCTTATGCCAGCGATGTAGAATTGGCTTCGTTTCTGAAAATTGATAAAGAACAGGTGAAAGAGCATGAGGGCAACTTTAGCTATCAAATTACCGAAATTAGCCGTTATCAGAACCATGCTGTCAACCAAGAATTGTTTGATAACGTGTATGGTAAGGACGCTGTGAAAGACGAAAAGCAATTCCGTGAGAAGATAGCCGAGGGACTGAAAGCACAACTCGAGGGCGAAAGCGATTACAAATTCTTGTTGGATACCCGTGCTTATGCCGAGAAGAAGGTTGGAAAACTGGAATATCCTGATGAACTGTTGAAGCGCATCATGCGTAAAAACAACCCCGATAAGGATGAGGAGTTTGTAGAAAAAAATTATGAAGAGAGCATCAAACAGCTTACTTGGCATCTGATTAAAGAGCAGTTGGTGAAAGCGCATGATATTAAGGTAGAAGACCAAGATATCAAGGAAGTAGCGCGCGGTGCTGCTCGTGCCCAGTTTGCACAATACGGTATGAGCAATGTTCCCGATGAGTATATCGAGAATTATGTCAACGATTTGTTGAAAAAGCAAGAGAGTGTAGATGCTTTCGTAGACCGTGCCATCGACTCGAAGCTGACACAAGCCTTGAAAAAGTCAGTGAAATTGAATGAGAAAGAAATTTCACTGGACGACTTTAATAAAATGTTTGAAGAGAAATAACGCATTTTTTCACGAAAAATCTATTGTTTAGATTCAAACTATTAGCATTTAATAGTCTAATAAGTTATGAAATGCAGTAGATAATGATTTGTTGACCTCTGCTTTGTTTCGTGAGCTTCGAGTAGACAAAAAAAAGGATCAATGAAATCTGAATAAAAACACCTCGTTACCTCAGACATTGAGTTGAGATGGCTATGAAATAAAAAACGAGAGGGTGCAGTTTGTAGTCTGCAGTCTCTCGTTTTTCGGTTATTCTAAGATAAGGAATTTATTTCTCCCTCTTATATTTAGCGATGAGTTCTTTTAATGTAGAAAGTATGTCATCAAGAGAAACCCCACTGCGTTTGCTCATCATGGCAATGGTTGCTTTAGGAATGATGATGCGTGCAAGAGGAGAATTGAGCATTTTGAAAGCAGAGTTCATACTTGGCAAATCTTTCCGTAGCTGTGGGTAAATATTTAACAAATCCTGTAAGTGAGTGTCGGCAGAGAGTTCTATTGTCGAGCCTTCTTTTGTAACAGACGTATCATTTGGAGTACAATTTTGCGCCTCCTTTGATTTTACTACTTGTGTGTCATTCGACCAGGTCAGCAGTGTTCGTGAACCTTGAAGCTCACGAATGCGACTACAATCTTGCATCATTTCGAGTACACCTCTGAATCTTCCTTCTGCATCACGCACGGCTACATAATATATATAGATGAACACACCTGGTTTGTTAATCCAAAAATCTACACTATCCTGCTCACCCGAACGGAATTTGGCTATAATTTCCTCAACAAGGTGGACGCTGGTGCGCGGATGACAGTTCTTTACATCACGTCCGATAACATTCTTGCTGCGTGGGAAGATGCGGTGGTTGGTATCTGAATAGAAGCGAACAAGTTCGTTTTCGTCTACATAAGATATATCTACAGGAAGATGTTTGTATATGAGGTTGATTTGTTCGAGAGAAAGTTTGCCTGTCGTGACGTCGAAAACTCGGTCTGTATCGTTTCCTCCAAGCTCATATTTAGCAAGAAGCGCAGATAGTTCTGAGACAAAACCGTCAGGAGCTGTTGTTGGCTGGGTTGCTGTTTTATCCGCATTTTGGAATCCTTCTACATCAATCCATGCAAAGCCAATTTCGTAATCTCCCGAACGCATCTGTTCGAATTCTTCGGGAGTAATCATTGCCAAAGCAGTTGGGTAGAGTACAGATTCTTCTTTCTGTAAAAGATCCCGCACATCTGCCACAATGGTAGGCTGCATTGCCAAAAATTCTTCTTCTTTATCTTCCTCAATAAGTTTTTTAGCATCACGCATTTCGTCTCGCACAAAGTCATCGAGCAGCCACATCGTAGTCGTGGGGCGGTCAAATCCTTTCTGTTCGAGTATGGAATAGAGCTGGTTCTGCTTACGTGAAAGGTGAGTGCGAAAAGCCGCTATTTGGTCGTATAATTCAAGCCATTGGTTCTTGATAATCGGATATTGTACAAGGTCTTCTATGGCGAGCATGTGGCGATGCATTTCATCGTTCTCTCTGTAATAGCACATGATAGGGTGGTTGAGAGGAAGATTTGGTCGACTGGTGTCCATTACTTCATCAAACAACTCAATCATTTTTTGAATATCCTCCTTTTGGCACTCATTCTCTTCTATGGTTTTGAGTTCCTGTTCTGCCAATGCTATTTCATAAGGGCGGATTTTCCCAACTTGTTTTCTTATTCGGTCTCTGCCCTCTTCTAATGAAATATCTCCTCGTTGGTATGCTTCTTTGATCTCGAGTATTTTACTAAGTTTCTCAAGGTCTACACTCGGCAAATATTTTTTCATATCCATAGCATTATTGTCTATTGATGAGGTAAACGAAAAAATCACTCTCTTCTATGGCTTTTACGCTTATATGAGCTTCGCCGGGGAAATGTAGAACAGTGCCTGTGCTGATACGATGTACCTCGGTATCGTTAAGAGTAACCTCCACAGTTCCTTTCACTATGGTGAAGAATACTTCCCGTCCTATATGGTCGTGTGAAGGTATTTGTTCTCCGCTTTTCAGATGCATGTGTACAAGCATGAGTTCCTTGTTGTTAATTACCTTACCTAAAGTATTGATTTCCTGTCCAATGGGGTTAATTAATTGTTTCATAATTCTTGTTTTTTATTAGAGTTTATAATCTTAATGTAATATTTGGTACGATGTGACCGCCGATAAAAACCATCGTTCCGAAAATTTGATTAAAGTCCATCGTCACCATTTTAGCTATTTCCTTCATTAGATTTGAACGTTGGTTTTGCCTTTGCCTTTTTTGGCTTTTGGCTCTGTCTGCTCGTAGGACACGTTGATAAGCGTAAAATGCTTCCCCGACGAATTGAGCCACAGGCTTTTAAATATGTTTTGCGTCAAAATTCATTTTTACGTTCTATAAGAAGAAATTGCAAAGGTTTGTTGGCTATAGTTCAATGCCGTTTCCTTCTTTGTTTCCTCTTTCGAAGTTGGAGGATTTCGCTTACGGAAAACATTGCTTTTTCTTGATAATGCAAATATACTCAATTTATTTTAAAGTTGATATTTCATGACTTTGAAAACATATATTTCGTGAGAATAATGTATCTTTCCCGATGAGTATATCGAGAATTATGTCAACGATTTGTTGAAAAAACAAGAGAGTGTAGATGCTCTCGTAGACCGTGCCATCGACTCGAAGCTGACGCAAGCCTTGAAAAAGTCGGTGAAATTGAATGAGAAAGAAATTTCACTCGACGACTTTAATAAAATGTTTGAAGAGAAATAACGCATTTTTTTAATAAAAAAAACTTCTTGTAATAAGAGGTTATCGACTTTTTTTTATTAACTTTGTATAATCGAGGTTTTTAGAAGTGTCGATAACCTCTTTTATATTATAATAAAAATAAGGTAAAAATAAAATGAACGATTTTAGAAAATACGCCACCCAACACTTGGGAATGAATGGCATGACTCTCGATGATGTCATCAAGAGCCAGGCAAGATACCTCAATCCATATATCTTGGAAGAGCGTCAATTGAATGTGACACAGATGGATGTGTTCTCTCGTCTGATGATGGATCGCATTATCTTCTTGGGTACGGAGATTGACGACTATACTGCCAATACCTTGCAGGCACAGTTGCTCTATTTGGATAGCGTAGACGGAGGTAAGGATATTTCGATTTATATCAACAGTCCTGGTGGCAGCGTTACGGCGGGGTTGGGCATTTATGATACGATGCAATTTATCACCTCGGATGTAGCCACCATTTGTACGGGTATGGCAGCATCTATGGCGGCTGTGTTGCTGGTGGCAGGACAAGAAGGCAAGCGCAGTGCATTGACACATAGTAGGGTGATGATACACCAACCTTTAGGTGGCGTGCAAGGTCAAGCCTCGGATATTGAGATTGAGGCGAAGGAAATCATTAAGTTCAAGAAGGAACTTTTTACCATCATAGCTAACCATTCACATACTCCTTATGAAAAGGTGTATCGTGACTCCGACCGTAATTATTGGATGGATGCTGAGCAAGCAAAAGAATATGGTATGATTGATACGGTGTTGGTAAGGAAGAAGTAAAAAGAGACAGATGGCAACGACCAAAAAGAAATGTAGCTTCTGTGGAAGAAGTGAAGACCAAGTAGATTTATTGATTACAGGACAGAGTGGATTTATCTGTGACGCTTGTGTCCAAGCGGCTTATTCTATCGTAGAGTCGGCTGGACTTTCGGGCGAGGCAAAAGAAAAGCATGCTGCAGACGAACCCTTTCAGCTAAAAAAAGTTCCTAAGCCCAAAGAGACAAAGAAATATCTGGACGACTATATTATAGGGCAGGATGACGCCAAACGCTATCTCTCGGTGTCAGTGTACAACCATTACAAACGGTTGCAACAACCAAAGAATGAAGATGGCGTTGAGATAGAGAAGAGTAATATCATCATGGTAGGCTCTACGGGTACGGGTAAGACGCTGCTTGCCAAAACGATAGCACGCCTACTCGATGTACCTTTCACCATTGTAGATGCCACCGTGTTTACAGAAGCTGGCTATGTGGGTGAGGATGTGGAAAGCATCTTGTCGCGCCTGTTGCAGGTAGCCAATTATGATGTGGCTGCTGCGGAGCGCGGAATTGTGTTCATTGACGAGATTGACAAGATTGCACGCAAAAGCGATAATCCCTCTATCACACGTGATGTCAGTGGTGAAGGTGTGCAGCAAGGACTTCTAAAGCTACTCGAAGGCACCATGGTGAATGTGCCGCCAAAGGGAGGACGCAAGCATCCCGACCAGGACTATATTCATGTAGATACCAAGAACATATTGTTTATCTGTGGCGGTGCTTTCGATGGCATCGAACGCAAAATAGCGCAGCGACTGAACACGCATGTCGTGGGATATAATTCGGTACAACATGTTCGCAATATTGATAAGGGAGATTTGATGAAATACATCTTGCCACAAGATTTGAAATCTTTTGGACTGATTCCCGAGATTATTGGTCGCTTACCCGTGTTGACCTATCTGAATCCATTGGATAAAGAAGCCTTGCGGAAGATTTTAGTGGAACCCAAGAACTCAATTGTAAAGCAATATATCAAGCTCTTTGAGATGGATGGAATCCAACTTACTTTTGCAAACGAAGCACTTGATTTTATTGTCGATAAGGCGGTAGAATATAAGTTAGGTGCGCGTGGTCTCCGTTCTATTGTGGAATCGATGATGATGGATGCCATGTTTGAAATACCATCAAAGCGCACTAAGTCTTTTGAGGTAACACTCGACTATGCGCAAAAACAATTGAATAAAGCCAACTTGAATAAGTTGGGTGAATAACCTCGTTGAACTCGGGGAGAGGGGGGCTTTCTCCGAGTTACAACAGGGATGACCGATGAAGTAAGAGCTGTATGATAAATCCTACCTCTTGACGTTATAATAACTATCATGAATCTAATGAGACACTATGGCGAAAAAAGTTAATCTTACAGAAAAGTTAAAACTCTACTTTGGCTTTGATTCTTTCAAAGGCGAACAGGAGGCTATCATCAATCACCTTTTAGCAGGTAATAGTGCGTTTGTATTGATGCCCACAGGTGGAGGAAAGAGCCTATGCTATCAGTTGCCCTCCTTGCTCATGGAGGGTACAGCCATTGTTGTGTCTCCACTGATAGCCTTGATGAAAAATCAAGTGGATGTCATCAATGGAATTAGTGAAGAGGAGGGAGTAGCACATTTCTTAAACTCGTCTTTGAACAAAGCTGCCATACAGCAAGTCATGGATGACGTTCGTGCAGGGCGAACCAAGTTGTTATACGTAGCTCCAGAGTCCTTAAATAAGGAAGAAAACATCGAGTTCTTCAAAACGGTTAAAATATCTTTTTATGCCATCGATGAGGCGCATTGCATTTCTGAGTGGGGGCACGACTTTAGACCAGAGTATCGAAATATCCGTCCCACGATTAACAAGATAGGCGATGCACCTGTGATTGCCTTGACGGCTACAGCTACGGATAAGGTTCGTACAGATATCAAGCGCAGCTTGGGAATTGCGGATGCACGAGAGTTTAAGAGCTCTTTTAATCGTCCGAACCTCTATTATGAGATACGCCAAAAATCGTCGGATATTGATAAACAGATTATCATGTTTATCCGTCAGCATGAGGGAAAGAGTGGCATCATCTACTGCTTGTCTCGTAAGAAAGTAGAAGAATTGTCCGAAGTCTTGAAAGCGAATAATATCAAGGCAGCTCCTTATCATGCCGGTTTGGATAGTGTCACACGCTCACAGACACAAGATGACTTCTTGATGGAGCGAATTGATGTGATTGTGGCAACCATTGCTTTTGGAATGGGAATTGACAAACCAGATGTGCGTTTCGTGATACATTATGACATTCCGAAAAGTTTGGAAGGCTACTACCAAGAAACGGGTCGTGCAGGACGTGATGGCGGTGAGGGGATTTGCATTGCCTTCTATGCGCAAAAAGACCTGAAGAAACTGGAGAAGTTTATGGAGGGAAAGCCTGTAGCCGAGCAGGATATAGGTAGACAGTTGCTGCAAGAAACAGCAGCTTATGCAGAGTCGTCGGTTTGTCGCCGCAAGATGTTGCTGCACTATTTTGGAGAGGAATATTTACAAGAGAATTGTCATAGTTGTGATAATTGCTTGCATCCCAAAGAGCGTCGAGAGGCGAAACAAGCTTTACTGATAGCATTGAAAGCTATTTTGGTGCTCAAAGAAAACTTCAGACAAGATTATCTCGTCGATTTTATCATAGGAAATCCCACAGAAGATATTGTTTCGCACAAGCATGATGAACTGGAAGAATTTGGTGCGGGTGAGGATGAAGATTCTAAAGTGTGGAATCCGGTAATTCGGCAAGGTATCATTGCAGGATATATAGAAAAAGAAGTAGAGAATTATGGCGTGTTGAAAGTGACGGCTGCGGGTAAGAAATTCATGAAGAAGCCCGTGTCGTTTATGATAGCCTTGGACAATGAATTTAGTGCGTACGATGAGGACGAACTCCAAGAAGGAGGGAGTGGCGTGTTGGACCCTCGACTCTTCAAGATGCTAAAGAGTCTGCGGAAAGAGATGTCCAAAAAACTGAACATTCCACAATATGTCATTTTCCAAGATGTGTCATTGGAGCAAATGGCGACCGTATATCCCGTGACGTTGGAGGAGCTACAGCAAATTCAAGGTGTAGGAGCAGGTAAAGCAAAACGCTATGGTAAAAAATTCGTGGAATTGATAAAGTCTCATTGCGATGAAAATGAGATTGAACGCCCCGAAGAAATGCGTGTCCGCACCGTAGCAAAGAAGAGTATGCTCAAGGTGAAAATCATTCAGAGTATCGATCGTCAGGTGGCGTTAGATGATATTGCGAATGCTTTGGGCTTAGACTTTGATGAATTGTTAGACGAATTGGAAGCAATTGTCTATAGTGGCACAAAGCTCAACATCGATTATTTCTTGGAAGATGTCATGGACGAAGACCATGTGGACGATCTCTACGATTACTTTATGGAGAGCGAAACAGATGGTTTGAAAGTTGCGATGGAAGAGCTGGGCGACCAATATAGTGAGGACGAGTTGCGACTTGTACGTATTAAATTTATTTCGGAGTTAGCCAATTAGAGTGCTTGTGCACCAGTTGTGACTTTTCTATTTATCTCTCCGACGAATCATAGGGTTCGTCGGGCAAACGAGTTAAATACAATTAAATGCTTGAGAAAAACGGAAAAATGACGACTGATATGATTTTTTATTGTTAAATTTGCACGCAATAAATTTTATAAAAGGTACCCAATATGTCATTATTTGTTGCAGATAAAATTGTGATGGACGGTCTTACTTTCGATGACGTCCTGTTAATCCCTGCTTATTCTGAAGTTTTACCCAAAGAGGTTGAGTTGAAAACCAAGTTCTCACGTCACATTGATTTGAATGTACCTTACGTAACAGCTGCTATGGACACCGTTACCGAATCGGCAATGGCGATTGCAATTGCACGTGAAGGTGGTATTGGTGTGATTCATAAGAATATGTCTATTGACGAACAAGCTCATCAAGTGGCAATTGTGAAGCGTGCAGAGAACGGAATGATTTATGACCCTGTAACGATTCGACGAGGCAGTACGGTGCAACACGCACTGAACATGATGCGTGATTACCATATTGGAGGTATCCCCGTTGTAGACGACGAAAATCATTTGGTAGGAATTGTTACCAACCGCGATTTGCGTTTTGAGCGTCGTTTGGATAAAACGATTGATGAAGTGATGACCAGCGAGAATCTGGTAACCACGCACGTGAAGACTAATCTAAGTGATGCTGCACAAATATTGCAAGAGCATAAAATAGAGAAGCTCCCTGTGGTGGACAATCAAAATAAGTTAGTGGGACTGATTACTTATAAGGATATCACGAAAGCGAAAGATAAACCAATGGCTTGTAAAGATGAGAAGGGACGTCTTCGAGTTGCAGCAGGTGTTGGCGTTACACTTGATACCATGGAGCGCTTAAATGCTTTGGTTCAGGCAGGAGCAGATGCTGTGGTGATTGATACGGCTCATGGTCATTCCAAAGGAGTTGTTGAAAAATTGCGAGAAGCAAAGTCTTCCTTCCCTCATGTTGATATCGTTGTAGGAAATGTAGCCACTGGTGAAGCTGCAAAAATGTTGGTGGATAATGGCGCTGATGCCGTGAAGGTTGGTATCGGTCCCGGTTCTATCTGTACGACACGTGTGGTAGCGGGAGTAGGTGTGCCACAACTGTCCGCCGTTTACGACGTCTATGCCGCTTTAAAAGACACAGGGGTGCCATTGATTGCTGACGGAGGCTTGCGCTATTCTGGTGATATTGTCAAAGCATTGGCAGCAGGAGGTAGCTCTGTCATGGTTGGTTCATTGGTTGCAGGGACAGAAGAGAGTCCTGGTGAGACCATTATTTTTAATGGACGTAAGTTCAAGAGCTATCGAGGAATGGGTAGCTTAGAGGCAATGGAACAAAAGAATGGTTCAAGAGACCGTTATTTCCAGAGCGATACGACTGACGCAAAGAAGTTGGTACCAGAAGGCATTGCAGGCCGTGTTCCATATAAAGGGACAGTACAAGAGATTGTGTATCAACTGATGGGAGGCCTCCGATCAGGAATGGGATACTGCGGTGCTAAAACAATACAAGACCTTCATGATGCCAAGTTTGTTCGCATTACGAATGCCGGTGTGTTAGAAAGTCATCCGCATGATATTACGATTACCAGTGAGGCTCCTAACTATAGTCCTCACGAATTATAAGAAAGGTAACTCCCGTGTGAGTGTGCTTTCCTCATTTAGCTCGAACGAATGATGAAAATGAAAAATATCCTTTTAGCGGTGATGCTTGCTTGCTGTAGCCTTGTGTTGGCTCAGCAAGATGATCCCATATTGATGACTATCAATGGAAAGAATATTCATCGCTCTGAGTTCGAGTACTCGTATAACAAGAACAATGCAGAAGGAGTTATTGATAAAAAAAGTGTGGACGAATATGTCGACTTATTTATCAATTATCAACTAAAGGTTATTGCAGCCGAAGAAGCAAGATTAGACACGCTTAGCAGCTTCAAAAAGGAGTTTGCGATGTATCGTGACGCACAAATCAAACCGACAATGATTACGGATGCTGATGTGGAGCAGAAAGCGCACGAGATTTATCAGCAAGCAGCCAATCGTGTCAATGCTTCAGGGGGATTGGTGAAGGTCTCACATATTCTTATTGCTCTCAAGCAAACAGCAGGAGAAGCAGATAGGCGTATTGCTGAACAGCGTGCCGATTCGGTATATCGTGCCTTATGTAAAGGGGCAAACTTCGGGGAGTTAGCCAAACGAGTATCTGATGACCGTGCATCTGCATCTCGCGGTGGAGAATTACCTTGGTTAGAGCGAGGACAAACTTTGGAAGAGTTTGATAAAGCCATCTTTTCAATGAAAAAAGGTGAGTTAAGTAAGCCTGTACAAACGCCAGCAGGTTACCATATTATCTTATTGAAAGACAAGCGTTCGTTTTTTCCTTACGATTCTCTAAAGACAGAGATACTTCAGTTTATTGAACAGCGTAGCATCCGTGACCAACTCATTTCAAAGAAGATACAGACAGCGATTGAGCATGCTGGTTCTGGTGTGACGGAGGATGATATTCTTGCTCAAAAGCGTAAAGAGCTGGTAGCTAAGAATCCACAACTCAAGTATCTCATAAAAGAATATCATGATGGTTTGTTGCTGTTTGAAGTAATGACACGCGAAATTTTTTCAAAAGCACAAAACAATGCACAGGCATTGAAGGAGTACTTTCGTCAAAATAGAAAGAAATACAAGTGGGAACAACCGAGATTCAAAGGCATTGCTTATTATACAAAAAATAAGAAAGATACAAAAGCGGTGAGGAAAGCCGTAAGACATGTTCCATTTGAAGAGTGGACGAAGGTGATACAGCAAACTTTCAACCAAGACAGTACCATTCGCGTCTCTGTAGATAAAAATATCTTTAGGAGAGGAGATCATCCATTGGTGGATTGTCAAGTGTTTAAGAAGAAAGGTCAGGTAAAGCCGCTTACAGACTTTCCCTATGCGGCAACTTATGGCAAAAAGCTGAAAAAGCCCCAAAGCTATCAAGATGTGGAGGCGCAGGTTGTAGCAGATTACCAAGAAGAATTAGAGAAACAATGGGTTCAACGATTGCGTAGGAAATATCCTATATCTGTTCGTCGTGACATACTTGCAACAGTGAATCAGCACCCATAATATGTTAATGATTTTGATTATCTATACGTAAAGGAAGAATGAAGAAAGAAATTAAAATAGTTTGTGGACTTATCGCACTGTTGATAGTTGTGAGTATGAGTGCTCGTCCTCGCAACCGCCAATTAGCGAAGCCCCAGACGGATTCTATAAAGGCGAATACTTCGCAAATGCCTGAAAACAGTGTGATTGATGAAGTGATATGGGTGGTCGGAGATGAACCAATCATGAAGTCAGATGTAGAGATGACACGTTTACAATCGGAGGCAGAGGGTATCAAGTTCAAAGGGAATCCAGATTACTCGATTCCTGAGCATATTGCTGTTCAAAAACTTTTCTTGCATCAAGCTGAACTCGATTCAGTTGAGATTCCTGAGGCGCAAGTAACTGCAAGCATCGAAAGACAGATTAATCGCTGGATAGAAATGGCTGGCGGTTCAGCAGAACGCTTGGAAGCTTATCGAGGACAGACTATTTCGCAAATGCGTTCACAATTGCGTGATGATTTCAGAAATAACTTGTTGGTACAGAATATGCAGGAAAAACTGGTACAGGATGTAAAAGTAACACCCTCAGATGTTCGTGCGTACTTTAAGGACCTGCCAGCTGACAGTATTCCATTTGTTCCAACAGAAGTAGAAGTAGAGATTATTACCAGAAAGCCAAAGATTCTGCCAGAGGAGATTAACCGTGTGAAAAATGAATTGCGTAATTTTACCAATCGTGTCACTTCGGGAGAAACCTCTTTTGCTACATTGGCTCGCTTATATTCTGAAGACCCAGGCTCTGCACGACAAGGTGGCGAGATGGATTACATGGGACGAGGGATGTTAGATCCTGACTTCGCAAATGTAGCCTTTAATTTGACGGATCCAAAGAAGATTTCTAAGATTGTGGAGACAGAGTTTGGCTATCATATCATTCAGTTGATAGACAAGCGTGGCGATAAAATCAAGGTACGCCATATCTTGTTAAAACCAAAGGTATCTGACGAAGAAATCCATAAGGTTTTGGTGCGTCTTGACTCTGTGGCTACGGAGCTGCGTGCCGACACGTTTAGATTGTCTTCCGACCAGCATGCTCCGTCTTTGTCGTTTGGTGAGACTGCCACTTATATTTCAGATGATAAGGATACGCGTAACAATAGAGGACTGATGTCCTTTGTAGATATGCAAACAGGGAATTTAAGTTCACGCTTTCAGATGAAGGATTTGCCAACAGAAGTGGCAAGACAAATCGAGGGGATGAAAGTAGGCGATGTCTCACCAGCTTTTAGGATGATTGATAAACGTGGTAAAACGGTTTGTGCCATTGTAAGGTTGCGCAATCGCGTTGAAGGTCACCGAGCAACGATAACGGAAGATTATCAGGTAATGAAGAATATTGTACTCGCTAAGGAGAGACAGAAGTTCATACACAACTGGGTGGTCAATAAAATCAAGCAAACCTATGTTCGTATGAAAGACCGCTATAAAAATGGTGAGTATGAATATGAGGGTTGGGTAAAATGACACATCAAATGATTATATCATTTTTGAAAAGCGGGCATAGATTCACGTTCATCATGACTCTATGCCTGTTTGGACTTTGTATGGTACAATCGCTACCAGCACAGCGTCATCAAAAAAAGAAAGCGAAGAAATCCAATCGCGTCGAACTCTTGCATGCGGATGAATTGAGCTATGATATGTATGGACCAAATCCAGAAGCGCAGATTTTAAAAGGTAAAGTTTCCTTTCGCCATCAGGGAGCGCGATTAACTTGTGACAGCGCTTACTTTTATGAGGCAGACAATTCAATGAAAGCTTTTGGGCATGTTCGATTTGTCCAAGGCGACACTTTGTCGTTAACAGCAGAACGAGCTGATTACGATGGACAAGAACAGATGATGCGTGCCAGAAAAAACGTAGTGTTAAAACATCGACGACAGACTTTGTTAACAGACAGTTTGGATTACGACCGACTTTATCAGACTGCCTATTTCTATGAAGGCGGAACCTTGATTGATGGGAAAGACCGTTTGGTGGCTGATTGGGGTGAGTATAACACTGAAACTCGTCAGGCTGTGTTCTACTATCACGTAAAATTGAGAAGTGAGAACAGGTTGGTGACCACAGACACGCTTCACTATGACACGCAAAAATCGATAGCCCATGTGTTGGGACCCTCGAAGATAACCACGAAGTCGAGTGTCACTGAGACAAAAGATGCAATCTTTCATACCAAAACAGATAAGGCGCAACTCTATGGACGTTCAACGATTGTTGTTGGAGACAAGACAATTACGGGCGACACCTTATATTATGATAGTAAGTCTGGACAGAGTAATGGATATGGTGATGTCATTTTTGTCGACCGTAAAAATAAAAACTCTTTGCGGGGCAATTATCTTGAATACAACGAAAAGACAGGCTATGGATATGCGACGAACAAAGCATTAGTCACAGATTTTTCACGGAAAGATACTTTATATCTTCATGGCGATACGCTCAAGTTGTTTAGCTTTCATCTTGATACGGACTCCATGTATCGCCAAGTGCATGCTTATCACAAAGTCAGTGTCTATCGGAATGACTTGCAAGCCGTGTGCGATTCGTTGGTCTTTAGTACAAGGGATTCGTGCTTAAATATGTATCAAGATCCGATTGTATGGAATAATAATAGACAGTTGTTGGGAGAGTACATTCAATTATTTATGAATGACAGCACCGTTAGGGAGGCGCATGTGTTTGGACAGGCTTTATCAGTAGAGAAAGCAGATGCGGAAGAACATTATAATCAGCTATCTGCTAAGGAGATGCATGCGTACTTTACAGACGGTCAAATTAGGCGCGCATTGGCAATTAGTAATGTGATGTCTATTTTCTATCCCATGGACGACAAAGATAGTTCTTTGGTGATGATGAATTATTTGGAGACAGATACCATGAAAATGTATTTTGCTGGTCAACGACAATTAGAAAGGATATGGACACCCAAAGCGGTTGGTACCACGTATCCGATGTCGCAAATTCCACCAGCAAAACTCAAATTGCCTGTTTTCGCATGGCACGATGACATCCGTCCGAAGAGCAAAGATGATGTCTTTGTTTGGAAGGGAAAGAGCCAAGGAACAGAGCTCAAATATAGACCACGCATGGAAGCACCTTTACAGAAGTTACGTCAAGTGAAGGAGGAAAAGCCATGAGCATGTTTCAATCGCCAAAGCCTCGAGGCTTTCAGCATCACTACCTTTATGTGGATGAAAGAAAAGAACGGCTAAAAGAAATCCAACAGCGTGCCATGACGACAGATAAGAAGAGTGAGCGTAACTCATCGTGTAGTTCTCCCTCTTCGATAAAAGGCTTGTTTCGGAAGTCACCGAGACAAAAACAATCCTCTCATTTCACATTCCTCTTGGTGGGTTTGTTCTGTTTGGTGATACTTGTAGCCTTGCTGTTGTTCGTGACTACCGTTTCGATAACCCCTGTTCACTTCTAATTTCAATAACACGAATGAAAGATATCATACAACTTTTACCAGATGTCGTTGCTAATCAAATAGCAGCAGGTGAAGTGATACAACGTCCCGCAAGTGTCATTAAGGAACTTGTAGAGAATGCGGTAGATGCAGGCGCTTCAGCTATTGATGTACTGGTCGTTGAAGCTGGTCGTACCTCTATTCAAGTGATTGATAATGGGAAGGGGATGTCTGGCACAGATGCACGTTTGGCATTTGAACGCCATGCTACTTCTAAAATTCGTCAAGCCGAGGATTTGTTTGCTCTTCAGACGATGGGATTTCGTGGTGAAGCTTTAGCCTCTATCGCTGCTGTCGCTCAAATTGAGTTAAAGACACGTCGTGAAGATGACGACTTGGGAACTTCTTTGACGATTGCTGGCTCTAAAGTCAAAGGACAGGAACCGTGTGCTTGTCCTACGGGTAGCAATTTCTTAGTTCAAAATTTATTTTATAATGTTCCAGCACGTCGTCGCTTTCTAAAGTCAAATACGACCGAACTCAAGCACATTGTGACTGCTTTCCAGCGTATCGCTTTAGTGTATCCGCAGATAGCGTTCACCTTACATAGTAATGGTACTGAACTCCTGAATTTACGTCCCTGCGTTTTAAGACAACGTATTGTTGATATTTTTGGGAAGCGTATCAACCAAGATTTGCTACCTGTTTCGGTTGACACTACCATGTGTAAAATTTCTGGTTTTGTAGGGAAGCCAGAATCTTCCAAGAAGAAAGGAGTACAGCAGTATTTCTTTGTGAATGGACGGTATATGCGACATCCCTATTTTCATAAAGCGGTTCTCAATGCCTTTGAGCGTTTGATACCTCAAGGCGATCAAGTTTCCTATTTTATCTATTTTGAACTCAATCCTCAAGAGATAGATGTCAACATTCATCCTACCAAAACAGAAATCAAATTTGAGAATGAACAAGCTATTTTTCAAATTGTTTTTGCTGCAGTAAGAGAGGCTGTCGGCTTATTCAAAGAAGTACCTTCGATCGAATTTAATAATGAGGGACAGCCCGACATACCTGTATATAGTGGTCAACGTGATGCTACTGTTGCTCCTCACATACAGACAAATCCAAATTACAATCCTTTCCAACAGACTCCGATGCCATCTCCTCATGCGTCGTCAGATTGGGAGAAACTGTATGAAGGACTTGAACAAACCCCTGAAAATATTGCTTTGTTCAATTCAGATGGGATACAACAAAACGTTCAAAATTCTTTGATTGAAGAAAAATCTCCTGTACATTATCAGTACAAGGGGCAATATTTAATGACCGCTGTCAAATCTGGCTTAATGATTATTGACCAGCATCGAGCGCATGTCAGGATTTTATATGAGCGCTACTTGCAACAGATGAAAGAGGGAAAAGAGTACGCCCAGAAAGTACTGTTCCCAGAGTTAATCCAGCTAAGCCCAGCAGAGCAAATCATTTTCCCAAAGATGTTGCCCGATTTTACCGCCATGGGTTTTGAGTTCACCTCGATGGGAAATAGCGATTATGCCATTCAGTCTGTTCCTGCTGGAATTGAAGGATTGAATATGGTGCAACTCGTTCACGACATGCTTTCCTCTGCGTTAGAAAAAGATTCCAATGCTGTCCATGAAATTCATCAAGCATTGGCGTTGAGTTTAGCTAAACACGCAGCCATTCCGACTGGACAAGTGTTGAACAATGAGGAAATGGAAAATCTCATCAATAGCTTGTTTGGTTGTCAAAATGTAAATTATACACCCGATGGTAAATCTATTTTACACATCCTCAAACAAGAGAAAATAGAGCTATTATTAGACTCGTAACGTTAAAAATAAAAGGATAAACGCTAAAATCGTTGTTTTTTTTCATTAAAATTACTAATTTATGAGGAAAAAGTGATAACATTTAATTTTTATTATTATCTTTGTTCCCGACAAGGCACTTGGTGCCAATAGTATAAAGTCAAATTTTAATTGTTTAATAAATAAAGGTTATGAGAAAATTATTGATTGTATTGGCATTTGCCGGTGTCTCAATGTGCTCAATGGCACAAGACGCAGATCCTGTACTGAAGTACAGTGTAGCAACCAATTCATTCTGGAGCAACTGGTTTATCCAGGTGGGTGGAAATTGGAATGCTTGGTATTCAAGTGAAGAGCATGGACATGGTTTGGATAGAAGTCCGTTAAAAGACTTCCGTGCTAAACCAGGTGTTGCTCTTGCTGTAGGTAAATGGTTTACACCAGGACTTGGTCTTCGTACAAAGATTCAAGGAGTATGGGGTAAGACCGTGTATGCTGACAAGGCAGGTAAACCTGTTGGAGATGACAACAAATATTGGGTTTTGAACGAGCATGCATTGTTCAATTTGAGCAATATGCTTTGTGGTTATAATCCAAATCGTGTTTGGAACTTCATCCCATTTGCAGGTGCAGGCTTTGGTCGCACAATGACACACAACTTGTATGCTATGGACTTAAGCGCAGGTATCTTGAATACATTCCGCTTGGGTCAACATGTTTCTCTTCATTTAGAGGCTGGTTGGAATCGTTTGGAAACTGATATCGATGGTGGTAATGAAACTACTATTGCTACACGTGGTTGGGAATCACACGACAACAATCTTTATGCAGAACTTGGCTTGACATTCAACTTGGGTAAGGCATCTTGGGATAAGACTCCTGATGTTGACGCTATCAAGGCTTTGTCTCAGTCACAAATTGATGCTTTGAATGCACAGCTCAATGACGCTAATGCTGAAAATGCACGTTTGAAGGATATGTTGGCTAACCAAAAGCCAGTAGAGACACCTGCTGTGAAGGAATTTGTTACTACTCCAGTTTCTGTATTCTTCAATCTCAACAAGACAAACATCGCTTCTCAGAAGGATCTCGTAAACGTACAGGCTGTTGCTAAGTATGCTAAGGAGAACAACTGCAAGTTGGAAGTTAATGGTTATGCTGATAGCGCAACAGGTAAGCCAGCACACAACCAGTGGTTGTCTGAAGAGCGTGCTAAGACCGTTGCTAACGAACTCGTTAAGATGGGTGTAAGCCGTGACAACATCTCTACAAAGGGTAATGGTGGTGTTGATGAGCTTTCTCCAATCTCGTTCAACCGTCGTGCTACTGTTAAGATTACCGAATAAGCGTAATTAGCAAAGATTTTTAAACCAAACAATAAATAAGGGTGTGCTGTAATGGCTCACCCTTATTTTGTGTAGAGACTATTCGTAAGCTGGTAGCGTGACCTTTGTATAATAATGTTCTTTACGAATTGTTTTTTACAAACAGGATACTTTCTTACTTCTACCTTCCGATTCGGCAATCATCTTAAAGCCTACGCATGCGTTGTGTTTCGTACGTATTGAGAGCCTTCGAGTGGTACAATGTTGATATTATTTGGGCATCCAGTGTTTGTAGTATTTGCTGTTGATAATACTGTCAGGGCACTGCTATTGTCAAACAAAAATGGGGACTCATGCTAACCATGAATCCCCTCTCTCGTTATAGGTTTATTATTGCAGCGAAGCAGTTGCTAACGCTTGTGTGCTATTTCTTATTTTCTGAAACCGATAATACTTCTCACCTCTTGTAAGGTTGCACTTGCACTCTCTCTGGCTCTGTCAGCTCCTTCTCTTGCAATCTTATCGAGCAGTTCTGCATTCCCCATATATTCCTGAATTTTCTCACGGATAGGCGATATCACAGCACAGAGGTCTGTCGCAATTTGCTTTTTTAAGTCGCCATAACGTATGGAACAGTCGTTCCATTTCTCATTAAAATAATCATAGGTTTCTTGTGTGGAAGCTATTTTCAAGAATGTAAACAAATTCTCTATCACTTCTGGCTTTTCGCTGTTGATAGCCTGTGGTCCATTGTCGGTAACGGCTTTCATCACCTTCTTGGTTATCGTCTTGTCATCATCATGCAAATAGATACAATTGCCCTCGCTTTTTCCCATTTTTCCACTTCCGTCCAACCCTGGTATTTTCAAGGCTTGTGCGTTAAAGTAGAAATTCTCAGGCTCAGGGAAGAACTCAACACCATAAATGCGGTTGAAACGTGCAGCACATTTTCGAGCCATTTCCATGTTTTGTTCTTGATCTTTGCCCACGGGCACTTTCTTTGCGCGATGCTGTAGAATGTCTGCTGCCATCAGAGTGGGGTAAGTAAACAAACCAGCATTGACGTTGTCGGGTTGCTTTCTGGCTTTCTCCTTAAACGTTGTCACACGTCCCAGTTCGCCAATATAGGTGTTCATGTTGAGGTATAAGTACAACTCCAAAGTTTCTTTTACATCACTCTGTATATAGATAGGTGCTTTGTCAGGGTCGATACCACAAGCTAAGTATTCAGCAAGAATTACGCGTGCACTTTTCTGTATATCCTCAGGCTTTGGGCGAGTGGTTAATGAGTGCCAGTCTGCAATAAAGAACATACAGTCATAACTGTTTTGCATCTCTATGAAACTTTTTACTGCGCCGAAATAATTGCCTAAGTGCAAAAATCCTGTAGGACGTATTCCGCTAACTACTTTTTCTTTCATTCTCTTTTATATTTTATGTTATTGTGCTACAAAGATACAGAAAAATAGGGTGTACAACAAAAAATATCTCCAAAAGTTTGGTAGTTATCTAAAAATGGCATACCTTTGCATCCGCTTACAAATAGTAAGGGCGTTTAGCTCAGCTGGTTTAGAGCATCTGCCTTACAAGCAGAGGGTCGGCGGTTCGAATCCGTCAACGCCCACAAGGGGTGTTTCCTTGTAATCTTTCGAGATTGCAGGGATTTTTTTTGTCTTGTACTCTCGAAAGTTGTGATATCTTCATAACGGCATTCCTTGTGTTTGTCTTGTAATTTTGGCTCAGTAGAAAATCAATGGGGATAGGCATATAGTTTTGCAATTCTGAATAAAAAGAACTTCTTGTCTGCCACTCCTCTTAGATTGGCTCGGAAAAGTTTAATTTTGGCATTGAACGATTCTGCCATGGCATTCGAAGATCTGTTGTTATAGAAGTTCAATATCTCATCATAATGCTCGTAGAATGTGGCAGCAATCACATTGAATGAATGGAAGTCTGCCTCTTCAACTTTATTGTACCACCGTGCCATGGAGAGCCTGGCTGCATCCTTGATGGTGTTCTTGGCGAAGATCATGCGCAGTGAGTGGCACAGTCCGTATGCCTTTTGGATGTCTGGATATTGTTCAAAAAGAATTTTAGCACGCAGTTTCTGCCGCTCAGTCCATTTGTTAGCGGACTTGAAGAGTAGATATCTTGACCTGGCGAGAAGCTCCTTTCCTGTATCTCCGTTGGCGTATCTGTATGGTTTGTATGGCTTGTCGCAGAGTTTAGCTTCCTCCATCTCGTCGTTTGCCTGCTGTATGGCATCCCAGCGATGTTTGATGCGCAACTCCTGTACGGCATCGCATGCTAACTTCTGTACATGGAACCTGTCGATGACACGCTTAGC
>NZ_HG417102.1:11705-60073 GCF_000455445.1 Hoylesella timonensis 4401737 = DSM 22865 = JCM 15640 | reverse complement strand
AAAGAAAACTTATTTTCTGTCCTATAGCACTGAGTTAAGGCGATTGAAAGCATGTTATAAGGGCACTATTAACACGACTTAAGGTGCTTGAAGCATGTTAATAGTCGCATTGAAGTGATGCATTTCAAGAAAAAAAAGACTATTTGAGGAGCCAAATTTCTCCCAAACTTAAATATCATATTGAAATACAACACTTTATGAAAAGTGCTCATAATTTCAATATTTTGAACGAAGGAGGAAGGTCGTTGAAAATATCGCAGCTATGCAAGGGGTGTTGTAAAATATTTTCTGAAAATAACCAAAGATTCTAACTAACAAAAAAAACTTATTATTATCGTGTGGCAAAAAGACAAGAACAAAAAGAAAGTAAGTTTTTGAGGTAATGTTGGAGGACGCTTATTCTTATCCATACAAACATAGCTGCGCATTGGCGTTGAATTGTTCCCAAAGAATTAAATGGTCTAAAATTTTGGAGATTGCAGAATTATGTTTACTTTTGCAAGGCAAATTAGGAAGATTGGCAGAGTGACCGAATGCGCTGGACTCGAAATCCGGTATACCCTTTTTGGGTATCGGGGGTTTGAATCCCTCATCTTCCGCTTCTTGGATATAGTAAAAGGATACGATTTCCCTTTTTGAGTTCTTCTGCTATTCTAATCTAATAGATTGATAAGCCTTCTTTGTTCGCTTTTAAGTACATGGTTGCAGCTTGCTGTTACTTAATGTATTACCAGCTGAAAACTCACAATATCGTCAACCATAAGTCTTCAATCTCGGTTATGCCACGAAGGAGGACATAAAAAAAAGACCATATCTTACTTTGTTATTCAGTCTGATATGATCTTTATGGGAAACCTAAAATAGGAGTAGGTGCTTTCCCCACGCACTCATTACCTCTCTCCTATTGATAACTAATTATTTATCGAGCCACCAACAATATCAAGCAACTCATTGGTAATCGCTTGCTGTCTACTCTTATTCAACTGTAAGTTTAAGGAGCTTAGCAACTCATCAGCGTTGTCTGTTGCTGTTTGCATTGCCACCATTCGGGCTGCATGTTCACTGGCAACACTATCTAACAAGGCGGTATAAAACATGAGATGCAACTGCTTGGGAATTAATGAACTTAACACAGTTCTAATATCTGGCTCAACAATAAAATTATCATTCAATGGCTTTGCTTCTTCTGCAGCCTTCTTGCTCACAGTCTTTTTATTCTTTCGCAAGTATTCTTGCGCTTTAGCGGTTGCAAGATCCGAAGACAAGTCACGATCATTATCCACACCCACTTCTGTACTTAAATCGATGGGTAAGAATGTCTTGCGTTTTAGAATTTGTGTTCCTGCACTCTTGAAGTGATGATAAATAATCTCTACTTGATCAAGCTCTCCTTGCGCAAACTTCTTTGTGATTTCACGAGCTACCTGTTGACACTCGTGGGCATTCGGTTTGTCCGCCAAATGATTAAAGTTTCCTGCAGGTGTAAATCCTAACTTCTTTACTTTATCAAAAACTTTCCTACCAATGGGATAGATTACAATATTATCTTTTCCCAAGTGGCGATACTCTTCGATAACCTGCATCATGAGTTTCAGAACATTGCCATTAAAACTACCGCACAAACTGCTATTCGATGCAAAAACAACCAAAGCGACTTTTTTAATTTCTGAACGCTTTTTATCAAAAATGGTATCATTTTCGGGTGTCGAAGCCAAGAATGATTTAAGAATATGTTCCAACATATTTTCGTATGGAAGCATGTTCTCTATTTGAATTTGTGCATGATGAAGCTTACTCGACGAAACCATTTTCATGGCACTCGTAATCTTCCTTGTGTTCTTTACACTGGCAATGCGGGTTTTAATTTCTTTGAGTGATGGCATAATTATGAAGCTTGATACTGTGCAGTCACATCAGCCATTGTCGATTTTATCGTTTCAATGGCTTCGTCTGTTAATTGACCTGAGGCTAAAGTTTTCAATACATCGGCATATTTTGTCCTCATTGTTTCCAAGAAAGTGTCTTGACATTCACGAACGCTATCAATTGGAACGTCAGCAAATAAGCCATTTACACCACAGTACATAATGGCAACTTGCTCGCCTATAGGCATGGGACTATACTGCGGCTGTATCAAAAGTTGGTTGTTTTTACGACCTCTATCCAATGTCATTGCTGTGACAGAATCCATATCACTCGAGAATTTAGAGAAAGCCTCTAACTCTCTGTATTGCGCCATGTCAATCTTCAATGTTCCTGCCACTTTCTTCATACTCTTGATTTGAGCACTACCACCCACACGAGAAACCGAAATTCCTACATTAATAGCAGGTCGGAATCCTTGGTTAAACAGGTTACTTTCCAAATAAATCTGTCCGTCGGTAATCGAAATGACGTTGGTTGGAATGTAAGCAGAAACGTCACCAGCCTGTGTTTCTATAATAGGCAGTGCCGTCAACGAACCTCCTCCTTTGACATGTCCTTTCAGAGATTCTGGCAAATCGTTCATCATTTCAGCAACTTCTTGCTGGTCATTGATACGAGCAGCTCTTTCCAATAAGCGTGAGTGAAGATAGAACACGTCTCCTGGATAAGCTTCACGCCCTGAAGGGCGACGCAATATCAATGAGATTTCACGGTAGGCAACGGCTTGTTTAGAAAGGTCATCATAAACAACCAATGCAGATTCGCCTCGATCGCGGAAGTATTCACCAATAGCAGCTCCTGCGAATGGCGCATAATATTGCATTGCTGCAGGGTCAGCAGCTGTAGCTGATACTACAATAGTATAAGGTAAAGCCCCGTGTTCTTTAAGTATTTGAACGAGATTGGCAACAGTGGATGCCTTTTGACCTATCGCTACGTAGACACAATATACGGGCTTTCCTTCCTCGTAAAAACTCTTTTGGTTGATAATTGTATCCAGTGCAATAGCCGTTTTTCCTGTTTGTCTGTCACCAACAATCAGCTCTCTCTGTCCACGTCCAATAGGAATCATCGAGTCAACGGCTTTGATACCCGTCTGAAGTGGTTCTTTTACAGGTTGTCTATAAATAACACCAGGAGCCTTTCTCTCTAAAGGCATCTCGAAACTTTCGGTCAAATCAAGCTCTCCCAACCCATCGATAGCCTCTCCCAGTGGATTGATAACGCGTCCAAGCATAGAATCGTTTACACGAATAGAGGCAATACGGTGGGTGCGTTTTGCTGTCATACCTTCCTTAATGCCGGATGTAGGACCTAAGAGGATGCACCCTACATTGTCTTCCTCCAAGTTCATCACAATGGCCATCGTACCGTTTTCAAACTCCAACAATTCATTGGCCTCAGCATTTCTCAATCCGTAAAGTCTGGCTACACCATCTCCCACATTGAGAACGGTACCTACTTCTTCAAATTTCAAATCTGTTTGAATGCATTTCAACTGCTGAAGTAGTACTTCTGATACTTCACTTGGTTTTATTTTATCTGACATTTTATGCTTTGTTTAAATTATTTTTTTAGCTGTTTCAGAATTTTGTTAAGCTTTGTTTGTACACTGGCATCCATCCTATACGAATCGTATTCAAGGATGAAACCACCGATGATATCTGGATTTACTTCTGACTGGAAATTAATTGTTCCTTTCGATTGGCTATGAACCACCGCTTCCATTCGCTTTTCGATATCTTCTGTAACAGCTGTAGCAGTAATCAATTTTCCGCTAATGATATGCTTCTGTTGACGATACAAAGTAATATAAGATGTGAAAATGTATTGCAAGATATTTTCTCGTCCTGCACTTAACACCAAGCGAATAAAATCTTTTGTTAGCTGTGTGGGATTTGTTCCACAAGCCAACTCAATCAGTTCCTGCTTCTTATCTTGATGCAGCATGGGATTGTCAATCGTTTGCCTCAAATCAGAGATGTGAGCATAGCTGTGACTGAGTGCCAGCATCTCTTGAAATACGTTGTCCTCTACATGCTTTTCAAGTGCACATTTGAGCAATGCACGAGCATATCTAACAGATATTACGCCTGTGTTCATCTTATCTTCTATGCTTGGTTCTTTTCAACCGATATATCATTCAGTAACTTGTTAATCAACTCCATCTGGCTATCTTTGGAAGCAAGTTCTTCACGAATAACCTTTTCTGCTATTTGAACAGAAAGTTCAGCGACCTGAGAACGAATATCTCGAATGACATTTTGTTTCTCAATGTCTATTTCTGTTCGTGCTTCACTGATTAGACGAGAACTTTCATCCTTTGCCGTCACATGTGCTTTCTCCACAATAGAGTCTCGAGTAGCAGCAGCTTCTTTTAACATAACCGCTTGCTTTTCACGAGCATCATGAAGAATTGCATCTCCTTCTTGTTGAATTTTGGCTAAACGTTCAGAGGCCTCATGTGCTTTACGAAGACTGTCGTCAATATAGGATTTACGTTTTTCCACCATATTGATGATGACAGGAAAACCGTATTTCGAAAGTACAAAAAAGACCACCAAAAAAGCCAAGAACATCCAAAAGAGGAGTCCAAGATCAGGAGTTAATATTGATGGTAAATTCTCCATTCTATGATAGTTTATTATTTAATAAGGAAAGCACAAGCTGCAATTGCGAAGAGCGCACATCCCTCAATGAAGGCAGATGTTAAAATCATGTTTGATGTAATCTTACCTGTTGCTTCTGGTTGACGAGCAATGGCATCCATGGCATTACCACCAATTCTACCAATACCAATACCTGCACCGACTGTTGCAATACCTGCACCAATTCCACAGCCAAGCTGTGCTAATCCTTCTGCTGCTAATAATGTTGAAATCATCATAATTCGTTTATTTATTGTTATTAATTTTAGAAATCTATTCTTTGAAAGTTTATATGGTTGTTTCTGGTTCTGGATGTGCTAATCCAATAAACACCGCACTAAGCATCGTAAAGACATAAGCCTGAATAAAGGCAACTAACACCTCCAACAGATTCATGAAAAGAAGCATCACCGCACTAAAGAGATTCAACCCTAAGCCATATCCTACACCCATGTTCCAACCTAAGAAGATGACACAGGTAAAACTAAGAATCACGGCATGACCTGCCATCATATTGGCAAAGAGACGAATCATCAGTGCAAAGGGCTTCGTGAATACTCCAAACAATTCGATGACAGGCATCAGTGGTACGGGTACCTTTAGAAACAGTGGTACATGAGGCCAAAAAATGTCTTTCCAGTATTCTTTGGAACCAAAGCAATTGATGGCTATCATCGAACAAACAGCTAAGAACAAGGTAATGTTAATATTTCCCGTAATATTAGTACCACCGGGGAATATAGGAATTAAGCCTATGAGGTTACAAGTTAAAATAAAAAAGAATACCGTTAATAGATAGGGGGCAAAACGTTGATAATTCTTTTCTCCTACAGAGGGACGAATCAAGTCGTCATGTATCGTCATCACAAACATCTCCATGACTCCAACAAAGCCTTTAGGTGTTTCCGTTTTTTCATCGGCATTCTTATACCATTTGGCACAACTTAAAAATACCAAAATCAAGACAACAACAACAATCCAAATTTGTACAACAACCTTTGTAATACTTAAATCAATAGGACGAGCAGTTTCACCGTTGCCTACATGTTCGTAAATTTTTCCATGATGTTCTTCATCGAAAAAGAACTGTTTTGGTAAATTCTTTGCCGTACCCACATACCATTCACCTGTCGTTTCACTCCTCACAATAATAGGCAATGGTAAGCTGAGATGTTTACCCTTAAAAGTAGCAATGTGCCATTCATAAGAATCGGACAAATGTTCCAGCACAATCTCTGGAATATTCAAAGCCTCCCCCTCTGAATTACTGGCCATTAATTGAATAGGTGCCAGTAATAAAGATAAGCAAAAGAGTATCGTTCTTATTTTTTTCATCCTTTATTCAACGTTATCGTGTCATTTAGTTTCACTTGATTGCGCCTTATTTTTAGCAATGAAGAACAATGAGTGATGTATCAAAATAGTCAAATAATAACTCATGAAAGTCAGACATGATACCAAAATGGTCGCTCTCTCCATCACAAGGAAGAAAACAAACATCACTCCGATTGCTGCAAGCGTTCTAACACTTGATACTGCCATGAAGAATGTTGGAAGATAGTCTGCCTGTTTTTGAGCAATCCTACTCCACACTAAGATATCAGCCAATTCAATTATCAAGGCAAAAGTCAACCCCACAATGAGTGGTGTAACCATATGGTCAACTTTCCCTATTTTCATTATCAAGACACCAATCAAAGTTAATGCTGTTAACAGCAAGAAGCTTTGTGTCATGTAACGTTTCTTAATTTGCTTAATATCATTCATCCTCTGTGGCTATAGTTCAACACATAAACTAATTACATTCTTTTGTACCTCAACAAATCCACTCTCTATTTCTAACTGCTTAAGCTCTCCCGACGCTATTTCGTAGCTCACCGTTCCAGACTCGAGAGAAGAGATGATGGGCGCATGATTCACTAAAATTTCAAACTCTCCAAGAGTTCCTGGCACAGTTACACGATTAACTTCACCGTCAAAGATTCTTTTTTCTGGAGATATAATTTTTAGTCGAAGCATTATTGTTGGTCGCTTTTATAGTTTCTATATGTTAGCTTTTGGCTGCAGCAAGCAGCTTCTTACCTTTCTCAATAGCATCTTCTATTGTTCCTACATTCATGAATGCTTGCTCTGGAAGATCATCTACTTCACCATCAAGAATCATATTAAATCCTTTAATGGTATCTTCTATCGGAACCATTACTCCCTTTAAGCCTGTAAACTGCTCTGCAACAGTAAAGGGTTGTGAGAGGAAACGCTGTACACGGCGTGCACGATTCACAATCTGTTTATCTTCATCGGACAATTCGTCCATACCCAAAATAGCGATAATGTCCTGTAACTCTTGGTAGTGCTGGAGTATCTGTTTTACTCTTTGTGCACAATTATAGTGTTCCTTGCCCACAATCAATGGATCCAAAATACGAGAAGTCGAACCTAATGGGTCGACAGCTGGATAAATACCCAACTCCGTAATCTTTCTACTGAGTTCAGTAGTGGCATCCAAGTGTGTAAAAGTGGTCGCAGGAGCAGGGTCTGTCAAGTCATCCGCAGGAACATATACCGCTTGCACAGACGTAATAGACCCATTTTTAGTAGAAGTAATACGTTCTTGCATCGTTCCCATTTCAGATGCTAAAGTAGGTTGGTATCCTACAGCAGAAGGCATACGCCCTAATAAGGCAGAAACTTCTGAACCTGCTTGAGTAAAACGGAAGATATTATCAATAAAGAACATGATATCTCCCCCTTGTCCATCTCCATTAACTCCTCTATCACGAAACTCTTCTGCAACGGTCAGACCTGATAAGGCTACCGAAGCACGAGCACCTGGTGGTTCGTTCATTTGACCATATACCAAGGTGGCTTGCGACTTCTGTAGTTCTTCTGGGTCAACTAAAGACAAATCCCACTTGCCCTCTTCCATTGCTTTCTTAAATTTTTCGCCATAGCGAATAACGCCTGAATCAATCATATCTCGAATCAAGTCGTTACCTTCACGGGTTCGTTCACCAACGCCTGCAAACACAGAATAGCCATTATGTCCTTTCGCAATATTGTTAATCAACTCCATAATGAGGACGGTCTTTCCTACACCAGCACCACCGAACAAACCGATTTTTCCACCTTTCATATAAGGCTCTAACAAGTCAATCACTTTGATACCAGTGGCTAACATTTCCTTATGCGTGGATAAATCTTCAAAAACAGGTGGTTGCCTATGAATTGGATAAGGATTCTCCTTCGACAGTTGTTCCATTCCGTCAATAGCTTCCCCTATCACATTCATCATTCTGCCTTTAATTTGATCTCCTGATGGCATGGTTATCGGACTACCTGTTGCAATCACTTCCAAGCCACGTCTCAAGCCGTCTGTGTTATCCATGGCTACACAGCGAACCGTGTCCTCGCCGATGTGCTGTTGTGTTTCAATCACCAAATCGCTACCATCTTCACGTTTTACGATCAGCGCATCGTATATTTTGGGTAAGACAGACTCTGGATCTTGACCTTTCGTATCAAAATAAACATCAATAACAGGTCCAATAATCTGGGAAATATGTCCATTCACTTGTGACATAACTTTTTTATATTTATATGAAACTATTTTCTAAAAATTAAAAAACTTTAGCTGTGCAAATATACAAAAATACTTTGATTGCTTACTTGTACAATTATTATATTAACAGAACTGTTTGTTATATTAACATATTTTAGACCTCATACCTTAGGTTACCTTTTTAGATACTCAATTCGTCGAGTACTTTGATGAGCTTTTTATCAAAGGGCTTATCGCTCCGAATAGCCTCGGTCAATGGTATATAATCTATTTCGTTGTTCTTAATACCAATCATAATGTTGCGCTGTCCCTGCATAATGGCTTCTACTGCGCCAACGCCTGTTCTGCTGGCTAAGATTCTATCATGTGCCGATGGTCTTCCTCCACGCTGCAGATGTCCTAAGATAGATACACGTACATCGTAACCAGGGAACTCTTTTTTCACACGATCGGCATAATACAATGCACCACACTTTGGACTCTCACTGACAATGACAATGCAAGAACGCTTAGATTTACGAATACCTCGTTCCATGAAATGCCCCAGCTGGTCTACATCAGTGCTGTCTTCAGGAATAATAGCTGCTTCAGCACCTGAAGCAATGGCACTATTTTGAGCTAAAAATCCTGCATCGCGCCCAATTACTTCAACAAAGAAAATGCGCTCATGACTCTGCGCTGTGTCCCGAATTCGGTCTACACACTCTACAATGGTATTCAACGTAGTATCGTAACCGATGGTAGAATCGGTTCCATAGAGGTCATTATCAATAGTACCAGGAAGCCCAATACAACGGACGTCATATTCTCTTGCAAATTCAATTGCACCACGCAACGATCCATTACCACCTATTACTACCAAAGCACCGATAGAATGTTTCTGAATATTCTCATAAGCCTTCTTTCTTCCTTCGGGTGTTAAAAATTCCAAAGAACGAGCTGTTTTTAAGATAGTACCTCCAGACATGATGATGCCGCTCACATTTTCGGTCGTGAAATCTTTGATTTCATCGTTTATCAATCCATCATAACCTTTATAGATACCTTTTATCTTAAAACCATTACAGATACCAGCACGCGTTACCGCACGTATGGCTGCATTCATACCCGGAGCATCTCCACCAGAAGTTAAAATACCAATTGTTGTAATCTGCTTCATATATTCGATTTTCTTTGTCAAATCCCAATGAGGGGAAATCTATAGAATAGTTCTTAACATCTATATAACTATAGTGCGCTCTAAAAACTTCACAAAGGTAATAAATATAATGTGAATTGGGCAAAACATTTATATGAAAATTCTTTGAAGACCTTATTTGGTAGCTCTTTTGATGCCAGTGCTTGGGATATTTCACTGATTCTTAGTCTGCTGGATGCCTTTTCGAAAAATAGACCTGAGGGTAAAATAGAGTTCTTCTTGTATTCTGAACATCCTCCATGAAAAGCGTAGCGGCATATACCCGAATTTATATTTTAACCTTTTATATAACCTGTGTACCTCGATACCACTCCATATACGATGAAGTTCACGCATGCCCATCGCAGAATCCTCGGCAGAAAGCTGTTTTCTGTAGGAATAATGAAAATAATATAAATCTATCAATACCAGCCAGCGCACATTTTCATAAATCGTTAAAACATCATCGCTTACGTTAAGTTGTATCAACTGCTTCTTCATACTTTCGTTGGCACGAAGATAATCAAACCTGCTCCCACTAATCGCACGTGTTACCGAGTGGGGATTGTAGTGGTAGTAGTTCTCTCCACGACAACAACTCACTTGCTTAGAAAACAAATAATGCAGTCGTGTACTGTTGTCATCACTGTAGGTCTTACACGTGTCATCGTACGGGAATTGTTTGAAAAGGGAAGTTTTGGCAGCATAAACGCCATGAATTTTCCACGTCAAGCTGTCTTTGAAAGCCTCGTATCCAGACCTTTCTTCAAAAAAATCCATGTCATATTCCTGCGCCGTTGAATTGTCTTCTCCAAGGGTGAGGAGCTTGAAAAGCACACAGTCTACTTGTGGATGCTTTTCAAAAACGTGTAAAGCCTGTTCTAAGGCATCGGGCGCAAAAGTATCATCGCAATCTAAAATCGTGGAGTAACGAGCGTTGATATGTTTAATTCCTTCATTGCGTGCATGTGCTATTCCATAGTTTTGACTTAGATGAAGTATCTCAATTCGCTGGTCTATAGCTGCATACGACTGTAATATTTCCCAAGAATTGTCCGTAGAACCGTCGTCTATACAAATCACTTGAATGTCTTTGAGGGTTTGTTGCAGCAACGAATCTAAGCATCTTTTCAGATACTCGCTACCATTATAAACCGCCACCAATATGGCAAATGATGCTATTTTTTCCATACTCGTAATTTTAGATGTGTCCATAAATCGGTTTTTTTTCTCAATATGCGTAATGACACCCACAGACTCAACAGAACAAGCACAGTGCCTCCACCCCAATACACCAAGCCATGGGTTGACAACACCAAGCCGTAAGCCACCAAGCCAAACATAAGTTGGATGCCTAAATATTGCCACACCGAAGTGGATATATTATATTGATAGGTGGTGTGCATAAAATAAAATAGCATTAAAAAATCCAATGCTGATACCAAGGTGATAGCGATTCCAGCGCCTAATAACTCATAATAGTGGAATCCTGCAATGACAGCCAGCACCAGGACAACATCGTAGATAGCCTCTACGAGGAGGTACAGCCTTGAATTACCTTTTGCCAAAGGAATGTAAGCAATAGGTAGTTTGACAGCTCGCCAATACATCGCCAGCACCAAGGTCTGCACCATGACTTGAAGCGACACAAACTCTCGACTATACAGTAGCGGCAGCAACACTGGTACACCTACCATGAACACCACCAACATAGGCGAAATGAGCAACAATGACACTTCTATCTGACTGTTGACCGTTTCGTTCAACAGCGCACCTGTGTGCTTGATAGACGACAAGCGTGGGAAGAAATCGGTTTCCATGGCAGAAAACACCAAACCCGCATACGTCATTGTCATCATATAAGCTGCATTAAACAGCCCAACGGTCTCTACCGACCCCAGTACATTAAGGTAGCGACGTATCAGAAAATCGGCACCGCTTCCCAAAATACCTGCCAGCACAAAAGCCACTCCAATCTTGAGCATAGGACTTCCCTGCAACAACAAAGTTTTGCTCCAGTTAAAATGTATAGCGTATTGTTTATGAGAGTAATAAATAGTGAGCAGCATTTGTGTCAAAGCGACAATGATGAGTGAAGGAACAATAGCTGCCTGACGCCAGAAGTAAAACAATGGAATAGAGGTAATCAATGCGCCTACGATGTTGAGAAAAGAGATTTTCGCCAACGACTTGAGTTGTCGTAAGGCTTTCAAAATGGCTAACTCTACCCCCGTCACTGCCATTAGGAATACCACTATCGACAACAAAACAAAATGCAAAGAGTGGTCGCCCCAGCCAAAGACCCACCGACTGAGTATAGGACTTATCATCATGCACACCGCCATACCCAACAGAGCCGTCAACATGCTCCATAGTCGCACACTGTCAATACAACGTCTCATGTTGGTCTCATCGTGCTGTTCGAAAGCTGCAGACAGTTCCCTAACGGCACTCATGCTTAATCCAAAATTAGTGGAGTCGCTAATCAGTTTGGTTGTGGAATTGAAAAGCGACATCAGTCCCATACCCTCGGCACCGAGAAGAAGAGCCACCAACTTATTGCGAACAATGCCTACCAAGATGCCAAGACCTTGTACACCACCAAACAGACCAGTGTATTTTAAGATATGGGTATAGGTTTTGTTGCGATTCTCGTTTGTCATCTTTGAATGAACGAATAAAAGTAAATTTTATTACGTCTTTCCCTTAAAAACCTTATGCGCCTCAACTCCCGTGGTGCTTCTTACCTACGAGATGACAATGAGAACGAACCGATAGGTGGAAGCAACTATCAGCGAACGCTGGCAGCATCCTATTCGTATAACACTTATTGTTTCCTGCTGGTGAGTTAGAGATTTTCTAAAGTAGACATGCTTTTACATAGTTTGCCTCACGCAACCAATGTGACCCGAAACATCGTCCGAAATTCGTCCGACCTTTTTATTGCAAACGCTCGGAAATCCCCTGTACAAAGGACTTCCGAGCGTAAAAGTTGCGGAGACATGACTCGAACATGTGACCTCCAGGTTATGAGCCTGGCGAGCTACCAACTGCTCCACTCCGCGATGTTATTTCTCATTTGCGGTTGCAAAGGTAAGACTTTTTTCTTTAAAACCAAAATATTTTTATACTTAATTTGAAAATACATGCTCAAAAAGACAATAACAGTTGGCAATTCCTATCTGTAATAAGCAATTATTCATCAATTCAAATCTTCCATAAAATATTTAGTGTGCTCGTTTTTTTTTGATAAATATGCTTGCATCGGTCAAATAAAAAATATACATTTGCACATGGTACGACTGATGTGCAACGATAAAAATAAGGAGGAAATACGAATGTCTATTTCAAAAACGCGACAAATATTGGTAGATGTAGCACGCAAATTATTTGCTAAAAATGGTGTAGCCAATACAACGATGAACGACATTGCGATGACCTCTGGAAAAGGAAGACGTACGCTCTATACCTATTTTAGTAGTAAAGAAGAAGTATTCTATGCGGTCATCGAGTCGGAACTTGAACGGTTGAGCGACAAGTTAGATGAGGTTGCTACTAAGAAGATTGCACCGCAAGACAAAATTATCGAACTGATTTATACGCATCTTAGCATGATCCGCGAGACAGTGGTGCGGAATGGTAACTTGCGAGCCGAGTTCTTTCGTAACATTTGGATGGTAGAAAAGGTAAGAAAGAAGTTTGACGCTGACGAAATAGACTTATTTCGTAGAGTGTACTCGCAGGGAAGATCAGATGGCGATTTCGATATTGATAATGTGAATTTGATTGCTGAAATCACACATTATTGTATAAAAGGACTTGAAGTTCCTTTCATTTATGGACGTCTGGGGCATGGTCTTACCGAAGAGAGTAGCAAACCTTTGGTTGCGAAGATGGTTTATGGAGCTTTGGGAAAGAACAATTCTAAATAAACAACATCAATATTTTTTTGATATCATTCTATTAATTTTAATTATACACTTAAAAAATATGGGACTTTTAACAGGAAAGACAGCCATCGTTACAGGGGCTGCACGTGGCATAGGAAAAGCCATTGCTATGCGTTTTGCACAAGAAGGTGCGAATATCGCCTTTACCGATTTAGTTATTGATGACGAACGTGGAGGTAAGGAAACAGAACGTGAATTATCTACTTTGGGTGTCAAAGCAAAGGGCTATGCTGGCAATGCTGCAGATTTTAACAATACAGCTGAATTGGTAGCGCAAATAAAAGAGGATTTTGGCTCTGTTGATATATTGGTGAACAATGCTGGCATCACCAAAGATGGTCTGATGTTGCGCATGACCGAAGCACAATGGGATGCTGTTATCAACGTCAATCTAAAGAGTGCGTTCAACTTTATACACGCATGTGTACCTATTATGATGCGTCAACGTCAAGGGTCTATCATCAATATGGCATCGGTAGTGGGCGTACATGGTAACGCTGGACAAGCTAACTATGCTGCCTCTAAAGCTGGGATGATAGCTTTGGCTAAATCGGTAGGACAGGAAATGGGACCCAAGGGAATACGTGCAAATGCCATTGCGCCGGGCTTTATCGATACAGCGATGACCCAGGCATTGCCTGAGAATATTCGCAAAGAGTGGATTTCAAAGATTCCATTACGTCGTGGTGGAACGGTTGAAGACATTGCCAGTTGCGCCTTGTTCTTAGCCTCCGACCTTTCAAGCTACATCAGTGGCCAGGTTATTCAGGTTGACGGGGGGATGAATATGTAACAGTTAGTTTTTGAGTTTTTGAGTTTTTAAGTTCTTGAGTTAAATGATTAGCTTTTTGAATAGGGTGATAAGCTTATTGAAAACCTAAGATATGCCTCAAACAGCTTGTCAAAATGAAAGCTAATTGATAAACTTTAAAACTTAAAGACGTTAGATATACCTCAAACAGCTTGTCAAAATGAAAGCTAATTGATAAACTTAAAAACTTAAAAACTCAGAAACTCATAAACTTAAAATCCATGCTCCCTCTTTACGAAGACAATCACATCATTATTGTCTCTAAACGTAGTGGCGAAATCGTCCAAGGTGACAAAACGGGCGACCTGCCGTTATCAGAGACCGTAAAACAGTACATCAAAGAGAAATACCAAAAGCCAGGAAATGTTTTTCTGGGAGTGGTACATCGCTTGGACCGTCCTGTTTGGGGGCTTGTTGTCTTTGCCAAAACCTCTAAAGCACTCACGCGACTGAATAAAATGTTTAGAGATGGTGAAGTGCATAAAACCTATTGGGCGATTACCAAAGAGGCACCACCAGCGGAAGAAGGTGTGCTAACCGATTGGCTGGTGCGCAACGAGCGACAGAACAAGAGCTATGCGCATTCGCAAGAGACACCAAATGCTAAAAAGGCAGTATTGAAATACAAAGTGATTGCTCATTCAGACCATTATCATTTGTTAGAAGTTCAATTGATGACGGGGCGGCATCACCAAATAAGATGCCAGTTGGCAAATATGGGATGTCCTATCAAAGGCGACCTTAAATATGGTGCCAAACGGAGCAATCCCGATGGAAGCATTAGCTTGCTGGCTCGTAGTGTTGCCTTTGTGCACCCCGTTTCAAAAGAGAATATTGTGGTTGAAGCGCCTTTCCCACCCCAAGATCGTCTATGGGAGGCATTGGCATCAGCCGTTATTTGATGAATTATATATGAAAAAAATTGTGATAGCTATCGATGGTTTCTCATCGTGTGGCAAAAGTACGATGGCGAAAGATTTGGCTCGCCAGTTAGGTTATATTTACGTAGACACTGGTGCAATGTATCGTGCCGTAACTCTCTACGCCCTGCGCCATCATTTGTTTTTAGACAATGGTACCGTGAATGAGCCTGAGCTACAACAGCACATGCCTAATATTCACATCTCATTCAAGTTGAATCCTGCGACTTCAAAGCCCGATACTTACCTTAACGACGAAAGTGTAGAGCAAGAAATACGTTCTATGCGTGTGAGCGAACACGTCAGTAAGATTGCTGCTATCCCATTTGTCCGAACGGCCTTGGTCGCACAACAGCAACAAATGGGGAAAGATAAAGGTATTGTCATGGATGGTCGCGACATAGGAACCGTTGTCTTTCCCGATGCCGAACTGAAGATATTTGTCACAGCTTCTGCCGAAGTTCGTGCCCAACGCCGATTTGACGAGTTGCAACAAAAAGGAATGCCAGCTCAATACGATGACATTTTGAAGAATGTGCAAGAACGTGATTATATCGACTCGCATCGCCAAGTGTCCCCTCTTTGTAAGGCAGAAGATGCAATAGAGTTAGATAACAGTCATCTCACGATCCCCGAACAACAACAGTGGCTCGTTCAAAAAGTGAATGAAGTGCTCCAACAGTCTTCTAAAATGGGATAACAGTTTTAACAGTTTTTCCAAAAACAAGCATTATTGATTGGCATTCTTTCTAAAATTTTATTTCAAACAACCTATGACAAACAAAATTTTCTCTTCTAATTCCTCTTTTCGGTTTTTGCTTGCAGGGGTATGTCTCATGGTTGCTCTTCAAGTAAGTTCGCAACGTCGACACACCGATTATCAAGTGGTAGAAAATGTTGTACTTTACCGTGGCACTCCTTTGCTGACCGCTGACCCCTACTCGTTTGTAGACTTAGGCTACGGCTATGCCAAGGATGCTAACCATGTTTATTATCTTGGCGAGGTGTTGAAATATGTTGACCCTTATTCGTTTAGGTTGAAACGAATATCTCCTCATGACGGTTACCGTCCTTATGATTCGCCATTTTACCTCTCACGGGGATATAAAATTATGTCAAATGTAGTACTATTCAATGGTCATAAAGTATATGACGCCTCTGTAAATAGTTTCCGTGATTTGGGTGGCGGTTATGCCAAAGACGCTTTCAACGTATATTTTATGGGTGAGAAGATGTCTGGAGGCAGTACCCATTCTTTTCAGTATTTGGGAGATGGCTATGCCAAAGATTCTTTTGATGTTTATTTCTTAGGCCGTAAGGTGAATGATGCCAGTGCCAATTCCTTTAGAATCGTAGGTGAGGGTTATGCCGAAGACACCTTTAACACGTTCTATCAAGGGCAGAAAATCAATTGAGAAGACAAGCAGTCTTCTTTTCTCGGCAGTCCATTGAGCAAGGATTACATACGAAAGAACAAAGAAAAATCCTCAAGTATAAGGCTATCGAACAAATTTCCTACACTTCATCTTAACATCCTCTCAGTGGCGTATAGGCAGCAAGTGATTGTCCGTGTTTCCACCCTTGTGAGGATCGTATTTGATTCCAGGAAGAGCTTTAGTGCCTTGCTTGTTGGTAATGACAAACGTAAACATCCACTTATCAAGTCTAATGCCGTCTGCATCGGTGTTGGGCAACACCATCACCACCTTATTCCATCCCTTGTGCAGTTGCAAAATAAGCGGTGGTCTGGCAGTTAGGTTTTCGTTGCCCATGGGTGTTTCGTTAGCTATACGTTTCCCTGCATGTGTCCAAAGTGGTGGTTGTAATTCTTTGTCGTTCCAGTATATCACCGACCCCCTTCTGTCCCACTTGCCATCTTCGGGTGCTACGTCTTGTTCTGATCTGCTGTAGTTTTGCAACTCTACCAAAGCTCCTGCTGTTTGTCTTTTTGGCGAGTACACATACGTCCATACATAGGCTGTGTCGTTGGAGTTTTTATCGTCGTATATGGCTGGTACCGTTTTTTGCCAAGTGTGGTTCAGATAGATACCTGCCCCTGTTACCACCTGCTCATCAATGGGTTGGTTGTCCGACAACGAGCTTGCTATTGCCCAGCGCACATTGGTTTGCCGCACATAGGGAATGGGCTCGTTCCTCAGACAATGGTGCTTATGAAAGAGAAACCGTGTCTCCCAATCGCTAAAGTCTTCCAGCTCATCTCCAGTATTGGGCAGCATTGTTCCGCCTTGTTCTATGTATTGCTTGCCTCCGCCCTGCCATGCTCTTGATGCCGATGCGATGACACTGGCGTAGAAATTGTTATACTTCAAGATATTGCGCTCGCCTTCTATCTTGTGGTCATTCCATGTGGCACAAATCTCGCCAGCCACTTCTGGCGACCCTTTTTGCTGGTAGTAAATATTACTTTTGTAAATACCAACGATGTCAGCAAATACATCGAAGTGGTTGATGTAGTTGTACCGACAGTCAATATTCGGGATGTTCGCAACTAACCTTCCTGCGGTACTCCATAGTTGAACCATGTCGACTTGTGCAAATCCTGCTTGATTGGGTATCCATACCACGGCTTTCTTACCAAGCTTCCTCACCCAGTTGGTCATCGTCTGCAAAAAGTCTGGGTAGGTTATAGTTTGCTCATCGCCACCTATATGAATATATGGAGTATGTGGGAAGCACTCTACGAGTTCTTTCAAGATGACTTTCAGTTCAGCCACCCCTTGGTCGGTTTGCATACTGTGTCCCATGGCTCGTACAAAGGCGTCACTGTGTCCAGGCATATCAACCTCTGGAATGACTTTCACACCGTAACGCAACGCATAACCTTCTAAGTTGCGACATTGCTGTTGCGTGTAATATTGTCCAGGAAAACGGGGCATAACACTACTGGTAGTGAGTTGTGGAAAAGCCTTTACCTCAAATCTCCAAGCTTGGTTCTCCGTGAGATGCCAATGGAAAGTATTCACCTTGAAATGGGCGAGCAGCCTTATTTGTTTCTTCAGCTCATCGATAGAGATGAACGACCTCCCCACATCGTGCATGAATCCTCGTAGTTTGAAAGCAGGATAGTCGATAATGTCAACCGCTTCGAGGCATGGCGTGGAGCCATAGCCCTCTGCCAGCATCTCGAGAGTTTGCGTCGCACGGATGACACCGACAGGCGACACCGCCTTTATTTCTATGGTGTTGGGGTGAATGGTCAGCCTGTATGCCTCGTTTTCATATCCTGCAAGATAGTAGTCTTCGGTGTCTTCTATGCGGTCTGTCAGGTTCACCACCACTTTCGCGCGGGCGTTTGGCTTGATGGTGCATCCATGTTCAGTGAAGAAATCTTTTAGGATGAGAGTATTTGAACCGTCGGCTATCTGTATGGCACGTGATAGCCTGAACCCTTTGGCATCGAGTTTTGTCGCAAACTTGGCACGAGGCAAAAGGTCTATGAACTTGGCATCCATTGTATTGGATGCAATGACGAATGTAAGCAATAATAGAATAAAACGTTTCATCAGTACCTTTCTTTAATTCTAATGTAATCACTTGAAAATGAGAGAGCTAATCGACTTAATATAACCAATAAAATTTGATTAAACATTTGACTGTCAGCAACTTAATGGCAGATTAAACATCAAGTAAATGACAGCAGAACTACTCAACCAATATACGGAAATCTGCAGAGTTGCTATCAAAACCTCATCTGCAAAATTAGGCAAAACTTTCGAGAATCTACTCTTGATTACTTGAATATTAAATTGGTCAGCTACTCATCAAAAGTTAGTTTGTTCTCTTGACATTAAGATGTGGGTGTTTTTGTCACATCGCACGCATCTTCTCATCGTTGTTGCTCCGCTCTATGGAATCGTGTTGTTTCCGTTTTCCCTTTGTAAAGGTATAATAGATGGAGAAGGAGAAAAAGGGAATGAATCTGCCATACATATAGGTTTTCCTATAAATCTTATTGGTTAGGGTATAACTCCAGTTCTTCTGCTCGCAAATCAGGTCATTGACCGACAATTTGCAGGTGAGTTTGTCATTGAAAAATGTCTTCATGCACGAGAAGTCCAACTGGTGGTAATCCCTGCTCCTGCCGTATGCCGACTTGGATTCGGAGATATAGCGGTAGAGCAACTGCATGCGGATGTCCAACGGAAGGACGAAGGTGTGTTGCGTGTAGATTTTCCAGTCGAAATTATTGACGGAAGTCTCGGAAGTGATATACTTATCAAAACTCACCCTCGCTTGGTTCACAATCGACCACCACGATGCTACGTTGATGGGGACATAGAGGTTGAGATTGGTCAGCCGGTTCTTCACCCCATCCACATAACTTGCCACGGTCATTGCCTGTCCGTCCACGGTTTCTGTCCTGTTGTAGTTGTCAAGACCGTTGTTGCTCCACACGTGCGTGAGGGTAAGGTTGTATTTCTGCGCCAACTGGTAAGTAACGCTGATGTGGTTGGTGTAATTAGGGCGCAAGTCGGGATTTCCCATCTTGAGCGTATAACGAGAGTAATAATACCGATATGGCATCAGTCGTGTGAAGCCCACCCTCTGCGTTCTTCGGGATGCGGAAAATATCATAGTGTGCCATTTGCTCAAGCGGTAGGTATAGTACAGGCTGGGGAACAGGTCGAAATGGCGGTAGGAGAAGTCGTAGCCATCAGCTTTGGCGTAGTTGTACTCACCCCGAAGCCCAGCCGTCAGGTTCCATTTCTTGCCCGAAAGGTCGTATTTCAGATATGCCGCTTGCAGGTCTTCCGCATATTTAAACGAGTAACCCTTGCCGGCACTGCTGCTCCAACTGCCGTTTGTGAGTGTTTGCTCCTCGAACTCGTTGTCTTTTAAGGAATGGCTGCATTTGATACCAGCCATCAGACTGCCATGCTTCAGGAAGTCCCATTCCACCCTTGTTTCGCCCGAAAGAATGAAAAAAGGAGCGGATTGATGATGGCGCAGGTTCTCGGTGGAAAGAAGATTGCCGTTGCGGTCGTAATTTTTGTACTCAAACTCATCGTCGTTGGGATAAAAACTCTTTGCCACATCTGCCAGCACCAGCAGTTTGTTGCGGTCGTCCTGTCCAAACTTGTGTGTAAAGTTCATCGATGCGCTCAGCATGTTCTGGTTTTGGATGGTTTCATGCTTGGTGTCGGTGCACACCGTTTTAGGAGCGTTCGCCCCATCCACCAAGGTATAGCCGTTCACATGCTCATCTTTGTACCAGTGTGAATAGTTGAGGTTCAAGGCGAATTTGTTTCTCGCATTGAAATCGTAGTAGATGTTCGAATTGATAGTTCCTATCACGTCGTCCATTCTATCAACTATATTGTTTTGGTAGTTGACTAACTTTTCACAGTTCTTGGTCAATTCATCCGCACACAAATAACCTTTGCCGAAAGTGCCGTTGGTAGAGATATCAAACCCGAACTTTCCTTTTCCGTAGCCATAGGAGACGTATGGTCTGACGGCTTTGTAATTGATGAAATCTACAGAGCCGCCGACAACCAGTTGCGAGCCGCTTTGCCGTTCTTTGGTGAGAATCCTCAAGACACCTCCCATGCCCTGTGCCGCAAATTCGGCAGAAGGATTGGGGATAATCTCAATCTTGTCGATGGTTTCCGAACGGATGCCTTTTAAATAAGCCACGAGTTCGCTGCCCGAAAGGTGGATGCTGCGATCGTCTACCATGACCTGTGCACCAGAAATGCCATTGATGGAAATGTCGTTTCCGTTGAGCCACACGCCGGGAAGTTGCGTCAAGAGCGATTCCGCCGTGTTGCCAACCCCAAGAATGGTGTTGCCGATATTGACCGAATAACGGTCGCCTTTATAAGTGACCGTGGGGCGAAGGGTGGTCACCTTTACTTCTTTTAGCGTTTTCGTGTCTTCATACAGGCGGAGTGTTCCCACCCTGTTTTGTGAAAAACGCACATAAGCTGTGCGGTAGCCCACGAAAGATAGTCGCGCCAATACGGGATGAACGTCGCATGGAATGACGAACAATCCGTCGCTATTAGTCACGCCACCCGTGATGAAAGAACTGTCTTTGGGATTGAGCAATGCCACGTTGGCAAACTCTATGGGACGATTGTTGCGGTTCACCAAATGACCAATGTATTTCCGTTCCGCCTTCTGTACACACTCCACATAGATGTCGTTGCTTTCTCCAATGGTCATTAGAATGGGATAGAAGCCAATCAATTGCTGAATGGCATCACCCACACGCTTGTTTTGGACGGATGCCGTCACCTTAAAATCTTCCAGTTCATTGTAAATGAACACGATTTTATAATGTGTGTTTTGTGCTTGGATAAATTTGAGAGCATCCGACATGGAGACGTTGCGGAACTCGTGCGTGATACGCTGTGCACTGACATTGAAGACGAGAGCACACATGAGAATAAGAAACAAGACTTTTTTCATGGTTCGGTCGTGCTTTGTGGTTCAACAATCAGTTGGTTCTCTTCCAATTGGAATTGCAGGGTTTTGAAGTGGTTGAGCATTTCCACCACCTTTCCTATGGGGTACGAGGGATTCCATTCGAAGAACAGGCGCAGTTGTTTTACTTCCTCGTTGCGGTAAACTACATTGATGTGATAGTGGTTGGATAGTTCTGCAAGAATTTTTTCCAAAGGCACATTGTCGAAAAGTTTTACAGCGGGTACGGCTATCGTGTCCTTTCGGACAGTATCGGCAGCGACAACCGTTCTTGACTCTTTCGCATTGTTCACCGCAGCGGAATGTCCGTTTGTGGAACGGAAACCGAAAAAGCCCGTACTGATGGTGGCAATGGCAATGCCCGAAACCAGCAACACGCCAATAAATACGGCTGCCACATTTCGCCAAAGCATAACAACTTGTGCCTTTGCAGGATATTCGTGAGCCAATCGTTTCCACTCTTTGTCCACGTATTCTTCCGTCAGTTGGGAATCGTTCTCGCTGGCACTGGCGGCACTTTTCGTCTTGGAGAGCAAGGAATACAATTGCCTACATTCCTCGTCTTCCAACAGCTCCTCCCATTGCTCATGAGTATATTCATGGGGGTGTTCCATCATTTGAAGCAGAAGTTCAGTCTTTTCCATTTCTACCTTTTTTTAGTTGTTCACGTAACTGTTTCATTGCATGACGCAAATGTTTATAGACGGCAGTCTCGCTTATGCCCATCATTTGGGCAATCTCTTTGAAAGTGCGCTTGGCATGGTAGTGCATCAACAGGATTTCCCGACATCTGGGCGGCTGAATCCTTTCCAATTCTTTTTCCAATGCCTTTATCTCCTCCTCCAACTTTCTCGGCTCTTGGCATTGCTCCAGTTCTTGGTCAAGAAGATAAAGTCTTTCCACCCGCTCCTGAATTTCCATGTTCCTGATGCGGTTCAAGCATCTATTTCGCACGCTTGTCATCAAATACGCAACTGCCGTATCCGCCTTCAAGTCCTTTCCACTCTCAAGAATGTAGGCAAAGACGTCGTGCACAATATCCTTGCTCTCGGCATCATCATGGAGCATGATGCTTGCCAAGCGGTACATTTCACGGTAGTGTTGCTTGAAGAGCGATGCAAGTTGTTTTCTGTCCGTCATACATCTATATTACACATGAAAGTGGATTTACTGAACCATAAATGGAAACTTTTTTACGAAAGTATAAAAAAATCGTCTTATTCGTGGCGGTTTTCCAATCAAAAAGACGATTTTTAACCTCTTTTCTCTTGTACCAATCCTATGTCACTTCTCATATAATCATTTGAAAATGAGAGAGTTCACCAACTTAATATAACTAATAAAATTTGATAAAATGGCTGAAATCAGCCACTTTATGTTAGATTAAACATCAAGTAAATGACGTCAGAACCACTCTACCAATATTCGGAAAGCTGCATAGCCATTATCTCAAAATTTAACGAACTATTGTTTCATAACAAAGCAAAATTACGTCTTTTCTCTCTAAATGAAGCCTAATGCCAAAAATACTTTATGGGGACTATGCACGGCTCTTTCATTTAAGGACGATATTTTTACAACAAAAAAAAACGGTATCAAAACAGCTTTTATAAAATGGGTGATACGCTCTATGGATTAAAAATAAATGCTGAATTTTCTTTACAAAGTGCCTCTCATAACTCGCGTGTAGACAACCAACGGTAAAGTTGGTCGAAAATACGCGAATTTTGAGAGGCTTTTGTAATCCATTGTTATTGAACATGTTACACCTAAAGAGCTTCTTTTCTTTCCTATTTTTACCATTTTTTGGCAGTTAAAGCATTAAGATAAGCCTGCTATTTGCATGCTTTAATGCTGTTGAAACATGTGAATAACACCGCTAATGTATGTTTCTAAGCCCAAAAAGTCAATGTTTTAGACTCAAGAGACGTTTATTTTGCGAAAATCAGCCCATTTTTGTATATCGTTTGCCTATTGAAATTTTCTATTTTGAAGATTTTAGATGGCGGTTTTTTGGTAAAATAACAGGACAAAATTGTTATTTTGAGAGTGCTTTTGTTGGTCCAAATTTAACATCATCCAAATATTAAGTTAGGGAATCGTAGCCATAGATAGAAGGGATGCACGAGGCGTGGGAACGATGTAGAACCACTTGAATAATGTGCTGCTTCAGCGGAAAGTAACCGATGAATAAGAATAAGTTGCATGGTTCTCTACAGCCTCCACGATGCCATCTATTGTTTTACAGTATCACAGTTGGTACGCAGCGTTGATGACAACCGAGCTACTGGAAACATGATATTTGCCGTAAGCAAGATTGATTTTGAAGCGATGAAGGTTGATGCCTGCCCCACACGAGAAGCCTGCCCCATGATTGCTCTCCTCGTCAATGCTGGTAATGCTCATTTCGTTGGCACGCCTAAAGTTGTAACCAGCGCCCACCCATACTTGATCGGAGAATAAGATGTCTATTCCAGCAACCAAATGATGTATCAGTTTGTAATTGAGGTGATTGAGATCCACCAAAGTGGCATGAAACCTTAAAGGAGTGTGTATCAGCCGTTTGCTTACACCTAATTGCACATCCAGAGGCATGCTCTCATAATTATCATCGTAGGCTTTCAACTGTCCTCCCATGTTTTTGGCAACCAAGGATGCTGACCAGCCTTTGTCAGGGTTGTAATAATTAATCCCAACATCAATCCCCATTGCCAATGAGTTGTAGCCACCAATATAAGATGTGAGCAACTTAGCCGCAATACCTCCCGACCATAAGTCGGACAACATATAAGAGAAATAGCCAGACAGCACAATATCTTTGGCTGAAAATTCTCCTATTTGGACATTTTCAGCTGTGGTTTGCTTCATCTTTCCATAGTCAACATATTGGGCAGCAAGTGCTACAGATGCCCTTTCTTTGATGAGTTTGTTAAAAGCCACACTCAGCATATTAACGCCAGACATGTAGTTGAGGTAGTTCAGGTTGAGTGTTTTGTCACTCACCGAAGTGAGCAATGCGGGATTATGGAAAACAAGGGCTTCGTCATCTTCAATCACTGAAACGTTGTCTCCACCCAAGGCTGCCGCATGCGCACTCATGGGTACACGAAGAAAGTTGTATGTTGTCTGGCTTTCTTGTGCATAGGCGGTGTTCACAAGAAATAAAGAGAAGAGGACAAATGCGGCTTTTTTCATTTAATTTTCCTAATTTATGTGCAAAGTTACAACTATTTTCAAATAACTTATTATCTTTGTGTACTAATTCGTATACTGAATAACGGAAGAAACAGCAGTTTATTGCAGTGGTTCAAGAGGATGCGGATGAGGAAAAAGTAATCATGGTAGTGCATCAGAAATCGGATAAACCCTCTCTTGAAGAGAGTAAGACAACAGGTTTTTTGTTAGGTCTCATTCTCGTTTTGTCGCTCTTGTTTGTTGGGTTCGAATATAACAGCCAACCACAAGAGGACACATCGTCGGAGGATATGTTGGACGAATTGGCGCAAGACATTGAGTTACATCCAGCCATAGACGAAAAAGAAATGGTGAGTACAGCTTCTCACCCCACCACAAAAGTGGTTACTGACCGTATCAAAGCGGTAGATGCTCCCTTGAAACAACAAATAGATAGATTGCTACCCAACACAGCCAGTCCGCTACTTATTGGTGATGGAAGTGCAGAGGCATTAAATGCGAAGATATCAGAAGCCTTGCCTCCTATCCCTTTGGTGAATAACCAGACTCAGAATATCCGAATAGTAGAGCAGATGCCAGAGTTTCCCGGGGGTGGGTCTGCTTTCGTACGATGGCTGACCAGTCAGTTGCGCTACCCGCCAATTGCACAAAGCAAGAAGGTACAAGGAAAGGTTGTTGTCTCATTCATTGTCAATAAAGACGGAAGTATTGCCGACATCAAACTCGAAAAGTCGGTCGATCCGTATTTGGATAGAGAAGCCTTACGTGTGATACGCATGATGCCCAATTGGACACCCGGTGTACAAAACAATCGTCCCTGTCGCACAATGGTGGCAGTGCCTGTGGTCTTTAAGTTATAAAAATCAATTAAATATATACATTGCTATGATGACATCTAATGAAATGCTGAAATTAATCAATGAGCAACTCGAGCGTTTGTCTGACAATCGAGAGCCACGTCATCTTTACGAACCGATAGAATATGTGTTGTCGTTGGGTGGAAAGCGCATTCGTCCTATCTTAATGATGTTAGCTTACAATCTGTATCAGGAGCATCCAGAAGAAATCCTAATGCCCGCCTGTGCCATAGAGACATACCATAATTATACTTTATTGCATGACGACTTGATGGATTGTGCAGACCTAAGGCGCGGTTGTGCAACAGTGCATAAGCGTTGGGATGCAAACACTGCCATACTTAGTGGCGACTCAATGTTGGTATTGGCTTATCAACGCATGGCTACTTGTCGAGCTGATCACTTAAAAGAGGTGATTGACCTGTTTACCCAAACGGCTTTAGAGATTGGAGAAGGACAGCAATATGATATGGACTTTGAGAAACGGGATGATGTGACAGAGGACGAATATATTGAAATGATTCGGCTTAAAACAAGTGTACTTTTGGCTTGCGCTCTAAAAATTGGTGCCATTTTGGGAGGTGCCAGTCAAGAAGATGCAGAGAATTTGTATCGATTTGGAGAAAAGATTGGTTTGGCATTTCAATTACAAGACGATTATCTTGATGTTTACGGAGATACCAAGGTGTTTGGGAAAGCCATAGGCGGAGACATCATCAGCAATAAGAAGACTTACATGCTGATTAACGCATTTAATTTAGCAACCCCCAAACAACGTGCCGAACTCACCGAATGGATACAAAGAGAGCAATTCGATAAGCAAGAAAAGATTGAGGCTGTGACAGCTCTTTATAATGCCATGGGAATTGAACAGTTGGCAAAAGATAAGATTGCTTATTATTTTGAAGAAAGCAAAAAATATTTAGAAGCAGTGAAGTTGCCTGCCGCGCGAAAGCAAGAACTGCTATCGTATGCCAACCAACTCATGAATAGGGTGAAATGAAAGGATGCGAAATCCGATCGTTCGACCTTAAAAAGAAGAGTTGAGTAGCTGTTTTTTAACATGAATGAACCTCATTGCCAAGTTCAAAGTAGAAACCTCGAAGAATTAGAAAGTCTCGTTAGATGTCCAACGCTCAAAGTTTGAAGTTTGTTGATACTCATGCTCATTTGGATGGAGAAGAGTTTAAGGACGATTTGTCTGAAGTGATAGCACGTGCGCAAACGGCAGGCATAGGTAAGATATTTGTCCCTGCCATTGATTTGGCGCACTTCCCAGATGTAATGCGTGTGAGCCGTAGCTATCCTGATATGGTGTACCCGATGATAGGACTACACCCCGAAGAAGTGAGAGAAGATTGGGAGAAGGTGTTGGAAGAAATGAAATGTCTGTTACAACAAAATTTACAAGCACCGAATGACAATCCTCGTGTCATCGCTGTGGGAGAGGTAGGTCTTGACTACTATTGGAGCAGAGAATATGAAGGTGAACAACTGAAAGCTTTTGAAGAACAGGTAAAGTGGTCGATTACATTTGGACTACCCCTGATGATTCACTGTCGAAAGGCTCAAAATGAGATGGTGAAATTGTTACGAAAATACGAAAAAGACTTGCCTGGTGGCGTTTTTCATTGCTTTACAGGAAACGACAAAGAGGCGGCAGAACTGTTAACCTTTGAACGATTTGCTTTGGGAATTGGGGGCGTGCTGACCTTTAAGAGTAGTCATCTTCGTGAAATGTTACCTGTCAACGTACCCCTGAATCGTATTGTTTTGGAGACGGACAGTCCATATATGGCGCCTGTTCCTATGCGTGGAAAACGGAACGAGAGTGCATTTGTTGCTTATGTAATGAAACAATTAGCAGAGAGTTACAAAATACCAGAAGAAGAAGTTGTACGACAAACAAATGCAAATGTTCAACGCATTTTTGGAATACAGATGGATGAAATGTTGTAGGAGCATGAGATTATTGAACGCCATCTTCGCATTGTTGATTCTTTCTACTACTGTTCAGGCTGGTGAGACTGATTCATTACACCATTATAACTATTCCCTCCACATCATGCCGGGTAAGATTCTCGCTTTGGACAAGTACGCAGCGAAGTGGATTAGAGAGACAAACAACCTATCGATAGCAGCGGAAATAGGACGAGTGGCATTACCAACAGACAGCGATGCCTATGCGGCAGACTTTGGATATCCATCACTTACTTTTGGGGTGAGATACATGCTTAATCATCAGGTGCGCTTACGACGCAGCCCAGATACGGCATGGGGAATGGCAGAAATGGTGGACTACGACTCACACTTGGGAAATACACTCTCCCTATACGGCAAATTCTATCGCCCATTTGCTCGCCATCAACATTGGGAAACAGCCTATTCGTTGAGTTTTGGCATTGGTTATAGCCATACAAAGTACAACAAGCAAAACAACATCGACAATGAGTTGATAGGAACAAACGCACTGATTTATTTTGGAGCTGGCATACATGCAACCTATCATCTCAACGAACAATGGGGCATTAGAGGCGGATTGGAGTTTGTTCATCATAGTAATGGTGCGCTTTATCGCCCCAACAAAGGTTCCAACTCTTTTGGAACATCAATCGGTGTGGTATATGAGCCTTATTACAACTTGTTGGTACATCGAGCAAAAGCCTACTCGCCACAGCCCTTTGAGCGATATTGGTATCTGAATTTATCCGCAGGAATGGGAGCTAAAACGATGTTGGAAGATTGGCTCACAACACAATTTCGAACCCCCTCTTCTCATCCCGATTATCGTACGGAACACTTCAAGGTTTACGCAGCCTATTCGGTGCAGGCAGATGTGATGTATCGATATGCCCGTCGTTGGGCATCAGGAATCGGCATAGATTGGTTTTATGGCACCTATGCCTCGCACATTGCCGACTTAGATGCGCAGCAAGGAAATGTCGCAAAGCACAGCCCATGGTCGTTAGGAATTGCTGCCAAGCACGAAGTTTTTTATCATCAATTGTCTTTGGGAATGTCCTTTGGTTGGTATTTGCATCGTCAGATGGGCTATAATGCCCTGTTCAACGAGTCACGATTCTATGAGCGAATCGGATTGCATTATACATTTTCTTCGGCTGGCGGACTGAAACTGGGGGTTAATATCAAGGCGCATGAAACGAAAGCAGACCTTACAGAACTTGTTATAGCCTATCCGTTCCGGTTGTGATAATGTGCATCTTTTTGCGCATTTCTTCAGAATAACCGTAAAGTTTTATCGTTTTTTCGTCCGAATTAAAGATAAATATATTACTTTTGCACCAGCAAAATGCAAAAGGAAAGATGCTCGAGTGGCTGAAGAGGCACGCCTGGAAAGCGTGTAACCGTCTAAAGCGGTTCGGGGGTTCGAATCCCCCTCTTTCCGCAAAGCATGTTTTTATGCAGCTTGCAATTTTATGAAAAATTGCCATTTCCACTAAACTGAGCATTTTTAAGAGACCTTCTTCTACAAATAAAGCAACATATAAAAATGACGATTGCTTCCTTCCAAGAAACTTGATCCATAGGAAAATTTACTGCTTTTTATTGACTTGTAAAACACAAACTCTTGCTATCGACCCTCTGATGGGATGAATTTGGTAAGTGATAATTTATTTTTTTCGAAGGATGTGCTATAAATTTTGTAGGGATAAAACTATTGTAGTACTTTTGTATAAAGAAAAAACGAATGTATTAGTTTTGCACTATTCCTTGGTGAATAACTGAGTACCTAAGCTGTCTCCGTAGGCAGAAGTACATAGTGCGGATAACAAGAACGGAAAGGAATAAAATGGAAAAAGACAGTTTGATTATTGTGAGTGGGGGCATGGATTCCATTACCATGCTTTACGAGTATCAACAGCGTATCGCTATAGGCGTTTCATTTGATTATGGCAGCAATCATAATCAAAAAGAAATACCCTTAGCAAAGATGCATTGCGAACGATTAGGCATACGACACATTGTTATCCCCCTGTCATTTATTCACGATTATTTCAAAAGTAGTCTGTTGGAAGGTGACGACGCCATTCCCGAAGGGCATTATGAAGAAGAGAACATGAAATCGACAGTGGTCCCTTTTCGCAATGGAATCATGTTGGCAGTGGGTTGCGGATTAGCTGTAAGCAACCATTTGAAATATGTGATGATTGCGAATCATGGCGGTGATCATACCATATATCCCGATTGTCGACCTGCGTTTATTGATAGTTTTTCGCAAGCCATGACTGCTGGCACCTTTGAAGGTATCACCATCTTGGCGCCTTATACACGGATTAGCAAAGGTGAGATAGCCTTACGAGGTAAAAAACTGGGTATCAATTATGCCGAAACTTGGTCGTGTTATAAGGGAGGAGATAAGCAGTGTGGCAAATGTGGGACATGCGTTGAACGCAAAGAAGCATTGGCATTTGCAGGTATTAAGGACGACACGCCATACGAAGACTAAAAGACTTTGAAAACAAATAGAAATCAAAAGAGGCAAGGAAAGAACCAATACCGTTCTTTCAACACCAACTTGTAAAATAAAGAAATATGATTTATTGCGTATCCAAACGTATGGAAATTAGTGCCGCCCACCGGCTTTCGCTCTCTTACGAAAGCAAGTGCCAATGTTTGCATGGGCACAACTGGATAATTACCGTGTATCTTTTTAAGAAAGACAAATTGAACGCCGATGGGATGGTGTTCGATTTTACGCACATCAAAAAGGCTATTCACGATCAATTAGACCATGCTTACATCAACGACGTCATTCCCTATAATCCTACTGCGGAGAATATTGCGCGATGGGTCGTTAATCAATTCGAGGAATGTTATAAGGCAGAGGTGCAAGAAAGCGAAGGAAACGTGGCTCAGGCGATAGACGAAACAAAGATAGTTGGTATAGAAAACCTTGTCATGTAAATATAGCAGGAAATGAATCACGATGTACGTACCTACAAAGTAAACGAAATCTTTTATTCATTACAGGGCGAAGGACATCATGCAGGCAGGGCAGCCGTGTTTGTTAGGTTTGCTAAATGTAATCTACACTGTTCGTTTTGCGATACGAATTTTGATGAGTATACAGAAATGTCTGCACAACAAATCATAGAAAATGTGCAACAATATGCGCCCTGTAACTTTGTTGTTATCACTGGAGGAGAGCCTACTTTGCAAGTAACGCCAGAACTGTTGCAGCTTTTTCATGTACATGGTTATTATGTTTCGATGGAAACAAATGGCACTCATCCCATTCCTAAAGGTGTTGATTGGGTAACCTGTTCACCAAAGAAAGCATTTATAGAGGCTGGAGACGTGCATATTAAGCAAGCCAACGAGATAAAGGTGGTGTATGACGGCATACACCCTATAAGCACATTTGGCATTGAGGCGGAGGAACGATATGTGCAGCCTTGTGACGTAGGTGATGAATTAAGGAATAAAGAAATTCTGCAGAAAGCGATTCAGTTTGTGAAAACGCACCCTCAATGGAAACTTTCTTTGCAATTACATAAACTCATAGGAATTCAGTGATATATGAATTTTTATTTGACTTTGATTTACAATGAACTGACTTGATATAAATCTAAGGAATAAAAGTCAGAGGAGGAGAACTATTTTTATCATGACCTTTGCATAAAAGTAACTAATTTTACACTTATTATAACAGGCTTGTTTGGTTTTCTTCTTCAAAATATGTACCTTTGAAAATTCTAAAAAAGGAGTGCTATTTAATCATAAAACTTTATTGGCAGAAATACAAAATGACAAGATTCATTATTAAACAAATACTATGTTTGCTTTTTCTTTTTGGAGGAAGTTTTTGTTGTATGGCTCAAAATGCGGTAAATCAAGACTCTGTCAGCGTGCAAGAAAGCGATAGTGTCGCACATTCCGAGCTGAATGCTGCGTTAGCTGACGTAGCTGACACCACTATTGCCGAGCCTCAAACAGGAGGCTTACACCAGTTCTTGAAGACAAAATTCATAGAAGGAAATGCAGGGTTCATGTCTTTGGTTGCTTTGGTGTTAGTATTGGGATTAGCATTTTGCATCGAAAGAATCATCTATTTGAGTCTTTCTGAAATCAATGCCAAACAATTTATGAAAGACTTGGAAAAGAAAATCTATGCGAGTGATATTGAAGGTGCAAAGCAACAGTGTTTGCAGACACGTGGACCTGTAGCGTCACTTTGTTATCAAGGATTGGATAGAATTGACGATAGTATTGAAAATATAGAGCGGTCTGTCGCAGCCTACGGCTCGGTTCAGGCAACTAACTTAGAGAAAGGATGTTCATGGATTACACTCTTTATCGCAATGGCTCCTTCCTTAGGCTTCTTAGGAACTGTTATTGGTATGATTATGACGTTCGACCAGATTCAAATGGCTGGCGATATTAGTCCAACAATTGTTGCTGCTGGTATGAAAGTGGCACTGATTACCACCATCTTTGGAATTATTGTGGCACTAGTATTACAGGTATTTTATAACTATATCCTGTCAAAAATCGACCACATCACAGCCCAAATGGAGGAGTCGGCCATCACGTTATTAGATACGCTCATGAAGCATAAACAGTCTTAAGATGAAACATATAGATTTGCATCATCGCTCTACGGAACGGATTTCGCAGCTTATTTTTTATTTTTTGATAGGCATTACGTTTGTGGTGTTTGCGCTTTTTTATCTTTTGGGTTACCAGCAACCTTATCTTGATAACCCAGACTTCAATGAACCATTGCTGACTAATTTGCTCATTTTCGCCATGTATGGATTCATTCTTATCGCTTTATGTGTAACCATGTGGGCTGTACGGAAGGAAATTCGCTGTGGAAGAAATCAGTCAAGACTTGTTCTTGGTATCCCTGTCCAACTCATTAGAAGATGCGTAGCTGGTGGGACTTGCCTTCTTTTGTTAATTACATTTGCTTTCGCCTCCACCAATCCAGTGGTGAGTAATGGCAAAAACTTTACGAACAGCTTGCTCTTGCGTATTGCTGACCAGTTGATTTATACCTCCTCTATCTTACTCATCGTAGCTGTTGGTGCTGTAGGATATGGCATCACAAGATATCGAAGAAAACATAACTCGCAACATGTTCATTCGTAAACGAAAACATCAGATTCCAGGACTGAATACAACTTCTACGGCAGACATTTCTTTCATGCTTTTGATATTCTTCCTGGTTACCACGTCTATGGATGTGGATAAGGGGTTACGTCGACAATTACCGCCTGCACAGCCAAAGACTACACAGCAAGAAAGTATTGTAGATAAAGACAAACTACTGGAACTTAGCATTACAGCAGACAATATCGTGATGCAGAATGGACACAAAATTAGGATACAGGATTTGCAGGTAAAAGTGGAAGACTTTATAATGCGACTTGGTAAAGAACATTTAATTACGATTAAGACTGCACCAGAATCAACATACGATACCTATTTCCAATTACAACATTGTTTGATGGCAGCTTACAAAGAGGTGCGAACAAAATGGGCTCAACAACATTTCGGACATTCATTTGACGATTGTTCTGATAGAGAACGACAAACTGTCATTGAGCATTGTCCGCAACGTATCGCCGAAACCTATCAAGACACGGGAGGAGGAATGAGCCGATGATACAGTTTAGACGTAGGCTTCGAGATGTGCCAGAACTAAACACGGCATCGTTACCTGATTTGATTTTCACCGTTTTGTTCTTTTTTATGATAGTAACGCACATGCGCGAGGTAACCTTGAAAGTAAAGTATCGAGTTCCACAAGGCACAGAATTAACACGACTTACCATGAAGTCAGCTGTTGTATATCTGTATATAGGAATGCCCATCACAAGTTTTGGCAAAGCGACAGGGCAACCTATGCAGGTGCAATTAAACGACCGATTAGTACGAATTGATGAAATTGCTGACTATGTCAGTGCAGAAAGAGATAGAATGTCACCCGAAGATCAGCAGCAAATGATTATTTCCATAAGGGCTGACAAACATACATCCATGGCAACTATCAATCAAGTGAAGCAAGAGTTGCGTAATGCTAAAGCTTTGAAAATTAGCTATTCAGCCGAAGATGTGAAGCAAAAATAGCAACAAGAACGTTTTTACAGTCCAAACAAAAGTGGTTGTTTACCCCTTTATAGTTACGCATGTTTTTATCTTTTTTTATTATTTTCTTTTTGAAGTAATAATCTATCACAAAAAAATCTTAAATCGTTGTGAAACTCAACACTTTATTGTATATTTGCAAAGGAATAAAAAGAATAAAAATCTTCACAGGTTTTCCATGAGGTATCTTTAAGTCAGGATTCAACGAATAAAGCTAACTAAAGGTAAAAGAAGAGAAGGCAAATATGTCTGGAGACACACGCCTTTTTAGGTAGAATTGTTTGTCAGGAATCTTACTGTATGGCAATCACTTGTGAAGTCGATAAACTTAACTATGGGACATCATAATTTAGACGCATTGGATAAGAAGATCCTCACTATGATAGCAGAGGATGCTCGTACTCCATTCTTAGAAGTTGCCCGTGCATGTAATGTCAGTGGAGCAGCTATTCATCAACGTGTTCAAAAACTTATCAACTTAGGAGTTATCAAAGGCTCACAGTTTATTTTCGATCCAGAAAAGATTGGTTATGAAACTTGTGCCTATATCGGACTGCATTTGAAAGATCCAAATGATTTCGACCGTGTTGCCGAAGAGCTTCAAAAGATTCCTGAAATCGTGGAATGTCATTGTACAACAGGCGATTTTGACTTGTTTGTTAAACTGTATGTAATGAACAATCATCATCTGATGAGTATTATACATGACAAATTGCAGCCCTTAGGACTTTCAGGCAGTGAAACCATGATTTCATTTAGAACAGTTATCGATAGGCAACTGCCTGTTTCTCAAATCCAGATAGAGACCAAAAACAGTGATCTTGAGGAAGAGGATTAACAACACTGATTTAACAAGCTTGTTTATCAGGATGATATAACTTCAATTTATTTGATGAGGTGTATTGCTTAGGTGATACACCTTTTTTATTTGTTCACTATTGCAACCGAAGCAATTAGATAAGAAAAAACAAAAAGTTAAAAGGATGAAGAATTTTCTAAAAAAGTTTTGATAAAAATTTGAATTGTTGTAATATTGCGATATAAAAGTTTATTGTTAATCTTTCAACCATGTATTGTACTATGATGAAAAACTTAAATTGTACAAAACTCATTGTTGCACTTTTTGCCTTGTGCCTCGTTGCCTGTGAAAAACCAGTGTTGAACGATGATTCTTCGCAAGAGAATCCAACTTCAGAAGACTTATATCATCTCACTTTTCGCATGAGTCATTATGAACAGATTCCTTTTGAAGAAGGGCTGAAGCTCTCACGCTCCACCAATATTACCAAGATGTGTACACGCATCGATTTGGCAATTTTTAAGGAAGGCACTAAGGTAAAGGCAATTCATCAGAGTCAGAAAGATACCAATTTTGGAGTGATAGAAGCAAATTTGCCTGTTGGTTCTTATCAAATTGTGGCTATTGCACACAGCGGAGACGGCTCAGCCACCATTACATCTCCCGAAGCTATCTCCTTTCCTAAGAACAAATTAACGGATACGTTCTATTACTTTCAAAATATAATGGTTGGAGAGAACAAGACTTACGATTTGGAAATGAAGCGAGCTGTAGCCATGTTTAGATTGATAACCACAGATAAAATGCCTGATGCCGTACAAAAAATAAAGTTCTATTACACGGGAGGCAGCTCTACTTTCAATGCTGTCACAGGTTATGGTTGCAAGAATTCACGTCAGACAGAGGAGCGAAGCATTGCTAAAGAACAACGAAATGGTCAGGGCACATTTGATGTTTTCACCTTCCCACATGAAAAAGCAAATGTGTTGAAAATGACAGTTTCTGCCTTAAATGCTACTGGAGATATCATTACAAAACATGAGTTTTTGGAGGTTCCTGTGAAACCTAATCAAATTACACAGTACAAAGGTGCTTTTTTCCAAAATACTTCATCAATGGAAGCAAATCATTTCACTTTTTTTGTCAACGAGCAATGGACGAAACTGGAATACCCGTATTAAAGCCTATTGAGGAATGCGAAGCCGATCATAGCACGAGCATCGTGGCTTTATCCTCATCAAAACGAATAGGATAATATTGAGACAGAGAGGGATTTGGTAACTGTAAAGTACACTTGGATTGTCCACCTTATTATATAAAGCTGGATATGGGGCTATTCGTCAGAAAGTTTCTTTTCGGTAAACACTCATCACTAAGAGCGTAGCGGTTAAGGTAGCGACGCCGCAAAGGGCTGTGAGCATGAAGAAACGTCGATAGCCCAATGCCATTTGTAAAGTCCCCGAGAGAATGAAAGGAATAGCCATGGCAACAGCAGCTAAAGCAACACAAAGTATAAAAGTAGAAAAACGTTTCACCTCACTGTAATACACAAGGAAGTGTAGATACGCATAACTACCAAATCCATAGCACAACTGTTGAATAAAACTACACCAACAAATCCATGTGAAGTTATTAGGTAGCGCAAAACTCAAGTGTATGAACACAAGCGAAGGCACCAAAATAGCGAGTGCCATGAGTAGCAACAGTTTTTTCAGTCCATAGCGATGAACCAGCCAAATGCCTAAAATGTCTCCTGTCAACAATCCAAATACTCCTACTGTTCCGTACGCATATCCAAACTCTTGTGGTGATAAGCCTAAACCGCCACTACTCCCTAAGTCTAATTGAAACAACATGGATACGGGTAAAAGCAGATTTGTTGGTAAAAGATAGCAAACCAAGAAAAGGACTCCTGGCCACGAACTTGGCGTGCGAATAAGGTCGGCACTGGTATTGAGGCACGCATAAAACATATCGGATAACAATATATCTCGCTCGCGGTAACTTCGTGTAAAGCGGGGCAATAGGCAGACATGCCATATTGACAAGATGAACAAGAAAGCACTTAGCAAATAGTAGGCGGTACTCCACGAAGCCCTTATCAAACGAGTTACAACTTCCAAATTACCAGCAACCATGCAGACAATGCCCACAGCGATGAGTAATGCCAGCCGATACACTAAGCGTTTGAAGATTCGTAGCAATGATACTTGCTGGCACCGGATAGAAGTGAGTGTATATTTGTCGCTTGCTATGTCATGAAACACGTTGCTACTCATCAATATCACATAAAGCAGTACTGTGTAATTTGTCCACGATTGCTGTGTGATAGTGTATCCAATGGCTGCAATACAAATCACATTTATCATTTCTGTCGCCAATATCCAAAGCTTGTTGAAATAGCCTTTGTGTACAAAAATTGATAATACTGGGCGGAACATCCAAGGCAACATGGTACAACCTATGTAGAAAGTGATTTCACTATTTTGATATCCCAAGCGTTTCAGCATCACCAACGAGGTGAGGAGAAGCACCGCATACGACAGTCCTTTGAACAGGTACAGCGTAGGCATCCACTTCCATGGCAGCCTGTCAATAGTCCCCTGTTCAAGCGGAGAATTGAATATCATTCGGCTCATCTCTTTCATTCTTTTCCGTAAAGCTTTGTTGTCAATGCAAATACTGTCTGTAGTGTAGCCTATAGCTATCCTAATTTTGCAAAACGAGTGTACTGGAGGAGGTTATTCATATAATTTTTGCAACATTGCGTCTCGGTAATAATGTGCCAAGATTTCATCGTATGTATATCCCTCTTCTCCCATGACGGCAGCACCAATCTGACACAGTCCAACTCCATGCCCCCACCCTGCTCCAGTCAAAACGAACTGCTGCGGAATGCCATTGATTACTTCTTTTTTATCAACCACAAAAGCCGAACTATAAAGATGTGAGTCAGAAAGGGTTCTACGAATTTCTAATTCCTTGCCAATAGTAAATGTCAAGAGACTTCCTACTATCTTCAGTCTTGATATCCTACCGCTCTTTCCTCGCTCAAGGGCAATTAAGTCTAAAATATCTCCAAACGTCTTCTTGGTTTTTTCTTCTATCAACGATCTAAGCTTCTCTTGTGAGTAGGTCACCTTCCAGCGATAGAAGTCTGTGGTTTCTTGGTCATAATCGTTCAATACTTGCGCCAACACTTTCTGATCAGACGTATGACAGAAAGCTTCTGGGGTTGTCCTTATCCATTTTTCCGCATTCTCTTCAATGGTCAAGTCTGGTAAGATATCGAGCTGTGCCTGTGCTTTATCTGGCATATCGCGCACTGCCCGAAGATAGGGTTTAGAGATATTTTCCCAGCAATACGAATATTCTTCGCTAATGCCTCCACAGCATTTGCTAAACCGTGCATCGCAAATTTCATTTTCGTACATCAACACTTGCCCCTTGGTTTGCTTGATAGCTTCCGAAACATATTGGTTGGGCACGGTGGTGATGCCTTGATAGCGCTGGCAATGGTCATCGGCACACACGTCAAAGAGTGTGTGGTCTTCACGATCATACCATCTGATGAGTTCATCTTCCTTTTTGATGAAAGAGAAAAATCCTGTGGTTGCCTCTTCGAGATGTTGACGCTTTTCTATTTGTGCCAAGAGCCAACTACGGGAAATGACCGCATGCGCCTTCAACAATTCCAAAGAAGAAGTGGCTTTCATCTCACTGGAAATAACACTTTCCAAATAACGCTCTACGGAAATGTCATTGATAGCAAAAATTTTTCCTCCCTCCACAACAAGTCTGAGGGTGCCATAAAAAGTTTGAGTCTCTTTGCGTTCCCAGTGAAAATTCACACCAATAGTCACATCGTTGAGGGAGAATGTTCCCTCTTGGGATTGTGGTACAAAGGTGAGCTCTCTATAGTAATTATCTTTCCACTTAATAGCACCATCCACCAATTGTACCTCTTGCTCTCCATTAACCACCTCTCCTTTTGCCAAAAAGTTTTGGTTCAAAGAAAACAGGATTGTCTCGGCACCCACTATTCCTACTGACACCTTCGGTTCTCGCTGATTGACAATACATTTTAGGGTTGAGTTTTTGGAGTCGGTCGTGGATATAAGTTTCGCAATGACTTGCTTTATCTCGTCCTGCGACAATGTCATCTCCCTTAAAATTTCCTCAATCTGCTGTCCTGAAATCTTTTCAAAGTCCTGCAAACGTGGTGTTATCAACAATCCTGACATATCTAATGCACCCGGACTAATGAGCATTTGCTGGTCTCCCTGTGCGAAATAACAAGCGGGTCGATGTTTCTTGCGTGGAAAAATAACACTGATAAAATTATCTTCTCTACGCCAACTAACAATGTTCAACATCGGTTCGGTGTCGTCATCATGAAGTGGAAGGGCATTATAGAGTTGTTGGAATAGCTTTTCATCGGCTGCTTCCGACCGGCTTTGTATCACGAACGCTGGACATGGATAGCCACTAATGAGCGACAGGGATTCCTCTGCGTTTAGCGCTGTCAGTGGTTTCAACGATTGCGCTAACACTTCCCAGTCGAGCATTAAAGGCAAGACATGGGCACTCCCCCCTTGAAAATGCATGTGGTCGGGTGCTGATGCACCACATTTCGGACCGTTATAAAAAAACATCAAGTCGGGGAAGATGCTTAATAACCGATGCAGTTCCGTATAATTCTTGCGTATTTGCTGTGGTTGATGTTGACGCAACGGAATCGTAAAATGTTGAGGAAGAATGGGAAAGGGATTGATTAAGAGTTCAAACTTGTCATCTATCACCTGCTTCATCTGCACCGCTGGTCGATTCTTTTCGCATAAGAAACACGGTCTGGCAGCTAACGCCTTTTTATCTATCTTTGCCCCCGTAGACACCATTCGAGCAGGGTTGTATTGCACTTTCATGTGTAGCGAGCCCACCTCTACGTCTTTTGTCTCCACCTGCTGAAGCTCATTGAACCGTTGCTGTGCATCGTTCCATTGTTTCAGTTGTTCTTCCACAAAGACTTCGAGCGATAGGTCATTCGCTTTTAAGATAGCAGTGCCTGAAGTTGAATGCTTCTCCTTATTCAAATCAGATATTGAGGATTGGTTGGTTTTTTCATTCATAGCCTCACCATTTAAGTCATATTAGTTGTTGTGCAAAGATACTTAAAATTAAAGATAATGCAGAAAGAATTGTTGTGTTTTTAAGGAGAATGAGTCAAAGCACGATGCACGAGGAACAGTAGCTACAATGACTACTCTGACAGACAGAACAATACTGCTAACTTCGGTATGCACTCTTCGGTTGAAGCCACTCATTATTATCTTGCGTGGAAAAGTCTTATAAGTCCACACTGTAGACAGAGAAACAAGGTAGACCGCATGAAATAGGAATTTCCTAACGACAGATTGAAACTGTCAAACGAGTATTTCTTAACCAATTAGAAATAGTACATTTTGTCCAATAAAATGACAATAAATCGGCTATCCAAAAATTGCAAAATAGAAAAAATCAATAGGCAAACGATATACAAAATTATGCTGATTTGAACAAAAAATACGTCTTTTCAAGCTGGAGCATTGACTTAACAGCCTTGGAAACATACAGTAGCAGTGCTATTCACATGTTTCAACAGCATTAAAGCATACAAATAGCAGGCTTATCTTAATGCTTTAGCTGCCAAAAAATGGTAAAAATAGGAAGGAAAAGAAGCTCTTTAGGTGTAACGTGTTCAATAATAATGGATTATGAACCTTGCTCATTTTTAGCATATTTGCGACCCGTTTTGCAGTTGGTTGTAAATACGCGAATTATGAGAGGGGTGTTGTAAAGAAAATTCACAGTATTATTAGTTTCTGTTGATGACTGCAATCGGCACATCGGTGATACATTCATGCAGTGATTTAACAAACGGAGACAAGCCTTCATCTGTCCTTTTTTAGCAACAAGTTAAAAAATATCCAGTCTTTTTGCGTATCTTTGCAAAAGATAGGCTTCGCCTCAACAAAGTAAGTAAACTTTCTTTGTCTTCGGCTTGCACTATCTCTGCAAATAGGATAGATAATATTTTAGCGAATAAGGTTGGTGAATTGGTTATCAGCTTGCCTTAATTTTTATAAGGAATGACGATGAATCAAGCAAATATAGTAAAAAAGAAGTTAATGGGAATGACCCTTTCTGAACTTCAGGAAGTGGTACACCACTTGAATATGCCGACATTTACTGCAGGACAGATAGCCAAATGGCTCTATCTGCAGCAGGTAACGAATATTGACGAGATGACTAATCTCTCGAAAAACAACCGCCAGATTCTTCAAGAGTCATTTGAAATAGGGTGCATGAAACCACTGGATGCGCAATATTCTAAAGACGGAACCATAAAATATCTCTTCCCCACAGCATCGGGAAATTTGGTAGAGACGGTGTACATCCCCGACCAAGATAGAGCCACACTCTGTGTATCCAGTCAGGTGGGATGCAAGATGAACTGTCTTTTTTGCCAAACAGGCAAACAGGGATTTGAAGGAAATCTGACCTATACGGACATCTTGAATCAAATATATTCCTTGCCCGAGCGCGAAAAGCTCACAAACATCGTGTTCATGGGGCAAGGAGAACCGATGGACAATATCGACAATGTGCTGCGTGCAACACAGATATTGACAGCCCCATACGGTTATGCGTGGAGTCCAAAGCGTATTACGGTGAGCAGTGTTGGGGTGAAAGGAAAATTAAAACGCTTCTTGGATGAAAGCGATTGCCATGTGGCTATTAGCTTACATTCAGCTATCCCAGAACAGCGGAGAGAACTAATGCCAGCAGAAAAGGCAATGCCTATTCAAGATATTGTAGAACTGTTACGGGAGTATGACTTTGCACACCAACGGCGACTGTCGTTTGAGTACATTGTTTTTGACGGCGAGAACGATTCTATTCGGCATGCACAAAAAGTGGTAGAATTGCTTCGTGGATTGGATTGTCGTGTAAATCTTATCCGTTTTCATCAGATACCCAACGTTTCGTTGCGTGGAACAGACACCGCTACGATGGAACGGTTTAGGGATTATCTTACATCGCATGGCATCTTTACAACGATTCGAGCGAGCCGTGGACAAGACATTTTTGCCGCTTGTGGCTTGCTGAGTACTGCCAAGAAAAAGACAACACATGCGTAAGGAGTGGATATGGCATTTTTCCCTCTTATGCCTTGTCGTAGGAGGAGTGACAGCTTGCCGACAGCAAAAGACGGTTTTGCCAGCGAGTACGCAACAGCCGTATGAAATATTGGTGGTGGGCGATATTGACAGCTTGCTATATCATTGCTTATCAGTGCCAATGGTTGGCTTGCCACAGGTGGAACCCACATTTGACGTAACATGCGTGAAGACTGGAGATTTTGATGCGCAACAGCGACTGATGCGCCAAATCATTGTTGTGAGACAGCACCAAGGAGAAGGGAACAAATCTACTATTTCCCATGAACGCAATCGTTATGCGCAACCACAATTGGTGATGTACATTGACGTAAGCTCGAAGAAAGAGCTGCAACGCATCTGTGAGAACATGGGGAAAGAAATTCGGCAAGTGTTTATTGCACATGAATATGAGCAAAACATCTTGCATCTTCGACAGAATCATGAGGTAAAAACCGCACAAAAGGTACAACGGATGTTCGGCTATCGGCTGATGTTGCCTGCGGACATGCAGTCGTATAAGGTTGGTAAGAACTTTCTTTGGCTCTCTAACAATGCGGTGCAAGGACTGCAAAACATCTGCGTTTATGCCATTCAAGGACTGAAACAGCCCACCTTACAGCAAACCGATAGTGTTCTGCAAGCGAATATAAAAGGTGAAACAGATGAGGTTTTTATGCAGACCGTGAGGACATCAATGCAAGACGAGACTTTCTTCTTTCACCAAAAGAGACAAAATTGGCAACGTGGACAATGGGAGATGTGCGGCGATATGATGGGTGGACCTTTGGTGAGAAAGGTGGCCATAGACAGCACTGCAAGACAAGCCGTCGTCTTTGACGCTTTTGTATATGCCCCAGAAGGTAAAAAACGCAATCGGGTGCGAGCCTTGGAAGCTGCGTTGTTGACCATTCAGAAGACAAACAAAAATAGAAAAGAGGAACAACAGTGACGAAAGACTGGAGATGCGCCCAATGGGTAGGATTCAAATGTTTGACGAACTGGCTTGTCGTTCCTTGAACTACGATAAAAAAATAATATACTTATGAACAACAGAAAAATTCGTGTGGCAATCACACATGGTGATACAAATGGTATCGGATATGAACTAATTTTTAAGACTTTCTCGTCACCCGAGATGCTGGAGCTTTGTACGCCTATCATTTATGGGTCGCCCATGGTTGCAGCTTATCATAGAAAAGCGCTCGGCATTCAGGCAAACTTTAGTATTGTCAACAATACGGACGAAATCAAGGACGGACGCTTAAACCTTCTGACTTGCTTCGAAGACGAAGTGAAAGTGGAGCTTGGAACGCCCACGGAAGAATCAGGACGTGCGGCAATCCGTGCTTTGGATCGGGCAATGACCGATTATAGAGAAGGGGTGTATGATGTTTTGGTGTGTGCGCCTATTGGTACTAATAACTTAAAAGTCGGAGGACTGGAGTTTAAGAATCTTGCCCATTACCTGCAAACTTGTTTGGGAGAGGGACATGAGGCTATGCCAGTGTTCATGAACGACTTTTTAAGAGTGGCATTAGTTTCCAATCAATTATTGATGAAAGATGCCATGGAGGACATCAAAGAGCAAAACCTCATCAATCGAGCTACTGTCTTATGCGAAACAATGCGTAGAGACATGCGTGTCTCAAGTCCACGAATTGCAATCTTGGCATTGAACCCCACAGCAGATGGTGTAGAAGAAAAGGAGGTGATTGCCCCAGCGATAACAAAACTGACAGAGGCTGGCGTGTACGCCTATGGTCCCTATCCAGCAGAGGAATTCTTTGGAAGTAACCAGTATGAGGCATTTGATGCCATTCTCTCCATGCATTATGAGCAAGCCATTTTACCTTTTAAGACACTGACAATTGATGAAGGTGTGTGCCTGATTACTAACCTGCCATTGGTGTGTACAACAACGAATGATAGTCCTGAGTTTGCAAAAGCAGGAGCAGGTGTCATGGATGAGCAGCCAATGAGACAAGCCGTTTATTTGGCAATAGATGCTTGGCGAAATCGCATGAGCTTTGAGGAGCCTCTGAAAAATCCACTTCCTAAACTCTACCATGAACGTAGGGAAAACAGAGACCGTGGACGGTTGAATGGGGCGAAACGCAATGACAAGGACAACAAAAAACTGCAAGAAGCAGAATAATCGATGAAAAAGAAATATCAGAACGCATTCTTTATATTCGGTTTGTGCGTTTTGCTCTTCATGATAACGCAGCTCAACTTCGGTGAAGTATGGGAAGGTGTGCGCCATGCTGGCTATTGGTTTTTTGCCATCTTGGTGCTATGGCTATTCTTATACCTCTTTAATACTGGTGCTTGGTATTTGATTATCAAAAGTTGTATGTCCGAAAAATCATTTCAAGATGATGAAAAAGAGCTTGCAGCGAGCAATGCGAACAACAATAAGAATGTAGGTTTCTGGTGGTTGTATAAGATAACCGTATCTGGTTTTGCACTCAATTACGCCACACCGGGTGGACTAATGGGGGGCGAGCCTTACCGTATCATGGAGTTGTCTCCAAAGATTGGAACGGAAGCCGCCTCGTCATCGGTGATACTCTACGTGATGACTCATATCTTTAGTCATTTCTGTTTTTGGGTCATCTGCATCTTCCTGTATCTTTTTACCCAGCCTCTTTCACTTGGAATGGGGGTGTTGTTGGCAAGTGCAGGTGTGTTCTGTGGGTTGGGACTGTGGTTCTTTATGGTTGGATATCAAAAAGGATTAGCCGTAAGAATGATGAAATTTCTGCGCCACATCCCATTTGTAAAGAAATGGGCGATACCCTTTGTAGACAAACATCGTAATCAGTTAGATACGATAGATTGCCAAATAGCCGCATTACATAAACAAAATCCAAAGACATTCGTGGCTGCCGTTGGACTTGAAATCGCCTGCAGATTCTGTTCTGCCTTAGAGGTGATGTTCATTCTGATGGTACTTACTCCTTCGGTGAGTTATCTCAATTGCGTATTAGTGATTGCATTTACAACGCTGTTTGCCAATCTTCTTTTCTTTATGCCCTTACAGTTGGGAGGACGTGAGGGTGGTTTCCTGATGTCGGTATCTAAGTTGGGCATGACTGCCAGTGCTGGTATCTTTGTGGCTTTGTTAGTGAGACTGCGTGAATTGATTTGGACGGGCATCGGACTGTTGCTCATTAAGTTTGACAAAAAACAGAAAGACTAATGGCTGGTTCTATAAATTAGCTTTGTTAGATTTTGAGCTTATTTTTGAGATCAAAATGCAAGAGAGTGAAGGAGTGTAGCGAGCTACACGACTGAACGAACTTACATTTTGAACCAAAAAGAAGCCAAAAGATAACAAAACGTATTTCATAAAAATTTAATGACTATATGCGGTGGTAATTTATAGAACCAGCCTAATATAAATTTACTGCCATATTTGCAGCTATGTCGAATAAATTATGTAATTTTGTCATCCAATGAACACCTCAGAATTGCAAAAAATAAAACAGCGTTACAGCATCGTTGGGAATAGCGATGGACTGAATCATGCCTTGGATGTAGCCTTACAGGTAGCACCTACCGACCTTTCCGTCTTGATTATAGGAGAGAGCGGTGTGGGAAAAGAAATCTTTCCTCGAGTGATTCACGACCATTCTCCTCGGAAGCGTGAACGCTATTTTGCGGTAAACTGTGGTTCTATACCCGAAGGAACGATTGACAGCGAACTCTTTGGACATGAAAAAGGTTCGTTTACTGGAGCTATCGGAGAACGGGAAGGCTATTTCGGAATAGCTAACAAAGGTACTATCTTCTTGGATGAAGTAGGTGAGTTGCCGCTTGCAACACAGGCAAGGTTGCTTCGTGTATTAGAGACAGGCGAGTATATTCGTGTAGGTGGACAGGAAGTTCGTAAGACCGATGTACGCATTGTAGCTGCAACAAACGTAAATATGCCTAAAGCTATTAGCGAAGGTCGCTTTCGTGAGGACTTGTATTATCGATTAAATACGATTCCAATCCAAATTCCCCCATTGCGAAATCGGGGTGAAGATATTATTTTACTCTTTCGACTATTCTCCATGCAAATGGCAGAAAAGTATCGTTTGCCAAAGATTACCTTGACAGAGGATGCCAAACAATTGATGCTAAAGTATAAATGGCCTGGCAATGTTCGTCAGCTCAAGAATATCACAGAACAGATGTCGGTGCTGGTACAAGACAGAGAGATAGATGCTAAGCTGTTGAGTAACTTTATTCCTCAAGATCGTGAGAGTACACAGTTAGCGACCATTAACACACATGGAAGTCACTCGTATGAGAATGAACGTGAGATATTGTATAAAATATTGTACGAACTTCGAGGTAACGTGAGTGATCTTCGTCGCGATTTAACCAGTCTTAGAAAACAATTGGACGATGCGAATAACGTTCATTCTGGCTTAACCTACCCTAATCAGGTTCACGCACTTGAAGGAAGTGTGACAAGTCTTACTGACTTATCACACCAACAGAATATGCCTTCGAATTCAACAGTTATATCTCGAGCAGTAGATTCTGAAGATGCCATTGTTGAAGAAGTGAAAGAACCTGAAAGTCTAAACCTTAACGACATAGGTAGACAAATGGTAGAAAAGGCATTGGAACGAAATGGTGGTAATCGTAAGAAAGCGTCAAAAGAACTTGGCATTTCCGATCGTACCCTCTATAGAAGAATAAAACAATATGGACTTGAGAAAAAATAAGATTGTGCAGCTTTGCGAAATTCAGCACCTATATTGTGTTGTTTTCTCTTGTCTGTTATTAAGCTGCTTGTTGGTTGGGTGCGCTGTTAGTTATAAATTCAACGGTGCCAGTATTGACTATACGAAGACCAAAACGATTCAGATATCCGATTTCCCTATTCGCAGTGCCTATGTTTGGGGACCCATGGCACCTATGTTCAATAATGAACTAAAAGATATGTTTGCCAATCATACCAAGCTCAGTCAGGTAAGGCGAAATGGAGATTTGAAGATTGAAGGCGAGATTGTTTCCTACACTCAGCGCAATAAATCGGTTTCCAGTGAAGGTCATTCTGCACAAACGGAATTGACGATAACCGTTAATGTGAGGTTTACCAATAACAAGAATCACACCGAAGATTTTGAACGACAGTTCTCATCGGCTAAAAGTTACGAAACGACAAAGAATCTTAATTCTGTGCAAGAAGAGTTAGTTTCACAAATGGTGAAAGACTTAGCCGACCAAATCTTCAATGCTACCGTCGCCAACTGGTAGTTGACAGCTATGATAAATCAAGTATGGAACTAAGCAGATTGATACAACATCCCGAATTGATGGACAAGGAGACGCTTTATGACTTAAGGAGTTTGCTTGCCCTTCATCCGTATTACCAAACTGTAAGGTTACTGATGTTGAAAAATTTATATTTGCTCCATGATGCTACTTTCGATGATGAATTGAGACGAGCAGCTGTGTATATAACCGATCGGAAAGTTCTTTTCAATCTCATAGAAGCAGCACATTACCGATTCAATAAACCTTCTGCAGGAGAAAAACAACCCGCAGTTGAGGAAATTGGTGACAGCAGAACCATCTCGCTTATTGATAATTTTCTGGAAACAGTACCCGTAGAAGAGGAAGAGACACCTCAAAAAAGAAAACCAACTCCAGCTGATGCGGCAATAGATTATGTTTCTTATCTTCTTGAGGTGGAGAGTGAAGAAGAGCATATGGCTAATGCAGCCTCTCCACACTTAAAAGGTCAAGACTTGATAGATAGCTTTATACAGAAAAATGGAGATGGAAGAATACAGTTAAACGACACCCCAGAGTATCTACCAGAAATAGATGAAGATAAAGAAACGCCCTCTGAAGAAGGTTATTTTACAGAAACTTTGGCAAAAATATATATCAAACAAGGAAGATACGAACAGGCTCTTGAAATTATTCAGCGATTAAATTTGAATTTTCCAAAAAAAAATAGTTACTTTGCAGACCAAATACGTTTTTTAGAGAAACTAATATTAAATAATAAAATAAATAAGTAAAAAAATGATGTACACATTATTTGTGGGACTTATAGTTCTTGCCTCGGTTTTGATGGTAGTAATTGTTGTAATCCAAGAATCAAAAGGTGGAGGATTAGCTTCTAATTTTTCATCGTCAAACGCCATTATGGGAGTCCGAAAGACAACAGATGTGATTGAGAAAACGACATGGGGATTGGCTATCTTTATGGTTGTGTTGAGCGTTGCTTGTGCATACGTTGTACCAAGAGCATCTTCAGAACAAAGCGTTTTAGAGAAGACAGCTACTGAAACACAGACAACTAATCCGAATACAACTCCTGGTTTTGGCGCAAGTGAGCAGCAAGCACCTGCAGCAGGTTCTCAAAATGCAACTCCTGCTAACCAAGGAACTCAGCAAGCACCTGCAACACCTAAAGCACCAGTAGCTCCTGCTAAATAAAAAATTAAAAAGTAAGGGATTTATTTGCATAATTAGAATAAATCCTTTACCTTTGCACTCGCTTCTGAATAAGAAGAGTTTTATAAATGGTGGCCGTAGTTCAGTTGGTTAGAGCGTCAGATTGTGGTTCTGAATGTCGTGGGTTCGAGTCCCACCTGCCACCCACCACACAAACAAGCGGAAAGCCCGATAAGTTAAGGCTTTCCGCTTGTTGCTTTTATGACCAACAGCTTCAAAAGTAACTTTCAAAAATGGAAAGTAGACGTCAATCTTAAAAATAAGCCTATTCTCCAGACACTGGCTCAG
>NZ_HG417102.1:4833-11679 GCF_000455445.1 Hoylesella timonensis 4401737 = DSM 22865 = JCM 15640 | reverse complement strand
GCTTCCTTCCCGTGTTCTTGCCGCACGGTTGGTCACAAAAGTGTACAGCTCGCCGTTGGACAGTGAGGTCTCGTCAATGGCCAGGGAAGGCCCGATGTTGTCAGGAAAGAGCAGCCACTCGTCGGCATGTTCTATCTGGTCCCATTGGCGAAAGCCGCTCAGGACTTCTTTATATTGTTTCTCAAATGTGTGTCCGTCAATATGATAGAAACCTTCAAGCGTACGGCAAGTCACTGGGGAAGTCTCCATACGTTTCTTTTAAAAAAGCTCCAAATTCCTTGGAGTAACGGGTGCCCTGAGCTACCATGTCTAAAGCGATGGGAAGGGTAAAACTCTTGCCCGTGCGCAAATCCGTCCATCGTCTGCGACGAATTTTCAAGATCACCTTATGGTCTCGAATAGGGAAGTCTGTTATATTAACTGCCTCCATGAACCCCTTGGACTCGAAGTTGGCATCACCTGACAAAGTCTTGTCCATACGTTCGTCAAGACTAATATGAAACTCAGGTCCAACCTCACGGACAGAAACTATAGTAAAAAAATCTAATATTTGAGAAGGCAAAACAAGAGTTGCCAAGGTGCGTAACATTTTTTCTTCCATAATGCGAAGGTCGGAATTATTAAGATAAATAACAAATTATTCCCCCATTGATTTTCTACTGAGCCCAGACACTGGCTACCGTGAATCAAAAGCAAAGGGCTGACTTCACAGCCAACCCTATACACATTATACAAAAACATTATGAATACTTATTTAGCGAACAAGATTTAAAAAGTTTCGCAACTATTTATATGGTCATATTATAATTTACTGTTTGATAATGCCATCGCAATCAGCACATGCTACTTGACATTTTTTACATTTCTTTTTGCAATACCGCTCACACTGCAAGCGAATATCGTATCCGAGCATGGCACCCAAGATAAAATCCTCTTCAGGCGTTAACTCGTTGAGCGGTTTATGGATTATGAAACGTACAGCATCAATACACGCCTCGGTGCCAAAAAACAAATTTAGACTATTGTTTCCTACGGGCTGTATAAGATAGTTAATATGCTGACTTGCAAGTCGTTCTACCGCAAATGTTTCATATTTTTTATGAAAGGTATAGAGTACCATTTGTCGAACTCCTTTCTTATACTCATAAATATGATTCATGAGTACCTTTAATTCAGCTGGTAAGGTCCCTATAGTCTTCATGTCAATCGTGTTTCAAATATTTTCTCTGATGGTTGTATTTATAAACTTGGCTTGATTTCTGCGAGCCATGTATCAATTCGCTCATCAGTTTTATCTTCTTCATTGAGATCGTCAAGTGCTAAACCGACAAACTTACCATCTATTACAGCGTCACTGTCATCAAAAGTGTAACCATCGGTAGACACTGCACCCACTACATGCGCACCCTCTACAGCATGGTAAAGCTCTGCCATACCTCCACAAAACGTATCTGAATAAGATTCTGCATCACCACAACCGAACAAGGCTACTGTTTTGTTGGACAAGTCAACATCCTTCAAAACCTCTACCCCACTGTACCAATCGTCTTGCATCTCTCCAGATCCCCATGTAGACGTACCTAATATAAGATTGTCATGACTTTTTAATACATCTTCATTGAGATTAGCTACATCCATAGCTTCAACACCTAATTTGCTTGCAATTTTTTCTGCAATAGCCTGACAGGTTCCTGTCGATGAACCGTATATTACAACTGTTGGCTTCATATTTTTTCTATTTAGTTTTACGTTTTATAATTGTCTGATGCAAAGGTAGACACTATTTGACACTCATGCAATACCTAAATGTGATGGTTTTTAAGTATTCCGTACCCATAAAACAAAACATATCATGAAGCCTATATACATAAAAATGGTTATTCGCTTCACTGGAACACCATTATATTCTAATAAGAGTCGAGCCTTTCATCAACGGATTAGAGCTATTCAACTGGATAACATAGCCCCCTCGGGGATACGATGATACGTCTAACAAATAAGAAGAAAAGCCCGCATCAAAACTCTTTCTCTCCAAAAGTACACCTGAAGTACTGTACACACATACCGAAAAATGATGACATGAGGGTTCTTTCAGCTTGATTTCAACTTTTCTATCTGCTCTCACTTTAAATTGCACACCTGTTGGTTGATGAGAAGAGATACCTTTCACCCCACTTACACCTAATATATATAATAGTCCCTTATACACATCTACCTGCCCATAGCCATACCAATTATTTGGGTAGGTCAAAGAAGTATCATAGTGAGTACAAGTTTTTGCAAACACATCCATTACGTCCTCACGAGTTAGCGTAGGCTTGGCTTGTAGCCAAAGCGCAACAGTTCCTGCCACGGCTGGAGTAGACATAGACGTTCCTGCATTGCTATTCCAAGCATAGGTACGCCCGTTGAACTCAAAATGCGCAACGTCTGACTTGATATCGTTTGCCTTTGGATTCTTTTCCAGATAATAACTACTATACGAGGAAATAATATTCGTCCCTGGCGCCATCACGTCGGGTTTAACACGCCCATCGTAAGTAGGACCAACAGACGAATAGGCTCCACGAACACCGCCAACGCCTTGATTATATGGACGCCACTCTCCTAAATAATTGGTGATACCTGTTCGGTAAGAGGTTGCTCCCACTCCAATAACAGAAGATAATGAGGCAGGCGAATGAATGTTATGTGTGCACTCGCCAGCACACAGACGTTCATCCAACTGGTTAGCTGTCCAAACGCCACCCATCCTAAAAACTTCGACATCGGCTTGCGCCCCTAAAATCTCAAAAGAGAATGGAACAGCATGCCCTATCTCGCTCTTTGACCACATTCGCACATCGTACACCAACTCTGCAGAGTCGTAACATGACCTGTATCCTACTATACTGAACACGTATTGCTTATTGCCCAACAGCATGGTATCCACATAGATAGAATCTTTACACCTCAAAATATCTGGCGTAAACACCTCATGACTGTGCTTCGTATCATCATAGGAAGTAAATCTAATTTGAAAAGGCGATGCCGATTTTAATGTCACATAAACGTTGTCAGGTCTGCCTTCCACAAACGTCCCCAGCCCTGCTTGTCCTATGGGCTTGTGAAAATACGACTTCACCTGTCCGTCGTTACCCGCCGAAGCAATAATGATACGACCTGGACCCGATAAGCTATCCAGTACTGCATTGTACAAAACATCATCGCCATGGAAATCTTGATGTGAACCTTCGCTAAACGAGATGACACACGGCTGATTGCTATATTTCGCATAATCCATGATATACTTAAAACCAAGAGCATCGGTAGCATAGGTATATTTGTAGCGATTTGCCGAATCTACCAATGCCTCATCACCAACCACAAAGTTACTGACCAAACAAATATCGCTCTCATACGCCATACCTCTATACGCACTGTTATATCCACTGCCTGCGGCTATGCCTAAGGTGTGCGTGCCATGCGTCTGTATCAATCCGTCTCTCGAATGTGCATAAGACAATATTTCCGTCCTTCCTTCATACGAAGCTCCCACATACATTTTGTTTTTCAAAGTGTCTACCGACAATTGATCCCAAAAACGCTGGATGCGATAGTTTGTTGCAGTAGCATCAAAAAAGTTGGGGTGCGTCAAATCAAACCCCACATCTTGCACGCCTACAACAACCCCTCGTCCTGTATAGGCTTGCGGTAAGGGAGAAGTTCCTGCATACACGGGCATTGCATCAAGGCAGTATGCCAATGAATCTGTATGCAAGCCATTGCTTCGGCGCGTTTCTATTCTATCAACATACTTTTCGAGCGACAGTTTGGCAAGTTGTCGCAATGGTACACTCACAATAAAGATGTCTCCAAATTGTGCCAATGACTTACAATGATGTTCCTGAAACACTCGTTGTGCATCTTTGCGTACTTTGACAAATGCACACAATTCTTGCGACTGGTTGGAACAAATGGGCTTTGAACGTGTGCCTGTTACATCTCCTTGCCGTCCTATCAGCTCTTGCTGTAAAGCCAACTGTCTCACCATTGTCGACATCTTGGCATAGTTTGCATGTTGTGCACTTGCGCACACCGTACAAAACATGGCGATAGTGAAGAAAAATTGCAAACGTTTCATTACCTGCAAAGTAAAGCAAAATATCTGTTAGCTACAAAAAATACAGCACTTTTATTTAGGATATACTACAATTCTTGCACTTAAGAACGGCATTTCTACAACAAAAAAAAACTCTTCAAAAAACAGCATAATAAAAGCTGTGCGAATGCTGCACAGAAGGCTCATTAATGCTGAATTTTCTTTACAAAGTACCTCTTATAACTCGCATGAAAACAACCAACAGCAAAGTTGGTCGCAAATACGCGAAATATGCGAAAGTTTCATAACCTCTTGTTATTGAACTTGTTACATTTTATCCTGCTCTTTTTCTTTCTATTTTTACCATTCTTTGGCGACTAAAGCATTGAGATAAGCCTGCAATTTGCATGCTTTAGGAGGGTTGAAGCATGTGAATAATGCCTCTAATACATGTTTCCAAGACCGTTAATTCAATATTTCAACTTGAAAAGGCGTCTATTTTGTTAAAATCAGCCCATTTTTGTATATGGTTTGCCTATTGATTTTTTCTATTTTGAAGATTTTGAATGGGCGTTTTTTGGTAAAATAATAGGACAAAAACAATAAATGCCTTTACCCAAAAGGAGAAGAATTAAAAGATGCTGCTCATTTACTGAAGTGGCATTGTTGTTACAACCAATGAAACAGAGAAAGCTCTAAAGAAAATGCACTTTTCTTTATTCCCACGAGCTTGTATATCGCAATTTTTATGTAAATTTGCAGTAATATATCTTTTATATAATGAATAACAAACATTTCTAATCTCACAACAAAACCAATGGAAAAGAAAAAGAATCAATTTATAGCGGTGACTTACCAACTCTATACCCTCAATAACAACAAGAAAGAACTCGTAGAAGAAGCCACTGCGGAAGTCCCCTTTCAGTTCATCAGCGGTTTCGGCATTACCTTGGATCATTTTGAAAATCAGCTTATCAATCTTCAACAAGGTGATGAATTTAATATCAAACTTACGCCTGAACAAGCCTACGGAAGTTTTAAGGAAGAGAATATCTTTGATTTAGAGAAAGAAATTTTCACTGTTAACGGAAAGTTTGACGAAGAAAACATTTATGAAGGTGCCGTTGTCCAACTTCAGAACGAGGAAGGTACTCGATTTATGGCAAGGGTGATGAACATTTCAGACGCAAGTGTAAAGGTAGATTTGAATCATCCATTGGCAGGAAAAGAACTTGAATTTAATGGCAAAGTTATCGAAAATCGTGAGGCTACCAATGAAGAAATTGCTGCGATGGTGAGTCAAATGAGTGGCGGAGGATGTCAATGCGGAGGTGGCTGTAGTGGTGGTTGCTGCCATGATAGCAACGGTTGTGGCGGTCACTGCTAATAAACATCCAACTAATAGAAAACAATTGTCAATTATCTGAAGCCTATGCGTAATACCTTTGGACATCTTTATACCCTCACAACTTTCGGAGAAAGTCATGGAGAGGCTGTTGGGGGCGTTATCGATGGCATGCCGCCAGGCATTGTTATTGACAAGGATTTTGTGCAACACGAATTGAATAGACGGCGTCCGGGGCAAAGCCCTATCACCACCAACCGACAAGAACACGATGTGGTTAGTTTTCTCAGTGGTATTTTTGAAGGAAAGTCTACGGGTGCACCCATCGCTTTTATGGTTGAAAACACCAATCAACACACGAAGGATTACGAATCGCTGAAAAATCTTTATCGCCCTTCGCATGCCGATTACACTTATCAACAAAAGTATGGTTGTCGTGATTATCGTGGCGGAGGACGCACTTCGGCTCGTATTACGCTTAGCAGATGTGTGGCAGGTGCCTTAGCCAAATTAGTGTTGCAAAAACATGGGATTCAGATTCAAGCCTACGTTTCACAGGTTGGACAAATTGCTTTACAGCAAGATTATCGGCTATACAATCTTGACAAAACCGAAGAGAATGCCGTCCGATGCCCCGATGAGGAGAAAGCAAAGGAGATGGAAGCACTGATTAGGCAGACGAAGTTGAATGGCGACACCATCGGTGGTGTAGTGACGTGCGTCATTAAAGGATGTCCTGTAGGGTTGGGAGAGCCTGAATTTGGCAAGCTCCATGCACAACTCGGTGCCGCAATGCTCTCTATCAATGCAGCGAAAGGTTTTGAATACGGTGAGGGCTTTGCGTGTGCTACGCAACGAGGGAGCGAGATGAACGATTCTTTTTCTATGAAGGATGGGGACATACACACAAAAACCAATCATAGTGGTGGAATTCTTGGAGGAATAAGTAGTGGAGAGGATATTTATTTTCGCGTAGCTTTCAAGCCCGTTGCTACCCTACTGCAGTCGCAACAAACAGTAGACGTTGCGGGCAGTGAGGTTACTTACAAGGCTCAGGGGCGTCATGATTCGTGTGTCGTTCCTCGTGCTGTACCCATCGTTGAAGCGATGGCGGCTATGGTCTTGTTGGATTCGTGGATGTTACATCAGGCTATATTGAGGTAAAATAGAAAATAAATATGCACGTAATATAATAATTCACATCTTTTTTTGATAAGAATTTTAGAAACTTTTGTAGATTTGCAGCGTAAGTATCCAATATTAGCCGCCTTTGCGTGGCCTTCCTGCCTTACTACCTTTGCCCGAAAAACTTATGTTTGTGCTCAACGAAACAAATGTTTTTCGGGTTTGTTGCACTCCAGTAGACATGCGTCAGGGTATTCTTCGCCTGTCCCAATTGGTACGCAGCAATGATTTCAGA
>NZ_HG417102.1:0-2975 GCF_000455445.1 Hoylesella timonensis 4401737 = DSM 22865 = JCM 15640 | reverse complement strand
CTTTGCAGCCACTAAATGAAGATTTGTGAAAATCTCAATTTAGTTGAGTTAAGTCTAATTTAGTTTTTGTGTTGGTGGAGAGTTACCAATTGGTAGCTCCCACTTTTTATCTTTTAGTGTTACATTCTCTAAAACAGGCAGAAGTGTTAAAATTGCTCCAAGATAGCAATGCGTTTTTTGGTGTCTGGATGAGTCGCAAAAAGAGAATTCATAAATCCCATAATTCCACTAACCATTTGGTCTGGATGGACGATAAACAACTGAGCCACATCTTCTTGCTTTACCTGATCAAGACCCGGATCAGAAGATATCTTCCTCAACGCATTTGCCAAAGCTAAAGGATTGCCACATAGTTCAGCACCCCCTGCATCAGCCATATATTCGCGCTTTCGAGAGATAGCAAAACGAGTAATCAAAGTAAAAAAATAAGCAATGGCGCAACAGATCACACCAACAAATAAGATAACCAAGATAGATAATCCTGCCCCCCGTTCATCTTTGCTACGCCTTACAGAACCACCAAACCACATGGTTTGATACATCATACGCACCACCAAGGACATGACTGTAGATATGATGCCCACAAAGATAATACTAACTATCAGAAGACGAGTATCTTTGTTGCGTATGTGTGTAAGCTCGTGAGCAACCACTCCTTTCAACTCTTCATCGTTAAGGCGATTGATGATTCCAGTTGTCAATGTCACTGTATAACTTTTATCGTTTATTCCGCTTGCAAAAGCATTCAGTTGCGGGTCGTCAACAACATGTATCTGCGGCATTGACATGCCACAAGTCATACAAAGATTCTCTACAATATTATAGACACGTGGATTCTCTCTTCGCTCTAAAGGGCGAGCACCAGTGGCACGCTGAATCATGGCGACATTTGTAAAGTACGCAATGGCAAACCATATACCTACTCCCAAAACTACCCATGGTATCGTTGTAATAAAGTAATAATTTACGGATGCAACGTCAAGCGCATAAACCACCTCGCCGTACTCATTATAATAACCGTTTCCAAAGTAGTTAAGCAATGCCAAAAATACCCATATCATGCCTAAAATAATGATAGGGAACATGAGCAATAACAATACACTCATTGCATTATTACGCCGAATTTGGGTTTGAAGGCCTACGTACTTCACTCTTAGAAATTAATCTGTGGTGCTTGTTCCATCTCTGTACGTTGAGTTGGAGCTATCTCATACATGGGTTCTTTTTTGAAACCAAACATATTGGCAAAGATATTCGAGGGGAATGTCTGCACCGCATTATTCAACTCTCGCGTTGCGGTATTAAAATAACGACGTACTGCCGACAATTTATTCTCAATATCGGAAATCTCATTTTGCAGCTGCAAAAAGTTTTGATTAGCTTTCAGTTCTGGATACGCCTCTAAAGAGATACGAAGACCTGACAACGCTTGCGTGAGCATATTATCTGCTTGCATCTTCTCATTGATCGTTGTTGCATTGACACCCATCGTACGTGCTTCTGTAACTCTTTGCAGTACTTCTTTTTCATGAGCAGCATAACCTTTCACGGAAGATACAAGCTGTGGTATAAGATCTGCACGTTGCTTGAGCTGCACGTCAATATTAGCAAACGCATTTTCACGATTATTACGAAGACGAACAAGATTATTATAAATTCCCGCACAGAATAAAACAAGCAGAACCAATACTGCTATGATAATTCCAACAACCATAATTCGATTATATTTAATGATTTATATATGTTTACAAATATAACTAAAAGAAGCGATAAAATAAGAATATTAAGAAATATTAGGATAAAAAAAGTCCGATTGTCATATCTGATTCGATGATGACAATCGGACTTGTACTCGTTTAATCGCTTAATATCCTCATTACTTTTCGGAAGTACTGGTGCGTTGCACGAACGCTGTAATTTGGACCTCCATTCCACGAACGTATTGCTTGCTCAATGTTATTCGAAGGATTGTGAGCAGACTGAATCAAAAGAAACATTTCCTTAGATTTCGAAATACTCCAACGGTCTGAAAGCTTATAACGCTTCTTACTTCTACGTTGTTTCAGAATGTTGTTACACTCTTTAACGAGGATTGGGGTAATCTGCAATACACCAACAGAATTCCCACTTTTAGCATTTGCTTTTCCTCTACTCTCTACATGAATAATCGCGTCCATCACTGGACCCCAATTAAAACTGCTACTTGTTCTTATATTCCCCTTCTGTCCTGCAAACGCAAAAACTGGAAAAAACAATAAAATAGTCAAAGCAACAAGAGCAATCTTTCTTATTCTCTCCATCATTGTTAATTTATGGAACCTGGACAATGAAATGCTAACTAATTTGTCAACAATGCCCGCGATGATAGAATAATGAGAATGAGTTTTCTATACATCTCAGCTCCGTTAGATACTTAGTAGATAGTTCAAAATAAAAAATAAAAACTATCTCTATTTTTATCGCTTGCAAAGGTACGCAAAAAATATAAAAGACACAAATAATTTACCCTTTTTAATGCTTATTGAAGAATTGTAATACATTGATTATACGCAAGTTAAAGAAAAATTAATGTAATCTAATTTCAACTTACTACATACATCTATACTTGAGAATTTCCTTTCTAATACTTGTAATCAACGAAACATTTTTCTGGTTTGTTTGTAAGCATCAACTCCGTGCAATTCATTTCCAACTATCCTCATCGTGCCACCTATATCACACAGCATATAAAAACAAAAAGCCTCCAGCATCGGTTGAGACACTGGAGGCGTGAAGTAAAAAAGGCAGCTACCTACTCTCCCACATTGCATTGTAGTACCATCGGCGCAAGCAGGCTTAACTTCTCTGTTCGGAATGGGAAGAGGTGGAACCCTGCCGCTATAACCACCTGATAAAGGGGTTGACAAATCTTCACAAGCAAAACATGAATAAAATAAAATGTACCTTTTTGTTGACGTGTCTATTTTCATAGCACG
>NZ_HG417101.1:43415-68792 GCF_000455445.1 Hoylesella timonensis 4401737 = DSM 22865 = JCM 15640 | reverse complement strand
ACTTTGAATAGTAAAATACCTTTTCATGTTGTTTATTGATTCTCTTTTCGAACGAGCTGTTTGGGTTTTTGCAAGTGTAACTTTTTCTTCTTGAGCCAAGCCGCTTTATGCTCTTCGTACTCTCTTTGTTTCCTTTCTAAATAATTGTCAGCCATCTATTGGAAGTGTGAGTAAATGACAGATAAACTCAGTGGTTGATTTCCACCCAACAGGCGTGTGCTGGTGAGTGACATGTCATGCACTACTCGTGTAAGAATTTTGTTTTGATTGTACGAGTAATATGTTGCCTGAACGGGTATCACCACCAATTTATTCCAATCTTTGGAGCGTGTACCTGCCATCTTGTTTTTCTTCATTTCCTTGATGACGCTTCCTATATTATGAAAGGTGTATCCGTTGTTAGCTGGATTATAGGTTGCTAAAAACGACGTTTTATAATCTGCGATGCGCTTGTTTTCAAAAAAACTGTAAAGACTATCCTTTTGAACCAATAAGAGTGTTTGAGGAATGTCCAATGCGTATTTGCTATTCACGAGATTGTTTAGTCGGGCTAAATGAATTTTTGCCGCATTCAGTGAGTCCTTTTCATGACCTTTCAAAATCTCATCAACGGGGATAGTCAGTTCTGTAAAGATGCCTGCGGGTGACTTCAAATACGTATGCTCATGATTGTTTACCAAACTTTGAATGGTGTGTGCATCGTTAGATATGTTGGAAGTTTGAAGCACTTCTTCTGTGCCAGAAAACGAAGCACTCCCGACTTGTTCCTTATTATTATGTTTGAAAGTGAAGTAAATGTTTAATTGACTCAAATTGATATAAACCATTGAGCCAAGTCCACTTGCATTCTTTAGATAAAAACCTGACACCACATGTTGGGCAAACGAAAATGAATTCTTGAAATACGCAGGATGCTGATAATATTGTTGCAGCACATATGTACCAAAATTGTTATATTCCTTACCGTCCGGCGCAGTATAAGGTTGGTTGAGCTTAATGGTAATATACTTGCTACTATTGCCGTTGTTGGATTTTCCAGCTTGTGCTTTGGCATCCGCGAGCGTATAGATTTTGTCTACCTGATACGCATTTGGTGAGACGTAACCTTGCTTGATAGGGTCGAAATTAGAGTAGTATTTTCGATCTTCATTCATAGGTTTGCTCATCGCATAAGCCGTTACTTTCATTGGAGCCAATGAGTCTCCGTAAAAAGTTGCGTAGTAAAGACGGATTTCGCAAGAGTCTGCTACGATGATGTCGTTTATCTTATGCGTCATTTGTTGCGCACTTGGGAAAGCATAGTTCTCAGGTATTCGAAATTGGGTCATATAATTACCTGTGATATAACCACCCGTTTCGGAATCCTTGATTTTACCTAAATACCCTATGGTATTTCGAGAGAGTACGGAGTCGGCAGCAATGGAGCGTGTAGATACCATGAATGTATCTGCCGAAATCTCCAGTTTGTCCATCTTGTTTGTGAGTGATCCACCGAGTGTATCTGTGGTGTCGTCGCATGATGCGAGCAAAAAAGCAGCAAAAGCGATGATTGCGATAAACTGATTCTTCATTTGTGTTTATGCTATTGTACGGACTTTTATACGATATAAACGGTCTAACGGAAGACTTATCAATCTATAAAAAGCTTTATTTCTCGAGAATTAAATCATAAAAATCTTGATATGCCTTTGCATATTCCTTTCCCGGGTCGTCAAGGAATGGGATGTCTTTGCTCTTGGCATACTGTATGAGGTCTTTGTTGACATCGTTACCAGTCTCAATAATTCCATCGCTATAGTCAATGGCTAATTTGCCTAATTCAAAGAAGTCAAACTTTTCGTGGTAAGCATCCAATAAGTCTACCTTTGCATCTCTGTATTCCACGCAGCGTTTGAAATTGGTTCCCAAATCCTTCTTAAGCTGGTTTTGAAATAGAGCCGTGATGACTTTTGCATTCGCAAACGAAGGCTCGTCCTTGAAAGCAGTCTTCACATAGAAAGGAACTACTGCTCCCATCCAGCCTTGACAATGGATAATATCGGGTACCCAACGTAATTTTTTGACCGTTTCCAATACACCACGTGCAAAGAATATAGCGCGTTCTCCGTTGTCAGGGTATTCATCACCCGATTCGTCAACGGTCATTTGGCGTTTGGTAAAATAGTCTTCGTTGTCAATAAAGTAAACTTGAATTCTTACTTGTGGTATGGATGCCACCTTGATGAGTAGTGGGTGATCGGTCTCGTCGATGATGAGGTTCATTCCAGAAAGGCGGATTACCTCATGTAGCTGGCCGCGCCGCTCATTTATGTTTCCCCATTTAGGCATAAATGTTCTGATCTCGTAACCACTTTCCTGCATCGTTTGTGGAAGTTCGCGACCCATCTTGGACATTTCTGTCTCTGGGACGTATGGCATCATCTCTTGATTGATGAATAAAATCTTTTTTGTCATGTCCTCTTTGGCATTTACTTGTTTATTGTCAGAGCTAAGAATGAAAGACTTTGTAGTACGATACTACAGGTTACATGCTATGCTCCATGCAAAGATACAAAAAATAAATGAAAATAAGGTCGGTTTATTTTCAAATTGAAAATTTAACGTCTCATTTTCAGTATTTTTTATGATTAGAATAAGAATTTATCACAAAAGAAAAGACATCTAACAGCTGTCTATCTACACAGTTGTTAGATGTCTAACGTAAAAGGAAGGTCATGAATGCTTATTCTATGACCACCATGGGTGTGTCTTCCATGACACTTTCGCCCTGTTTGATGCAAATAGCAGTGACGGTTCCATCCTTTTCAGCCTCAATATTATTTGCCATCTTCATGGCTTCCAATACTACGACGGTATCTCCAGCTTTCACTTGATCGCCAACTGATACCTTTATTTCTGTGATAACGCCAGGGAGTGGGGCTTTGATAGCCTGTTCTGTATTAACCTGTCCAGTGATAGAAGGCTCTGTTTCTATCTTCTCGTCCGACTGGGGCAGTGGAGTTACAGTTTTCTTCTCTGCTTCGGGCTTCGCTTCCATTTCTACTTGAAAGTCCTTTCCGTTGACAGTTACCTGCGCTTTGTTGTCGACTACATCGGTTATTTCGACTTGATATTCTTTTCCGTCGATGATATATTTAAATGTTTTCATATCCTATATTTCCATTCTCGTTGATTGACGAGAGATTATGAACTGTGATTAGTTAGGGTCTCTCAGTGAAAGAGAGGAATTTAGCATTCCATAAAGTTTGCTTGGGTAGAATAGTAATCTTTCCAGGCTCAATATCGTGCACATTATTTCCCTGATATTCAAAGAGAGCCATAGCAATGGCTGCATATATATTCTTATCCATTTTATTTGAATGTTGAGCGGTTGATTACATTGGCATACAGCCATGTTTCTTGGCTGGAAGCTGCTGACGTTTGTGTGCTAACTGTGCCAAACCTCTACAGATTCTAAATCTTGTATTTCTTGGTTCAATAACATCGTCAATATAACCATATTGTGCTGCCTGATAAGGATTAGCAAAGAGGTTGGTGTATTCTTCTTCTTTTTCTGCCAAGAAAGCACGAACATCCTCGCCAGCTTCTTTCTTCATCTTTGCTTCTTTAGCACTTAACACAGCTACAGCACCTGATGCACCCATCACAGCGATTTCGGCTGTTGGCCATGCAAAGTTGAGGTCGGAGCGCAATTGCTTGCATCCCATTACGATGTGGCTACCACCATAACTCTTTCGGAGAGTGATAGTAATCTTAGGTACAGTAGCTTCGCCATAAGCATAGAGTAATTGTGCGCCATGAAGAATCACCGCATTATATTCCTGACCCGTACCGGGCAAGAATCCGGGTACGTCTACCAACGAAACGATTGGAATGTTGAAGGCATCACAAAAACGAACAAAACGAGCACCCTTGCGGCTCGCATTGGTATCGAGAACGCCTGCATAAGCCTGTGGCTGGTTGGCAACAATGCCCACACTCTGTCCATTGAAACGTGCAAATCCTGTAATGAGATTCTTTGCGAACTTGGGTTGGACTTCAAAGAATTCACCATTGTCGGTTATTTCGCCTATCACCTTATACATATTATAGGCTTGATTCGGATCATCTGGTAATATCTCGTTTAGCAAATCACTCGTTCTGTTGATGGGATCTTCATTCTGTAAGCGAGGAGCTTCTTCGGTATTGTTAGAGGGAAGATAACTAAGAAGGGTTTTAATCAATGCCAAGACTTCTGTATCATTCTTTGCAGTGAAGTGGGTAACACCACTTTTCGTAGCATGAACACTGGCTCCTCCCAAATGTTCTGCATCAATATCCTCACCCGTAACGGTCTTTACGACTTTAGGACCTGTGAGGAACATATAACTTGTTCTTTCTGACATAAAAATGAAGTCCGTGAGTGCAGGAGAGTAAACAGCACCTCCAGCGCATGGACCTAATATGGCAGAAATTTGTGGAACAACACCGCTTGCTAAGATATTTCTTTCAAATATTTCTCCATATCCAGCCAATGCACAGATTCCCTCTTGTATTCGAGCACCTCCAGAGTCATTCATACAAATGATTGGAGCACCATTTTGCATGGCTAAATCCATAATCTTACAAATCTTTTGAGCCATGGTAAGAGATAAAGAACCACCGTTGACGGTGAAATCTTGTGCGTAAACGTAAACTAAACGTCCGTCGATAGTGGCACTACCTGTCACAACACCATCTCCCAAGATTTGTTTCTTTTCCATTCCGAAGTTATGGCATTGATGAAGTTTGAACATATCGTACTCTTCGAAAGAGCCTTCATCAACGAGCATATCTATGCGTTCACGTGCTGTATATTTGCCACGGGCATGCTGCTTTTCAATGGCTTTTAGACCTCCTCCAAGTCGAGCTTGCTCCCGTTTTTCTACCAATGTTTTAATCTTTTCTACTTGTTTACTCATAATTATATTAGTATGAATTTTATTCCTAATTTGACTTTGCAAAGATAATAATATTTCACGAAAGCCTCAAAGCTATCTATGTAAAATATGTTATATGGGATTAAGAATGGAGATGCATTTTCATGTTGCTAATGTCTTCTTTTCTTATTTTCAAGTTTAGGCGCATTATTGAGTTCTAAGAAGCGAACAATGACATTTTGTCTCAATACAACTATCAATTTAGAATGACTGACATATCTGTCATATATAACACTGCCAAACTTGTCAGCTGTAATTTTGGCACACTTTTCGTATAGGTAGGGGTGTTTGGTTCAGAACAAGTGTTGCTACTCATGCGGCATCATAATCCTGAAAATGCAATTTATGAATAACTTAAAATATAATGATTATGAACATTAAACCATTAGCAGACCGAGTTTTGGTGCTTCCTGCACCTGCAGAAGAAAAAGTAGGTGGAATTATTATTCCTGATACAGCGAAAGAAAAACCATTACATGGAAAGATAGTAGCTGTTGGGAATGGAACAAAAGATGAAGAGATGATTCTTAAAGAAGGCGACGAAGTACTCTATGGAAAGTACAGCGGAACCGAACTTGAGTATGAGGGTGAAAAATACTTGATGATGCGTCAAAGTGATGTACTCGCTATTGTTAAATAGTTGAACGTATAAGATAGAAGCATTGATTCAATAAAAATAATTTAGATACAAACAAAGAAAATAAAGATATGGCTAAAGATATTAAATTTGATGAAGAAGCAAGAGATTTGCTTAAACAGGGTGTTGACCAGTTGGCTAACGCTGTAAAAATCACTTTAGGTCCTAAAGGACGTAATGTTGTTATTGAGAAAAAGTTTGGTGCTCCACAAATAACAAAAGATGGAGTAACTGTTGCTAAAGAAATTGAGTTAGAGGATTCGTTTGAGAATACAGGTGCTCAATTGGTAAAGAGCGTTGCATCCAAAACTGGTGACGATGCAGGTGACGGTACCACCACCGCAACAATATTGACACAAGCCATTGTTTCAGAAGGTTTGAAAAACGTTACTGCTGGTGCTAACCCTATGGATTTGAAAAGAGGAATCGACAAAGCAGTTAATGCAGTAGTTGGTTATATCAAGTCTAATGCAGAGCAAGTAGGCGACAATTACGATAAGATTGAGCAAGTTGCTACGGTTTCTGCTAACAATGATCCAGAGATTGGAAAGCTTTTGGCTGATGCCATGCGCAAAGTAAGCAAGAACGGTGTCATCACTATTGAGGAAAGTAAGAGCCGTGATACCAATATCGGTGTTGTTGAAGGAATGCAATTCGACCGTGGATATCTTTCCAGTTATTTCGTAACAGACACAGATAAGATGGAAAGTGTCATGGAAAATCCATACATTTTGATTTACGACAAAAAGATTTCTAACATCAAAGATTTCCTTCCTATCTTACAGCCAGCTGCAGAAAGTGGCCGTCCTTTGCTCGTTATTGCAGAAGATGTTGATTCTGAGGCATTGACAACATTGGTAGTAAACCGTTTGCGTGCAGCATTGAAAATATGTGCTGTGAAGGCTCCTGGATTTGGTGATCGCAGAAAAGCTATGCTTGAAGACATCGCTATTTTAACAGGTGGCGTGGTTATCAGCGAGGAGAAAGGCTTGAAATTGGAGCAAGCTACTCTTGAAATGTTAGGTTCTGCTGATAAAGTGACAGTAACAAAGGACAACACAACCATTGTTAATGGTGCTGGACAAAGTGAAAACATTCAAGCTCGTATCAGTCAAATCAAGAATGAAATTGAGCACACAACAAGTTCATACGATAAAGAGAAGTTGCAAGAACGTTTGGCTAAATTGTCAGGTGGTGTGGCAGTTCTTTATGTAGGAGCTAACAGCGAAGTAGAAATGAAGGAGAAGAAAGATCGTGTTGACGATGCCCTTTGTGCTACCCGTGCTGCAATTGAGGAAGGTGTTGTTGTAGGTGGCGGTACTACCTACATCCGTGCACTGGATGCGCTGAAAGACTTGAAGGGTGTAAATAGTGACGAACAGACTGGTATCAAAATTGTTGAACGCGCAATTGAAGAGCCTTTACGCCAGATTGTTGCAAATGCAGGTGGCGAAGGAGCAGTAGTTGTGGACAAAGTTCGTGAAAGTAAAGGTGATTATGGCTATAATGCTCGCACCGAAACTTACGAGGATTTACGCCAAGCAGGAATTGTTGACCCAGCAAAGGTGGCACGTGTTGCTTTGGAAAATGCAGCCTCTATTGCAGGAATGTTCTTAACAACAGAATGCCTCATTGTAGACAAACCAGAGGAAAAGCCAGCAATGCCAGCAGCTCCTGGAATGGGCGGAATGATGTAAACAAAACCTCTTTTTTGAGATAAATATGAAGGGACGAATCATAAGGATTCGTCTCTTTTTGTTTTTTATTTGATTTTTTTTGCACAAATCCTTTTGAATTTCAAAGAATATATATATCTTTGCAATATAAACATCAAAAAACTTACCAAAATGTATTTAGCTGTGAATGCTTAAAAGATATTTTTGATTTGTTTTAGTAGATTAGTTTTTAAGTAGTTTGTTTTAAGAATATCGGATGTCGAGATGACATCCGATTTCTTTTTATCTGTACCTTTTTCTTGTGAACAAGATGGCTATTTGATGAAAAATGATTATTTTTGCAGTACTTTACACAAGGCAAGTATCTGCATGGCAGAATCTTCTTGTTGACAAAGAGTTTTGTATGAATCCTATGAGGGATACTTGGCTATAAAAGATATGGAGAAATTAATAGAGCTTTATACACAGTGGGAGCACGAGAAACCCATAAAAATAGATCCCATAGAAGGCGCTGGGAGTAACCGTAGCTATTATCGTTTTACCAATTCTAAAGGAGAGACGACGATAGGAGTGATAGGTACGAGCCGTGATGAGAACCACGCCTTTATTTATCTGACAAATCATTTTTCCAAACAGTTGCTGCCTGTTCCTAAAATATTAGCTGTCGGTGACGATCAACTTCGTTACTTACAGACAGATTTAGGCACCAGATCGCTGTTTGATTTGCTGAAAGATGCCCGTGAAGCGGGAGGGCGTTATACGCAAAAAGAGAAAAAATTACTTCTGCGTACCTTAGAGGCACTGCCTGCAATGCAGATACAGGGTGCCCGTGGCTTGGATTTCAAACATTGCTATCCACAACCTACATTTGATGCAGATAGTGTGTTGTTTGATTTAAATTATTTCAAATATTGCTTCCTTAAGGCTACAGGAATTGATTTTCATGAACTGAAATTAGAAGCTAACTTCCGCTTATTTGCTAAAGATCTAACAGCAGAACCCTCCGAATACTTTCTTTATCGCGACTTCCAAGCACGCAATGTGATGATTGACAAGCAGGGCAATCCACATTTTATTGATTATCAAGGTGGAAGAAAAGGTCCGTTCTATTATGACTTAGCCTCGTTTTTGTGGCAGGCTTCGGCAAAATATCCTTTCAAATTGCGGCGTGATTTAGTCTTTGCTTACTATAACTCGCTGAAACGATACATTGAAGTTCCATCCAGTCGTCACTTTGTTGAGCGACTTAGCCTTTTTGTTTTATTTCGTACTTTGCAAGTATTGGGCGCTTATGGCTTTCGAGGTTACTTTGAACGTAAAAAACATTTCTTATCTTCAATTCCGCCTGCGATACAGAATTTGCGTGAGCTACTGAAGCTCAATGGAGTAGTTTCTAACTATCCTTATATGATGGACATTCTCAAACAGCTCACCGAATTGCCACAATTTGCTATCGTAGAACAGCCAAAGACAAAGCGAACTGACGGCTATAAAATAGCCCAACATAATATTTATCATGCCAATCCTGTCGACGGACCTGCTACCTTTTCCAAATATGACGGTGGGGGAGTCTTGGTAGTGCGTGTTTACAGTTTTTCGTTCCACAAAGGAATCCCAGAAGATTCGAGTGGTAATGGGGGAGGATATGTCTTTGATTGTCGCTCTACTCACAACCCAGGGCGTTATGAACCTTATAAATGTCTCACAGGATTGGACGAACCCGTGATTCGTTTCTTGGAGTCTGATGGCGAGATACTTACTTTTTTAGACCACATTTACAAGTTGGCAGATCGCCACGTGAGCCGTTACATAGAGCGTGGCTTCACGAGTTTGATGTTCTCGTTTGGCTGTACAGGAGGGCAACATCGAAGTGTTTATGCGGCACAACATTTGGCAGAACACATCCATGACAAGTTTGGCATTGAGGTAAGAATCATTCATAGAGAACAAAATATCAATCAAACCTTGCCCGCTAAATAAAGGATGTTACACCCATTCGCATGAGACAGCGGCTTGAAAGAAGTCGTAGAAAATAACAAGTTCAACAAAATAGAATACATATCATGAAGCAAGCCATGATTTTTGCAGCTGGTTTAGGCACTCGATTACGCCCCTTGACAGACCACATGCCCAAAGCATTGGTTCAGGTTGATGGTGTTCCGTTGCTTCAATTGGTTATCGAACGATTGAAGAAAGCTGGTTTTGAGCGTATCATTGTCAACGTACACCACTTCTCGCAGCAAATCATCGACTTCCTTCATGCGCACGACAACTTTGGCATAGACATTCTCATTAGTGAAGAAAGAGAGACACTTCTTAACACGGGTGGGGGTATCAAGTATGCGCAGAAACTATTTACACAGGAGCGAATCCTTATCCACAATGTGGATATATTGAGCAATGTAGATTTGTCCCATTTCTATACAAGTAATCAAGATGCTGCAGCCACCTTACTTGTGAGTGAGCGAAAAACTAAACGCTATCTACTTTTTGATGAAACATTAAAATTGGTAGGGTGGACCAATATTGAGACTGGAGAGGTACGCTCACCTTTTTCAGATATCAATCCTGCTCATTGTAAGATGTTTGCCTTTGCGGGCATTCACAACTTTTCGCCAACATTGTTTCCACTGATGCAGGATTATCCTTCCAGTTTTAGTATCATTGATTTTTATTTAGATATTTGTAAACACATACCCATAAAAGCTTATATAGATACAAAACTGCAACTATTGGATGTTGGCAAACCAGAGACACTGAGTCAAGCAGCTGCGTTTATGTCTCAATGGGATACTCCCCCGACTTCATCTCAGTCTCGTCCAACAAGTTGATTCATTTGATACATTCATTCGATATTATTCATTTTCAATTATAGCTATATGCAACAGAAGATTATTATCTTAGATTTTGGTTCGCAAACCACACAGTTGATTGGTCGACGTGTACGCGAACTGGATACCTTCTGCGAGATTCTGCCGTATAACAAGTTTCCAAAAAACGACGACTCTATTATCGGTGTCATCCTTAGTGGCTCACCTTATTCTGTTCATGATCGTGAGGCCTTCCAGTGCAATTTATCCGATTTCATGGGCAAATATCCTGTTTTAGGTATTTGTTATGGTGCACAATTTATTTCGCATACTCATGGTGGAAAGGTTGAACGCACGGAGACGCGTGAATATGGGCGTGCGCTCCTTAAAGACTTTGATGCAGAAAATCCGCTTTTCAAAGGTTTTGAGCCTCATTCACAGGTATGGATGAGCCATGGAGATACCATTACTTCAATTCCTTCCGATTGTCATGTCATCGCAAGTACTGCTGATGTACACTATGCAGCCTATGCCAGTGATACATATCCAATGTGGGCAGTTCAGTTTCATCCTGAAGTTTTTCACACCACACAGGGTACTACTTTGTTGAAAAACTTTGTGGTTGATATTTGTGGAAGTAAACAACAATGGAGCCCAGCCTCATTTGTGGAAACCACAGTGAAGGAGCTTAAACAGCAGTTAGGTAACGATCGAGTCATTTTAGGCCTAAGTGGAGGAGTAGATTCTTCCGTTTGTGCCACGCTATTAAACAAGGCGATAGGAAAAAATCTCACTTGTATTTTTGTAGACCATGGGATGCTGCGCAAAGATGAGTTTAAGCGCGTGATGAAGGCATACGAAGGTTTGGGGCTCAATGTCATTGGTGTAGATGCCAGCAAAAAGTTCTTTCAAGACTTGAAAGGCGTTACCGATCCTGAAGAAAAGCGTAAGATTATAGGTCGTGACTTTGTCGAGGTGTTTAATGCAGAAGCCAAGAAAATCACAGATGCTAAATGGTTGGCACAAGGTACTATCTATCCAGACAGAATAGAAAGTCTAAGCATTACAGGAATGGTGATTAAGAGTCATCATAACGTTGGCGGACTTCCTAAGGAGATGAAGCTGAAACTTTGCGAACCTCTTCAATGGTTGTTCAAGGACGAGGTGCGTCGTGTAGGGCAACAGTTGGAGATGCCCGAACACCTGATTAAACGTCATCCGTTCCCCGGTCCAGGCTTGGCAGTCCGCATTTTGGGCGATATTACCCCTGAAAAGGTAGCCATACTTCAGGCTGCTGACGATATTTATATTGAAGCACTGCATCAATGGATTTGTGAGGATGGACAACCTCTCTACGACAAGGTGTGGCAAGCAGGGACAATACTTCTCTCCACCATACGGAGTGTTGGTGTGATGGGGGATGAACGCACCTACGAGCATCCTGTTGCACTTCGTGCGGTTACCAGCACCGATGCCATGACTGCAGACTGGGCGCACTTGCCATACGAGTTTCTTGCCAAGGTGTCTAACGAAATCATCAATAAGGTCAAGGGTGTAAATCGCGTATGCTATGACATTTCGTCAAAACCACCTTCGACGATTGAGTGGGAATAAATATAGTGGTATGGGTATAGTGCTTCAGAGGTAGAGAAGCAGTATATCCTGTCCTTTTGTCAAAGTAGGCATTGGCAGTACTGGTAGGTATTGCCAATGCCACTTTTCATTTCATCTGATGGATGAAACCTCTACACTGTTTTGTCCTTCTTATTTTTGGCATAAACATTCGTTGCTTTTGTCCTATTATTTTACCAAAAAACAACCATCTAAAATCTTCAAAATAGAAAAAATCAATAGGCAAACGAGATGCAAAAATGCACTGATTTTAACAAAATAAACGTCTCTCGAAGCTGAAACATTGACTTTACGGTCTTGGAAACATACATTAGCGGTGTTATTCACATACTTCAAGCGCATTAAAGCATGCAAATAGTTAGCTTATCTCAATGGGTTAGTCGAAGAAAAATGGGGGAAAGGGGAGTAAAAGGAGAGACTTTATTCGTAACATATTCAATAACAAGAGATTATAAACCTCGCGCATAACTCGCGTATTTGCGACCCACTTTGTTGTTGGTGATTTACACGCGAGTTATGAGAGGCACTTTGTAAAGGAAATTCAGCAATAATTATCATTCCATGCAGCGAGCTTCCAAACCTATATAGGCTGCTTTATGGATGGTTTTCATTGTAAAAAATCATTTTGATCGAATGTGATGATGAAATGCTAAGGACACTTGTTGTCAGGGAAAGGTGAAGGCATCTTGTTCATTACACACAACATAGATAGCCACATAACTGCGCTATCGGATTGGCGAGCTTTTTTCTTATTACAAAAAATTGTATGACTCCTTATAAGTTAGTATATTTGCTGTCATAAATGTTAGATGATGATGAATAAGCAAGATTTTTTAGACATATTGGAAGAACATAGGAGATTGAGCTTCCAAGACCAGATAGACTATGAAAAGTTCTATCTCTATTCCATCATAACTCATTCAACTGCTATCGAAGGCTCGACGATGACTGAGGTGGAGAACCAGCTACTCTTTGACGAAGGACTTACTGCCAAGGGCAAAAGTATTATTGAGCAGAATATGAACCTCGACCTAAAGGCAGCCTATGAAAGAAGCATGGAAATGGCGAAGGAACACATCTCTTTCTCCATCGACATGCTAAATGAACTGTCTTCAATTGTAATGAGACGCACAGGAGGGGTAGTCAATGCACCGGGTGGTGTATTTGACTCGTCAAAGGGAGATTTACGTCGGGTAAACGTAACGGCAGGAACAATGGGAAAGTCTTACATGAGTTACCTAAAGGTTCCACAAAAGTTAGACGATTTCTGCAAAGAAATGAATGAGAGACGTACAAATCTCATTAAAGAACCTGATGTATATGAGCAATACCGTCTGAGCTTTGACGCACATCTGAAGCTTGTAACGATTCATCCATGGGTAGACGGTAATGGAAAGATGTCGAGATTGATGATGAATCATCTTCAAACAGAGTTCGGTTTGGTTCCCAGTAAGGTATTAGTGGAAGACAAAGCCGAATACATCGAAGCTTTGGCAAAATCAAGAGAAGAAGATTCATGTTTGCCTTTCCAAAACTTCATGTTCAAGGAACACGCCAAGAATCTCCAACAAGAAATTGATAATTACAAGTTGTCTTTGGGTGAGGAGGAAGAAAAATAGAATTCCATTCGCCATTTCAGAACATTAAATCAATGAAGGATTAACAGAACAAAAAATCAATGAAGGGGCATCGGAGCTTTATCGTTCATTGAGTGAACAGCCTTGACACGATGTTTTGTACGATTATCTCATTCGAGTAAACCGATTGAAGCTTTGAAATAATAAAATTAATCGATAAATACCCTAAAATAATGATTGATATATTGTAAAATATATATATATTTGTACCCAAATATTGTTATAACAAGATTGAAACAATGAAAGTTCATAAGATGTACGAACCTGAAGATAAGCTTATTTCCATTATTGGAGATAACTATAGTGTTCTTCAAAGCCTTGGATCGTTTGGCATCAACTTAGGCTTTGGTGACAAAACGGTTCGTGAAGTTTGTGAGAGTCAGAATGTGGATACTTATACTTTTTTGGCGATAGTGAACCTCACCATAAATGGGTATAAGGGGGATGAAGATTCAAATGAACTGAATATTCCTACCCTGATTCAATATTTACGTGCAAGTCATTCGTATTATCTTGATTTTCAATTACCATTCATTCGAAAGGAACTGGCAGGCGCTTTGGACGAAACCAATAACTTGGCTCGACTCATCTTGAAACTATATGATGAATACGCACATTCTATCAGAAACCACATGCGGTATGAGGAGAAGAATGTTTTTCCGTATGTTGATGATTTATTGAATGGTAAAATCAACGAAACATACGATATTGAGACTTATTCTAAGCACCATGGACAAACAGACTTGAAGCTGAAGGAGTTAAAGAATATCATTATTAAGTATTTACCTTCTAATGGACTGATGAACAATCAGCTGACAGCCACATTGTACGATATTTATAATTGCGAACAGTGGCTTACGCTTCATTCTATGGTAGAAGATGAAATATTTATTCCTGCCATTCGACATATAGAAAAGAAGTTAAGACAGAGTGATGTTTCCATTAAGATATCTTCGATGCTCAGTCAGGTACCACATAGTCAGGAAATTTTAAGCGAGCGCGAAAAGGAGGTTATCGTCAGTTTGGTACAAGGTATGACGAATAAAGAGATTGCCGACCATCTATTTATTTCTATCAATACGGTGATTACACACCGTCGAAATATAGCGCGAAAGCTGCAAATACATTCTCCATCGGGTTTAACAATTTACGCAATAGTGAATAATCTGATAGATATTCGCAACGTTAAGTTATAACGTGCTTTTCAAACCGTCAAGGAATAAATTGTTTCCGCTTTTCTTTTTATTTAGTTTTGGGTTGTGGTGAGTTGTCTGGAGTTTTTGTTTTGACTTTTTTCTGACGTCTCCTTCCAAACAAGTCACGTAGGTTTGTAAAGTCTTTCTTGATAATTAAGCCCACTCCTTGTGTTGTTAAACTGTTGCGCGTGAAATATCGGTCATTGGTCTGATTATAAATCTTTACCGCCAAATTGCCATTCGGATAGAGTAAGTATTTGATATCAAAATCGCCAATAAAAGTAGTGGTCGCATTTGGATTGTCACGATATCCAAATTGCCCATTGATATTTAGGCGGTTATCTAATAATCGTCCAGACAAGCTCCCTTCATATTCTGCATTGTTAAATCCTTCTGTTCCGGGGGAAATATTCGCACCGAAGTTCCAATTGGTATTGTCAATCACAGAATTTAAGACCGTATTTATCTGTTGACTCAATGTTCCACTCAAAATGCTTTGCATGGCTAACGTTGCTTGACTGGGTTGAGTGGGGTTGTTGATAGCTGCATTTTTGGTTTCCTGTGAATAGAATCTACCTACTGCGAGAAGATACAAAACTTGTTGCTTCATTTCTTCTTCACTATTCATCAAACTATATACCATTTGCTTTGCATCATTGTTAATGGTTGGCAGGTCTAAGTTGAAATCAATTTGCGGCGTATCGGGAGTGCCAGTGATATTCATCAAACAGTTGACACGAGTATTATTTCTTGTGAAAGACTTGCCGATATTCAAGTCAGCTAAGCTAACACCATTCACTGTGTAAATGGCATTTAGGTCTAAGGTGGCAAGGTATGGATTTCCACCAAATGCAATCGTTCCTCCTTGTCTAAACTGGAAATCTTTTTTGATGATATTTTGAACCGTCAGACGATAGATGCCATGATCTACCACGTAATTGCCATAGATATCAAAGGTTCCCTTATTATAGTAATTGGTTCGTAACACTCCATTCCCTCTCAAGGAGATGTAGTCGCCTGTCTGGTTGTCCATAATAAGTTTAATCTCCATGTTTGGCGTACAATTGATAAGGAAGTTAAGTCGTATGTCACTTGGGATTTCTCGCAGGAATTGTGTTGTTTGTTGCAGTGGTTCGAGTTCATTCGTCGTACCATTCTTCATAGAGTCAGCTTGTGACGTCCATTTGATAAACTTTTGTGTATCTAAATGTCCATAGCCAGCAACATTGTAAACAAATTGTGAGCCTTTTTGCGGAGTCGCATCCACATCTATAGTCAGTTCACCGCTCTTAGTTTTAATGCTACAATCTCCTGTTAAATAAGCGGTTCCATAAAAGTTTTCCTCTCCAAAATCGTGTGTATCATAAGCCAACAAATGATTTGCTTTCACATGCAAATCGCATTGTATATCACTCAGGTGGTCATGTTTTAATGCGCCATTAAGGATTCCGGTGTGTTGCTGACGATCGTAAATGATGTTATGATTAAAAATAATTTCGTTAGGGACTAATCGAATCGTATCGTTCTTTAAGGTATAGGTAGTATGAATGGGCGTAATTCCAACGGTTCCATCTGCTACTACCTGTCCCGTTAAGTTCAAACTACCTAAGTTTCCAAAGAGTCGAAGCCGACCACGGCCATTCGCATCTACCTGTTGCATAAAGCTATCGCAAAAGCCCTCCAAGAACTCTAAGCGAGTGTTGTTGGCTAATATGTCTAAATCCAAGTAATCACGTTCAGGAGAAACGTACCCATTAATTACCGTTTTGCGATGTTCATCATTGGCAACAGCGTTAATGTCAATCTGTTTAGCCTTTTCGTTCCAAGCAACGTGCGCATCTAAGGCGCCCATTCTTCCTGTCTCGAATTTGAATTGATTTACCAGCACATCGGCATGACCTTTCGGATTTCCAAACAATCCAGACGCTACAGCCTTGCCAGACAGTAAGCCGCCAAACTCTACAGCATGAAAGTTAAGAAGATTCAGAACATAGCTAACGTCAATATCTTTTAAGTCTATCAAAAGCGAATCATTAGGATTGCGGGTTGCCAATCCACTAACAATGACGTGCTGATCATCGTGGTGAATAGAGAAGTAATCTACATTCAAATGATTCTTACTATAAATAATGTCAGAGGGTTCTATTCTCCAAATACTATCTTCCACTAATATTTCAGAAGGATGTATGCTGATATGGGCAGCCGCATCGCCTTTGTTATTCTTGAAGAATTGTGTTTCAGTGTTGACAGTGCCTCGGAAGGGATGCGCTTCATGATTATCAAAAGAGAGTTTTGTCAATAAATGATTGTTGGCAGCTGCAGACTTTACCGACCATGACCATTTCTTGTTTTGCTTGTTCAAGCGATTCAGTTCGGCATCTATACAAAGTGTATCTTGGCGTGTTTGAAGGTGAACATAGCATTGATAATATTTCTTACCTTGATAAGTAAAATCTGGTGCTGTAATATGGACATTCATCAAATTCTGTGAACTCTCCATGGTTCCACTAATTTGTAGAGGTTGATGTAGCACAAATGGAATATCAAAGAAGTAAGGTGCCCAATCTGTATTGCGAATATCTGCGTAAAGTCGAGCATTCGTGGGAGCGGTATGCCGTTGACGTATTGGGGTTAAGTGCTGCAAACTGGGTAACTTCTCTATCAAGATGTTAACAACATTTTGAGAAAGCGCATCGTAATCGAATGTGCCTACAATCATAGCACTTCCAAAATCCCCATTAAGAGATACAAAATGTTCATTCTTTTCATCAAAGCCAGTCTTCAAATCCAAATGGTTAAGTTGATATTGCGAACGCTGATCAACAATTCTAAGTTGATTTAAGCTCAATTGACCTGTTGCATCCTTTAATGATTTACCAGAAACATTTGCACCAACTTCAAAACTGACTCTACGGTGAGGAAACTTCTTAGAAATATTGAGCGCTGCTAAATGTAAATCTTTCGCCTGCGCATCTAATTGCACTTGGTAAATTGTTTGATGACGATTTACTTTTCCTCTAATATGAAGTTCTCCGTTAGGATCATTGAGATTTGCAACTCCCTCAAAACTTGTAAGCTCATTTTTAGGATTTAATAGACCGTTGCCGTCAATATAAATATGGTGATAGGTGTAACCCTTATAGCCAATTTTCGATATATCTCCCTTCAATAGGAATTTAGAATGGATCGAATTTCTTTGAAAATCTTTCAGTTCTAATCGTGCGGTAATGTTTCCTAAATCTTTTCTTTCCAGTAGTTTATCAAGACTAAGCTCTATTGTTTCTAAAGCTCCGTTGTAGTTGTTTTTCTCTTTATGCAAAAGAAACTTCACTTCACCAAGGTTTGATGCCAGTTGACCATCAATGTTGAAGTTTTGTTGAGTACCGCGAGCCATACCTTTTAATTTCAGATTTGTGAAGTGTTGAAAAGGAGACTCTTGCGCTATCTTCGGGAAAAATGCTGTCAACATTTTGTTGGTTGCTTCCAATTCTTTAAGCTCCAACATCCATTTCAGGTTTTTATCCAAGTCCTGTAGTGTTGCGTTTGCAGTAGCTTTGAACATCTTGTTTGCTTGTACCTGCAAGTTAGATAGTGTCAATGAACTTCGATTTCCATGAAACGAGGTTTTGATGTCAAGCGGAGAAGTATACTTGGAGAGTTGAGCATCTAAAAAAGAAAAGTCTGCTAATGTAAGCTTTGAGTTTTTGATTTTACCCTTGTATGAAATTGTAGATAAATCAATGTGATGATTCTTTTGATGATAATTTGTGCGAACTTCGTCGACATGAAGCGTTGAATGGGGGAGAGAGAGGTTGAATTTCTCTAAAAAACATGAAGAGGAGTTTGCTATTAACTTAGCAGTTAATGATTTAACATGCAATCCAGACTTTTCCTTAAACGATAAGTTTTTTAACTTTACATTGAGAGAGTCATTCGAAATATGATTAAAAACAATGTGCGAACTTATCTCTGTTAATGCCAAATCATTGAAAGAAAAATGATTTCTTTTGGGTTGATCAAGAACTCGATAAAGAAGGCTTCCACGACGGATAATCATTGAGTTTAGATTGATTGGCGTGGATTGTGAAGTGGTGTCCTTAGATGCAAGTGAATCAATAAGAAATTGAAAGTTTGCTTGTTCATGCTTGTTCGCTTGATATAAATTGGCTTTTATCCCAAATAACTGTGCAGACGAGATGTTAATTCCTCCACGCATCAATGAGAACACATCAAGCTTTATCGAAAGACGTGAAGCTTGGAGCATGGAGACTCCTTTTTGGTCGTTCATGAATAACCCATCTATAACCAATCGATTCAAAAAACCTAAATAAACTCGTTCGACACGAACTTGTGTCCCAAAACGTTTGGATAAATAGCTTCCAGCTTGTTGCCCCATTAAAGTCTGAATTGCTGGAATGTGCAACAAAATAACTATTGTAAGATAAAATCCTACAATGCTCCATAAAGCAATATTTAATATATTTTTGAACTTTCTCAGGGCAATCTTTATTAATTGGCTGCAAAATTACATCATTTTTCTGTACGAAGTAAATAAATGCCTGGAATTTCTTTTATTAATCAGTAAAAGTTACTAATTTTGCCAAACAGATAGCGTTTAGAAAATTCATATATGCTTTTTTGTTTGAACAAGATTTAATTTATATAATTTATGGTAAATGTAATTAAGTTACGTAAGGGCTTAGACATTAATCTTAAAGGGAGAGCCAAGGATGAAAAAACGTCCTTGAAACTGAGTCATGAATATGCGCTCGTTCCAGACGATTTTGTCGGTGTAACCCCTAAAGTGATTGTACACATTGGTGACGAAGTGAAAGCTGGTGAAGCACTCTTTGTCAACAAGAACTTTCCTGAGGTGAAATTCTCATCGCCTGTGAGTGGGAAAGTAAAGTCAATCGTGAGAGGTGAAAGGCGCAAGGTAATGGCTGTTGTCGTGGAAACTTCACAACAACAAGAGTTTGTTGATTACGGAAAGAAAGATGTAACTCAACTTTCTTCTGAGCAAGTCATCGAATCATTGTTAGAAGCAGGCATCTTCGGTTATATCAACCAGTTGCCTTATGCGGTATCAACTAACCCAAAAAAATGTCCGAGAGCTATCTTCGTGTCGGGATTTAGAAACATGCCTTTGGCAGGAAAGTTTGAGTTTGAGCTGCAAGGCAATGAAGAAGCTTTTCAGACTGGATTAACGGCTTTGTCTAAGATAGCGAGAACCTATCTGAATATTCATGCGAATCAGAAAGCAACAGCATTAACGCAAGCAAAGGATGTTGAAGTGACCGTTTTCGATGGTCCATGTCCTTCGGGTAATGTTGGTGTACAAATTAACCACATCGCACCTGTAAATAAGGGCGAAGTAGTTTGGACCGTTGAGCCTACTGCCGTGATATTCATAGGTCGTTTGTTCTTGACAGGCAAAGTACAACTTATACGAACAGTGGCTGTAGCTGGTAGTGAAGTGAACGAACCAAAGTATGTTGATGCTTTGGTGGGAACTCCGATATCAGACCTATTAGCTGGACAAGTGACAAAAAAGATAAATCCAGAAGATGGTGAATGTCTTCGTATTATCAACGGAAATCCTTTGACAGGAAGACAGTGTCATCTGAATGATTTCTTAGGAGCTCATACTTCAGAGGTATGCGTCATTCCAGAAGGTAATCAAGCTGACGAGTTATTTGGTTGGATTTTGCCAAGAACCAATCAATTCTCTGCTTCACACAGTTATTTCTCTTGGTTAATGGGGAAAGACAAGAAGTACGATGTGGATGCTCGTATTAAAGGAGGAAAACGCCACATGATTATGAGCGGCGAATATGATAAGGTGTTGCCAATGGATATCTTTGGTGAATATCTGATAAAAGCTTTAATAGCTGGAGATATTGACAAACAGGAACAGTTAGGTATTTATGAAGTTTCACCAGAAGACTTTGCCGTTGCTGAATTTGTTGATTCTTCTAAATTAGAACTACAGAAAATCGTACGTAAGGGATTAGATACATTACGTAAAGAAAACGCATAAGGATATGAGTTTGAAAAAATATTTAAATAAAATCAAGCCACACTTCGAAGAAGGTGGAAAACTCCACGCTTTTTGGAGTATTTATGACGGTTTTGAGAGTTTCCTTTATGTTCCGAACACAACAGCCAAGACGGGTGCACATATCCATGATGCCATTGATTCCAAGCGAATCATGAGTTTAGTGGTCATTGCCCTAATGCCTGCGCTTTTGTTCGGAATGTATAATATTGGTTATCAAAACTATTCTGCTGCAGGCCAATTGGCAAACGCTTCCTTTTGGGAGATGTTTGGTTTTGGATTTCTTGCTCTGTTACCAAAGATTTTGGTTTCTTATATTGTGGGATTAGGTATTGAGTTTGCCTGGGCACAATGGAAAAAAGAAGAGATACAAGAAGGATATCTTGTTACAGGTATGTTGATGCCACTCATTATTCCAATAAGCTGTCCATTATGGATGTTAGCTTTATCCATTGCATTTGCAGTTATCTTATGCAAGGAAATATTTGGGGGTACAGGCATGAATATTTTTAATGTTGCTTTATCGGCTCGTGCCTTTTTGTTCTTTTCCTATCCAAGTGAAATGACAGGAGATACTGTCTGGGTAGCTAATCATTCCATTTTTGGATTAGGAAATACATTACCAGATGCTACTACGATGGCAACTCCTTTAGGTGAGTTGGCACAGCACACGGACATCCCTTATACCATCAATGAAATGATGATAGGATTAATACCTGGTTCTGTTGGCGAAACAAGCGTCATTGCGATAGCCTTGGGTGCGATACTCTTACTTCTCACAGGCATTGCTTCATGGAAAACAATGTTCAGTGTTTTTGCAGGAGGTGGTATCATGGCTGTGCTTTTCCAATCTCTTGGAATGACTCCAATTGAATGGTATGAACATTTAATTTTAGGAGGCTTTTGTTTTGGTGCTGTCTTTATGGCCACTGATCCTGTAACATCTACACGCACAGAGACTGGTAAGTACATCTATGGAGCTCTGATTGGAGTAATGACGGTGATTATTCGTGTCATGAATCCAGGATATCCAGAAGGTATGATGCTCTCCATATTGTTTGCAAATATGTTTGCCCCACTGATTGACTATTGTGTAGTTCAACACAATATTAATAATAGAATGAAACGTTTAACTGCTGATAATAAATAAGACAATGGCTGAAGAAAATAAAAAAGGATTGAATACCAATTCTAATTCCTATACGATTATATATTCAATCATTATCGTGATTCTTGTTGCGTTCTTGTTGGCTTTTGTATTCCAGGCTTTGAAACCTATGCAAGATGCTAACGTTGCATTGGACAAGAAGAAGCAGATATTAAATTCGTTGAATATTAGAGATTTGAATAATGAAGAAGCTGCTGCAAAGTATCAAGAAGTTGTACTTGCTGATGAAATCATAGATGAGCAGGGGAATGTTCTTGAGAAAGGTGAACAGGGTGGAGAAAACTACGGTTTTAAGCTCAATTCAGCAGACTTTAAGAATGGAAAGTTAGCACTCTTCGTTTGTAAGATTGATGGACAAACCAAATATGTGATACCTGTTTATGGCATGGGACTATGGGGAGCTATCAACGGTTATATTGCCATTAATGCAGACAAGTCGACTGTCTTCGGAACTTACTTCGACCATGAAAGTGAAACAGCTGGATTGGGAGCTGAAATTAAAGACAACCGCGCATGGCAAAACCAGTTCCAAGGTAAAAAACTATTTGCACAAGATCCCCATAAAATCGCATTGGCTGTTAGTAAAAAGGTGGAAGACCCTTCGACGCAAGTCGATGGTATAACGGGCGCTACGCTCACTTCTAACGGTGTAACTGAGATGTTGCAGACTTGTTTAGGTGCATATATGAATTTCTTAAAAGCTCATTAAATTGATTTATAATTATGTCATTATTTTCAACACAAAATAAGAAAGTCTTTACAAACCCCCTCAATTTGGATCATCCTATTTTGGTTCAAGTCTTGGGAATCTGTTCGGCTTTGGCAGTAACTTCACAATTAAAGCCAGCTATTGTCATGGGATTGGCAGTGACGGTTATTACTGCATTTTCAAATGTAATTATTTCGATTATTCGCAACACCATCCCAATGCGAATCCGTATCATCGTGCAGCTGGTTGTCGTTGCGGCATTAGTGACGATTGTCAGTCAGATTCTAAAAGCTTATGCGTATGATGTGAGTGTTCAGCTTTCAGTATATGTGGCTTTGATTATTACCAACTGTATTCTGATGGGACGCTTAGAGGCATTTGCGATGATGAACAAACCTTGGCCATCTTTTCTTGATGGAGTAGGTAATGGGTTAGGCTATGCAATGATTTTAGTTATTGTGGGAGCTTTCCGTGAATTATTTGGTAGAGGTACTTTATTAGGATTTACGATTATTCCATCGTCTTTCTATGACTTTGGATATATGAATAATGGTATGATGGCGATGCCAGCCATGGCATTGATTCTTGTAGGATGTGTTATTTGGATTCACCGCGCATATTTCTATAAAGAAGAACAGTAACGGATACTAAATATTTTAATTAGAATTATTATGGAACATATCATATCATTATTTTTTAGATCGATATTTGTCGACAATATGATTTTTGCATTCTTCTTAGGAATGTGTTCATTTTTGGCTGTATCGAAGAATGTGAAAACCTCGTTTGGTTTAGGAATGGCTGTAACGTTTGTACTGTTTGTCACCGTTCCAGTGGATTATCTCCTACAAACCAAAATACTCGATCCATTAGGGTTAAGCTATCTTAGTTTTATCATCTTTATTGCGGTCATCGCAGGTATCACTCAATTAGTTGAAATGTTGGTGGAGAAATACAGTCCTTCATTGTATTCATCTTTGGGTATATTCCTCCCACTGATTGCCGTAAACTGTGCCATTATGGGTGGCTCCATGTTTATGCAACAGCGTATCAACTTGGATCCAAGCAACACCCAATATATCGGTAATATCTTCGATGCCATCGCTTATGCCGTGGGTAGTGGATTAGGATGGACACTCGCTATTGTGTTGATGGGTGCCATTCGTGAGAAATTAGAATATAGTGATGTACCAAAGCCTTTGCAAGGACTCGGTATTACATTTATAACAGTAGGACTAATGGCTATCGCCATGATGTGCTTCTCTGGACTAAAAATATAATCAGCTATGAACTTTAGTTTTATATTAACAAGTATTATTGTTTTCTTGAGTGTAATACTCTTACTTGTCATTATTTTGCTTGTTGCAAAAAAATATTTGTCTCCAAGCGGAAATGTCAACATCATTATTAACGAAGATAAGACACTCAGCGTTCCACAAGGTGCTTCTATCATGAGTACCCTCACTCAAAATGGTATTTACTTACCCTCTGCATGTGGCGGAAAGGGCAGTTGTGGACAATGCAAATTACAAGTGATTGAAGGAGGAGGTGAAATCTTGGATTCAGAGCGTCCTCACTTTTCAAGAAAAGAGATAAAGAATAATTGGCGTTTGGGATGTCAGTGCAAGGTGAAAGGTGACTTAAAAATCAAAATACCTGAAACCGTTTTAGGTGTTAAAGAATGGGAATGCACCGTCATCAGCAATAAAAACGTGTCGAGCTTCATCAAAGAGTTCAAAGTGCAATTGCCTCCTGGCGAGCATATGGACTTCATCCCAGGCTCTTATGCTCAAATATCTATTCCTGCGTTTGATGTTATCGATTACGACAAAGATTTCGACAAGAATGACATTGGCGAAGAATACATTGGTGCATGGAAGAAATTTAATATCTTATCACTCAAGGCTCACAATCCAGAACCCACCGTTCGCGCTTACTCTATGGCGAACTATCCTGAGGAAGGAGATATTATCATGCTGACGGTGCGTATTGCATCCACTCCATTTAAGCCACGTCCACAGGTAGGATTCCAAAATGTTCCTACAGGAATTGCTTCCAGTTATATCTTCTCTTTGAAACCGGGTGATAAGGTAAAGATGAGTGGACCTTACGGTGACTTCCATCCCATCTTCGACTCTAAGAAAGAGATGATTTGGGTCGGCGGTGGTGCTGGTATGGCTCCTCTACGAAGCCAAATCATGTATATGCTTAAAACGCTGCACACAAGAGATCGCGAGATGCACTATTTCTACGGTGCTCGCTCTCTGAACGAAGCCTTCTTCTTAGACGACTTCCACGAGTTAGAAAAAGAATATCCTAACTTCCACTTCCATTTGGCTTTGGACAGACCTGATCCAGTAGCTGATGAAGCAGGAGTAAAATACACGGCTGGTTTTGTTCATCAAGTAATGTATGATACCTACTTGAAGGATCATGAGGCTCCCGAAGACATAGAATACTACATGTGTGGTCCTGGTCCTATGAGTGCCGCTGTACAGAAAATGTTAGATAGTATTGGTGTTGATCCTGAATCTATCATGTTTGATAACTTCGGATAAGTTGGTACAAACCAAAACGAACTAACATATAATTATAAAAGTCGCTGAATCTCAGCGACTTTTTTCAATTCTGAATATCATTGTTGAAACTTGATTATTGATAGGATTTGCAATACTTCTTATGAATGTGAGAATGTAAACTAATTCTGATCCTACGAATGACTCCTATTCATGCTATTGTCAATCACTTTCACAGATTTTTGTTGTTCGCCTCTCTTGCTTGAAGATGGCTTAGGTATTCATATAGTCAAGCCCGTTATTTACATGCTTCAATGCTGTTAACCCATGGAGATAACAGCACTAACTCATGAAGATAGTTGTCCAAAACAGACTGTTTT
>NZ_HG417101.1:0-41557 GCF_000455445.1 Hoylesella timonensis 4401737 = DSM 22865 = JCM 15640 | reverse complement strand
TTTTGCCCAATAAAACAGACTGTTTTGCACGGTTAAGTTATGCAGATAACAGCACTAACTCATGGAAATAACACGATTACTCCATGGAGATAGTTTTACAAAGTTATTTGCCTTTGCTGCTGGAGGTAGTGAAGAGGGGAGCCACCTCTGGTCGGTTCTTATTGATGACGATGAGGTGGTTCATGTTGTAATGTATGGTCACCAATCTTTTTTCGGTGTCTATATCGAAGTTGTCCATGCCTTGCTCCAAGGGAATGAACTTGGGGATGAGCGGTTCTGAATAAGTCCTGGCAGCTGGAGTGTGTGCTATTTCTACGTCACTTATAGGCAGCCGAATGCCCAAGTCGCTCATGCGTCGTCCTTCTGCCAAAAATATTTCTTGACGCATCAGGTAGATAAGTTCTAACAAAGCGTCGTTGTCTTTGCATTCGTCTATCATCTCTGCAGTGACCGATGTGCCCGACACCGTGGGAACTTGTATCAGATGCGGCGATTTACGGTTCAACACCAGTCCACTGCGGTATGGATCCTTGGGAGATGCTGCCACTCGGTAATCAGCTGCATCGGGATAGTGTTTGAATCCACCATTATATCGTCCTTCCAATTGGTCGTTAAGTTGCTGTTGTACTGGTCGCTTAGCAACCAGCTGCAACAGTTGCTTTAACTCTTTTTTAGCTTGCTGCGATTGTCCTTGAGAAAGGTAGGCTTCTGCCAAGATGAGATAATTTTCTTCGGCTTTCGCAATACTGATAGGGCATTCGTCGGTTGCCTTCAGCTGGAAGTATTTTGGATCGAGGAAGTCGAGACGGGGTAGTGGCTGGTACATTGTTTTCCAAATAACATCTTGCATGCTGTTGGTCACATTGTTCTTGCCGTCAAAGGTTACTTGCTCTATAAAGTCGTTGCTATTTTGCAGTGCCAATTTGCTTTCGTCAATAGCATTTTGCGCCTGTCCCATGACATAATACACTCTTGCCTTAAGAGTATGTACCAATGCTTTTTCGTGATTGTTGGTGGCATACGTCAGTGCTTTGTCAAGGGTGGTTTTCGCCAGTTGCAGTTGTTCATTAGCTGGTAGCGGATTGCCTCCTACAGTGGTGGGTAAGGCTCGAAAGTTCTCACCTGCCAGTAAGAAGGCATAGGCTTTCATCATATGTAACTTGAACAGATGTTCTGCGGTGGTGTGTTGGTCGTGCTGGCTCACCGTATTGATGCCATAGTCGGCAGATTCACGCAGATTGGCAACCAAGCGTTGCAGTTCGGCAATGTCAGGATCGGTGTTTTTCAGTTCTGGTTTGTCAAACACTTTGCTTTCACGCGTATAGTTGTTGAAATAGTTATCAGAAATAATTTCGGTATGGAGACAAAATTTGGCAATGGTGGTAGCAAATGCTTTCTCTGCACCGTTTACCCATATATCCATGGCACGATCTGATGCTAAGTATGTGTCTTCTCCAACATTGGGGTTTTCTACTTCGGTTGGCTCTATCAGACTGCAAGAAGCGAGTATGAACGTAAGTGCCAATCCTGTGCTATGTGTAATGAACTTATTCATGTTTTACAAATTTAATTGAATGGAAATGATGTATTGACGAGGCATAGAATAGGTGGAATAATTAAGTCCACCTGTTGCTACGGCACCTTGCGACCGTGCCCCTGCAATAGTGGCTTCGGGATCTACCGAAGCTGCTGTAAAGCTCAGGGGGTTGTACACGTTCAGCCCGATATTTACAGCCTTGACAGGTGTCCTGCCCGATGTGAAAGTGTGTGTGTAGCTCAAGGCGATATTCCTTATCTTTAGAAAGTCGGCTTTCTCTACAAAATAATTGGTAAAGATGAGCCAGCTTTTCTTTTGTGATTTTCCCATAAGAGCCGCTTGTGGTATGGCATCATCTTTCAGTCCTTTGGAAAAGCGGAACTGACGGTCGAACGAATGTACGTACGAGCCTGCTTGGTAGTCGCCACTCATAGTGAACTGCCACGACCGATAATTCACATTTAGCATCATGTTACCATAAAAAATTGGCACCGTGCGTCCTAAATCTTGCATATGCTGTACTTCCTTCAGCGTACCGTCTTCGTTGAGTATGGCTTTGTTTCCTCGTAAAAATCCTACTGACTTGCCCTCTTCCACCACCGTCTGAATGGTGCTGGGACCAAAGCCCCCTATGGCAAAGGGTATTGCTCCTCCCGTACTCAGTACTTTGTTGTGACTGGTATTGAACGATGTACGCAGACTTACACGCCAATCCTTCGTGCGGATGGGAGTGATGAGAGTGTTGATTTCTACTCCATGATTAAGGATATCACCGATGTTTGCCAAATAGTTGGCTGCTTGTCCCGATGAGGGGAGCGTGGGAATGCTGAACAGTGCATCGAGTGTACGAGCATGATAGTAGGTGAAGCCAATGGAGCAAAGGTCGTTGAAGAGGGAGCCTTCGAATCCTATCTCAAAGGCATGTTTCTTCTCGGGACCTAAATTGGCATTCCCGTATTGTCCAAATGTAGCGGCTAACTTACCTTGAAAGGAACTGATGTCCACTGTCTTTTGATAGGCGAAGGGTGGTGGGTAACTGCCTGCCACTCCATAGTTGCAAAACCAGCGTAACGTGGTGAGTATGCGACGACTCACGAGTGAGCGCATAAAAGGCTCATCGGTCATTACGTAAGACAGACCTACCTTTGGGTAAAACTGCCACCTTACATTCTCGCCAAAGGCTGTATTGTAGTCGATGCGAGCACCTAAATCAAGATAATAGCGATTTAGCAATCCGATGTTATCTTGTACGTAAAATCCGTAGCTGTGTAGGTAGCTCATCCATTCGTCAGCTTGTTGTGTTCCTGCTCCCGACATCACTTTTGCTCCGTCGCGTACGTTGGAGCCATTGTAAATAGCCTGATGATCGTGGTTGTTGAAGTATTGAAATCCAGCAGTGACAATGTTACTAATGCCGTGTTCAAAGTATGCCTTGTGTTGTGCATTCAGGTCGGCTGTCAGCCCAAAGTAGGTGCGGTCGAAATTGTTGATGCGCCCAGCGTCTGTAGTACCTATGGGCTTTACTTGGGTGTGAACCAAATACTGGTTGGTTACAATTTCTTTGTTGCCATTGGCACGGTAGTCCAATCCAAAAGTTCCCTTTAACGTGAGATTTGAAATAGGCTTATATATAAGCACTTGCGAAGTTTGGAATCGCTTCACAGACTCCTTGTAGTTTTGTAGCGCTTCGGCTTTGTCCACAAAAGCTTTCATTTGTGCAAATTGGTAGTCGTCTACTGCATCAATGTCGGCATTGAAATTGTGCTGTGTGCCGTCGGCTGCTTGGTACTTCATGTTGGCTGCGGCAGCGCCCTCCGTAAACCATAGCCCAGTGTAAAAGCCCTGATTACCATTGCGACTGCGTCTGTAGTCCTCTGCTACAAAGCCAAACGAGTTTTGATATTCCAAAGTGCGGTGTAATCGCGCATGCGAACCAAAGCGTATGTCGTACCTTTTTTGTTCGTTGTTGTTGTGAATAATGATTCCCGTATTACCACCCATACTGGCTCCTAAGCTATACCCAAAAGTTTGATTGCCACCCGACAGGGACAGGCGATACCGCTGTTGAAAACCAGTTTGGTTGAGCAATTCGCGAGTACGTCGAAAGTGATAAAACTGTGTGGTAGGTACATCGCACCCCATTTCGGCTGTTACAGTGGCTCGGAAGCCTGCTTCGGTACCTTTCTTTGTAAAGATTTGTATCACACCATTGGCAGCATCCGACCCATACAGCGTGGTGGCAGCTCCTCCCGGCACATATTCTATGTGGTCGATGTTCTCAATGGAGATGTCGCTGAGCGTACTCGACGATGCCATCTCGCCCATGGGCATGTCACCAATGGTGTATGGATTGGCTCCATATCCGTGTTTTGAGTAATTAAGGATAGAACCCGTATTGAGGTTGTCGATGCGCACACCGTCTATATATATAATAGGTGTGGAGTTGGCAAAAGCCGATGACAGTCCTCTTGACTTGATGATAGAGGTGGTTCCTGGCTGTCCGTTGGTAAGCAACAGTTGCACATTGGGCAGTGCATTTTGCAGCATTTGGTCGATACGAGTGGCTGGTGTCTTCTGCAGCTCACTTGCTGATACCTTCGTTACTGACGACGACAAGCGGCGGCGACGTATGGCGTTGCCTTGTCCTGTTACTACAACCTCATTAAGATTGATGCTATCCAAGAGGTTTTTATCTTTGTTCTCTATTTTGTTTACACCTGCCAAAGGGTTGATAACTTTGGGCATCATAGACTTTGCATCGGCTGTTTTCGCAAATAGGATGCAAGCCACGAGGCACGCGCTGTGCCATAGGGCAAGTTTTTTCATTGCTGTTAATCCGTTTGTTATTATAAAAAATAATTGTTGTCAAATTCAATCTGCTTACCTTATAAAGGTTCAAAAAGCGATGCAAAGTAAACTATTTTTCCACAAATATCAAAAAATATGGTCCAAATTTGTTTTTACAAAATGATATTTGCTTTCCTTAAAAGTTGAATCAATTATTTCTTTTGCCGAGTATTCAATTGAGGGCTTTCATTGAACAAATTTGGTTATTTCGCTTATCTACAGACGATTAAGGCTATAACGTTTATTTTTCTCGTTAGGATTTCCTGTAAATCATTGCACAATGGTCAATGATTTTGATATTTCAGACAAAGGTGGCTCTTGGATATGGTGACATGAATAAACTGCACTACAAGCCGCTGGGACAGGGAAAAACTTAACACACCTCTTGTTATTGTGGATGCAATTACTTCATGAACATCAAGTAAACGGCACAGAGCAGACAGCCAAATGCAGCAATGTGATTCCAGTGCAAGCTTTCGTTTTGAAAGAAAATAGTGGAAAAGACGCCAAACACCGTAAGACTAACAACTTCTTGAATGACTTTGAGTTGTACCAAAGAGAAAGGACCTCCGTTGTCCACAAAGCCGATACGATTGGCTGGCACTTGGCAACAATATTCCAAGAAAGCCACGCACCATGAGAAGATAACAACAGCAAACAGAGGCCAGTTAGAACTGACCCCTGTTTGCTGTAACTTAAGATGGCCATACCATGCCAACGTCATAAAGATATTACTACAGATGAGTAATAGAATGGTATAGATACCCGTCATTTTGATTTTTTCAATTGTTCGTCCATACTTGATGCAGCTCGACGCCCATCACCCATGGCAAGAATGACAGTGGCTCCACCTCTTACAATGTCACCACCAGCATATACTTCAGGTTTATTAGATTGCATGTTTTCATTCACAACGATGGTGTTCTTTCTGCCCAGTTCCAGTCCTTCGATAGAACGTGGTACGAGTGGGTTAGGACTCACTCCGATAGCAACAACAACCTGATCAACATCTAAAGTGATGGTTTCGCCCTCAATAGGTTCGGGACGGCGGCGTCCGCTGGCATCAGGCTCACCCAACTGCATGACTTGCAATACAGCTGACTTTACTGCACCCTTTTCATCCGTCAAATACTCAATAGGATTGTGTAAACACATAAAGTGGATACCCTCTTCCTTGGCATGCTTCACCTCTTCTAAACGTGCGGGCATTTCTGCTTCGGAGCGTCTATATACTAAGGTCACATCTGCCCCAAGTCGTTTGGCGGTTCGACATGAGTCCATGGCTGTGTTACCACCGCCAACAACCATTACATGTTTGCCCAAATTGATAGGAGTATCGGATGTAGGATTAGAGGCATCCATCAGGTTCACACGCGTGAGGTATTCGTTGGACGACAGGATGTTGATAGCATTTTCGCCAGGAATACCCATGAAATTTGGTAGACCCGCACCCGAACCGACAAAGATACCCTTGAAATTAGCATCTTCCAAATCTTGTATCGTAATCGTTTTGCCCACAATGCAATCCGTTTCAAAGTGAACACCCATCTTGCGAAGGTTTTCTATTTCAACGTCTACAATGTCATTGGGGAGTCGGAATTCAGGGATGCCGTATTTCAATACACCTCCAATTTCATGTAGAGCCTCGAAGACATGTACTTCATAACCATATTTTGCCATATCGCCAGCAAAACTTAATCCTGATGGTCCTGAGCCGATAACAGCAACCTTGATGCCATTGGCAGGCTGCAAATCGGGGAGTGAACTCTTTCCGCTTTCACGTTCATAGTCAGCAGCAAAGCGCTCCAAATGACCGATAGCTACGGCAGGTTCTTTCATCTTCAGATGTATACAACGGCTCTCACACTGTTTTTCCTGTGGGCATACACGTCCACAAACAGCAGGTAGGGCAGAGGTACTCTTCAACACTTTTGCAGCAGCGAGGAATTGTCCACGCTCTATATTTTTGATAAACGAAGGTATATTGATATTTACAGGACAGCCTTCTACACAGGTGGGCTTTGCACAATCGAGGCAACGCTTAGCTTCTGTCATTGCCATTTCTTTGGTTAAGCCTCTGTTGACTTCCTCTCTAAGAGTTGTAGCTCTGTACACTGGATCCAATTCTGGCATTTGGACGCGCGAAATAGCGGTGCGTTCTTTTGGTTTCATGGAAGCTCGAAGTTCTTTTCTCCATTCTGCATTACGATCAGTGAGTACATCTAACTTATCCTCGGTTGGCTCTACATCCATCTTTATGTTAGGTTTCGGCTTCACTTGTTTTTGCTCTACCGCTTCCTTGTGTGCCTGCAAACGCTCTAAATCTATGCGCTCCACATCCTTGAATGTTCCCATTCGTTTGAACATCTCGTCCCAATCAACTAAAGCACCATCAAACTCAGGACCATCAATACAAACAAATTTTGTTTTTCCACCTATGGTGAGACGGCAAGCACCGCACATGCCAGTTCCATCAACCATAATGGTGTTTAGAGACACATCAGTAGGGATGTTGTACTTTTGGGTAAGCAAGCAGCAAAATTTCATCATGATAGGAGGGCCTATAGCAAAGGCCTTGTCGACATGCTCTTGCTCTATAAACTTCTCCATACCTACGGTTACCACGCCTTTTTCTCCGTAGCTGCCGTCATCTGTCATGATGATAACTTCGTCAGAATTGGCTCTTACTTCATCTTCCATGATGATAAGATCCTTGCTTCTGCCTGCTAAAACGGACAACACTCTGTTACCTGCCTTCTTTAATGCTTTGATGATGGGCAACATAGGTGCCACACCAACACCTCCGCCAGCACAGAGTACGGTTCCAAACTTCTCAATGTGGGTGGCATTTCCCAGTGGTCCTACAACGTCAGTCACATAGTCACCCTCGTTGAGCTCACATAATTTGTAGGAAGATTTACCTACCTTTTGTACTACTAATGTGATGGTACCTCGTTTTGGGTCGGCATCAGCAATGGTTAAAGGCATGCGCTCTCCGCGTTTTCCTGTTCGTACAATCACAAAGTTACCAGCTCTTCGACTCTTTGCAATGAGCGGTGCTTCGATTTCAAACAAGAATACCTTTTCGGAAAATTGTTTTTTACGAATAATTTTATTCATAATCGTTTTTTGTATTAGTAATTTAGGTTATATAGTAATCAATTTTTATAGTTTGTTTTATGAGTAGACTACGCTGGCTTGAGATGCGGTATTTACAAATCGAATTGGTAGCCAATGGAAAACACATAAGAAAAATTTGTTCCTTGTAGCTTGGAATTGACCATGTGATAATCATGCTTCCATGCTTCTGCACTTCCCGTATCAGTGACTCCAATATTCCACCTTATATCCAGCACAAAGTTATATAATTCGTATGAAATCGCCATAGGAATAGTCAAATCAAATGTATTCAATTGTCCTTCCATATTGCGATCAATCATGGTAGGGGCATCAATGCTTTCTTGTTTGCTTCTTATACTGATGGCAGGTTGAATGCCTGTTTTTAATGCGAAGCCTTTGAAGATATACCAATTGGCTGTGATAGGGAAGGCGATATAATCGTGCTTCCAGACAAACATGTCTTTGCCAGAGCTATTATAAATACCTCCCATAGGGGCATAGTTTACGCCTCCGCTGACAGATAGGTGCTTAAAATATCTTTTTTCGATATCCACACCAGCCATAACACTTTTTCTAAAGTCAAGGTCTCCGTTAAACATACTTGCAAGGCTGTAGCCAACATAAGGCTTGAAGGTCATGCCGCCCACCTTATGTTGTGCTACACTGTGGATTGAAAGAAATAAGAAAAGAAAAGTATAAATATATTTACACTTCATTATTCTACTTATTTTTAGAAGTTCTGGTCATCAATTATTTCAAAACCGCAATAGGGTACCAAGGCTTTTGGCACACGGATACCATTGGGTGTTTGATTGTTTTCAAGGATGCTTGCAACGATACGTGGCAATGCAAGTGCAGAGCCATTGAGTGTATGGCAAAGTTCAATTTTGCCATCGTCTGTGTGACGGTAACGGCATTTCAAGCGATTGGCTTGGTAAGTCTCAAAGTTAGAAACAGACGAAACTTCAAGCCATCTCTTTTGTGCAGCACTCCAAACTTCAAAATCGTAACATATAGAAGAGGTGAAGCTCATATCACCACCACAAAGTTTCAAGATGTGATAGGGGAGTTCCAACTTTTGACACAAGCCTTCCACATGATTCAGCATTTCTTGAAGAGATTGATAAGAGTGTTCTGGGCGATCGATTCGCACGAGTTCTACTTTATCGAATTGGTGTAAGCGGTTAAGTCCGCGCACATCTTTACCGTATGAGCCTGCCTCGCGACGGAAACATGCAGAGTATGCACAACGCTTAATGGGCAAATCTTTCTCGTCTAAAATCACATCACGGAAAATATTTGTAATAGGAACCTCAGCTGTAGGAATCAAATACAAATCATCCAATTGCACGTGATACATTTGTCCCTCTTTGTCTGGTAATTGTCCTGTTCCATATCCTGAAGCCTGATTAACCACAAAAGGAGGTTGAACTTCGAGATATCCTGCTTTGCGAGCTTCTTCCAAGAAGAACGCCTCTAAAGCTCGTTGGAAACGTGCCATCTTACCTATATATATAGGGAAACCAGCTCCAGTAATCTTAACGCCTAAATCAAAATCGATAAGATTGTATTTTTTGCACAAATCCCAATGGCACAATGCGTTGTCTGGTAAATCCGGAATAACACCTCCTTCTTTAACAACGACATTATCAGAGGCATCTTTCCCTTCTGGAACGTCAGCATTTGGAATATTAGGAATCGTGCATAACAATTCGGTTAATTCGTGTTCTGCCGTTTCCATTGCATCTTGAAGAGACTTTGCTTCCTTCTTTAAGTCTGCCACTTGAGCTTTTATCTCATTGGCCTCGTTCATCTTCTTATCTTTCATCAGCCCTCCAATCTTTTTAGAAAGCTGGTTTGCTTCTTGCTTATTCTTGTCAAGTTTCTGTTGTGATTCCCGACGCTTTTTATCGATGTCCAGTACTTGAGCAATGGTCTCTTTCGCGTTTTCAAAGTGTTTCTTTTCTAATCCTTTTACCACGCGTTCAGTTTCTTCACTGATGAGTTTAAGTGTAAGCATATCTATTTTGTTTTAAATATTTCGTTCTGTTCACAAAGTTACTATTTTTAATTGAATCCAGTACATTGAATGGAGATATTTTAGTAGTTTGTCAAAGTGTTTTTCATTTTAAGTCAAGTTTCTGTACTACTGATGGTTGTTTGAGAAGATATGAATAAAAGTTTGTTTCATAATGCAAGAATCCCAATCCTCTGTAGAGAATTGGGAACCCTGTTGTTTGTTTGGAATAAGTTTGAAAATTGTTAAGCTTCTGCTTTTTTCATTTTTTCTGCGTAAGCTTCTTCTGAAAGAACAGAAACGGTACTCTTGTCTTTACGACCTTTTTGGAAGTAAACGATACCATCACTTAAAGCATATAGTGTATCGTCTTTGCCCATTCCTACATTCTGTCCTGGGTTATGCTTAGAGCCACGCTGACGAACAATGATGTTGCCTGCGATGACACTCTGACCACCCCAAATCTTTACGCCTAATCTTTTCGATTCTGAATCACGGCCGTTCTTAGAACTACCTACACCTTTCTTATGTGCCATTGTTGAATTCCTCCTAAAATTTAAGCGATTACTTGTTTAACTTCTACTTCAGTGAACTGCTCGCGATGACCATTCTTCTTACGATAGTCTTTGCGACGCTTCATCTTGAAAACGATGACTTTGTCACCTTTCACAAGAGGGTTCACAACTTCTACTACTACTTTTGCACCTTCTACTGTGGGTGCGCCGACAGAAATTGCTCCTTCATTGTCTACCAAGAGCACTTTGTCGAACTCAACAGTTTTTCCAGCTTCAACATCTTTCATGTGATGAACAAAGAGCTTTTTGCCCTGTTCTGCCTTAAACTGCTGACCGTTAATTTCTACGATTGCGTACATTATTAATTAATTATAAACGGGTTTCTCCGCAAGGCGACTGATATGTCTCAGTACTTCTTATTGCCAAAACGGACTAAATCGGTTGCAAAATTAATCATTTTTATTGAGTTATGGTACTCTTTATACAAAAAGAGCGTGCCTTTTTAAGAGACATTAACGAACGAATCCCTCTTTTGATGCAATTTCTAACAAAACTATCTGTCACAAACTTGAAAAATACGATTGCTGGATTCCATAAAATAGCACTTATAGTGTTAAGACTTCAGTAAAGTAGGAATCGAATAGTTTGTGGATGTTTTTAGGTTCATCTTCAAAGATTCCATAAATTGTACTGCCACTACCTGACATGGATGCATAAATAGCACCTTGCTGATAAAGTTGCTCTTTGATGACTTTCATCTCGGGAAATTCTTGGAAGACAGGTGTTTCAAAATCGTTGAACAATTCATCTTTCCAGCATTTTATCGGTTTATGAATGATATCTTTGCACGATACAGACGGTTTTTTGACATTGATTTGCTGATAAGCTCTTTGGGTAGAAATAGCAATGTCGGGCTTGATAAGTGCAAGTTTGTATCCTTTGAGCAGGTGCGATGAGTTTGATATTGGTTCTAAAACGTCACCAATACCAGAGGCAAAGCAAGGCTCTGACTTAATAAAAAATGCACAATCAGCGCCAAGACGAGCTGCATAGTCTTTCAGCTTGTCGACCGTTAAGTTCAAAGAGAATTGTTCATTCAGCAACTTCAGCATATATGCCGCATCACTGGAACCACCTCCCAATCCTGCTTGTGTTGGAATTTGCTTAAATAAGTGGATATGGATTTTAGGTAAATCAAAATCATTAGCCAGCAATTTATAGGCCTTAACGACCAAGTTATCAGTGTCTTTGCCTGGTATGAAATTGCCCGTTATCTTGATATCACATCGAGTGTCAGACGGAAACTCGTCATCCATAGGAGTTATCTCGAGGGCATCATGAAGTGGGATAGGGTAGAAAACAGTTTCGATGTCATGATACCCATTTTCCCGAACACCCACTACTTGAAGTCCTAAATTTATCTTAGCACATGGAAATACCACCATATTCTTTTATTTGTTTTATAGCTTATTAGCGCATCTTCGTGATACAGTTACTTTTTACTCATCGTTTGGTATGAATCTTCCACTCCTTTTTTCACCTTTTCGACATACGCATCAATCACTGCTATCGCAGTAATATTCACGATATCGCGAACAGAACATTCGAAATCCGTGAAGTGAATTGGCTTTTTCAGTCCCATTTGGATAGGACCGATGATTTCGGTATCGGTGTCTAAGGCTTGCAGAAGTTTATAACTTCCATTTGCACTGCTTATATTTGGAAATACTAATGTGTTCACCTCTTTTCCTTTCAAACGAGTAAAGGGGAACTTATCATCACGCAGTTTGCGATTCATAGCAAAGTTAACCTGCATTTCTCCATCCACTGCTAAGTCTGGAAAGTCAGCTTGCAGTTTTTCTACAGCCTTATGAACTTCAAGTGGACTCCACTCAGAATCGGAACCAAAATTAGAATAACTAATCATAGCCATGACCGGTTCGTCATTGAAAAACTTGACGGAATGGGCACTCAAACGAGCTATGTCATACAGAACTTTTTCGTCAGGTCGACGATTAATCAATGTATCCGCAATATAATATATACCTTTTTTGGTATCCAAAATATGCATAGAACCAAAGGTATCATAACCGGGACGAATCCCGATAACTTCCTTGGCTACTTTAATCGTATTCGAATACTTTGTATAAAGCCCTGTAATAAAAGCGTCTGCATCTCCATGTTCCACCATCGACATACCAAAATAGTTGCGCTCGTACATCTTGTCATACGCCTCGTCAAACGTATATCCCTGTCTTTCGCATTTTTCTGCCAAGTGTTTAGCGAAGGCAGCTCGTCTGCCTTGCTCTTGATCAGCGCGCATATCAACGATTTCGACACCTTTTAAATCAATCTTGAGTCTGTTGGCTAATCGACTTACACGGTCGGGATTACCTAATAAGATAGGATGACACATTCCCTCCTGCATCGCCTGAAAAGCGGCTTTCATCATGGTAGGATGCTCTCCCTCAGCAAATACGACACGTTGTGGATGTCGCACAGCAGAGGCATGGAGCTTTCTTGTGAATTTTGATTCTTGTCCAAGCAGCTGCTTGAGCGATTCCCTATATGCGCCCCAGTCTTCTATTGGCGTTCTTGCCACTCCGCTTTTTACCGCAGCCTTCGCTACCGCAACACTGACTTCTGTAATGAGTCGTGGGTCGATAGGCTTGGGAATAAAGTATGCAGGACCAAAAACTAAGTCATTGATGTGATACACTTCATTCACTACATCAGGGATGGGTTGCTTTGCTAAGTCTGCTATTGCCTGAACAGCAGCCATTTTCATCTCTTCGTTAATGGCTTTTGCATGGACATCCAAGGCTCCTCTAAAGATATATGGGAACCCGATGACGTTGTTAATTTGGTTGGGATAATCACTTCGTCCTGTGGACATTATGACGTCAGGTCTGCTTTCTATGGCATCTTCATAGCTTATTTCTGGAATAGGATTTGCCAAAGCAAAGACAATAGGGCGGTCCGCCATGGAGCGTATCATGTCTTTTGTGAGCACCTTCCCTTTCGAGAGACCCACAAAAACGTCTGCACCTTTAATCGCTTCCTGTAGTGTGTGTATGTCGGTACGATTGGTCGCAAAAGCAGCTTTTTGTGGATTTAGATCCTCTCTGTCTACTGTTATTACCCCATGAGAGTCTAACATCACAATATTTTCTTTCTGAATACCGAGTGCCATATACAGATTGGTGCAACTGATAGCTGCTGCTCCAGCACCATTGATAACGAGTTTTGCCGTTTTCACATCCTTGCCCGCTACCTCTAAAGCATTCTTTAGACCTGCTGCAGAAATGATAGCTGTGCCATGTTGGTCATCGTGCATCACTGGAATGTCCAATGTCTTCTTTAATCTTTGTTCGATATAGAAACATTCTGGGGCTTTGATATCCTCTAAATTGATGCCACCAAAAGTAGGCGCAATGCGTTCTACCGTTTCACAAAACTTTTCAGGGTCTTTCTCATCCAATTCGATATCAAACACATCAATCCCACCATAAATCTTAAACAGCAAGCCTTTTCCTTCCATGACAGGTTTGCCACTAATGGCTCCAATGTCGCCAAGACCTAAGACGGCAGTACCATTGGAAATCACTGCCACTAAGTTTCCTTTGTCGGTGTATCGGTATGCATCGTTGGGATTGCTTTGTATTTCTAAGCAGGGATATGCCACTCCTGGCGAATAAGCCAAACTCAAATCTGTCTGTGTGCGATAAGGTTTAGTTGGCTTTACTTCTATTTTTCCAGGGCGTTCACCCTCATGATAAGCCAAAGCGGCTTCTTTTGTAATTTTAACCATAAAGTTTGATTCCTAATGAAACAAATGAGGTTCATAGAAGAGATGAACGACTAACGCATTTTCTCCATATCACTGAACCTATTATATATTGAACTTATAACATTCAAGCAAAGTTAGTAAAATTCCATGAATACTGGGTGTGGTTTATTGTTTTTTTTGAAACTTTCCTTAGAAGGAAAAAATACTTTTTTTATCTCATTGGCTTATAATTCGGAAAATTTATCTAATTTTGCTTGATAATCATTGGTCACTATGCGTAAAAATAACAGTCAAAATTCTTACAGACAAGAGTTGCGTGAGCGTATCTTAGCTACGGCTATGAATGAATTTTATACCAAAGGTATTAAAGCCGTTAAGATGGATGATATTGCCAAACGCCTTTCCATATCAAAACGCACGCTGTATGAGATTTATCAGAACAAAGATGAATTGTTGTTAGAAGGGATGAAGGCTGCCGAAGCAGAATTTGATGCTCACATGAAAGCCTTTTCTTTCCAACAAAGCAGCAATGTAATGGATATTCTGATAGAGTTTTATCATTACCAAGTCACCAAATTAGCTAAAATAACGCCTGCATATTATGAAGATCTCCACAAGTATTCATTGATTACGGAGTATCTGCATTCCAAACAGAGCGAAAGAGATAAAAATGCCTCGCTATTTATTAAGAAAGGTATTCAAGAGGGATTTTTCAGAGCAGACATCAACTATTCGATAGTAACACAGATTGCTCGTGAATCTGTGCATTATGCCATGATGAATCAACTGTACAAGGAGCACTCCATTCAAGAAGTGTTTAGTAACATTATCTTGCTGTTCATCAGAGGCATTTGCACATTGAAAGGGCTGCAGAGGTTAGAAGATTTGTCTTAAACTCCTGTTTTTCACGGCGCATACCGTAAATGCTCAGTACTTCGGTGCATAGTCCTCAACCCTCTTGGTTCTTTCCCATGTACTGCTTCGTCATCATATCATAATACAATGATTCTAATTCTGCAACGCTGAGTTGCGAAATGCTATATTCGATGTTTCTAATCAGTTCTTCTCTTCGGAGTTCTTGATCTTTTTCAAATCGTTGAAACTTTGTCATTTTCAGGTTTCATTATAGGAAGTTAGTACAAGATTTTTATTTATGCTCCCAGCTCTTTCTTTCATATCAAGATTTATAGTCGTTGAATCTGTTTGACACCCTTTACCGTCTCCAGTTTCTTTACCAAGGCGTCCAACTTGGAAACATCGTCCACCTGAATGGACAGATTTCCACTAAACAATCCATCATGTGAGTCAATATTGATAGAGCGCATCATGATCTTCTCTTCCTTGGCAATGATACTGGTAATGTTGTTCACAATTCCAATATCGTCGTTGCCAATAATCTTTAATATAATGGTGTACAACGAACTTCCTTGTCCGCTCCAACGTGCTTTTACTATGCGATAGCCAAAACGCTTCCGAAGTTCAGGGGCATTGGGGCAGTCTTTGCGATGAATCTTTATACCACCACTTACCGTGACAAAGCCAAAAACGGCATCACCGTAAATAGGATGGCAGCATGGCGCCAATGAATATTCCACACCTTTCAAGTTTCTGTCAATCACCAAGACATCATCATTTGATGAATGTGATTGAACATCAGGTTTTTCAAGATTGAAATCTTCAGCACTTTGTGCGGGTCTTGTTGAGATGCTGTTGAGTTCTTTGTCTCTAAGATCAATATATTGGTCGATGATATCGTTAACATCCAGTTTTTCGTCTGCAATTTGCTTGTAAAACTCGGACACCTCCTTGAACCCCATTTTCTTTACCAAATGGCTCATGATGGCTTCGTCTAAATCCACCTTCTTATTCTTAAATCGACGCTCTAACAGCTCTTTTGCATAGAGTCCGTCTTTGGCTTGCGTCTCCTTCAAAGCCAACCGAATCTTCGATTTAGCCCTACTTGTCTTGACAATATGGAGCCAGTTGGGATTAGGCTTTTGGTTATTTTGAGTGATAATCTCCACTGTATCGCCCGATTTCAACTGTTCTCGGATAGACACGTTCTTGTCGTTAATCCTCGCACCCACGCAGGTGCTGCCTATTCTGGAGTGGATATAATAAGCAAAGTCTAACACCGTAGCCCCTTTGGGAAACTTCTTGATTTCGCCTTTGGGGGTAAAGACATACACTTCGTCTTCGTATAAATCCAACTTAAACTGATCCATCACCTGCAAGTCGTCGCCAGCTTCTAAAGCTGTACGAATCCCTGCAAGCCATTCGTCCACATTCCCTTGGCTCTTTATCCCTTTATACCGCCAGTGTGCTGCCAATCCTCGTTCGGCAATTTCGTCCATCCTTTCTGTTCTAATCTGTACTTCTACCCATTTGTTTTGTGGTCCCAGCACGGTGATATGCAGACTTTCATAGCCATTTGACTTTGGCACAGAGAGCCAATCGCGCAAGCGTTTGGGGTTGGGTTGGTACATGTCTGTAATGATGGAGTAAGTTTGCCAACATTGCATCTTTTCTTTTTCTAAAGGAGAGTCCAAAATGATGCGAATAGCGAAAAGGTCATAGATACCTTCAAAGCCGCACTTCTGTTTTTTCATCTTCTGCCAAATCGAGTGAATACTCTTGGTGCGTCCCTTCATGTGGAATTTCAGTCCCGCACTCGTTAGCTTTTTCTCAATGGGTTCAATGAAGGAGGCGATGTATTTGTCACGTGCCTGTTTTGTGGCATTGAGCTTCTCTTTAATAAGGTAGTAAGCGTCATGCTCCAAATACTTCAAACTCAAATCCTCTAACTCACTCTTCAGTTGGTACAGTCCCAGCTTATGAGCCAAAGGCGCATACAGATAGCTTGCCTCCTCACTCACCTGATGTTTGGCATCTATGTTTGACACATCTCGTATTTGACGCATGAGGTTCACACGGTCGGCAATCATTATCAAGATGACACGCATGTCCTCGGCAAAGGACAACAACAAGTTTCTGAAGTTCTCGCTTTCAATCACAGGATTCTTGCGGTATAGCTCATCTATTTTAACCAGTCCGTGAATGATGTGCGCAACCGTGTCTCCGTATTTCGCTCCCACCTCTTCTATGGTCAAAATACCATTGACAACACTCTGGTGAAGTAAAATGGCAATCACGCCATCGCGTTTCAATCCTATTTCTTGAACAGCGATTTCGGCTGTCTGTAAAGCATTCAAAAGGGGGTTAAGCCCAAAAACATCACGATCTACTTGTCCGTTTTCAACACATGTCTTGAGGTGTTCTCTGATATTTTCCTCATCATTATCCTGCAACGATTCACCAATAGACTGATGAATACGTTTGAAAATATCCAAATATTCTTGTCGTTCCGTATCCGTAAACTCGAATTTCTTGCTCATATCCCAATCTTTCTGTTGCCACAAAGATAATATTTTTTCTTCCAAACAACTCTGTTTTTCACAAAAAGTAGCTATCTTTGTCTCAATATTCAACGAACGTAAACTCGTGCGATGAGCAAGTCTTTTTAATTCAAGTTCTTATGACACAGCAAGATTTACAACAAATCTCTCAACGTGGTATGACGGAAGAACAAGTCAACCAGCAGTTGGAAAATATTAAAAATGGGTTCCCCTTCTTGGAATTACAGGCAGCGGCAAGTACAGAACATGGCATCATGGTTGCCGATGAGCTTCAGAAAAAGCATTATGTAGAGTTGTGGAACCAATACAAACAGGGCAATCACAGGATTGTGAAGTTTGTTCCTGCCTCTGGTGCTGCCAGTCGCATGTTCAAGGATTTGTATGCTTTTTTACATGCCAGTTATGACGTTCCCACTACCGACTTTGAAAAAGAGTTCTTTGGCAACATCAAGAAATTTGCGTTTAGTGAAGAGTTAACCGAAAAATGTGAAGAGAACGAAGGGCAGAAGATGACCAAGCTAATGGCTGAAGGCAAATATAAAAAGGTGGTTGAGAATTTGGTGGAGCCAAAAGGACTCAATTACGGACAGTTGCCAAAGGGGCTTTTGCTGTTTCATTATTACGAGGACGCCGCCCGTACCCCGATGGAGGAACATTTGGTAGAGGCTGCGCTATATACGAGTTGTCATGGAGAGGCTTACATTCACTTTACCGTATCGCATCAGCACCTCGAACTCTTTAAGAAACGTGTGGCTGAAGTAGTGAATAGATTTTCAAAGCGATATAAAGTTCAATATCATATTTCATTTTCAGAACAAAAGCCAAGTACCGACACCATTGCCACCAATATGGACAATACGCCATTTAGAAATGAAGACGGTTCGCTGCTATTCAGACCCGGTGGGCATGGCGCATTGATTCAGAACCTCAATGACATTGAGGCAGATGTCATCTTTATTAAAAACATTGATAACGTAGTGCCCGATCGATTAAAGACGGATACGGTGACCAACAAGCAACTCTTGGGAGGGATTTTGATAGAGGTTCAAGAACAATGTTTCCATTATCTTAATATGTTGGAAAAGGGAAAATACACGCACGATCAACTGGAAGATGCAATCCGATTTGTTCAGCGTGACCTTACGTGTAGAAATCCTCGACTGAAGTATATGGAAGACGAAGAGTTAATTCCTTACTTGAAAGCCAAACTCAATCGCCCCTTGCGCGTTTGTGGAGTGGTTAGAAATGTGGGCGAGCCTGGAGGAGGTCCTTTTATTGCAATAGGTAAAGATAAAGCAACCAGTCCTCAAATTTTGGAATCGAGCCAAATTGACAAGTCTAACAAAGAGTATGTTCGGATGTTTGAGCATAGTACACACTTCAATCCCGTTGATTTGGTTTGTGCTGTGAAAGATAGCAAAGGGCAGCCTTTTAACCTTCCCGACTATGTAGACCCTGAAACAGGTTTCGTTTCTTATAAGAGTAAGGATGGTAAGGACTTGAAGGCATTGGAACTACCGGGGTTATGGAACGGTGCCATGAGCAACTGGAATACCGTCTTTGTAGAGGTGCCACTAACAACTTTCAATCCTGTAAAGACCGTCAACGACCTTCTTAGAGAGCAACATCAAGCCTAAAGCAGACTCGTAGGAAAGCATCTTTTTTGAAAAGAAACTTTTTTATAAAAAAGCTTGTGTAAACATTTAGAAAAGAAAAAGCGCTGTTCTCTTCATGCAAATTGGAGGGAATGAACAGAAAAGTGGGAGTGAATGAATAACATGGACTACCCACTTTTTCTTTATCTCTACTCTTCATTTGGTAGCCCAAAGTTCAGCTAAGCACTTTTTCTTCATTTCTTTTCTTGTTATTTTCACATGTTCACAGCCCTACAGAGAAGTGTCAATTGTTATTATTTTTCAGAAAACGCATACTTGTAAAATATTTAACAAGCCGTTCATTTTGCGCATATTTCCATACAAACGTGAATATGGTCACGAATTTGTGATTTTTATATTTTCCTCATTCACAAGTACTTTTATTCAAATGAGCAACGATGTTTTACTTTAACTCATGGAGTTAACCACCTTAACTCATGGAGTTAAGAGTGCTGAAGTATATGTTTTCCATGCTTGTCTACATGTTTTAGAAGGCTTATCTCAATGCTTCAATGCACTCCTTTCCATGATTTTGTACTTTTACCATGTTTCGATGTGTCGTCGAGTTGCTATTTTCAACTTTTTGAAATAGTAATTATATTGACAAATCCTCCTTATTTTTGTCGCATTTTGTCAATTTTATTGATACTTAAAACGCAATTTTAGCCTCTTGAAAACAAGTAAAAAAAAAGCAGCTCAAAGTTTCTCCAGCACACTTATTTTACACGCGCCACATTTCTTATAGCATCCCCCGCATCGTTGCGAAACATCCACTAATAGAGCGTTTCTTTGAGAATATGGAAGATAGTTGCGTATAAAAGTTCTTAAAATCAATGGAGACAGTCATAAAATTATTATAAATAAACTCATATCTTTCGCTTCTATCTCATTATTATTGTATTTTTGTGCTTGGTTTTATAAATTGAATAACAACACTATTATGGCAGAAGCTATTGATATTCGTGAGTTAAATATCCGAATCGAACAACAGAGTGGGTTCGTCACCAACTTGGTTCAAGGAATGGATCAAGTAATTATAGGTCAAAAACATTTAGTAGACTCATTGCTCATCGCTTTGTTGAGTGATGGTCATATACTTTTAGAAGGTGTGCCGGGTTTGGCAAAAACGCTGGCAATCAAAACGCTGGCTCAGCTCATTGATGCTGACTACCGTCGTATTCAGTTCACGCCAGACCTGTTGCCTGCCGATGTTATCGGAACTTTGATTTACTCGCAAAAAGAAGAAAAATTCCAAGTAAAGAAAGGCCCCGTGTTCGCCAACTTTGTTTTGGCAGACGAAATTAACCGTGCCCCAGCCAAAGTTCAAAGCGCACTCTTAGAGGCAATGCAAGAGCACCAAGTCACGATTGGAGAAAACACGTACAAATTGCCCCATCCATTTATGGTTATGGCGACACAAAACCCCATAGAGCAAGAGGGTACTTACCAACTTCCAGAGGCTCAGGTGGACCGTTTCATGTTGAAAGTGGTGCTGGACTATCCTACATTGGAAGAGGAGAAGCTCATTGTTAAGGAGAATATTCAAGGCTGTCTGCCCCAGGTAATGCCAGTAACTACCGCTGAAGAAATATTAAAAGCAAGAACCATCGTCAACGAGGTATATATCGACGAAAAAATAGCCCAATATATTGCGGATATTGTTTTCGCCACCCGATACCCTGAACGATATGAACTACCTGAATTGAAGAATATGATTACTTTCGGCGGCTCGCCACGTGCTTCTATCAATTTGGCAAAAGCAGCACGCACTTATGCTTTCATCAAGCATCGCGGATATGTGATTCCTGAAGACGTGAGAGCTGTGGTTCACGATGTATTGAGACATCGCATTGGATTATCTTATGAGGCAGAAGCCAGCAATCTGACATCCGAGGAAATTGTATCGAAAATTATCAATAAAGTAGAAGTTCCTTAAGGCTGGGTAACAAAGGACAGGCTTGAAAGAAGTAGACAAGGCATGACAGCAGGAGTAGCACAACTTGAGGTGAGATGACAATGGAAACAAGTGAAATTCTAAAAAAGGTCAGGAAGATTGAAATCAAAACTCGTGGATTGAGCCAAAACATCTTTGCAGGACAGTATCATACGGCGTTCAAAGGTCGGGGTATGGCTTTCTCGGAGGTGAGAGAATATCAATTTGGAGATGATGTTCGAGATATCGATTGGAATGTCACCGCACGTTTCAATCACCCCTATGTCAAAGTGTTTGAAGAGGAACGCGAACTGACGGTCATGCTACTCATTGATGTCTCAGGCTCTTTGGATTTTGGTACCAAGAAACAAACCAAACGAGAAATGGTGGCCGAGATAGCTGCCACACTGGCATTCAGTGCCATTCAGAATAATGATAAGATAGGAGTGATTTTCTTTTCAGATAGGATAGAAAAATATATCCCACCCAAAAAGGGACGCAAGCATATTTTGTACATTATTCGTGAGATGCTCGACTTTGAACCACAGAGCAGAAAGACAGATGTCGGTATGGCGATAGAGTATCTTACCCGAATGATGAAGAGAAGGTGTACAGCTTGTATTTTGAGTGACTTCTATATCAAACATGAAACTGCCGAGTACGAACACTTCGAGCATGCGCTGACCATCGCCAACCACAAACACGACATCGTTGCAGTGCAGGTATATGACCAACGAGCTAAAAGCTTGCCCAATATCGGATTGCTGAAAATCAGGGATGCCGAAACAGGACATGAGATGCTGATTGATACCTCATCGGCTAAACTTCGTCGTACCCACACAGCTTACTGGTTGGAGCGTGCTGCAAAACTCAAACAGATATTTGCAAAAGGTGGGGTAGACTGGACCAGTGTAGCCACCGATGAAGACTATGTGAAAGCCATGATGCGCCTCTTTGCACAAAGAGGTGTGTAAACATTAGAATGGTCACGCTACTGAAAAAGGAACGGTATGTAATTGTCAAGAAAGAATGAATTTGAAAAAAAAGAACTTTATAATTCTGCTGATAAGCACAGTGTGGTGCTTAGGACTGCATGCCCAAATAGGTGTACAGCAAAGGTTAGACTCTGTTGGTATCTTCATAGGACAACAGATTAATATGACGATTGACGTCACAGCACCTAAGAATGCCACCATTCATTTTCCCGCTTTGAAACCGTCGCACTATCTGGTGCCAGGTGTCGAAATACTTGAGATTTCTAATGGAGACACGACAGCACTGGACAATGGGTTCGTGAAGGTATCGAAGCAATATACGCTCACTTCGTTTGATGAACACTTGTACGCCATTCCCGGACAGAAAGTACAGGTAAACGGCAAAGACTATGTGGGAAATACCTTGGCACTAAAAGTGGTTACGGTGGATGTTGATACATTGCATCCCAACCAATTCTTTCCACCCAAGGACGTTCAAGACAATCCTTTTTCATGGAAAGAATGGAGTCCTATCTTTTGGTTGAGTGTATTGATGTTATTACTTTGTGTATTAGGCTTTTACCTATTCCTTAGAATTTACAATAACAAACCCATCATCACACGTATCAGAATTATCAAGAAGATACCGCCTCATCAAAAAGCACTCACCGCAATAGACAAGCTGAAAAGTGAGAGAATGGTGTCATCTCCCGACCAAAAGACTTATTACACTGAGCTCACCGACACGTTGAGACAGTATATAGAAGAGCGATTTGGCTTTAATGCCATGGAGATGACAACCTCAGAGATTATTTATACGCTGCATGAGAAAGGAGACAAGAAGATGATTGATGAGCTGAAAAGTCTCTTTGAAACAGCCGACTTGGTGAAATTTGCGAAGTACGAAACGCTTATCAATGAGAATGATAAGAACTTGGTGAACGCTATCAACTTTATTGATCAAACAAAGATGGAGGGTGAACCCACCGAAGAGCGCATTGTTCCGAAATTAGATGAAAAAGACAGGCGAACTCAAAAGACCAGAAAGACCATCAAAATGCTCTTAACTGCCATTGGCATCAGCGTGTTTGCTTTGCTTATCTATATTGTCTATCAGGTTTATTTGCTCATGGTTTAACATCTGGAGACTACTAAATCGTAAAATGAAATAACGTGGAATTTGTAAATAAAGAATATTTCTTACTGCTATTATTGCTCATTCCGTATGTGATATGGTATTTCCTGTATCGTAAGAAGAGTGAACCTACCATGAAGATGAGCGATACACACGCCTATCTGTTTGCACCGAAAAGTTGGCGTACACGCTTGGTGCACGCACCGATGGTGTTAAGATGCCTTGCTTTCATCTTTATCATTTGTGTCTTGGCACGTCCCCAAACCCACAATGCTTGGGATGAACGTTCGGTGGAAGGCATCGATATCATGTTGGCAATGGATGTGTCTACTTCTATGCTTGCAGAGGACTTAAAGCCCAATCGCTTGGAAGCTGCCAAAAATGTGGCAGCAGAATTTATTTCTGGAAGACCGAATGATAATATTGGCTTGACCATTTTTGCTGGAGAAGCCTTTACCCAGTGTCCTATGACCACAGACCATACGTCACTTCTCAATTTGTTGAGAAACGTTCGAACAGATATTGCAGCACGAGGATTGATATCTGACGGCACTGCCGTAGGAATGGGATTGGCAAACGCTGTATCACGCCTGAAAGACTCGAAGACTAAAAGTAAGGTTGTCATCTTGTTGACAGATGGCAGTAATAACATGGGCGACATCTCACCCATGACCAGTGCTCAAATTGCAAAAAGCTTGGACATCCGCGTCTATACGATTGGGGTTGGAACCAATAAAGTAGCTCCTTACCCCATGAGTGTAGGAGGAGGAACTCAATATATCAACATTCCTGTGGAGATAGATTCCAAGACTCTCAGTGATATTGCAGCAGTGACCGAAGGAAACTTCTATAGGGCAACGAATAATCAGCAGTTGAAACAAATCTATAAAGATATTGACAAACTGGAAAAGACAAAGATGAATGTCAAGAAATTCTCGAAGCGTTACGAAGCATTCCAGCCATTTGCCTTGTTGGCAGTGCTTAGTTTGTTGCTCGAGTTGGTACTGCGGAATACGGTTCTGCGTAGGATTCCTTAAAGAACGGTAGTTGAGAATGCCAATGCCCTACGATATTCAACGCTAAAAAATATGGTTATAAACAGATTGCAGCTTGCTGCAGATGAATACGAACACGATGATAAGATTTGATGATCCTATATACCTTTGGCTTTTAATCGTTATCCCTATCCTTGCATTGATTCGCTTGATAGGATATCGAAGACGACTTGTGAAACTCAAGAAGTTTGGAGATATGGAGCTGGTACAGCAACAAATGGCTGACATATCGAAATATCGTCCAACTGTTAAGTTTTGGTTGTTACAAAGTGCATTAGCACTGTTAATCGTAATGTTAGCCCGTCCACAGATGGGGTCAAAGATTTCTAACGAAAAACGGAATGGCATAGAAACGATTATCGCTTTGGATATTTCAAACTCCATGCTGGCTGAAGATGTTGTTCCTTCACGTTTAGCCAAGAGTAAGCTGTTGGTTGAAAATCTGGTAGATAACTTTACCAACGATAAAATTGGTTTGGTAGTGTTCGCAGGCGATGCCTTTATTCAGCTACCCATTACCAGCGATTATGTAAGTGCTAAAATGTTCTTGCAAAATACTGACCCTTCCCTGATTACAACGCAGGGTACTGACATTGCGAGAGCCATTCGTTTGTCAATGAGCAGCTTTACACAACAGGACAAAGTGGGGCGAGCCATTATCCTGATTACGGATGGAGAAGACCACGAGGGTGGTGCACTCGAGGCAGCAGCAGATGCAAATAAGAAAGGCATCAACGTCTTTATCTTGGGGGTGGGCAACACACAAGGAGCGCCCATACCTGTAGCTGAAGGTGGCTATATGAAAGATGAAAACGGACAGACGGTAATGACAGCCCTCAATGAAAAGATGTGTCAAGACATTGCACGGGCTGGCAAAGGGACTTATATCCATGTGGATAATACGAATGATGCCCAAAAAAAGCTCAATGAAGAATTAGCAAAACTTCAACGTGGAGAAACGAATAGTGTTATTTATAGCGAATATGACGAACAATTTCAAGCTTTTGGTATCTTAGCCCTATTGCTATTGATCATAGAAGTTTGTATCTTGGAAAGTAAGAATCCATTACTTAAAAATGTCCGATTATTCAAGAAGAAACAGTAGAAGTACGATGAGCATAAAGAAAAAGAGACATATCTTCAGTTTATTACTGCTCACTTTGGGCTTTACCTCTATGTTTGCCCAAAGCGACAGACAATTCATACGTTCAGGAAACAAGCTATTTAGAGCGCAAAACTATGCGAAAGCCGAGGCGGAGTATCGCAAGGCGATTGCGCAAAATGCACAGAATTCGCAAGCATTGTATAATCTTGGGTGTGCGCTGATGATGCAGCAAAAAGATTCAGCGGCTATCGTACAGTACGAAAATGCTGGGAAAATAGAAACCAGCAAGAGTAGGAAAGCCAAGGTTTATCATAATATAGGTGTCATTTGTCAAACTCATCAGATGTATGGTGAAGCCATTGAAGCCTACAAAGAAAGTTTGAGAAATAATCCGCAAGACAACGAAACTCGTTATAATCTTGCACTTTGCAAGCGTCTTCAAAAGCAACAAAAGAAGGACAACGAGCAAAAGAAAAAGAATGATAAAAAAGGTAAGGATAAAGAGAAGAAAGACAATCAGCAACAAAAGCAAAAGGACAATCAGCAGAAACAACAAAACAAGCCAAAAGACCGCATGAGTAAAGAAAATGCAGAGCAACTGTTAAATGCTGCCATGCAACAAGAGAAAGCTACTCAGCAAAGAATGAAGAAGGCTGAACAACAGCCTCGCTCACGGAAGTTAAAACGAAATTGGTAAGTTGGTTTCTTCCTATTTTATAACTGCATCTATGAATCGATATATAAAATATACATCTATACTGCTCATTTTCAGTGTTCTATGCGCTCTGAACACTTATGCACAAAGCATTTCGGTGTCTGTGCCCAGTCAGGTAGCTGTAGGCGAAAACTTCAGACTCTCATACACCATCAACACCCAAAACGTGGAAGATTTTAGGGCAGGAAACATTCCTTCAGCAATTGAAATTATCGCAGGCCCTTACACTTCCAGTCAGTCAAGCTATCAGATGGTGAATGGAAAAACGAGTAGTTCGTCCTCTATCACCTACACATATACGCTCTATGCTTCTAAGAATGGCACTTTTACGATTCCAGCGGCTCGTGCTCGTGTCAATGGAAAGGTCATTAGCTCAAAATCTGTCAAAGTAACTGTCTCTGGATCTGCACGCAAAGGACATGGTACGCCATCCATGCGTGATGACGAAGGAGCAGACATGCCGATGAGATCAACTGGCAGTAGAATCTCTGGAAACGACCTCTTTATAAAGGTGAGTGCCAACAAACGACGGGTACATGAACAAGAGCCCATATTGCTCACATACAAGGTGTACACGTTAGTGGACCTCACACAGTTGGAAGGTAAAATGCCTGACCTTACTGGATTTCATACACAGGAGATTAAACTGCCACAACAAAAGAACTTCCACATTGAAAAAGTCAATGGCAAAAACTATCGATGTGTAACTTGGAGTCAATATGTGATGTATCCACAAATGACGGGTAAATTGAAAATTCCAAGCATTACGTTCAAGGGAATTGTGGTGCAACAAGATCGAGCAGTAGATCCTTTCGAAGCATTCTTTAACGGAGGGTCTGGCTATGTCGAGGTGAAACGAAATATCAAGGCACCAGAAATCAACATTCAAGTAGACCCCTTGCCCAAACGCCCCAATGATTTTTCTGGTGGGGTAGGTAAGTTTAACATTTCTGCCTCTATCAATCATTCGGAAGTAAAGGCTGGAGAACCTATGACATTACGTGTAGTGGTGAGTGGAATTGGCAATTTAAAGCTGATGAAGCAACCTACTATCGAGTTTCCAAAAGATTTTGATAAGTATGATGCAAAGGTGACAGACAAGACCAAAGTGACTGCCAATGGGGTAGAAGGTAGCATGGTTTATGACATTTTGGCTGTTCCTCGAAACCAAGGAAAATATCAATTGCCACCAATCAAGTTCACCTATTATGATACGGGGTCTAACAGTTACAAAACTATTCAGACACAATCTTTCCAAATCAATGTGAAGAAAGGAAAGGCAAACGCTGGTAATGTAGCAGATTATACTCAGACACAAGAAAATGATATTCGTAACATAAAAGAGGGAACGACAAAACAACATGCCATTGATAAATTCTTCTTTGGCTCCACAGCTTATTGGATAAGTCTGCTAATTCCACTTATCACTTTTGTCGTATTATTGATTGTATTTAGAAAACGTGCTATAGAGCATGCCGATGTGGTGAAGATGAGAGGAAAGAAAGCGAACAAAGTGGCTACGAGGCGATTAAAGAAAGCACGTCAACTCATGGAGCAAAACAAGCAAAATGAATTTTATGATGAAGTTTTGCGAGCCTTATGGGGATATGTTAGCGATAAATTGAACATGCCAGTAGAACAACTGTCGCGTGAAAACATCGCTGATAATTTACATCACCAAGCGGTAGACGATGAAACGGTCAATACATTCTTATCGGCTTTGGATGAATGTGAGTTTGAACGATATGCCCCTGGTGACGCCTCTGGAAATATGAATAAGACAATGGACTCGGCTATCACAGCCATTATGAACATAGAGAATGTATTGAAATCGGTTGCAAGAATGAACAAAAGCGCGCATCGTCGTACCAACCTCATATTACTTCTGTTCGCAATGTTGCTATGGTCAACGGCAATTTCGGCAACTACCAAACAAGAAGCTGATATGGCTTACAAGCATGGTAGTTATCAAGAGGCAATTAAAATGTACGAGGAATTGTTGAAACAAGGTGTCAGTGCTGACCTTTATTATAATCTTGGAAATGCGTATTACCGTACAGATGACCTTACAAAAGCGATTCTTGCTTATGAACGTGCATCCTTATTGTCACCTGGAGATGATGACATCAAGTTTAATCTACAATTTGCGTCTGCCAAAACAATAGATAAAATTACACCAGAGAGCGAGATGTTCTTTGTGACATGGTATCACTCTTTGGTGAATTACACCAGTGTTGACAATTGGGCGAACATAGCAATTGTTTCTATTGTATTGGTACTCGTTTTAGCTCTCTTATATTTGTTTGTCCCAAACCTTTTGCTCCGAAAGGTAGGCTTCTATGGAGGTTGCTGCTTCCTTATCCTTTTTGTAATGAGTAACTTCTTTGCTTATCAACAGAAGCGTTTACTTATGAACAGAACAGGAGCTATCGTCATTGCTCCTGCCACACAGGTGAAGAAGACTCCCTCCAATAGCAGTACCGACGAGTTTGTTATTCATGAAGGAACAAAGGTCTACATCACGGACAAAGGACTTAATGACTGGCGTGGCATTCGCTTATCAGATGGACGAGAAGGATGGCTAAAGACGACAGAGATAGAGGAAATTTAATCACTAAGGAAATCGTTTAAGGATTTGGATATACAAGCACTCATAGAACTTGACCAGCAAGTATTGCAAAGCTTGAATGGCTCAAACTCATTATTCTGGGATGGAATGATGATGACCATTACATCGAGTATCACGTGGATACCCTTGTACTTGTCACTCCTCTATCTCATCATTAAGAATAATGAAACGATGTCTCAAATCCTTTTAATCTTCGGATTTGCTTGCTTATGCTTGTTGTTATCTACAGGTGTTGCTGATATTTCTATCAAGCCCTGGATAGAACGCATGCGTCCATGTAACGACCCCATGTTGAAATATCAAATAGAGGTGGTTAATAATTACCGACCACGAACATTCAGTTTCTTCTCTGGACACGCTTCAAACACGCTTTCCATAGTCATATTCATTTGTCTTTTAGTGCGAAGCCGACTATTAAGTATTTTCCTTATCTCATGGTCTCTACTCAATGCCTATACGCGATTGTATTTAGGGGTGCATTATCCCAGCGATATTTTTGCAGGACTTATTTGGGGAACTGGTGTGGGATTTTTCACTTATTATCTATTTCAAAGGTTATCTCACCGTGTGATAGCAAAAGGAAACTTTATTTCAAGTCAATATACCAATACAGGCTATAGCTTTCAAGATATTGATATGGTAATCCTTATTTTTGTGTCAACCTTGCTCTATTCAACATTAAAAGCGTTAATTTTGTACACATAAAAAAAATAAACATATTTTCCAGTGGAAACAAAACATATACACATCAGCGATTATCAGTACGAACTGCCCGACGAGAGAATTGCAAAATTCCCAATAGCGCAGCGCGACCATAGCAAACTTCTCATTTACAATCATGGCAAAGTGGGTGAGGATGTCTTTTATAACTTATACGAACACCTGCCTCAGGGGGCGTTGATGATTTTCAACAATACAAAGGTGATACAGGCACGTATGCACTTTAAGAAAGATACGGGTGCACTGATAGAGGTTTTCTTGATGGAACCAGCCATGCCAGCCGATTATGAACAGATATTCCAAAGCAAGAGACATTGCGCATGGTACTGTATGATTGGCAACTTAAAGAAATGGAAGAGTGGAAGTTTAACACGAGTTTATCACATTAATCAAAAATCGGTAACGTTAAAAGTCACTCGAAGAGAACCAACAACAGATGAGCATCAGCCTGCTCAGGGACTTCATGCCACGCCTTCAACTCATCATTGGATAGATTTTGATTGGGATGCAGAGGATGTTTCTTTTGCCGAGATTCTTGAATCAATCGGCGAATTACCGATACCTCCCTATCTGAATAGAGAGACACAAGAAAGTGATAAAACTACCTACCAGACGGTATACTCTAAGATTAAGGGTTCTGTTGCAGCTCCTACTGCTGGTTTACACTTCACCGATTCGGTGCTTCAAAGCTTAGATGAGCATGGTATTGACCGAGAAGAGTTAACCTTACATGTGGGAGCAGGCACCTTCAAACCTGTAAAAAGTGAAGAAATAAAAGGACATGCTATGCATACCGAATATATCTGTGTGCATCGTCAAACACTTGAAAAATTGCTAAGACACAATGTTGAAGCGATTGCCGTTGGTACAACGAGTGTGCGAACCTTGGAAAGTTTGTACTATATGGGCGTGTTTCTTGAGACTCATCCAGACGCTACGGAAGACGAATTGCATGTTCAACAGTGGGCTCCTTATGAACGACTGCACACAAATGGACAAGTTGAACATTTGGATGGCGGCTTGATAGATAACATTTCACCGAAACAAGCCATACAAAACGTGTTGGACTATTTAGTAAGAAATGAGCTTGAGAGCTTACATAGCTCGACACAAATCATCATAGCACCTGGTTATCAGTATAAAATTGTCAAGATGCTAATTACCAACTTTCACCAACCACAAAGCACTTTGTTGCTTCTTGTGAGTGCGTTCGTAAACGGTGATTGGCGTACCATCTATGATTATGCACTGGCACACCAGTTCCGATTCCTAAGCTATGGTGACAGCAGTTTGTTGATTCCTTAAGCAGGTTTCAATGAGTCAACAGTTATTTAACTAAAGAAAGAAACGACAATATGAAAATAGGAGATAAAGTAAGATTTCTTAGCGAGTCGGGTGGTGGTGTCATTGCTGGATTCCAAGGAAAAAGTATTGTATTGGTGGAAGATGAAGATGGCTTTCAAATCCCAACTCCCATCAATGATGTGATACAAGTAATAGATGACGATTATAGCACCGGGAAAGTTGTTGGATCTACACTTCCTAAGCCCACATCGGTAAAAAATGCGCTTACTTCATCGGCATCCGATGACGAAGAAGAACCGATTGACGATGACCCATCCACCAAGGAAATCTCTTTTCGCACACCAACAGAGGAGAGAAAAGGTGGCAATCTGCTGAGTTGCTATCTGGCTTTTGTCCCCATGGACATGAAGGATATGACGCATACTCGTTTTGAAAGTTACTTTGTCAACGATAGCAACTACTACGTTAGGTTTACATATTTATCGGCAGAGGGTAACAGTTGGAAGCTGAAGAGTAGCATGGAGGTGGAACCAAACACGAAAGAATTTATCGAAGAGTTTGGAAAAGAAGACCTGAACGATTTAGGACACGTGGCGATTCAATTGCTCTCGTACAAGCGTGACAAGTCTTTTATGTTGAAGCCCACGATAGATGTGCAATTCAGAATAGATACCGTAAAGTTCTATAAGCTTCATACCTTTCAAGAAAATGATTTCTTTGAACTTCCTGCCTTGCTATATACGATTGTAGAAAACGACAAAGTGACCCGTCCTTTAGTCGTAGATTCCAAGCAATTGAAGGAAGAAATGTATCAGAAAGAGCCAAAAGACCATATCGAGGTGACTAAAGCTAACGAGAAAGGGAACGATACTTATGTCCGCCGATATAATGCTCGCAAACAAACAGGAAACCCATTCCAACTGAAACATCGTGGAGATGAAGACATTGTTGTCGTGGATTTGCATGCCCACGAGCTATTAGATACAACTACAGGTATGAGTGCCATAGACATTCTCAATTTCCAATTGCAAAAGTTTCGCGACACCCTTCAACAATATAAAGATAAGAAGGGGCAACGCATTGTCTTCATCCATGGTAAAGGGGAGGGCGTACTACGTAGAGCGTTGATTAATGATTTGAATTATCGATACAAGAAATACCAATACCAAGATGCGAGTTTTCAAGAATATGGCTATGGGGCAACCCAAGTGACAATTCGTTAATGGTTTCAATAGACTTTATTTTATTAACTTATAATCTTATTATGATGAACGGTGGATTTGTTAAAGTGGCCTGTGCAGTGCCATTAGTGAAAGTGGCTGACTGCATATACAATGTAGAACAAACAATGGCCCAAATTCAGCAAGCTGAAGAGCAAGGAGTTGAAATTATTGTATTTCCAGAGTTAGGAATTACATCCTACACCTGCCAAGACTTATTCCAACAGAAGCTTCTACTCGAGGCTTCCGAGGTTTCCATTCTTCATTTGCTCGACTTCACACGTCAGTTGGATATAATTAGTATCGTAGGCTTGCCCATTGTGGTGGGTGATTTGTTACTCAACTGTGCGATGGTCATCCAGCGAGGGCAAATCTTGGGTGTCATTCCGAAGACCTACTTGCCCGACTACAGTGAGTTTTATGAAAAGAGATGGTTTGCTTCTTCGCAGGATTTGAAGGAGACTACCATTCGTTATGCGGGTCAAAACATCGTGGTAACTCCTGATCCTCAGATATATACTACTGACGATGGGGTGCAGTTCGGCGTAGAGATTTGTGAAGATGTTTGGGCGCCCGTTCCTCCCAGCAACACGTTGGCATTGGCTGGAGCTGACCTGATTTTCAACCTCTCTGCCAGTGATGTCGTCATTGGCAAGTTCGACTACCTCAAGAGTCTCTTGTCACAGCAGAGTTCGCGCACCATCACAGGTTACATCTATGCAGCCAGTGGTTATGGCGAAAGCACACAAGACTTGGTTTATGCAGGCAATGGACTTATTTATGAGAATGGCGTATTGTTGGCAGAAGGAAAGCGTTTCACTATGGAAAGCCAAATCCATTGTGCACAGATAGATATTGAAATGCTGAGAGCGGAGCGTCGTACCAACTCTACTTACGTAAATGCGCAGCGACAAGTCAACACCTTTGCCAGTCAAAGAGGATTTTCAAGCAGTTTGAGTCCTAACCAGTTTGCTATTTTCAACAACACCTCGGCTATCCATTATATTTCGTGTATAGCTCCAGAGAATGAAACAACCTTCACACTTGAGCGGAAGATAAATCCACATCCTTTTGTCCCCGCCCCGAATCTCTTGCTAGATAGCTGTGTTGAAGTGCTCAACATACAAACCATGGCACTTGCCACACGATTGTCACATATACAAGCCAAGACGGCTGTCCTTGGAGTTAGTGGCGGATTGGATTCAACTTTGGCTTTGCTCGTCTGCGTCTTGACCTTTGATAAGTTGGGACTGGATAGAAAGGGAATTATAGGTGTCACGATGCCAGGGTTCGGAACTACTGGACGTACTTACCACAATGCCATGGACCTCATGCACAAACTGGGTGTCACGGTCAAGGAAATCAACATCGAAAAGAGTGTACTGCAACACTTTGAAGATATTGGACACGACCCACAAGTGCAAGATGTGACCTACGAAAACAGTCAAGCTCGTGAACGCACGCAAATTCTCATGGATTTAAGTAACCAGCTCAATGGACTTGTTGTTGGCACAGGCGATATGTCCGAATTGGCTTTGGGATGGGCAACCTACAACGGAGACCACATGTCTATGTATGCGGTCAATACTGGCATACCCAAGACTTTGCTGCGTCATTTGGTTAGCTATTACGCTCAACACCTTGCCGAAAATCAAGACATTGCGACGATACTTTTAGACGTCATCAATACCCCTATTTCTCCTGAGTTAACTCCTGCCAACGAACAAGGGAAGATAGAACAAAAGACAGAAGATTTGGTAGGGCCTTACGAGTTGCACGATTTCTTCTTGTATTACGTGCTTCGCTTTGGGTTCAGACCTCGTAAAATATTCCTTTTGGCAAAGAAAGCCTTTACTGAAAGCATGGCACAAGAGGGGCAACATCAACCAAACGATGCTCTTCAAATGAAAGGACAATATGACGAGGAGACTATCAAAAAATGGCTCAAGGTATTTTTCAAGCGTTTCTTCTCACAACAGTTCAAGCGTTCTTGCTTGCCCGATGGACCTAAGGTGACGAGTGTCAGCCTGAGTCCTCGTGGCGATTGGCGTATGCCAAGTGATGCTATCAGCAGGTTGTGGCTTGAAGAGTGCGATACTCTCTAAAGCGTACTATTAGTTCGCTTGTCAAAACAAAATTAGATGATATAGAGTAAAAAGGAAATCAACCGTTGTGCGCTGATTTTCTTTTTACTCTTTTTACTTGGCGACTGGTTCGCTGCTATTATAAAAGTCGACATACTGTTGCGCCACTTTCACGTAATCATGGTGCTTTTGAATGTATGCGATGCTTTGTTGTTGAAGAACACTGAGTCTTTCTGGATGCAATATCAGGCTCTCCAATTCGTGGTAAACACTTTCATAACAGGGTTTTACATTCACGATTGGTCTCAACGTGTCTTCGTGCAATAGCTGGTAGTTTTCAGGTTCGCCACCCCCTACACACACAATTCCCTTGCTCATTGCTTCAAGCGCATTCATGGCAGGAGTATAACTGTAAAGCTGATCCAGAATGACATCTGCTCCGTTCATCATGCGTTGGTATTGCTCAAAAGGAACACTTTCTGCTATTTGCAAACTCACTTGATGAGGATATTTCAACACGAGGTCTTGTGCAGCTTTCAACATGATGTCTGTTCCTTTGTAGACAGACCGTTCACGATTGATGCCTATAAACAGTTTTAGCCGATGGTCACCTTTCGTCATTGGTTGCCTTTCTCTCATCGTTTTTGTCCGAATAGGAAAGGGGATGAACGTTGTTTTGTCGGGAAAGTGGGCGTGGTAGCATACCCAATATTCGTAAAGTCCTGCAATGATGCCGTCACAATTGTGTGCCATATATTCATTGAGCCATTTTTTATCCGTCCCTAACCAGTCCCTTTGCTCTTTTAGTGCATTGGCTGTTTGGCGCAATTCTTTGCCCATATTGAAATCGCTATACTCCAGCGGCATGTCGGTGCAACAGGTGTGAACCCAGTAGTAGTCCATTCCAAAGGCACCCATAAATATTTTTTTGTTGTGTTTGCGCAAGTATTTGTAAATGGGCATAATGCGGTGTGCTTTGATTTCCAAGAACATCGGATTAATCACCTGCACGACATCATAGCCACATAACAGGGGGAGTAAGCGATATAGTTTCGCCATATAGCGCATACCACCTAATTTTCCCAGTGTTCTTGACAAATCGATGTCGCGCTGATAGTTCTTCCAGAAGTCACCATTCGATACCACTATTACCGTGTGTCCCAACTGTCGCAGTCCTTCTGCCAATGTCCAGTGCACATTGCTGTATTCTCCTAAAAGCAAAATCTTCATCTCAATGTCATTAAAATGAGCAAATATCTGCCTGCTTTGGTGCGTATTAACCGTCTGAAAAGGCTATACTTACGGGTATATTTCTTGTCGGGTAGCGGATATAACCCATGTCGCCTCATCTCCCGCAAAGCAGTTTCAAGTCGGTGAAGACTGTGCGTATAGCGTGCCACATTATATATATAGTCCATTGAGAGCTGTGCGATGCGTCGCTGCATGGCGTTTCGTTCCATGAGAGGCAGCGTGTCTATGCGTCGCTGAAATTGTCCCAATATCCGAAGGGTATCTTTCAAGCGTTGCAGTTGGGTTTTCTTATTTTTGCTCGTGGTACACGAGTTGTCTCTCTTTCGATAGTAATACGCCTTAGCATCGGTAATGTACAATCGTTCGGTGCGCAAGATGAGCAGGGGTGTAAATTCCTCGTCTTCGTTCAACAAGCCCGGTGTAAATCTTAATCCCCACAACAAATCACGCTTAAAGAGCATGCTCCAAACAGCGACTTTAAGGTTGTGTGTACTCATATATTGGCTACCAGTCATGGGACCCTCAACACTATAGGTATTCTTTTGCTTTTTGTTACGTGTCAAATCGAACTTCACCATCTCAGCATTCTGACATCGCACAAGATCCAAACAATGTTCATAGACAAAGGGGATGAGTGCATCGTCGCCATCGACAAACTGGATATATTCACCTTTGGCGACACACAACCCCATATTACGAGCACTTGCAGCCCCTTGGTTGGGCTGGCGTATATAGACAATTTTGTCGAGATAAGCGTTCAATGCACTGAGGAGAAACGTGTCGGAGCCGTCATCCACCACAATTATCTCGCAGTTTTGTGCGTCAAGCGATAGCATCAGAATACTGTCTAAGCACTCGATAACCATTGATAATGGCAAATTGTAAACGGGTATGATGAAGCTCACTAACGGCTTCTTCGATACACCTTGTGTATAAATTGGTTCAGTTGGCATAAGCGTTGTATTCCTATGAGACTGGAAAGCCTCGTCTTGAATGGAATGTCTTGCTGACCATGAAAGCTGAATGAGGGTAGAGTGGGTTTTGCTCCCGTCATCTCGCAGACATCCATTTGTATATTTAATATGTGTTCGTAGTAAGTGGCAAATCCCTCATGTTCTGTTAATTGAGATTCTTGTAACAAAGCAAGATGGGCATGCAGCAAATCCTTGAGTTGTTCACCACCAGCCGTTGCGGTGATGCCCTGCGGATTGTCAACGTAGAAATACATACCTTTATCGGTGGTGGCTACCACCTTGCTTTGTCGTAATAGCAATGGTAGGGTGTACACATCTTCAAACACCTTATTCACAGGATAGCGTACTTGGTTGAAAAGCTTGCGTTTGTACACCTTGTTACAAGCGTAGGTGTGTAGGTAGGCTTGACTCTCAAACCAATAGGTGAGCATATTGTTGTAACGCTTTGCAGGAAAGGATAATATCTTTTCTCGCTGTTTGTTTCCAGTGTGGAGAGTGATAGGATATTCAATGATATCTATCTCTGGTTGTTCCACCAATTGTTGCATCATTTGTTGGTAGGTGTCTTTGCGCACATAGTCGTCACTGTCTAAAAACGTGACGTAGCTACCTTGTGCCTGTAACAACCCAGTATTGCGAGCAGCACTTAGTCCGCCATTGGCTTGATGTACCACTTTGATGCGGGCATCTTGCTGGCAATACTCATCGCACAGCGCAGGACAACCGTCAGGTGAACCGTCATCTACCAAGATAAGTTCCCAGTCGGTAAAGGTTTGTTGCAAAATACTCTTCACACATCGTTGCAATGTTTCCTCGACAAAATAGACAGGTATGATGATACTTAATAGCATGTCTTGACTGTTGTAACGTATCTGCAAAGGTAACTGTTTCTACGCATAAACACAAATAGGTTTCGTGTTTTGTTAAGTAACTCTCACCGCTCTTTCATGGAAGGAAGGTTGTTGGTAGTTATAAGTGGCTTCGAGCAAGATAATTCCGTAATTTGTTAGGAAAAAATCTTTTTATAGGATCTATTCCCGTTGTCTTTATCAAATAATCCAAAACTTTATGTCTATAATCTCCCCCCCCCGCATTATTTCCATGTTTTTATTTGGCGGTGTGAAAACAAATAACTAATTTTGCAAGCAAAATTACATTACTAACCTGTAAAATTTAATACAATTATGACAAAAGCAGAACTGGCAATGAATGCCAACCCCGTGGTGGCATTCCTGCAGAAGCCTACGGAAGAATTTACGAAGGCAGACATCATCCGCTTCATCGAGGCCAATGAAGTGAAGATGGTCAATTTCATGTATCCTGCGGACGACGGCAAGTTGAAGACCCTCAACTTTGTCATCACGAACAGGGATTACCTTGAAACCATACTGACATGCGGTGAGCGTGTCGACGGCTCGAGCCTGTTCTCATTCATCGAGGCGGGAAGCAGTGACCTGTATGTGCTGCCGCGTTTCAGCACGGCGTTCCTCGACCCGTTCGCAGAAATCCCGACGCTCTGCATGTTGTGCAGTTACTTCGACAAAGACGGCAATCCGCTCGCATCTTCTCCCGAGAACACGCTGCGCAAGGCGTGCCGCGCATTCCGCGAGACAACGGGAATGGAGTTCTATGCGATGGGCGAGCTCGAATACTACGTCATAGACGAAGACCCGGAGGTGTTCCCGGCAATCGACCAGCACGGATACCACGAGTCTGCCCCGTATGCCAAGATGAACGACTTCCGCCAGCAGTGCATGCTCTATGTGGCACAGACCGGAGGGGAGATAAAATACGGGCACTCGGAAGTGGGCAACTTCACAGAGGACGGCCTGCTCTACGAACAGAACGAGATTGAGTTCCTGCCGGTGTACGCCGAGAAAGCCGCCGACCAGCTCATGCTGGCGAAATGGGCTATTAGGAACCTGGCATACGAGATGGGGCTCAACGTGACGTTCGCCCCGAAGATCACCGTGGGCAAGGCAGGAAGCGGGCTGCACATACACATGCGCATGGTGAAGGACGGCAAGAACCAGATGCTCGATGGCGGGAAACTGAGCGCCGCAGCGCGCAAGGCCATCGCCGGAATGATGGACCTGGCAGAGAGCATCACCGCCTTTGGCAACAAGAACCCAACGTCATATTTCCGCCTCGTGCCGCATCAGGAAGCGCCGACAAACGTTTGCTGGGGCGACCGCAACCGCAGCGTGCTCGTCAGAGTGCCGCTCGGATGGACAGCAGGCATCGACCTCTGCCACGCAGCAAACCCGCAGGAGCCGGAGGCCATCGCCGACACATCGGCAAAGCAGACGGTGGAGATGCGCTCACCGGACGGCAGCGCCGACCTGTACCAACTCATCGCCGGCCTCTGCGTGGCATGCCGCCATGGCTTCGAGATGGACAACGCGCTCGAAGTGGCAGACAGCACATACGTCAACGTCAACATACACGATGCAGCAAACGCCGACAAACTCAGTAAACTGGCTCAGTTGCCTGACAGCTGCTGCGCATCCGCCGACTGCCTCGAGCGCCAGCGCGCGGTGTATGAGGAGAAGGGCGTGTTCAGCAAGGCCATGATCGACGGCATCATCAAGCAGCTACGCTCATTCAATGACCGCACGCTCCGCCACGACATCGAGAAGAACCACGATGCCACGAAGAAGATCGTGCAGGAATACTTCCACTGCGGATAAGCCTGCAACGGCAAAATAGATATTCAGGAGTTAAGGAGTTGCGGAGCCAAAGAGACAACCTCGGCTACACAATCCCTTAACTCCTGATATTTTAAAAACTGCGGTATTAAACAATGAAGGATAAAGGGGCATAGTTGCCGCCCGAGTTCCTTAACATCTCTTAATTCTTTAAAGGGGTCAGTCGTAAAACCCAGTTGCACCCCTCCCTCTCATGCACATAATTTCATAAGCCTGTAAAGGAAGAAAGGAATATCCGTTACTCCCCTGAACTGTGCCCTGAAGGCTTTGACTTTTGCATTGAAGGATTCAGCATTGGCATTTGTGGCTCTGTTGACAAAGAAATTGAGTATGGTATCATAATGGTTCTTAAAGGTGTCAATCACCGTATAGAAGTTGTCCACCCCCAACTTCTCTACCTCGTTAAACCACTTAGCCAGTTTCAGCCTTGCTGCGTCCTTGATGCTTTTGGCATTATAAATATCGGTAAGTTCCATGGCCAGGTTATAAGCTTTTTTGAGTTCTGGGTAGTTTTCAAAGATTATTTCCGCCCTTAGCCTTTGCGATTCCGTCCACTTGGACTTGTGTTTAGTCAGTATAAACTTCGCCCTGTCAAGTAGTTGCTTGCGTGTGTCACCGTTGCTGTATCTGAATGGTTTGTAGGTTTCGTTCTTGGCTTTGGCTTCCTTCATCTCCTCATTTTCCTTATCCCTCGCAGTCCACCGGTAGGCTATGCGCATGTCGTCCAAAGCGTCATAGTAAAGTTTCTGCACATGAAACCTGTCACTGGTGATGAGTGCCTTGGGGAACACCGTGCGCGCAATAATCATCATAGAGGAAGATAAGTCAAGCGTTATCTCCTTGACAGTCTTTCTTTTGGAAAGGTCAATCTTTTCCAGAACACGGATCACATCTTCGGCTTTTGTTCCCCTGACCACAGCTACCAGCGTACCCCTGCCACCTTTGCCAGCCTTGTTGGTCAGAAACGTATAGACCTCACCGCTGCTTAGACAAGTCTCATCGATACTTAGGCTCTCTCCCAGGTTCTCATCAAACAGCAGCCAGTCTCCCGCATGCGACAACTGCTCCCACTGGCGATAATCGCTGAAATGCTCCTTGTATTGGGTGGAAAGCTGCTTGCCGTCTACGCCATAGTGAGAACCAATACCTGTAATGCTCTCCGCAGTAGACTCAATTCTACTCTTTTAAAAAAGAAACGAACTCAGGGGATAGTTTGCTGCCCTCAGCCGTCAGGTCATCGTAAGAATAACTGAATATCTCACCCGTGGAACTGTCACGCCATTTTCGACGGCGGACATGAAGGTAAACGGGCTTGCCACGAAGGGGAAAGTCATGGACAACCCGTTCGGCGGTAAAGCCGTAACTGCTTACTGTGCCGGCCTTGCGGTCTACCTCTTCCATAAAGTTACGCTCATCCAACCAGAAGTCTATCTGGGAAATGCTCTCTTGGATATCTATCACATCAAAATAATCTGCGAGTATCTCTGGAAAGATACAACGCAACAATTGCTCGGTCTTCATGATGCAAAGATAACAAATACCTATGAAATTATGTGCATGAGGAGAGAGGGATGCAACTGGGTTTTACGACTGACCCCAAATACCTATGAAATTATGTGCATGAGGAGAGAGGGATGCAACTGGGTTTTACGACTGACCCGTTTTACGACTGACCCGAAAATAGGGGAGTGTAGAATGTTCTAACAAAAGAAATAGAGCGGAATACGGGAATCGAACCCGCCTCTCAGGCTTGGGAAGCCCACGCACTACCGATGTGCTAATTCCGCAAGAGAGCCGATACCCGGACTCGAACCGGGGACCTACTCATTACGAATGAGTTGCTCTACCAACTGAGCCATATCGGCGTTTCTTATTTAGGCGAATGCAAAGGTAAGCAATTTGCTTGATATATACCAATAGTTCAAGGACACATATCAAAGAGATTAGAGTTTATTAACATTTTTAGCAGGTCGGTTTTGGATAGCTGGAACGCTTGCGACTGTTTTCTTCTTCATCGATTTAGTGATGTCGTAGCCCCTATTTTGTAGCTTACCTGTTGATAACCAACAAGTCGGTCAGTGCGTTCGCCTGCTCCTCTAAAGTAGAGAAGTGCTTGATATTTGTTTTCTGTTTGATAAAAATTGCCCTCTGATGATACAGGTTTTAGTTCGTTTTGGTTATTGACAACGACATATTGATAGGAGTAATATCCTTGTTTGAGAAGTACAGAACCCTCATAACACTTCGTATCTCGATGATAAGTCATTCGATATTCGGGTGAAAGCTGATGATGAGTCCAATTGCCATGCAGGTAAACCTCGCCAGTTTGCTGCGGAGCTCGTAAACGAAAGTGAACTATCTGATATTCTGAGGTGGTGTTGTTTTCGATGTTGTCACTATTCCTAATATAAAAACTGCCATTCGCATCCTCGTCGTAAACATAGCTGGGGCGAGGCTCGTCTGTCCAAACATAGGCATGATAGTCGGTACCATCCCAGCCAACTGTTTCTATTCCCATTGTGGGATGGTTGACATCTAAGGTTTCAAATTTGCGATATTCGTTGCCACCATTAAATATAAGTGCCTCATTATGTTCCCAACGGAGTCCCTCTGGTGTGATGTACTGTGGCTTAATGTTGAATCGTTGCTGTGTCCATATCCCATTTTGAAGCACCACTGTTTGGAGTTGTGTTTGTGGATCAGTGACAGACAGGTTGCCATATCTCACAGTCATGTTGACTTGTTGATGACTTCCTCGAATATCCCAGTCCGTGTTATCCGTTACATCTAAGCCAATTTGCGCTAAAGGCTCAACAACCATGAAGCAAACGGTCAGTATTTTTTCATTGTCA
>NZ_HG417100.1:101265-127894 GCF_000455445.1 Hoylesella timonensis 4401737 = DSM 22865 = JCM 15640 | reverse complement strand
ACGTGAAGTATGCCGATGAGCCGGAGAAGTTAAGCATCGAGATGAAGGACTTCCTGTCACCAACGGACGGACGACTGCCAAGCAACCGTGCCGACATCTATTTCAAGGAACTCGGCAACGAGTCGCCCGTACTCGTCAAACTGATGATGCAAACTATCTATCAGAATGACAGACGCTGCATCAAGCACATCGGCTCGCAGCAGTTCGGTATGAAGTTCCTGCTCCGTGGCTTGTATGCCCATAACGGCTTGCTGTATTTCCACACTCGTATGGAAAACGGCACGAATATGCCGTACTCGGTGGATTTTATCACATTCAAGATGGTGGATAAGAAGATGGCAAAGCGCACTACCATACAAGAACAGGTGTTGCAGCCCTTGCGTGCCTATCATCAGGTAATGCAAGTAAAGGGCAAGGATAGCGAGCATTCCGTGTTCGTATTGGAGCAGTTTGCCCTCTCGGAGGAAAAACAACTGGAGGTAACGATCTACGAGCGAAACGGCGGACGCACACTGACCTTTTATGTCGGGCAGGAAGATTTGCAGCTGGCAAAGAAGATTGACAACCTCAAACTCAAATGGTAGGCTTTATGAAGAAGAAACTTATTTTATCGGTTTGTGCAGCGGTGGCAATGGCTTTCAGTCTGCCATCGCAGGCACAGCGACTGATACCCAAGCAAAGGGGCATAGAGGTCGTAGGGGGTGTTCCGCTTATCAAGGGTGAAAAGTTCTTTGGCAAGGATAACTTCGGTCTTGACATATCGCTTACCCGTTACTTGAAACGAGAGAACTACTCCTTTGTAGGAGTTGAGTATGAACAGCAGATTATGCCGTATCGGGACTATGGCGTAAAACTCAAAGATGCGCTCCTGCACTTGGGCTATATGCACCCGATACTCTCCGACAATGGTAAGAACGTGCTTCTCTATGTTGGCATATCCGCATTGGGCGGTTACGAGGAAATCAACGAGGATCAGAAGCTACTGCCCGATGGGGCTACGCTGCTCGACCGTTCACGCTTCGTCTATGGCGGTGCCGTGTATGGCTCGGTGGAAGTATTCCTCACGGACAGGCTTCTGTTTCTTGTCAAGGCACAAGGGCGGTCGCTCTTCGGTTCTGACGTGCATCGTTTCCGTCCTGCGCTATCAACAGGATTTAGGTTTAATATTTAATAGAAAAGAAACATGAAAAAGAAGATATTAAGTTCGATATGGGTAATGGGCGTACTTGCCTTTGCCGTGTTTTGTCTATCTGCTTGTGATAGGGAGCTGGATGTTCAGCTGTCTTATCCGTTCACGTTCGAAGTGATGCCCGTTCAGAAGGACATTGTCAAGGGACAGACGGCAGAGATACGCTGCACCCTCAAACGAGGGGGCGATTTTGCTGACACACGCTACACCATCCGATACTTCCAGACCGACGGCAAGGGAACGGTGAAGATGGACGATGGCACGGTGTTTAAGCCCAACGACCGCTATCCGCTCACAAAGGACGTTTTCCGTCTGTACTACACCTCGCTGTCATCTGACCGTCAGACGATTGACGTGTACGTGGAGGACAGTTTCGGTAAGATGCAGCAACTGACTTTCAGTTTCAACAACGAAAAGGCGGAGGAAAGGGGAAAGACCACCGCAATAGTAACCAGAGCCTTGAACGATGCGAACAACTAAACGCTTTGCTTTATTCTGTATAATGTGCTTGCTCTGTCAGCCGATCCTTGCCCAGCGCAGGGTACGGTTGGCAGACTTGCCTCCTTTTGAGCGTGCCGTGGTGGTCGTGAAATACTTCGAGGGGCTACACAGAAAAGGTTGCTATCCGTATGTCGGATATGGGCATCAGTTGCAACCGGGCGAGCATTTCTCTTCCAATATGACGGAACGGCAGGCAGACTCGCTGCTCCGTGCCGACCTTTGGAAATGCTTTGAACACTTCAAAGGCTATGGCAAGGATGCGCTGCTACTAACCTTGCTTGCCTACAATGTGGGCGTGGGGCGATTGCTTGGTTATGGCAAGCACCCCAAAAGCCGATTGCTGAAAAAGATAGAGGCTGGAGATAGGAACTTTTATCGGGAGTATGTCTCCTTTTGCAGGTATAAGGGGAAGGTGCTGTATGGATTAGTGAAACGGAGACAGGTAGAGTTTGCCTTGTTTTATGTAATTTGACAACTATTATAAAGTCTTTTACCAATGTAGTAGTATTATAAAAACTGATAGGTTTTTGGGAGCTTGCAAGAGAGGTATGATACAGGCACACACCTCTTCTTCTAAGTGGGTAATCGAATATCCAATAGATACATCGTTACCTTTGTATTTCATTTTTTTTCTTTAGTAGAGTTTTTTGCCATACCTATTTTATAATCCTACCATAGTTTCTAATCCAGATGAAATCCAATTATCTTCCTCTGTCTTCCAACCTAATATTTTTGTTACACACTTTTCATTCAGATAAGCCTCTATATGGGGTTTATTTACATACAATAGGAATCGCAGTACACTCTTGGCTGTTTGTTGTTTTTCCTCCTTAGTGAATAGAGATTCAAAATTGTTTAAAGTATATGTATGCTCCTCTTCATGACTCTCACCATTCAATGCAAGTCGGCACATAAAATTCTCATAATATACTCGTTTATCCTCTGGTATATTATTAAGTATTCCATCCATCCGTAGCATGGACTCAAAGGATTTATTATAACAGAAACTTGAAAAAGCCTCTAACATTCTTCGAATAAAATTACCAATGCTCATTTCCTGAATTTCATCTAAATCTTCTGGGTGCATGTTATTTGCATACTCAAAAACATGCGTTATTAACTTTTTATATTCGTTTCTCCCTTTTTGATCTTCTATACATTTATTTTTTAACTCAAGAAACGCCATCTTTCCTCGTTCATCATTCAGATCTCTTCTAATTTTAACTAAGTCAAATACAGATTGCAAATCGTGAGACATAACAAGTAGCCTACTATTTGCATTGCCTTTTGTTATGTTACAAAATTGATATCTCAATAATGACATTACGCCCAACCTGTTTCCATAGTCAAAACTTGATATAGGATCGTCTATTACTATTAAGTATTCCGATGCATATTTATCTTCATCTTTCTTTCCACTAAAGAGCATGGCAAAGAAATAACAAAGTCCCAATACATTTCGTTCGCCTACGCTAATTTTCTTGGGTTTTACCTTTTTCCCATTAGCCATGAGTTTATAACAACCCTCTCCTGCGACAAGTTGTATTTTTCGATTACTATAAAATACATACTGCAGTTCTTTGTTAATATATTCTAATGCTATGTCAGTCCGTTCTCTCTTCATTTTCAGCTCCTTGACATCTGCATCTATTTTATCCTTTTCCTCTTTCAGTTCCTGAGATTTCTTTAGAATCTGATTTTTGTTAGTTAAGGCTTTTTGGTATTGGTTTAATGTTAATGAGAACCGTTTCTTTGCCATAAGGTTATTTTCATGCCGAACTTTTACTAATAACTTATTCCGCTTGTTAACAGTGCCGTTAAATATTTCTACACATTTCCTTATTTGCTCTATCGCTGTTTCCCAAATAACACGAGCTTTAATATAATCATTGATTATCTCCTCCGTAAATGGTTTCTCTAATGGTTTATAAATATCTCGTCTCCGTTGTTCTATAATCTTCCAAATGATAGATAGCATTTTGTTTAATTCTTCCTTGGCTGTGATAGCATTATGGAGTTCTTTTGTATTCAAGTCGCCAGGGAATTTCGGAAAATCCATTTCTATTGCTGCAAAAAGGCTTTGTTCCGAAATTATCCTTGAAGTAAACTCTTTTGCTTCTTCCATTAGAATATGTGACAATACTTCTGATATAGAAGCTCTATCCTCTGTTGTAATTTCTCTTAAACAGAGTGGACAAAAACTCCAACCTTCTTCTAATATATGTTGGGTATGATTTAGTTCAAAATGTTGTTGTTCTTGGCTAATTTTTTTTAAAAGCTCCATCAAGCGATGCTCTCTTTCCGTCAATTCTGGTGAGTCTAAGGGTTTCTTGAGTAACACTGTTAGGTCATCCAAATTGTTAGGCAGCTTTAGTTCTCCTACATCCCAAATGATTGGTTGGGAATTCTCTGATTGCAAATATAAGTTTTTATCAGCCATTACTTGCTCTCGCAGTTCTGAATATGACTCTTTTGGTTCATCTATTTTTATCAATTTATCTATCAAATCTTCTGTAACACGACTTTTAACAGAATTACCTTTCAATTCACGGTCTATATCAGCCCATCCTCCTTCCTCACGCAGCCCATTCCGTATCTGTTCCCAATAATATAATGGTGATACGTTATCTTCTTTATTTTCATATTTCCTTAGTAGTTCTTCTTGTTGGTTAAGTTCTTCAACCTTTTTACTAAGTTTTTCATTATTCGCATTGATTTGTTCATCTAACTCAACTTGCTCTCCTAACATAATGATAGCATTGAGACCATCATCTTTAACCTTTATGTTATTCTGTAAAAAATCTTCGTCAAATACGAAAACATTAGGTTTATATTCATCTGTTATAGAAACATCACTACTCACGGTATAGTTTGTCTCCTTACCTTGTGCTATATTCTCTTCACGTTTAATTCGTTCTTCTTCAGTTTCACACAACTGTTTCAGACAGCGAGCTATTGTACTTTTACCGCTACCATTTCGACCATAGAGGATGCTTAATGAATCTTCATTGAAGAGCCGCAACTCGGTTTCTTCATCAAAATATCCTCCTTTTATATTTATTTTCTTAAAATTCTCAAACATAAAGTGATTTTTTGCAAATATACTTTTTTTTATTTAATTTCAATATAATAAATTGTATTTTGCGACTTTCTTTTGCTTCTTTACTTTGGTCGCCTGCTCGTTCAAAGACAAAGAAAAGAAGCCACACAATTTTTCGGTTTGCGTGGCTCTTGTTCTTATTCAAGATGCTATTTCTACACTTTCGTTATTCTATCTATTCTTTTATTGGGGTGCCTGTCAAATGCCCAGTTTATCTCATCATCGGGCAAAATGCTGTGAATACTTCCACCCATTACCAATCCGCAATTTTGCAGGACTTTCTGCCGTGCTTCCTCCTTGCTCTTTGCTACAACATCGAATACACCGTCAAAAACATATTCCGTATAGACTAAAAATCTTTGTTTCTTCATAAATTCTAATCTTAAAATTCAACCTTTAATAATCTGTATTCCTTTGGCTCTCCATTGGATAATTTGCGGTGTTTGAGCCAAAAATGATGTGCACCATAACCGTATGCAAAGAACTTGTCAAGTTCCGTTTCTTCGGCTATTTTGCCTATTGCCGTCCTTAACTCTTCCTCGTTGCCGGTTAGGGTTATCGCATTGATAACCCGAACAAGAATGGGAGGTATCTTATCCGACCAATTAAAAATGACGTTCTCTATCTCTGTTTTCATATCTCTGATAATTTAATGATTTATACTTTATGCCGTTGCCTTCATTCGTTGGCTGATTAGCCTGCGGTTGGCATTGACAAGGTTTACTATCTGTTCGTGGTACTCGGTATTCTTGTTGCACACTCCACGACTTTGCACCACCTCAAATGATTTCAGTGATACCTCTATTGTTTCTATCCGCTTGCCCTCAATGGTAGCCGATAGGATTAGTGAGTCCTCTTTAAGATAATATTCGTTGGAAAATACGCAATGGTGCATGGTCGCTCCCTCTTCCAAATGCTCACGCACGCTCTCCAATACGTGGACTTGGATTGTGCCGTCGGTGAAATGGATACCGAAGAATTTGGATTTGAGCTCCTTGAAACGTTTTTCGTCTTCCATTGCCTTCTGCTGTTTTTGGGCTATCTCTTCCCTTTCCCTTTGTCTATTGAGTTCCTCCTGTCTGCGGTCGTGTTCGGCTTTGAGGTTGGTGGGACAAAGAAACTTCGGGCTGTGTATGTCCTTGTTCAATCTGCGGAGCATATCCACATAGTCGCACCAAAGGGAAATAACCGTTATATCGTAGCCGTTACGGACTGCAATCTTATAGGACTGCCAATACTCGTCAAACGCTCTTCTTTTGCCAAGGAAATAGCGTAGGTGGTCTGTACGTCCCGACTTCATCAATGTTTCGGCACGGCCGTCAGAAAGCAATGCAGGAATGAGTGTTGTCGGGGGTATTTCGTGAAAATCATCCTTGAAACCATTTCTGCGGAGTGTGTCTGATACCTTGAACTTCGGATATATCTGCGAATAGGCTGCATATCGGTAGGCTTCGTTGTCGTTGCGGATTGCCATAGGTGCGCAATAGGAGAATGTATCAACGTATCTACCCAATACTCTCTGAACGGCAACAATCGTCTTTCGTCCTTGCGCGTTCCACCAATACTGACCGATTTCAAGCACATAGTGTCCTGCCTTGCAACCTTTCTCCATTTCAGCCACGAGGAGGAACATCCGCAACACTTGGTATTCTCCGCAAGCGGTAAGTGTCGTGAAATAGTGCTTCTGCTGCAATTTCCTTTGGAATGTTTCCTTGACCTGCAACTTTGCCCTGCAATGAGGGCAAGTGCAAGTTTCTCTATGTTTGTTCATTACCCAACTATGCCCACAATCCATACAAGTGGTGCGACCTTTTGGCAAGCGGTAGGCGAAGTGGTCAATACACTCACGGAATGCCCACTTGCTTTGTGTCGTGGTTATCGGGCGAAGATGCTTGCTTTGTTCCAAAACTGCCTTTTCAAATTTGTTTCTCGGTTTCATAGGCTTAAAAATCAAATAATGATGGTTGTACTTGGGTTGTCGCGTTCTCAGTCTTTTTCACTCGTGCGTTACGGCTCTGTAACTTGGCAAGTTCCTCACGCTGATATTGCTTAATGGCTTCCTGCCTTGCTTCGGCTTTTTCTTCCTCCGTTAGTTCCACAACGTGATTAACGGCAACTTGGCAAGAAACAGCCTTGCCGACCTCTATATCGTCCTCATCATAGTAGTGAACAGCCATAGAGAAAATTTCATCATCATCAAAGCCGTTACAACCGCTTTTCTGCACTTCATTAAGAATGTAGGTGATGCACTCCTCGATATTCTTGTTAGGTTTCATCAAGTTGGGGGCAAACAAGGGGTCTGTCATAGCACGCTGATTGAGATACTCGGCTATTGTCCGTGTGAAATGTTCTGTTCCTTTCATTGTCGTATATGTTTTGATGTTGTTAATACTTGGGAATTTCCACTATCTGATTGATACGTCCATATAGGTAGGCTCTTAGGCTTGTTCTGTCGGGTGCGTAATACTCTGTCCATTGTCCGTACTGATTGACAAGATATTTCTTCAGTACATCAAAGAAGTCAAAGCGATAGCCTTGCAGGGGAACGGCTGTGCGGAAATAGGTATTAGAGTTCACCGCTTCACATAGCCAATTCTTTTCTTCACGGCTCATACACTCGCCACGATTGAGTTTCATACGTAGGAGATATACTTTGCTGTTACAAAGGTTCTCCAAAGGGGGAACGTCCCATTGTACAAACTTAATTGCCAACACTTGCTCACTTTTTTCAGCCACAGGGTTAATGCGGTAATGAGAGGAGGAGCTATATCCTTTGCTGTTCATCGAAGATGTTGTATTTACCTTTTGCTTATCCATAGCGACATTTTTTTTTTGCGTCCAAAGATCGGAGTATGCTGATTCCTTTTTGTAGCAAAATCAAGGTAGCGGGGCGGGCTTGCACAAGGTTTTGTCGGAAAATACTACCCGTAGGTGTGGAGATTTTCCAGACAAACCAAGCGGCACAGACCTTTTGAAAGCCACAAGCCCCGTACTACCTTTGCGGATAAAAAGGGAACAGCATCCGCTTCTCCTTGTCATCGCATATCGTGGAGCATTGAAAAAGAAGCAAAAGTGCAACGCTCGTAGTGGAATATAGAAAAGGTGGCTATCTCAAAATGCGAGATAACCACCTGATGAAATAAAACGAAGGTTTTACAGAGCCGTGCTTCTCAAAGCACGCAGAACAGGATGACACAGACAATCGCCAGCCAGAAGAGAATGCTCAGCAGCGTAAATGCCACTTTCAGAATTACCCTGACTATAAAGCGTAGTATCAGAAAACCTGCAATAACTGACACGACAGTTACGACCTGTGGTGTTACTATCTTTGAGATAAGCCAAATGGCACCGATAACGATGGAAAGCAGGAAGCCTAGTTCGATGAAGCGTGTCCAACTGAAGCGGCGGACTTGCTTGGGAGAAGTCGGCTGCTGCTTGTTCTTAACGGTTTTGTTCGATGCGTCTGCCTTGATGAAGGCAGGTGTGTGAACGTCTTGATTCATGATGATTGTATTCATATCGGAGCTTTTTATAGTTTCAAGAGCAGTTACAAGATGCGCAGACTACACAAAGACAAGTGTTTGAAAAAACTCTTGGCGTGTGGAGTGGAGCGTTTATCTTGGCTCTTGACACTACAAAAGCTCCAGATGGTGCTACATCAAGTCATGTTCTCACCGCCTACGGTTGGCAGACCATTGACCTCAATGAGCAGAACGATTGTTCCTGTCAATTCGGTGTAGAGTTTCTCATACTCAGGACTTGCACCGAAGTCATCTGACAGCTCATACTTGTCGAAAACGCTTTGCACAGCCTTATTCTTCAGAAGCATTGGTGTTAGTCTTTCGGGGAGTGGAGAGGGCAGTTCTTTCTCGAACTCATTCTCCAAGACAGACACAAGTGTATCATACTTTGAAAAATGCAGTCCTTGATGCAACACTTCGTTTGCCATACTCTCCGCTTCGGGATGCGAGAAGCCTTGTGCCACTGCATCGCAGTAGGTGGAAAGTGCTTCATCGGCTCTTGCCGTTATGAATGGTTTGTCGCCCAGCAGTTCTGGGAAATGCTCACTGAGATAGTTCTCCAACTTCAGACGGAAGTAAGATAGTTCTTTCTTGGTTTCCATAAATCTTTTATTTTAGGGTTATACGTTTTATTATATTATCAGATGCCCATCGCCTTATTAAACTTGCCGAGTTTGTCAGCGAGCTGTTCCATGTCATGCTCCACTTTTTTGTTGGTTATGCGGGCATAAATTTGTGTAGTTTTAATGTTGGTATGCCCCAACATCTTCGATACACTTTCCATAGGAACACCCTTGCTGAGCGACATGGTTGCAAACGTATGTCGGGCAAGATGGAAGGTCAGATTCTTCTTGATGCCACAAATGTCGGCAATTTCTTTCAAATATGAATTGATGCGCTGATTGCTCATCATTGGAAATACCTTTCCACCTTTTCTGTTAATGTCATAGTACTTTCTTATGATGGCAAGGGGAATATCCAGCAGCATGACATTTTCATCTACGCTTGTCTTATACCTCTTGGTGATAAGCCACTGTCTGTCTTCGACAGTAACAATCTTATCGTAGGTAAGATTATATACGTCAATGTAGGCTAATCCTGTGAAGCAGGAAAAAATAAAAATATTCTTTACTAACTCCAGTCTTTCTATGTCAAAGTGTTTCTTCATAATACGGAGAACCTCTTCTTCTGTGAGATAACCACGATCTACCAACTCGTAGTGTAGTTTGTGGTTTGCAAACGGATCATGCATAATAAGTCCTCTGTTCCTCGCATAGTTCACGACCGTCTTCAAGTTTCTCAATTTCTTGGTGGTAGTATTATGTGCCCCGCCTACAACTGAGGTCAGATACAATTCAAAGTCTTGGACAACAGCACTTGTTAGTTCTGACAACCCAATGTCCCTGCGGTGATATTTTGCCTGTAGGAAGCTTTGAAAGTTCTGCCTCACCACCTTGTACTTATAAAACGTTCCCTTTGTCAGCGTCTTGCCAACTTGTTGCGTGATGGAGTCAATATATTTATCAAAGACAGGGAGAAAAGTTGTAAATTCCTTATCTGTTCCAAGAAACACTGACCTGATAAGATCTAAGGACAAGCTTTCAGAGGTTTCATATTTCCTATAGATCTGCATCAAAGTTGTTGTCAGTGCATCTATTGATGCATTGACGGAGAGAGCTTCTGCCGTTCTACCGATCATTCTGCTGGTTTTGTTGCTCCATTTAGATTTATCCACGAAAATTTTAGTGGATCCAAGATTAGCCATTTCGCCTCCGAGATACATTCGGAGCATTACAGGCGATTTTCCTTCTTTGTTCTCGTAGTTGGAACGTAGGTAGTAGGACACCTTGAAAGTTGTTTTCATAACGCATCATTTTTTAGTGTAGCTTTCTTGGCTACAAAGTTCAACATAAATTGTTGAAAACGAGATATTTGTATGCCGTCAATTAGGTAGTCATTTTCCATTCACTGCTACATTTTTTTGAGAGCCTGCTTTTGTGTAGCAGTTTCTGTAGCAGAAAATGACCGAATGATGACTATCAAAAGGTATGGTTTGGCAGTCAAACGGATATGGATAAAAAACAAAAAATCGCTGTAAAACCTTGATTTTACAGCGATTATCCTTGTTTTGAAGGCTAAAATGACGTGTTGTTTGACATCCTTTTGAAACCTATTTGTGGACCAGCCTGGGCTTGAACCAGGGACCTCCAGATTATGAGTCTGTTGGAATATGGTTTTATAAGATTTTATAAAATTTTTGTTTTCAATATATTTGCTTGGTATTCAATGGTTTACTATATTTGCATCAAAAATATGAAATCTTGCGAAATGGCATAAAATAAGCGTTGGTGTTCGCACGGTGTTCGCACGGTGTTCGCAAAATGTTCGCAAGATTACATGAAATAGCTGAGGAAAAATGAAGACTTCAAAAACATCAATCAACTGTAATCGGGTGGGTAACTGTTCTCTTACTCTTGTGTTGGATAAGCGTACTAATAAAGAGACGATGGAATATCCAATGGCTATCTGCTTCACCATAGAACGAAAGCGTTACTATCATAAGCTGACCGATATGCCATTTCAAACGGAAAAATACTTCAATAGTGTTTGTAGTGTAACAAGTTCTCGTAGTAACCTGATGGATGTTTATAAAGGTTGGCAGGAAATCTTAGAGGAGTTTAGAGACAAGATCGTGAAACTTAGTAAGTCGCATGAACTGACTATTGGGCTGATTAAGACAATGCTTTCTGGAGTGGAATATCAAGACGAGCATTCTTTGTCGTTTGTTGGCATGTGGGAAGGGCTTATTGCAAGGTATCGGGATGATAATAGAGTGGGCTGTGCCGAAAATTACCAGTGGGCTCTTAACTCTTTTCTGAAGATAGTTGGTCGGACAGAAGGCTTCAAGGTGGACAAGGATGTTATAGCCAAGTGGAATGATGGAATGAAGAACGGCATAATGATTGATGGTATGCTGGTTGGAAAAATAGCTGATGCAACACGAGGAATGTATTTAAGAACTTGTCGTGTTGTTTGGAATGAATGTATTAAACGAGGCTTTCTTCCGGCTGACAAATACCCATTCTCAAATAAAGACAATGAACTCATTTCCATTCCAAGAGGGAAAAGAAGACAACAATCCTACTTGTCAATCGCTGAAATGACAGAACTCTATCATGTCTTTGAGGAGAAACGATACCCAGAAATGTGGGACAAAGAATATACGATACGTGTACACGTTTCCTTAGGATTGTTTCTTGCGCAATATTTGTGCAATGGCTTCAATCTTGCCGACGCAGGTAGACTAACTTATAATCGAACCTATTTTGCTGAGGGCGGTAGGGCTTTTGAATTTATGAGAAAGAAAACATCGGCAAGAAGTAATAGTATGTCGGTGGTAGTAGTGCCTATTATTCAGCCTTTGCAATTCATCTTGGACGAAATAGCAGCCAAGCCTAAAAAAGATGCCTATGTGTTTCCACAGATATTTCAAGGTGAAGAAGATGAGTTGAAACGAAGAAAGCTCACAGTACAAGAGAATTCAAATATTAAAGATCGGGTAATCAGAGTTTGCAAGGAAGTGTTGAAGTGGGACAAAGAGCCTTCGGGTACATGGGCGAGGCATTCTTTTGCCACGAATCTCAAGTTGGCGGGAGTGGAAGAGTTGTACATATCGGAGAGCATGGGACATTCTATGGGTAATAATATTACGGCCGGGTATCAGGATATGTATCCATTGGAGACCAGATTCGATAATAACTCAAAGTTGCTGAATCTTGTACCGAGTCCTCAGGCTGTTGATATTGATAGTATGACGCCAGAGCAAGCAAAAGAGATGCTGAAGGCAATATTAGGACAGAAATAGTACAGCTAATGCGAATATTCTTCAAGAACAAATGAAATTCTTTCTTTTTTACTAAATTTGTAGCATCAATATTAAAGGTTATGACAGAACAAGACGTGATTGCATTGCGTGATCTGGCTGAGGTTGGAAGTGCCCAGTTTAAGGAGCGAATCAATGACAAATACGATATAGGCTGCGAACTTGTTGCTTTTAGCAATAGCCATGGTGGTCGATTGGTCATTGGTATCAATGATAAGACGGGCAATATCAATGCTTTGTCTTACAAGGAACTTCAGGAGACAACAAATATGTTGACCAGTATGGCTTCAGAGAATGTTCTCCCTGGCATACTTATTGATATAGAGAATGTCCCGGTAAAAGGCGGTGCTGTTGTCGTGGCTACAATCCCTGAAGGAAAGAATAAGCCCTACCATGATAACAAAGGGGTTATTTGGGTAAAGAATGGTACCGATAAGCGAAAGATCTTTGATAATGCTGAAATTGCAGAGATGATGACTGGTTGTGGAGCATTCTTTCCCGATGTGGCAGCTGTCAATGATATAACCGTTGATGACCTTGACGAGAGGACGCTGAAGATTTATCTTCAGAACCGTTTTACAAAAGTGTTAGGTCTGAAAGGGTTTGTTGGTGATAAATACAAGAAGGCCTCGCTCGATGAGATAGCTAATGCCATAGCCAAAAATCATGATATTAGTCAGTTGCTGCGTAATCTACATTTTATACTGCCTACCGGTAGGCTTACGGTGGCTGCAGTTCTTCTGTTTGCCTCATATACTCAACGATGGTTGCCAGTGATAACAGCAAAATGTATCTGTTACGTTGGCAATTCTGTTGGTGGAACACAGTTTCGTGACAAGGTAGATGATGCTGATATGGAAGGAAACTTGCTCCATCAGTTTGATACCATCATGGCATTCTATACACGTAATCTCCGCACAGTACAAACTAATGATGAGTTTAATTCTAAAGGTGAACTGGAAATTCCTTATGTTAGTCTTGTAGAATTTACCGTTAATGCTCTGGTACACCGTTCACTTAACTGGAGAGCTCCTATCCGTATCTTTATCTTTGATGACAGATTGGAAATCCATAGTCCCGGAACACTTCCTGATGGGCTGACTGTAGATGACATCAAAGCAGGTACCTCTATGCCTCGAAACGTGTTCCTTTTTAATAATGCGAATTACTTACTACCCTACACAGGTGTCGGTAGTGGTATTCAGCGTTCTTTGGAAATGGGACTTGATGTGCAGTTTGAGAATAATGAGAAATCACGGGAGTTCTTGGTCACAATTTATCGTCATACTAATCTGGAAAGTAGCCAAGAAACAGATAAAAGTAACCAAGATAAGGCGAAAAGTAACCAAGAAGCCGCTCATTCAGTTCAAAGGAGTTATGGAAAACTAACCAAGAAACAAATTGATTTACTCAACTTCTGCAGCGTACCTCGAACAGCTCAGGAAATAATGGATAGGCTGCGAATTACCAATCAAACTAGGAATAGAAAGAAGCATATTAATCCCCTCTTGGAGATGGGGATGCTGGAAATGACCATTCCAGAACACCCGAACGATAAGAATCAGAAGTATCGTAAGATAAGGTCTGGCGACAATCCCACTTTGCCCATTGCTGAATATTGATAAATTCAGCAAGTTTTTAGCATAAATTCAGCAATTCCTGTTGGCAAGTGGTTGATAATCAGTGACTATACATTCTTCAGCAAGATGTTGGCTTTGTGCGTTTTTCGGCATGATACTAAAGCTCGTATAGTTCATGCAAAAAAGTAACCAAGCTGTTGAAGAAGTGATCGAGGATGGACGGATAGTAACTAAGATGCAATTAAAAGTAACCAAGTAACTCTCAAAAAGTAACCAAGTAAGTAATCAAGATAATAAGGGAAGTAACCAAGAAATAAAGCAATAAAAGTTATGAAGATAAGCGACAAAGCCTTTAAGGTGTTTGTATATTCAGGGTTTGGTGTGGCCTGCCCTATTCTGGTGGTGACGCTTGGCATGCTGCTCGCCGGATATCATATATCTACAAAGGCTAAGTTCTGGTTGTGGTTGGTAGCTTTGGTTTCCTTAATCATAATGGTTATGGCTTTGATTCGGATTTTATGTGATTTCTTACCAGTAGATAGACTGGCGAATAAAATAAGAACTCATCATCACGCTTCGGAAGTTCAAGCTGCCTTAGACAAGAAAGAAATAGAAGATCACAAGATTTCAACCAGTGAAAAGATTCAGGAAGAGAATCCCTTGAAATCATACTTTGTTCGGCAATTTGTCAATAAGGATTATGTTAATCAGCCTGTTTTTGAAACCTATCAGGAGTTGTTTAAGGAAAAGAACGGAGGAAAAAATGTTGTCCTGGCTTTCTATTGCGGTGCAGATACAAATATGAACTGGTTAATATCCATCCCGACCCATGCCGAAGCTGTTAGGTTATTCGGGGAAGAGACAGTTGGCAGCAAGAATAATTATAGTGTGCAGAAAGGTAATTTCACTCCTGGAAATCTTGATGATAAGAAACTCTCAGAAATAAGGGCCATGAAGCTATTGATGAAAAAGATATTGGCAGACTTGCAAGAGCAAGCGTAAGACTACAGAAGATAAGAAAAATAACCTCCAACAGTTTGTTCTGCTGGAGGTTTTTTGATTGAATCAGGGAGAACTGCTTGGGACGATATGGTACATCTTGCAGAACATGATGGAATGTCTAAGAACCTTATTGTGAATAGTTGATTTATAGCCTTTTATCTTAGCCTTTGTGTCATTGGATAGCATAATTTTGCATTGTGCTTTAAGGGACGGAACCTTCCACCGTAATCTGAAATGCAATGCCAACAAATGCTATGGAAGGTAGCAGTGAGGTTGGTCATGTCAAACTATTCAATGATAGAACAATGGAAAATCACAATTCGATTATTGGTACCCAGCTCATCGTGATGACAAAATCAGATTTAGACGAGTTAATTCATAAGGCTGCGTACAAAACGGAAGACTCCTCTTCTGATAGCAACGGTGCAGAAAAACCTGCTATACCCAATGAGGAACGCTTTATTACACGCGAGGAAGCCTCCCGACTTCTTCATGTGGATTTGAGTACTTTGTGGCGGTGGAACAAGACAAAGGTGTTATGCGCAAGAAAAGTAGGCCCCCGCAGAGTGATGTACAACTATGCAGAGGTTCTGTGTCTATTGAACGATTCCAAATAATACAGCTATGGAAAAGGAAATCAAGGGTTTTATGCTGTTTACAGACCAAAAGGAGGCCATCTGCTGTTTGGACGATGCAGAGGCTGGAATCCTCTTCAAGGCTCTTTATGGCTATGCTGCCAATGGGGTAAGACCAACGTTTGAGGACAAGGCTTTGATGTCTCTCTTTTGCATGCTTCGTATCCAGATTGATCGTAGCCAAAGCTCATACGAGAAGAGATGTCGGGCGAATAGGGCCAATGCCCTGAAACGTCAAGCATCTCGACGGGTTACAAGTAAGGTAGAGAACCAAACACAACTATCGTCGGCCATCGTTAGCGATGGCAATCCGTCGCAGGATAAGAATAAGACTAAGAGTAAGGATATGAATAACATTGATGAAGAAGCTGTAACTTCTGTCATCAATGTTGGTGATATGATGGACTCGTTTGAGATGATATGGAAGATGTATGGTAAGCCTGTGGGAAACATTTTGGCCTTGAGGGAAAAGTGGATGCAGCTAACTGATGAAGACAGGACGAAAATCATGCAGTATGTCCCGCAGTATGTAGCTTCCCGCCCAGAAGTGCAATACCGCAAGAACTTTGAGAACTTTCTCTCCCAAAGAATATGGGAAACCGAGCCTATCCGAAATGCTAACATAAAAGTGGGTATTATGCTGCAAGACAATGCCCCCAATAAATACCAAAACGATGAATCATGGTAACAATGAATATAGATACTTTTAATGCGACAGTGGAAAGGTTACGCAATACGGGATTCAGCCCGGATGCCTCAAACGTGTATTTCCATATCCCAGAGGCAAAGCAGGCATTGGCTATTGGATTAAAACGTTTTGTTGCAAATCCACAATGGCTGCCGGAATACGATTTGATAGCAGATTGGCTGTCAGATAATCATGGCAGAGGATTGCTTTGTATTGGCCATGTAGGACGTGGAAAAACGGTAATCTGTGCTAAAATTCTTCCAGTGATCCTCAATTACTACTGCCATCTGATAGTTAATGTGGCAGATGCCACCGAATTCAACGTAAAACATGAGGAGTTGAAACAACGCCATATCCTTTGCATTGATGATGTAGGCGTGGAAAATGAGGCTATCAGGTATGGTGAGCGGAAAGTGCCATTTGCAGAATTGGTTGACTTGGCAGAGAAGAAAGGGAAGTTATTGCTGACTACTACCAATCTCACTACGGCGGAACTGTCGGCAAAGTATGGTGCAAGGACGCTCGACCGTTTAAAAGCTATTACACATGTCGTGCACTTTGAGGGTGAAAGCCTACGTCGGTAAGTTACTAGAACGAGAATTCACAAGTCCGAGAGATAGTGAAATACCGATTTAGTGAAATAAAGATTAGTAAATCATTATTTTGTCAAATCACGATTTTTACATACTGAGGAGCATGTTACTCTTACAGAATTTGATTAGCAAGTTGTACTTTTGTGCGGACAAATCGCTTCTGGGAAACGCCCTATCCTGCAAAAGTGACTTGCCAGCAGTTCCTGCTGGAGGATAATACTCGCAACTCGTATTATCAAAATCCATGGAAAAACGAACAGCACAATATCACCAAAAGGTAGACAAGATAAATAAAACAGAGCAAACTCAGATTTGGAGCATATTTGGTGTTATTAGAAAATACGATATATTCTTAAATTTCAAAGTATTTTTAATTCTATCTGAATATGATTTACGGTTACATTAGAGTAAGTAGTGACAAGCAAACTGTTGAAAACCAACGATTTGAAATCAATAATTTTTGCGAGAAACAGCACCTTCAAGTCAATGATTGGATTGAGGAGACTATCAGTGGCACAAAGAACTATACTAAGAGGCAACTCGGCAACCTCCTCAAAAAGGTTGGTAAGGATGACGTTATCATCTGTAGCGAGCTCTCTCGTCTGGGGCGCAACCTTTTTTATGATTATGGAGATATTACCTCAGTTCGGGTTAAGTCCGTCCCGATTTTGACAAGTTAGGAGCCTTGTTCCTTGTTAGAGTCATGTGCATGCTCATACATCCCACTCTATCATGAATGGGATATGATTTAGACAAAAAATGTTGCTTAAAACAACGCCAACTGTTTAGTGTCTTCTATGCAATATCCCTGGAGAGCTTCTGGCTTGTTTTCAAAGAAGCTGTATGCCCCCAAGGCAGATACAAGATTCATGATAAAGTTTGTCATAGACCTATGGCGTGAATGTACAATTTGGGCAGTGTGTTTCAGAAGATCATTGATGGTTTTTATGATATATCTTTTGCGCAGCATCATTCTATCATAGAAAGGCATGAGTTTGTTTTTCATATTTACTCTGAGCCCCGTCACCAACTGAATACCATCTTCAAAAAGAAAGTCAAAAAGTTTTTGTGATATGTATCCTTTGTCAGCGAACAGTTTGCCATCCAGACGTTTGGCAAGAACCTTGAAAACCTTTGGGTCTTTGTCATTCATCATTGTTTTCTTTTTCATTTCTCTATCTGATTTTATGTTTGCCTTGTTTTGATTCCTTGTTTTGATTTTGGACTGTAACCGACATGTGTGCCTGTATCTTCCCTTTATGCTTCTGTCGCTCACGGACACGGCTGACATGAAACTCGTTGAGGTCTTTGAAATCCTTGTAGTGTATGCTCATGTTCTCAACATGAAAGCCTGTCCCTGCAAACTCCTGTACGGCTCTCCGCCCTGCATCGTCATTATCAAGGAAGGTACGAATGGAAGATATTCCCTGTGCATTCATATAACGAATTGCTTTGGCGGTATTGCTCACGGAGTTTAGCACAAGGCAGGCACTTGTTACTTTTTCTTTCATTGAAAGGAAGGAGAGGAAGTCCATAAATCCCTCGAACACGAAAATTGGCTGTATTTGTTTTGTTATCTTATACATAAATATGGGAGTGATGTCTTTCGGAGCTATCGTTCCCTTGAACGATCCGTTATCCCGAAGCTCATACCCTCCCGACAGGTTGGCAAAGCCGATGGCTTGATAGCGCCTGCCCCTTACCTCATAGCTGATACATTTGAGGAAAGGCGTAGCCTTTTCCAAGTTGATGCAACGCACCTTTGTAAGGTATTCCTGAAAATGTGGTGGCAGAGTGTCTGATATTTCTATCAGTCTCCTTGCTCCATTTACAGCCATCACAGGCTTGGAATTATTTGGCACGAAGTCATTAAGAGAACTATATGTGCCATTATCGGAAACGTTCTGCCCCAAACGACGGATGGCTTCCGATAGCGTGCATCCCTCCATACGCATACAGAGGTCGATGATGCTTCCGCCCCGTCCTTCGCCATAATCTATCCAAAGGTTCTTCTCTGTGTCCACCTTGAAGCTCGGATGCGTTTCCTCCCTGAGCGGTGAACAATACAGGGCATAGGCAGCAGTCCTACGTACAGGCTTGATGCCTTTCCTTTCAAGATACTCTACGATGGGGTATCGCTTGATACGTGATAAATCTTCTTCTTTCATTGTGATATGTTTTAATTGAATTGATTAAATAATTTTTGTTTGAATGACAATAGTTCGTCTGAATTATATTTGAATGAATTTCCCTTTTCCTAAGTCTTTCCCCTCCAAACTTTTTCATCTTTCTTCTTACTACAAACTACTCTACTCTAAGTTGTTGTTAATCAGTTATATATTATGATTTTGAAGAAACTACACATCCAACTACATTTGCCTATTACACATAGTTTACGACATCTGACTGCTGCAACTATTCAGCAAAGGACACGGCAGAATCTTTCTTACCTTATACACATAGATGGGGCTGCCACCGTCACGCCTTCGGCTTACTTTCTCAAAGCCTGCCTTTCTAAGGGCTTTGCCCATGTGCTTTAAGGACAAGGGATGATGCGTATAGTAGCCTAAGTAGGTGATTATCTCGGTGGTGGTCATATAGGTACAATAGGGATTATCCTCCGTTGGCTTCTCAAAGCAGCGTAGTAGTAGTTCCATTTCTGCAGTCTGCACTTGGAAATCCTCGCTCTCCCTGTATAGTTCGGCAATCTCTTCATCATCAAACCAATAGCGAAAACCTGACTTTAACAGGGCTTTGGCTTCCGCATAAGCATTGTCCATCGAGATAGCTTTTGCTCTCTCAATATCTATGGAAAGCACTTCAAATGGCAGGAAGCGTCTGCTTCCTGTGGGGTCTGTAAGAAAGTCGTTGCCGTTTACCGATGCCACGAAACTTGCCAAGTGAGGATGTTCCTCCACATACTTGTCGTAGGGCATACGGTATTTGACCATCGGGCAGGTAATGAGGTTTTTAAGCTCGTTCTCGTCACGCTTGTTGAGAGCTTTAAGCTGGTCGTCAATATTTACGATGAGGTTTTGCCCGATATAGGTAAGCGTGTCCTTCTCCTGCGGATATATCTTGCCCGTGTAGCTGTAACCATACAGAGCAGGAGGACAAAGCAAGTCAAGGAACGTTGTCTTGAACTTGCCCTGCTCGCCTGTTAGTACAAGACAGGTATGGTTACGGCACTCACGGTTGTCCATGGCATTGGCAACCACTGCTACGAGCCATTTGGTAAGGTACGGCAGCCACTTGTCAGAGCTACGCACAACTACGCAACTTGCCAGTTCGGGAATGGCTTTCAGTGAAAAGGAAAAAGTATCACAATGGTTATTGTGTTCATTATTACCATTACTATTACTGCCATAATTACAACTATCGCTATTGCCACTGTTATTACCAATGCTATTATCAATATCCACCAAGGGTAATCCCTTGAAATACTCCTGTATGGGATTGACACGTGGAGAGAAGCTGCTCTCTATAATGGAATAGAGGTTGTCGGAAGATGTGATAATCCCCACATCGTTGTCAAGTTCCCTGCGGAGCGTGTTGATTTCATAGCGACCCACTTTTAAGAAGTGAGCATCGCTCTTGCCCCTGTATTCAGTTCTTCCCAACACCGTGTTGTACCTAAACTCATAATAAGAGGAGAGATAGGTTTCTATCTCACCATTTTTGGAGGAAGTCTTCCTTTGCTTGGGCGTATTATTTTCGTCCACTGACTTGCCTTTATCTGCGTTCCTTTTCATTATATGCTTGGTTTGGTTTCCGAGAGTGAAGTTAGGAAGAGAACAGGAAAGTTCCAAGCATTCAGGGGGTGCCTGCATGATGTTGCGTTCATTCGCAATAAAGTTCGCACGGTTTTTGAGGAGACAGGAAAAGAAATGACTGATTTAAGCCCAAATTAAGTCAAAACAGGGGATAAAATAGCAAGGAAAGACAGAGGTAGAAGTGTACCCTTTGCACACGTTTGCAGTATTCTGCACCGATATTGCAAACAATAGAATCAGCACAGAAATAGGGTAGCGTTTGTCTACACCAAGAGTGCTACAAGGTGTCACTTAAACAAAGAATGATTGAATAGGACATGCACCGCCCTATCTTTGCGCCAAACGGACGGTGAAAGAAGAAAACAGGGTAAGAATGCGCAAACGGCTGCCGATAAAATGCGTTAGTTTTTCCTTCAACTTCCCGATATTTCCCTGCTGTTCCCTGCTGCTTTGAAGTATGACAAACTCATCATACTTTTGCAGGCATAAACGTACGATGAAACGCAGAATAGACAAAGGTATTAATGGTTATATCTTACGTCCACGGAACTTCCTCTGTTTGTTTTCGTCCTGTTTCTGCTTTTGGGCGGCAGTGGGCTGTGTTTGCTCAGTCTTCAATGACTCTTTCACGTTCTTCGTGGCTTCGTTGGTCTTGCCGTGGTTATTGACCGTTACCTATGTCTTGTGTTCTTCGGCTACGGCAACCACCTTTTCCTTGCCAGCATCCTGCTTCTTGTCAGGATTCCACTTGTAAAAACGTGGGCGGTTCTGCTCCTTGTCCATACGGACGTAGGCATTGAAGGACTTGCCCTCCTTATCGACCATGTTCTTCAAATAGAGTGTGCGACCGGTATCCAATGCTTCACGCTGTTTTTCTGATAACTCCAAGCCGCAAAGCTTATGTGGGACACTTTGCTGCTGTGTCTGTTTGTGTTCCTGTCGTTCTCTTAAACTCTTGTTGTCGCCAAAGATGAACTCAATGCCTTTCTTCTCGGCATTGACCTGCAGGGTTGCATTGAATGTCTTACCACTCTTGGCAGTCATGCCTTCCACCTTCACGGCTTTGCCTTCCACAAGCTCTTTGTACTGTGCATCGGAGAGTATCACGCCCTTGATCTCCTTGGGAATGTTCACACGGTCGGCACGCAGGGCGACAATTTCGTTGGTCTGTGGATCGATGGAGACATAGGCAGAAAAAGGATTGCCGTTCTTGGGCGTTACCTCGATTGTCTTGCCAAGGTTGCCCGTAGTGAGTAGTTGTTCTTTCTCTTCGGGCGAGAACTTGTAGCCCATATAGGGAAAGTCAAGCTGTGGCTCTTTTCTCAAAGGATGAATTGCCAAGCCGACATTGCCATTATCATCCGTGCGGAAAGCAAGGCGTGCTTCGGTGTAGATGGTTGTATCACCAATAGGTACGGCAATAGTAACAAGGTTACTCTTCTGCCAAGAAAGCATCTTTTCTAACTCTCCACTTTGTTTCAGTCGTTCACGGGTAAGACCGAGGTTGTCGAGTTGCTTCCAATCAATCTTTGATTCATCAATGACTGTGGCGTTCTTCTTTTTCGGCAGATAATCGTCAAAGGATACTCCAATCTCTGTCAGTTGCTGTTTGCTTTCGGGTTTCTCACGGCTTTGCAACATGGTGCGAAGATTGTCCACACCTTGTTCTACATTGTTTGCCAAAACTTTGTACAGTCCGAAACGAGATGGGTCGTTGAACTGACGGAGAAAATTGCTCATGAAGTTTTTTAGAAGTCCGTCCTTGTTGTTAAACTTCAAGAACGCTGCCTGATTCGCAGCGATTGCCTCGGTGGTTTTAAGGTTTCCCTTGTCGTCGATACCTGAAACTACGGAGAGTTTTCCCGCTTCCTGTTCATTTTTCACTTCCGTGCGGTCTTCCAGGACCAGCACGTAATTGTCATTGCTGTTTGATTCCATAATCATTTATTATTGAAGATGAATAATTTATTGTCAGAGAACAAAAATATAACTGAATATCAGAATATTAAAGGATTGATGAGAGTATGGGAAAAACAAGGAAAAACAAGGAAAAACAAGGAAAATCAAAAAAAATAAGTTTTTTCTTGGTGGTTACAATTATTTCTCGTAATATAGCAACGAGTAACTTTGCCTAGTGTAATATTCAAACCTTCAAATCTTTGAGTATAACAAGTTATCAAGCATATTTACCAAGTGATTTTAACAGCAAAGTTAAGCTGTTGCACAGAAAAAGGTTGATTAATAAAATATATGGAATCATACTTTTATTGCTCATTCCCTGTATGACGTATGCCCAGGCGGCACCGACTAAATTATGGGGAGAAGTGAAAAACACCTCTGGCGAGGCGATGGACTTTGCCAGTATTGTGGTGATGAATCCTAATCTGCCCAACAAGATACTCGCATCAACATATACAGGTGATGATGGCAAATATCAGATTACTGTACGTTGCGACTGTGACAGTCTGATGCTTCGTGTGTCACGGATAGAAATGAAGTCTGTTGTCATGAAGATACCCAACCGTTCGGGAGAATTCAATATTGAGACAGATGCAAAAACAATTGAGTTGCAAGAAGTTACAGTAAAGGCGAAGAAAGTGTATTCACGAGGCGATACCATTAATTATAACGTAGCTTCTTTCCTTTCTTCATCTGACCAGACCATCGCAGATGTCCTGAAGAAAATGCCTGGCATTACCGTTTCAAAGAATGGACAGATTTCTTATCAGGGTAAACCCATCAAGAATTTCTACATAGAGGGGCTTGACCTTATGAAAGGTCATTACGGCATTGCCACAAACAGCATAGACCCAAAGAATGTGGGGTCAGTACAAGTGTTAGAGAGCCATCAAGACATAAAAGCTTTAAAAGGGCTGCAACCAGAGGAGCAAGCTTCTATTAATATACGGCTGAAAGAGGGTGTGAAGGGAGTGCTCAACCTGATTGCAACGCTCGGAGGAGGATATGGCAATGAGACACTATGGAACAATGCTGCCATTGCCACCTATTTCAAGCGCAACAAGCAGTTTCTTGCCACATATAAAGGGAATAATAGTGGCGAGGATTTGTCGCAGGAACTTTATTCTTTCGATGAGGACTATTCACGGACGAGCACGATTTCCTCCATTACAATGCCATCTGTTCCGGGAATAGACAAACGTCTCTATTATTTCAATCGCTCACATAGCATCACTTTCAATAACGCTTATCGTGTTGGGAAGTTTGGCGAGTTGGGAGTCAATGCGGCGTATTTTCACGACAAAGACAAACGGAGCCATTGGTCGAACATCAGCAATATCCTGCCCGATGGTTCTAAGAATGTGGTCGAAGAGGTTATGACGGGAACGGCAAAGCAAGAAAAGGCTTATGGAGACATAAGCTACTTGGACAATAGAGACCAACACTATATGAAGGAGCAGGTTAAGTTCGATTGGGACAGAACTCATGCCAATAGCCGAATAGTGGCAGGGGATAAACCCATTGACCAGTTGGGCATGGTTGATTCGTATCGTCTGCTCAATAAATTTCATCTCACTAATCGTAGTTCAGAATATAAGGGTTATGAATTTCTCTCTCTCATCAACCTTGAAAAGCGTCCTCATTCTCTTGCGGTTTCTCCAAATCTTTTTTCTGAAGTTATTCCAATCACAGTGTTGGACCAACAAGTAGACATTCATCATTTTTCCACAGAAAACAACTTTTGTTTGCTTTCGGCATGGAGAATAGGCGAGGTAAACATACATCCTTCTGCCACTATAGATTACCAACATAACACATTGAGCAGCTCACTGGCAAATTTCAGAAATGATTTGAAGTTCAATTTCATCAATGCTGGATTTGGAGCAAGAGCTACATATAATAGAGAGAAGTTGTATGTCTCTTTCAATATGCCCATACGATACAAGTATTTCCAACTGGAAGATATAGTGAAAGGTCAAACGACAAAGAAATCCGGATTACGTGTAGAACCCAATATTTCCCTTACTTATAATATCAATAGTAATCATCAATTAAATTTGAACTCCAATATTTCATATTCTACTCCGATTATTGAGAATTTGTACACAAACAATATCCTTACCTCCTATCGACAGCTCTCTGCATACGACGTTACAGGATTGTTTGAGGGGCTTAGTCAATCTTCTTCTTTGGGCTATTCATTCAAGAATATCCTTACGATGACTTTTGCGGGAATTGATTTGTTATGGTATCATCAGAAACCCGAAGTGCTTTATGGCTCCTACTATGATGATATTTCCATGCGCACAATCAGCCGGCACACCAAAGAAAAAGCCAACACTTTTACGGCAAAACTCCACGGAAGTCAAGGGTTCGATTGGAAACAATTGAAAGTCGGTGCATCATTATCTTATTCTTATTACGACAATCCGTTGCTGTTACAAGATGTGGTGCTTCGATATACAGGCAGGGCTATAGCTGCAAATATGGACATCACTATTGCTCCATTCAAATGGCTCTCTGTTTCTTATCAAGGTGGGTATTATCAGATGAAGACGCAACAAAATGAAGGACAACGCTTGCCCTGGTTGCGTACAGTAAACAACAGTGCTTCTTTGAATTTCACTCTGCCTGCTGGAATAATGTTCTTAACCTCTCTCAATCATTATTATAACAACTTCAACAGTGGGGACAAGTCATTTCTCTTGCTGAACGCAGAAGCAAATTACACCATCAAACGTTTTAGCTTTGCACTTTCTTGCGATAATTTGCTTAATCTTAAAACATATTCGTATTCGAATAAGTCGGCTCTCACCGAAACTCGCTCTGTTTATAATATCCGTCCTCGCTCCATATTGCTGAAAGTTAGATTTAGAATAATATAAAACCATTTAAGATATGAAAAAGCTCTTTATTATCATTGTTTATATGTTCATGTCATTTACAGTTCATGCACAGATAACAGCTCCGTTTCCGCAAAACCTTCAAAAGAAGAGTGCTATTGACACGGCACGATACAAGGTTACATATAATTTGAAATATAAAAATCATCCCGCCGACAAAAATTATCTCAGCGACGTGCGCAATGTATATATAGGGAAACGTTATGTAAGAGATTTTAGCGACATCATATTCCATTTCGATTCACTCTGCACAGAAGCTTCCAGGCATGGAGCTGTGACACGAAGCAACATTCAAGGAAATCCATGGCCAATAGAATTAATCGTTGAAGGTGGCAAAAAGGCAGACATTAAATATCGTATGCCACTACAAATTGGTGTGTTGAATTTCCAACAGGACCTGCCTCAGTTCAATTGGAAATTCATAGAGGGAACAGACACGATTATCGGCTACCCATGCACGAAGGCGACAGTCTCGTTTGCAGGCAGAAATTATACTGCATGGTACACTCAAGAAATCCCGTTGCCATTTGGACCATATAAATTCGGTGGTCTCCCTGGATTAATTTTAAGAATACAAGATAGTGAAGAACAGTATATTTGGGAGGCTATTGGCTTTGAAAGATCAAACGCCCAGATATTGACATACAAATATGAAGGAGAGAAAAAATGCTCTGTAGAAGAAGCGAGTAAAACAATCGCTCGCATATTCAAATCACCGCTATCTTTCATCTCTGCAAGTATGGGCGGAGGAAAAATCACAATGCTTGATAAAAATGGAAAGGTAAAGAAATCAAATGATGCGGATAGTTATACCATTCCATACAAATCGTTAGAGATTGGAGATGAATAAAAATCAAATCAATATGAGACCTCTGCAAAACCTTACCTCATTCTCTATCATTCTTGTTTTTGAACACTATTGGCTCACCCGCAGTCAATATTTTTGGTTTTTAGGCTATATATGCTCTATTTCATCTCATATTCTCCCCTTATTTGAGAGAATTAGACACAATTATCCCTGGAGTTCGATATAAATTGTAGGCAATAGCCTCCATGATGTGTTGTGCGTGAGTCTTAGCTAGACCTACATATCTGGCTATCCCACCATGAAACCATCTGTGAACAGATCCAAAGGTACGTTCCACTTTATACCGTGTCTTGCTGATGGCTACATTAATACGCTGCTCTCTTTCCGTTAGTTTACGTCCCCTTACTCCTTTGTGCATGATACGACTCTTGAGCTTCATACGTTTAAGTACATCCTTGTTTGCTGTAGAATCATAACCCTTGTCGGCATAAACA
>NZ_HG417100.1:78187-99888 GCF_000455445.1 Hoylesella timonensis 4401737 = DSM 22865 = JCM 15640 | reverse complement strand
GGTGTACCTTGTGGAAGTTTAGCTTTTTCTAATGGCTTTTCCAAATGTTTGATGTCACTTTCGTTAGCCGGTGTGGTTTCCTCGGCTATCACCAAGCCGTTCTCATCTGTAACCGAATGTCGCTTGTAACCGAAGTGTAGCTTCCCCATCTTCTTTACCCAACGTGCTTCACCATCAACATTGGGCTTGACGATCTCTTTAACCATTGCGTTTTCTGCTACATCCCTACCTGATTCCTCATTGCGATCCTCAACTACTTCGTATTCCTTACGGCCGCGAGGTCGACGAGGACTATCCGTGATACTTGCATCAACGATGGCACCACGCTTAACTAAAACACCAGCTAACTCTAACTGGCGATTTATCTCTTGCAGCACATTGTCGTAAAGATTGGCTTCAACCAAAATGTTACGGAAACGGCATACTGTTGTACTATCTGGAGCGCAGTCATCCAATCCTAAACCAACAAAGCGACTGAAGGACAGACGGTCATTTACCTGCTCTTCTACCTCGCCGTCACTCAAGCCATACCATGTACGAAGAAGTTCGGTCTTGAACAATACAAGGCTGTCATAGCTAGGACGACCAGTGAGACGGTTGTCTTTGGTGTAAGCAATTTCAATAAGTCCACGAATGGGATTCCAGTCGATTATCTGATCAATTTGAAAGAAAAAGGTCTGTTTAACCTTACGATGACCAACTATTAGGTCAGCAAAACTCGGAGAAGAAGAACATTGTTTCATACTATAAAGGTACAAAAATAAGATGAAATGAGCAAATCTTGAACAATGAGTTTTGCAGAGGTCTCAAAATAGGAAAAACAAAGGACAAATAGATAATGGATAATTAGAATTGCATGTATTCTGTGATATCCCGTGTTCGCAATGTGTTCGCAAGCAAAAGAAAAAGGAGTTGCGCTAATGGCGTAACTCCTTGATTTTCAATGTGGACCAGCCTGGGCTTGAACCAGGGACCTCCAGATTATGAGTCTGTTGCTCTAACCAACTGAGCTACAAGTCCGACTTATTGCTATGATGCATGATAAGTTTGCGGATGCAAAGATAGAAAATAAAATTGATATTCGATAGCTTGGTGCCTAAAATTCTATCATTTTACACACTTTTTTGTGAAAAACTGCGGTATTTAGCGAAATAAATGGAATAAAGATTGCCTTATAAACGAAGAAAATCCCTTAACCGACAAGGCGCAATCCAACAAGCACCATTAAAATTCCAAGAAAGACACTGCCTGCAATATACAAAGCTCCGTATAAAATATGCCCGTTCTGTAAAAGTGACAGACTTTCGTTTGAAAAGGTTGAAAACGTGGTAAAACCTCCACAGACGCCTGTAATCCATAACAGTTTCATGTCACCTTGAATAGCTACATTTCGTTCTGCCAATCCACAAAAGATGCCAATGAGGAAGCAACCGAGAAGATTTATGACAAAGGTTGCGAAGGGAAATACCGACAAAACACTCGATGACACGAATTTAGAAAGTAGATATCGGGCTACAGACCCCATGGCTCCACCAACGGCAACATATAACAAACTGCGGAATATATTCATGTGGCAAAGGTATAAAGAATTATGATAAAAGAGATTTCTTCTTTTAATAAAAACTTTCGTTTGGTGATTTTTCTTAAAAAAATAGTATCTTTACCAAATCATATTTATTGGTTTTCAAATGATTTAGTTATGTTGAAAATTTATTACCGAACTTATACACAGGCACTTGTATGGCTTTCCTTAGCCTTGACAACATGGGCTTTGACTTCGTGTAAGGATACTTTTGAAGAGCCAGAGCCTACACCACCAACTCTTTCGGTAGCCCCTGAACTAACCACAGATCAACTTTCAATTGCGTTTGATGTCATTAGTTACAAAGGAACATTTAAGGTTGAAGATGCCAACAGTGACGCACTCACATCGCCCAAGATAGTGATTCATGACAATCATGTCAAGGTAGAACTGAATCAGGAGTTCACGATACTGAAAATTACAGATGCAAGCCAACTACCAATATACCTACAAATTCATTGTACTCATCCAGATTTAATTCCTGTCTCTCATAGTATTTACCAAGATTATGGCGTTATCTCTTATCATGCTATCAAGTATGGAGTTGGAAAAAATAAGATTATTGAAAAGACCATACGAGGAGATGCTGCTCAAGTTTCTATCAACGAAAAAGGTTTACTCATGATTAAGAGTCTCAAGCCAGGTACGATGTCTTTTTTCTTGACAGATAGTAGGGGAGTTGTTAATTCTGTTACTGTTTCTATCCATAAGGGTTGGGACCTCACCAGCAACCATCTTGAAGTAGAAGGAAGTCCTGGTGAACTTCTTTGTTTCTCGATTCTGTTTGGAACACGACAATGGACTCTTACAGAAGAGGATAAGGTAAGTCCGTTTAATCTCGTCATTAATGATGAAAAATTAGACCATTTTATTTATCCACATCCGTGGTTACAACTACAAGTTCCAAAGACGGATAAAGGCAAAGTGGTGTATCAACTTGAGAACAAAGATGGAAATCGGGCAACCATCACCATTCATATAAAAGCGTCTTAGTATTCTTCAAATTCCGAATCATCATGATAAAATTTCGTGAGGCAACGTTATCCGACTTCATTGGCGCATGGAAAGTTCTCCGTACGGCTCGAGATTCGATGTTGAAAGCAGGTAGACACCAGTGGACAGCGGAATATCCTTGTGCAAAAAATGTGATGGAGGACATCACGTCTCATCAAGCTTATGTACTCGAAGCAGAAGGAGAAATCGTGGGATATGTTGTGGTAGCAAAGAATGGAGAACCGAAATACCATGATATTCATGGACGTTGGCTGAGCGAACAAGATTATTTTGTGTTGCACAGATTGGCTATCAGTCCAACTGTTCGTGGAAAAGGTTTAGCCAAACAAATTTTTCATGAAGTGGAAAATTTATGCATCAGTCAAGCAATACATAGCATAAAAATAGATACTAATAATGACAATGTCGAGATGCTTGGTATGTTACAGCAACTGGGGTTTACTTATTGTGGTATTATCAATTATGATAAAAATAAACAACGCCTTGCTTTTGAAAAGTTAGTATAGCCTTTGCTCTTTCTTTGTTGGCTGTTGTAAAACAAAAAAGATGCTCCTGTTCATTTGCATCAACACAATCGTTGTGTGGCTGATGACACGCCTTTTCGCACTTTCTATCAAAGGCTTTCGAAAAGCAAAGCACCGCATTGAGCTCAAAGCTCCATCATTTTCGTCCGAAATCTGCAGGCACTTCGCCCCATTTTGCCGTTTCCCATTTGATGACAGGATTTTGGTAAACATGGGTGCGTAGCCACTGTTCGGCTCTTGTAATAATCTGATAAAGCGGTTCGGTTTGTGGGGTACGTTTCAATTTTGTTTTACATTGTTTCTTTTTCACCCACAAAATGGCATTGTAGCTATCCGAGTAAATCGTTTTTTGTGTATCGCCTTGCTTTTCTAACAATGCCAAAGCGTGTATGATAGCCAAAAACTCACCTATATTATTAGTGCCATGTAGGGGACCGAAATGAAACACTTCAGCCCCCGTAGCCAAGTCTATCCCCCGATATTCCATTGGTCCGGGATTGCCCGAACATGCGGCATCCACTGCCCAAGCGTTTGCCTTTACCTCTAAGGGCAAGGGCAATACCGTGTCGTGCCGATTATCAGGAGGATTTAAACAATTATCTTTCATCCGCCAGCTCTTCTCTACATTCTCTCTGGAACCTCGATACCTAACAATTGCATGGCATTCTTAATGGTTTTTGCCACATTCGCTGCAAGCACTAAGCGAGCTGTCTTTTCCTCTTCTGAATTGGCGTTAAGAATGCTGTAATCATGGTAGAACTGATTAAAATCTTTGGTCAGTTCGTAACAGTAGTTTGCAATACCACTTGGACTGTAGTCAGTGCCAGCCTGTTCTACCACGGCTCTATAATCGTTCAGCTTCTGAATTAAGGCAATCTCTTTATCATTCAGAGGAGCGTTTGTAGATAATTGCTGCGGCAGTTTTATGCCCTCTGCATCGGCTTTCCGCATGATAGAGCGGATACGCGCATACGTATATTGAATAAACGGTCCTGTGTTGCCGTTGAAGTCGATAGACTCTTCTGGATTGAACAGCATGTTTTTTCGTGCATCTACTTTCAGAATAAAGTATTTGAGCGCTCCCAATCCTACAATGCGTGCAATGTCTTGTTTTTCTTGTTCGCTCATGTCATCAAACTTGCCCAACTCGTCACTGGTCTTGCGAGCATCGGCAATCATCTCTGCTATCAACTCATCGGCGTCGACAACAGTTCCCTCGCGGCTTTTCATCTTACCGTTTGGTAATTCAACCATGCCGTATGAGAAGTGTACCAACTCCTTGCCCCACTTAAATCCTAAACGGTCAAGCAAGATTGACAGCACTTGGAAATGATAATTCTGCTCGTTTCCAACCACATATATCATTTTGTCGATAGGAAAATCCTTAAAGCGCATTTCAGCCGTACCAATATCCTGCGTCATGTACACGCTGGTGCCGTCAGAACGAAGCAACAGCTTTTGGTCCAGTCCTTCTTTTGTAAGGTCTGCCCATACACTGTTGTCATCCTTTCGGAAGAACAGTCCTCTATTGAGTCCGTCTTCTACTTTAGCCTTTCCCTCGAGGTAAGTATCTGATTCGTAATATATCTTGTCAAAGCCTACGCCCAATGCCTTGTACGTCTCGTCAAAGCCAGCATAAACCCAATTATTCATTTTTTTCCATAGCGTGCGTACCTCCTTGTCGCCTTGTTCCCATTTCACAAGCATGGCACGCGCCTCTTTCATCAATGCTGACTCTTCTTTTGCTTTGTTCTCTGCCGTCTCTTCGTCCAGCCCTTCTTCAGCCATATACTTGCTTTTCAGTGCTGCCAGTTCGGCTCTGTAATGCTTGTCAAATGCCACATAGTAGTCGCCAATGAGGTGATCGCCTTTCTTTCCGCTCGATTCGGGTGTTTCTCCATTTCCCCATTTCTGCCAAGCGAGCATGGATTTGCAAATATGGATGCCCCTATCGTTCACGATGTTTGTCTTCACCACCTTGTTGCCGTTGGCTTCCATGATTTGTGCCAATGACCATCCCAACAAGTTGTTCCGCACATGTCCTAAGTGTAACGGCTTATTCGTGTTAGGTGATGAGTATTCTATCATCACGAGTGGCGAGTCTTCGGTTACAGGTTTTTCGCCAAACTTCTCATCCGCATGAATGTCGTTCAGAAGGTCTACCCATGCTTCTTTGGCAATGTTGAGGTTCAAAAAACCTTTCACTACATTGAAACTTGCCACCGCGGGACAGTCTCGAACCAATAGTTCACCGATTGCCTTTGCTGTATCTTCGGGCTTTTGTTTGGATATTTTCAAAAAGGGGAAAACCACTAAGGTGAGGTTTCCTTCAAAGTTACTCTTTGTTTTTTGTAGTTGTACCATTGACATTGGTACCTCTTGACCATAGAGTTCTTTCACTGAAGCAATGACAGAACTTGCAATTTGGTTCTCAATTTTCATGCTAATAAAAAATAAAATTTACTGACACTGAAACAATCTTCATGCTTAAAAAGCACACATATCAAACTTTTTGATGCTTTATCAATAGAAGAGTTATGCGCTGCAAAGGTACAACATTTAATTCAAAACAACTGGGTAACCGCTGTTTTTTATCCCACTTCCCACCCTCATCTCTTAAAATACAGTCAGTTGATGGTCGTACACCATGCGCTATACGCCATGCATTCGTGTGCTGACGTGCTGAACCTGCACCGTAACTTGATTCAAAAAGAATCATGCTGTTGGTTCCGAACAGCTCATTTGATCACAGGATTCAAAAGGTTTCAACTCGCCCTGTTCCAAAAGATTACACCATTATGTGATGTTCGCAAACAGCAAATGGTTTGCTGTATGGCGACTATATCAAGTCTACCTCAAAGTTGGCTGCTTGTATTTGCATGTCCAATTTGCGGAGTTTCTTTGCGTATAGGTCTATTTCTTTGTTCAAATCCTTTACGTTAATGGTCGTTACGTATTTTATCTCCGACCGTGAATAGCGATCCATGCCTTGAGATGCCTGCTCAAACATATCGCGCAAAATGGAGATGCGCTTTGTGAGTACATCTCGTTCGGCTATCATATCGGTTAATGTTCGCCCATTGTGCTGGGTTTGAATGTTTGTGATATTTATTTGCAACATCAACTTTTGAAGTTGAATGAGACATTCGTCCAACTCTTTTAGCAACTCGTCAGGATGTTCAGCGGGTTCATCTCCCTCTTGAATTTTAACGTTTTGTACCAGCCGAGTTTTGAGTTGGTCTATCTTCTTTTGCAAATCTTTCCGAATACTTAGTGCTTCTGCTAATTTCATGTGAATGCGTTTAGATGGTTTTCATAAAAGAATTTTCGGACAACATTTCGCTGTCCATTGCGTTGCCATGCGTTGAGCGTCTATTGATGTTGTACGTATTCAATATCTTCTACTCAACGTTTGGTATGGCGAAGATACAAAAAATAATTGAAACAGTCCTCCTTTTGGATGAACTTTCTGACTTATTCAATAAGATTTCTTTCTTGTATCAGCCGTAACTATAGCTCAAGGAATTTCTACTACCACTGCTTTTCCTGTAAACTTGTAAGGCTCGGATGTGAGAACAGAATTGTATTTCTCCACCTTTCTGCCATTGATATCAATGTCCTCGAGGGCAAAAATAAAGGTTTTGGTGGTCTTTTCGTTCTCTCCTTTGTGGACGACAGTAACCTTTGTTTTGTAGTCTTTACGGCAAATGACATTGAAATCGATAGCTCCACTACTGTTTACCGAACGGACAGTTTTGCTCCCGTCGAATGCGAAAGGAAGGTCATTACTCAGTTGGTGCGCACGCCCATCTATATATAAGGTGATGTTTCCCCCAACAGGTAACAAAAAGCGCTGATAGTGTGAAAAGTCAGAAAAAGTACTTTCCGTGAGGTGAATCACCGCTGACGATATTCGCAGGTTGAAGTTTCTCTCTGCAAGACTACTGTCGTGAGGGAGGATGAACAGCTCTCTTGTGATGCCGCCGCTCCATTTGTTTACCTTATAATCTGACTGTTGAATAATTTTGAACATCTTTTGTTGGTTTTGGTGATAGAAGAATGGCTTTGTCCCAAAGTTCGAATAAAAGCCACTTTCGCAATGAACGATGTGGCGAAGATACAAATAAAATGAATAGGTACGCACTCTTTTCAAAGATTTTTATGCGATGATGATGATGTGTTGGAAACTCTGAGTCTTCACACTTGCAAAACCAAAAGTCGAAAAGGAAAAAAATATTGCACACTGCTCCGTATCTCAATTATTTGATTTATCTTTGCAGCAATCATTACACGTTATCAAACAAGGTATATATGAAAAAGACATTGCGAAATATTTTCTGCTTAGCTACTTTTGCGTTAGCGGCATTATGCTCTGTTTCTTGTACGCAGAAGAAGTTCAACATCAATGGCAACATCGCACAAGCGAAAGATTCTACTTTATATTTTGAAAACATGGGGCTGAATGGTCCCAAGGTTCTTGACTCGGTGAAATTAGGTGAAGATGGTGCATTTAGCTTTAGTGAGAAAGCACCTGAGGCTCCCGAGTTTTATCGTTTGCGCATTGCTGGACAAATTATTAACCTGTCCATCGACTCTACCGAGACCGTTCAGGTAAAGGCTTCGTATCCAACGATGGCGTCACAATATGAAGTAAGTGGTTCTGACAACTGCTCGAAGATAAAAGAACTTACTTTGAAGCAAATGGGCTTGCAGGCTTTGGTGAACAACATTGCCCAAAATATCAACCTTACTTCCGAAGTCATGGACGACAGTTTGCACAAGGTCATGGCAGCTTATAAAAACGATGTTAAGCTGAACTACATTTTCAAAGAACCCATGAAGGCTTATGCGTACTTTGCTCTTTTCCAAACCATTCACTGGGGTGACGCCAATGTGTTGGTGTTCAATCCACGAACCAGTGAGGACGATATAAAGGTTTATGCAGCTGTTGCCACCAGTTGGGACACCTATTATCCACATGCAGAGCGAGGAGAGAATCTTCATAACATTGCGATTGAGGGGATGAAAGATGTGCGTATTATCCGCAACAATCAACAGAAAGTAATCGATGCCAGTAAGATGGCTACCACTGGTCTCATTGACATCGCCTTGCCCGATAACCGTGGAAACATTCGCAAGCTTAGCGACTTAAAGGGGAAAGTAGTGTTATTAGATTTTCATATTTTTGCTTCAAAGGAGTCTACCCAGCGTATTATGATGCTTCGCGAACTGTATAATAAGTACCATGAGCGTGGTTTTGAGATTTACCAAGTATCGGTTGACCCCAACGAACACTTCTGGAAAACCCAAACAGCAGCATTGCCGTGGATAAATGTATATGCAGCCGAAGATGAGCAACAGCAAATACTGACTAATTATAACATACAATCCATTCCTACGTTCTTTATCATTGATAAAAACAATACGTTGCAAAAGCGAGACGTACAAATCAAGAATATCAACGCAGAGATTGAGTCGCTGTTATAGAATACAAAAACGAAGGTAGGGTGTGCTCACGTATGGGGCAACTAACGCATCAGCGGCAGGATGCTGATGCGCACCTACAACACTTATAAAAGGCTATCAGAGATTCCTTTGAGGAATTGATGATGGTCTTTTTTCGTTACGAAAGTTATGAGCGATAATTTCTTTGGTCAGTGTGAATCCCTTGACCTCATGGCGTCCAGAGATGTCTACCCCGGCATAATCCATCATGATGATGCCCAATGCCCCTTTATGTGAAAGATTTTTTAGATAATGAATGGCATACTGATTAGTGATGGAGGCGTTTTTCCTATAGCCTTCTGATGTGGCTATCCGCTCGCCTTGTACCACGACACTCTCTGCATAACCCGAAGTATGGTTAATGACAAGGGGGCAGTGCGCATTTTCTTGCTGCCTCGACCTTGTAGAGAAGTCCAACAAACGCTTTATACTTTGACATTTTAAGGCTACCGCTTGTTTCCCCTCGCTGGTGTCATAGTAGTCTTGCACATACAGCGCACCCTGACTGTCCTCATGATATAATTCGCCTTTAGATTGCAGTGCAAAGTCGGGTTCGTGCGTCCAGCCACCTACATATGCGCCAATCGGTTTGTCCGCATACACATCTCTACTCAACAGTAAAATTTTTCCACGCATCTCGCCCAAGGTCAAATGGGGGTGATATGCAACAAACAAGTTTTCAAAAGCAGGGGCATGTAACAACTCTTCCATGAGTCCTGCCCACCGCTCATCGTTTTTGTCAGCACTGTTTTCGTGACGCATCAGGACAATAGCAAACTCCGATGGGTTCTTTCTCAACGAGTCGCGTAGCGTGACAAGTGCCTCTTTCATGGAAAGACGTGTTTGCCATGTTCCATGAAAAATAGCTAACGACGGATTACCAACGGAATCTATATGCACGGCAGGGCGCAAGTCAAACGCCCTAATTCCCGACTTCCATTGGTTACCCAAACTTACATCTTGAGTGAGCGCATATTGTTTGCCTGTCCTCTCGTCTTTTTCAACAAATCCGTTCCCTGTACACGCATCGTGTGTCCCAGGAATAGACAGCTCGTAAAGAAACACATCGTCATTGATAGCGGCTAACCAATTCTCGGCAAACGCTGTCGTAGTAGTACCCAGTAAGAGCCATAGACAGCTGATAAAATATTTGTTCATGGGGCGAAATGTATGATTACAAGAAGAGCCATTAGAAACTACGTAACCATGCTTGCAGATCCAAACGCATTTCCACGTGATATCTATACCTACTATCAAATCCATATCCATGCCCTCCAGAGGGATAAACGTGCAAAGAGGCAGGTACATCGTGGCGATATAGTTCAAAATAATAGTTCACACCATTTGCTGGTTGCACCACACTGTCATCGTCTGACAAAGCAATAAAGGCTCTGGGCGTGACACGTGTTACCTGTATGTCGTTGCTATATTCACGCTCCTCACGCTTGCTTGGCTTACGTCCCAACAAATTGTCATGCGACTCTTTGTGGGTAAAGTCAGGCATCATCGTAATGACAGGATAAAACAAAATCTGGAAGTTGGGCTTGGCATCTCCTCTGCTATGTGTTGCAATGGTAGAAGCCAAATGACCTCCTGCCGACGACCCCATAATGCCTACGTCGTTTCTGTTGATGTGCCACGACTGCGCATGCTGTCTTACCAGTCTCATGGCTTGCTCGGCATCGCTGATAGGTGCTTGTGCTACGCCATTGGGTAGTCGATATTTCAGCACAATTGCCGCAATCCCCATGTCATTGAAGAATGGTGCCCATGCCGTACCTTCGTTTTCCATGGAAAGTTTGGCATAGGCTCCGCCGGGGCAAATCACGATGGCACGCCCCGTAGCACGCTTGGCATCTGGTAGATATACGCGCATCTTCGCCGTATCGGTATCCACACCAGTGGGATGGGGGACACGTCCGTTCCAGATGTTCATTTCTAAAACACGCTGTGCAGATGTGTTGATGGTGAGCGACAAGAAGAGAAAAATGGATAAAAGTTTGCTTAGCTTCATGAGTGATTTTATTTTGAGCGTATGGAAGGAGTGCACACAACGGCAGGGGTTTGCAGGTCTTGTTAGCCTGAGTTCTATTTAGTTAAAATGGTACATCGCCCCTTGCCCCTCTCCAGAGAAAGTGGTACTCATCTTTGAGAGAAGTCTTGTGTCCACCTTTTGCAAAGATAATACGCATTCAGTTGACATGCAAACAAAATTTCATCTTTTCACATATAAAAACGATTTGCAACAAAAAAGCAAACTTGTGTGGGTTCGCAGCTTGAGTGAGATGTATGAGGAGATATTAAACTTTAATGATGATTTGGTAGAGGCATCCGTTGCTTTCTGTCCTATTATTTTACCAAAAAACGACCATCTAAAATCTTCAAAATAGAAAAATTTAATAGGCAAACGACATGCAAAAATGCACTGATTTGAACAAAATAAACGTCTTTTCAGGCTGAAACATGGACTTAGCGGTCTTGGAAACACTCAATAGAGGCGTTATTCACATGCTTCAACGGCATTAAAGCATACAAATAGCGAGCTTATCTCAATGCTTCAGTCGCAAAAGAGTGATAAAAATACGAAAGAAAAGATATGATTTAAGTATAACGTATTCAATAACAATGGGTTACGAAACTTCCTCAAATTTAGCGTATTTGCGACCAACTTTGCCCTTGGTGGATTACACGCGAGTTATGAGAGGCTCTTTGTAAAGAAAATTCAGCATTTAATTTCCTTTCATACAGCATACCAATCCTATATTACAAACGCTGTTTTGTTGGTGCCTTTCGATGGAAAAATAGCTATTGTTCACGAAAGAGCCGTGCCCAAAGACTGAAAAAACATCTGATTGCTTGGGTGTGCCGTCATTTTTATTTAATTTTGCAGCCTATGGTATTGAATTATATTTGGGTAGCATTTTTCATCATAGCTTTTGTCATTGCTTTGTTGAAAATGATTTTCATGGGCGACATGGAAGTCTTTCCCGCTATGATGAACTCTACCTTTGACTCATCGAAAACCGCTTTCGAGATTTCTTTGGGTTTAACAGGAGTGTTGTCGTTGTGGCTTGGCATCATGAAGATAGGCGAGAAAGGTGGTGTGATTGCTGTCTTGTCACGCATACTTTCACCCGTGTTTACTAAACTCTTTCCCGACATCCCCAAGGGACATCCTGTTACGGGAAGTATTTTTATGAATATTGCCGCTAACATGTTAGGGCTTGATAATGCTGCCACACCGTTAGGACTCAAAGCCATGGAACAGTTGCAGACACTCAATCCAAAGAAGGACACAGCTACCAATCCCATGATTATGTTCTTGGTTCTGAACACCTCAGGACTGACATTGATACCTGTGAGTATCTTGGTGTATCGGGCGCAACTGGGAGCAGCGCAGCCCACAGATATCTTTATCCCTATCTTGTTAGCCACCTTCTTTTCTACTCTGGCAGGTATTGTCATCACCTCTCTTTATCAAAGAATCAATCTCCTTAATAAAGTGATGGTTGGTGTCTTAGGAGGTATGAGCGTACTCGTGGCTCTCATCATTTGGAGTTTTGGACAGATGAGTAAGGACACCATGAACGTGGTGAGCACCAGTGTAGCCAACATTCTGCTCATGACGATTATTGTGCTGTTTATCCTTGCCGGCTTGCGCAAGAGAGTGAATGTGTACGATGCTTTTATCGAAGGAGCCAAGGAGGGTTTTACAACAGCTGTACGAATTATTCCTTATTTGGTAGCCATTCTCGTGGGTGTTGGTGTGTTTCGTGCCTCAGGTGCTATGAACCTCTTGGTAGAAGGCATAGAGTGGTGTGTGGCATCTGTTGGGGGCGATACCGAATTTGTGGGAGCGCTACCTACAGCACTGATGAAACCGCTTTCAGGTAGTGGGGCACGTGGAATGATGGTGGATGCCATGACGACATACGGTGCAGATTCGTTTGTAGGACGTTTAAGTTGTATCTTTCAGGGGTCTACCGATACAACGTTTTACATCTTGGCAGTATATTTTGGTAGTGTAAATATCCGTTATTCTCGTCATGCTGTGGTGTGTGGATTGCTGGCAGATTTAGCAGGAGTCATTGCGGCAATAGCCATTGCGTATATGTTTTTTTAGTAGACAAGTTGACGAGTAGACAAGTTGACGAGTTGATGAGTTATTTAGTTTTTATGTTTTTGAGTTAAAAGTTTATAGAGAAATGAATTACATAGATTATCAATATTTCCCCATCGGCACTGAAGAAACAGCGGAATTGTCAACTTCTGAACTTGTCAACTAACCATCTAATAGACTTGTCAACTCGTCAACTTGTCAACTCGTTAACTAATAACAAAACACCATGTCAAATCTAAAGTCATTAGTAAAGGATACAGCCATTTATGGACTGAGTAGTATTGTAGGACGATTTCTCAACTACTTGCTCACACCACTCTATACCATAAAACTGGCATCTGCGAGTGGAGAATACGGCATCATGACAAATATGTATGCCATAACAGCCTTAATCCTCGTCATATTGACGTTTGGATTGGAGACCACTTTTTTTAGGTTTGCCAACAAGTCGGGGGAAAATGCGAATCGTGTGTATTCCTCTACGCTTATTACCGTGGGGGCAGGAGCTTTGGGTTTCTTCTTGTTAGTACTTTTGTTCCTTTCGCCCATTGCCTCGTTCATGGGTTATGCCCATCATCCGTCCTACATTTGGGTGATGGCACTCACGGTGGCTATCGACTCGTTCTTGTGCATTCCATTCGATTACCTTCGTTTTAAGAGTCGTCCTATCAAGTTTGCATCAATCAAAGTATTCATTATTGTTCTGAATATTTCGCTCAACTTGATTTATTATCTGTTGTTTCCAGCCTTGTATGCTTCTCATCCTGATTTGATGTCTCATATTTATCAGCCTTCGGTAGGAGTGGGTTATGCTTTTTATATCAATTTGGCTTGTTCGGCACTCACCATACCTTTGCTCTGGAAAGAGTTGACCAGTGTGCCTTATCATTTTGATGCAGCCCTCATGCGGCGCATGCTTTCATACAGTTGGCCTATTTTAGTATTAGGCTTGGCAGGTATATTGAATCAAACAGCTGATAAAATTTTATTCCCACATATTTACAAGGGAGACGACAGTTTGATGCAACTGGGTATTTATGGAGCGGCCAGTAAGATAGCCATGATTATGGCGATGATTACGCAGGCTTTCCGATTTGCTTACGAACCCTTTGTGTTTGGCAAGTCTGAAGAGCAGGATAATCGAGCTACCTATGCCAAGGCAATGAAGTATTTTATCATCTTTACACTTCTTGCTTTTTTGGTGGTTGTAGGTTATTTGGACGTGTTGCGTTATCTGATAGGAAGAGATTATTGGGCAGGATTGCAAGTGGTACCTATTGTCATGGCAGCCGAAATGATGATGGGCGTCTACTTTAATTTGTCCTTCTGGTATAAGCTGATTGACAAAACGATATGGGGAGCTTATTTCTCTGGCATTGGATGTGCGGTATTGATAGCGATAAATATTATTTTTGTTCCTCGCTATGGCTATATCGCTTGTGCATGGGCTGGCTTTACTGGTTATGGTGTAGCCATGATCTTGTCGTATGTGGTGGGACAACGCAAATATCCAATCAACTATCCAATGAAGAGTATTTTTAAGTATGTAGCGTTAGCATTGGTATGTTTTGCTGCCATGACGGTCTTCAACCAAATGCTCCCCAGCGCAGCAGCATTGGGGGTAAACACCTTATTGATATTGTTGTTCGTCTCGTACATTGTCAAGATGGACTTCCCATTATACCAGTTGCCCGTTATTGGAAAATATTTTAAGAAATCAACTAAATAAAAAGAATGAAGAAATCAACATTACTCCTTGCCGGACTGCTTGCTGCCAATGTGGCAAGTGCCGATGAAGGCATGTGGACCCTTTACAATTTACCGCAAGCAGTGTATGAGCAAATGCAAGCAGAAGGATTCCAAATGCCTTATAATGACTTGTATTTTAGCGATCATGCTATCAAGAATACCGTTGTCAACTTTTCTGGATACTGCTCTGGTGTAGTTGTGTCGCCCAATGGTTTGGTATTTACTAACCACCATTGTGGATTTGAAGGTATTCGCAGTCACTCCACTGTAGAACACGATTATATGAAAAATGGATTCTATGCCAAAAGCTATGAGGAGGAACTACCTAACAAAGACATGTTCGTGAGCTTCATGGTCGAGCAGAAAGACATTACCGCTCAGCTGCATCAACTGCACTTCGATGAGATGACAACTGCACGACAAGGGGTGGTTTTGGACTCACTACAGAACGCAATGACCGACTCTATTAAACGGATAGATAAAACCCTGCATGTGGAGATAGATGCTTTTTACGAAGGAAACCAATATTATGCCACCACTTACCAACAGTTCAACGACCTGCGACTGGTATTTGCTGTGCCCAAATCGATGGGCAAATTCGGCGGCGAAACCGATAACTGGATGTGGCCACGGCAAACTTGTGACTTCTCTGTTTTCCGTATTTATGCTGATAAAAAGACGAATGGTCCAGCCGAATATTCTAAAGATAATGTGCCTTATCGACCCAAATATTGGGCACCTGTTAGTTTGCAGGGATATAAAGATGGGGATTATTCTATGACGATTGGTTATCCTGGGTCTACCAATCGTTATCTCTCATCCTATGGTATTCGTGAGCGTAGAGATGCCTTGAACACACCTCGAGCACAGGTGAGAGGTGTAAAACAAGCCATTATGACTCGTCACATGCGGGCAGATGAGGGCGTGCGTATCAAGTATGATTCGAAGTTTGCACAGAGTGCTAATTACTGGAAGAATTCCATCGGTATGAACAAGTGCATCGACTCCATCGGAATAATCCAGCAGAAGCAGCAATACGAGCAGAAGATACGCCAATGGCAACAGGAAACAGGGTATCTGAAGGGCAAGCTCGACTTTGATACCATGGCTCGACTCTACAACCAACGCCTTGATGTCATGAAGGCTTTTATGTTCTTCCGCGAGACATTCGGTCACACCAACGAGTTCACCAACCGTGCCATGCAGTTAAACAATAAGGAAATACACGGTCCCAAAAACAACCTCAAAAAGCAGTATATCCTCTTCAAGGACAACAGTGACGAGTGGGATGCAGCCTTAGATAAGGACGTATTTGTCGCACTCTTGAAGAATTATCAAGACAAAGTAGAACCGAAGTATTTGCCAAAATTCTATCAAACTATCGCTAAAAAGTTTGGTGGAGACTGCAAACGCTATGTAGAGTATCTGTATGAAAAGTCGTTCTTGATGAAGAGCGGCAAGCGAATCTACACCAACAAGAAAAGCTACCAGCGTGACCCAGGTGTTGTGTATAGCCTTGATTTGCTGGAAATCATGGGGCAACTTTCTGCTGATAAGTCTCAGTACGAAGACAGTATTGCCCTACAAGAGAAGTATCTGTGTGCTGCGAAGTTGCGCATGGAGGAGGATATGCCGCATTATTCGGATGCTAACTTTACCATGCGGTTGAGTTATGGACAGGTTGGAGGATTCTTGTTAGGCGGTAAACCTTCGGGCTATTACACTACAGCTGAAAGCATGGTGGAGAAAATGAATCGTGCCAACGAGGTGTATGAGTATCAGGCAGAACCTGTGATGAAAGAAATATTGAGTGCTGATAATTTTGGGAAATATCAAGACAAGCACACGGGTAAGATGCAATTATGTTTCCTTACCAACAATGATATCACTGGTGGTAACAGCGGAAGTCCGATGTTTGATGGAAAGGGACGGCTCATCGGTCTGGCTTTCGACGGCAATTGGGACAGTCTTTCGAGCGACATCAACTTCGATACTCGCTTAGCTCGCTGTATCGGAGTAGACATCCGTTATGTGCTTTTGATGATGGATCGTTGGGGACATGCGGATCGTTTGCTTCAAGAAATCAACGCTCAGTAAAGCTATGGTTGCGCAATAGCTTGTATCTCTGTGCTTTGTCATGAACGATTTGACAGTCGCTTGTATCCACAAAAAGGAACATCATTCTAAAAAAAAAGTTCTTGATATTTGTAACACAATCAGTGTTTTCTACGTCTGATAGATTAGAACACCTCAACGGTAGCGTGTCTTTGAAATCGTATAACATAATCAGTTAAAAATTAAAACGTATGAAAAAAGTGATGATGATGGCAGTGTTGGCATTCATGACCATGACTGTTCAAGCTCAAATGTCGGTAGACGGTTTGATGAAAAAGTACAAAAATTCGCCCAAGGCTGAATATGTACATGTGCCGAAAGTGATGATAACTCTTGCCAAGGCGATAAAGACTGGCGATGCCGATGACTATACGAAATACCTCAAGCACATTGACAGTATCAAAGTCTTGGATATGGAGGATTGCTCAAATGCTGTCAAACAACAGTTTCTTAAGGATGCCGATCAACTGAAAACAGCAGGGTATGAGGTGTTGATGACGGCAAAAGAAGCAAAAGAGCAAACCGTCATCTTGACAAAGAGAAACAAAGCGGGAATTAAAGAGCTTGTCATCGTGGATTCGGATGATGACGATGCGACATTAATTCAAATCTTGGGGAATATTAAGAATTCAGAGATACAAAAGATAGTCGCTAAGAAAAAGAAAAAATAGTCAGCTTCCAACTCACTCAACCTTACTTGCTGTATGGATGCCTCACAATTTAAGCAGTGTTTCTTGCCATGCCATGAGCAATTGTTTCGCATGGCATGGCGACTCACTGGAAACATGCAAGCTGCCGAAGACTTAGTACAAGAGACCTTTCTTAAATTGTGGATGAAGCGTGATGAGTTAGCTACCATCGACTCGTACGAGGGTTTTAGCGTCACCATCTTAAAGCATTTGTTTTATGATGAGCAGCGGAAACGGTGCTTGCAAACAATCCCTCAAGCATTGGAGCAATTGCAAATACCACATCCTGATGACACGGCAGGAGCGTTTGAGGAAGAAGACAGCGAACGTTTCATCATAAAGCTGATACGTCAATTGCCTAAGAAACAGCAACAAGTAATGCTACTTAGGGATGGGGAGGGACTTGACTATCAGGAGATAGAGAAGCTAACAGGACAGAAGACGGTGCATATTAGAGTGCTATTGAGTAGGGCACGAAAACAAATTAGACAACAACTAAAGGAGATAATGCAAAATGGAAAGTAGTGAACTTAAAAAACTTGTGGAACGTTTCTATGAAGGAGAAACCACCGAGCAAGAAGAAAAATTGCTGCAACATTATTTCCTTGACGGTGATGTGTCGCCCGAATGGGCAGTAGAACAGCAGTTGTTTAAGCAGCTGTATCAAGCGGATGTCCCTGTTCCTGAATATCTCGAACGGCATTTGTCGCAACAAATAGACGGTTGGAACAAGATAGAGAAGCTGTCTGAACGAAAAGCACGCACGTTCACTTTACGCTGGATAGTTGGCGTAGCTGCTGGCTTGTTGCTTCTTTTCTCGATAGGCTTGTTGGTTCACTTCCAACAAAAAGAGGATGAAATAGCAGCACAACGAGAAATAGTGAACAATCCTCAAGATGCGTATGCCGAGACTGAAAAGGCACTTCTAAAGTTTTCTAATACTATAAATAAAGGCTTAAAACAATTCGAAAATGAAACAAGATAGCAACTTTCTGATGCCATTAAAACGCATCCTGCTTGTTCTTATTCTGGCAATGAGCAGCATATATAGCGTAGCACAAGACCAATTGTTTAAACAGTTTGATGATGCCAAGGGAGTGAGTACCGTTTATATTTCGCCCACAATGTTCAGGTTAATGCCCAAGTTGGAGTTTGGGGATAAGGATATTACGAAGATTGCCTCTAAACTAACCAAACTACAAGTGTTAGAATGTGAACGCCCGTCGTTGATACCCACCATCAAGAAGCAAGCCACCAACTACTATAAGACCAATAAATACGAAGTGGTGATGAAGATTAAGGATAAAGATGAACGCACCACTATTTATCTTAAATCGTATGGAAAGAACAACAATGAGTTCATTTTGATGAACGAAGAGCCAAAAGAAATTACGATTATACAGCTTGTGGGACATATCACTTTAAGCGAAATTAAAAACATTGCCAAGTAAGCTGTAATGGTATCAATGAACATTCGTCTTTCCCGTGATATGTTTTGATACATACGGAAAATGAATGGAATTTGTTGAAAAAACACAAATAATAGGAGTTTTGTTCGTTTGTTCCCTATTATTTTTTTATCTTTGCGTGGTTTTGTAACTGTATGCGACTAACCTCATTAGTTCTGATTGCCGTCATGAGGCAATTGATTCTTTATATCATTTAGCGCATTAAGTTACAATAGAAGATGATTTTTTAGATGTTAGACAAAACAATAAAGTTTTTTATTTTTTTTAGATGAACGTAATTACGAAAACAGTTCAATTGCCTGATGGCAGAACCATCAGCATTGAAACCGGGAAAGTTGCAAAACAGGCCGATGGCTCAGCGGTAGTTCGCTTGGGTAACACGGTGCTCCTCGCAACTGTTTGTGCAGCAAAGGATGCAGTTCCCGGAACAGATTTTATGCCTTTGCAAGTTGATTATCGCGAGCAGTATAGTGCCGCAGGTCGTTTCCCCGGTGGATTCACCAAACGTGAAGGTAAGCCAAGTGACAATGAGATATTGACATCTCGATTAGTGGACCGTGCGCTTCGTCCATTATTCCCATCCAATTATCACGCAGAAGTGTATGTACAAATCATGCTCCTTTCTGCCGATGGTGTAGATCAGCCCGATGCTTTGGCAGGTTTGGCAGCGTCAGCAGCCATGGCATGTTCAGATATTCCTTTCGATTTCTATATCAGTGAAGTTCGTGTAGCACGCATCAACGGTGAATATGTGGTGAACCCAACATTTGAACAGATGAAGAGTGCCGATATGGATTTGATGGTAGGTGCCACCAAAGACAATATCATGATGGTGGAAGGTGAAATGGATGAAGTGTCTGAGCTTGACCTTATTGAAGCTTTGAAAGCGGCACATGAGGCTATTAAACCGATGTGTACCGTGCAAGAGGAGTTGAATAAGGAATTAGGTAAAGATGTGAAGCGCGAGTACGACCATGAGGTGAACGATGAAGATTTGCGTCAGCAAATGAATGATGAGTTGTACCAACCAGCCTATGATATTACCAAGCAGGCGCTGCCCAAGCAGGAACGTCACGATGCTTTCGATAAGATTATATCCGACTTCCTTGAAAAATATGATGCAGCACATGCAGATTTGACGGAAGAAGAGTTGGAAGAGAAGCATGCAGAGGCTACACGCTATTACGATGACGTGTTGAAAAATGCGATGCGTCGTTGTATTTTGGACGAAGGAAAGCGTTTAGATGGCCGCAAGACCGATGAGATTCGCCCGATATGGTGCGAAGTGAGTCCGCTGCCCATGCCTCACGGAAGTGCTATCTTCACTCGTGGAGAAACACAATCGTTGTCAACTTGTACGTTAGGAACCAAGCTTGATGAGAAAATGGTAGACGATGTCTTGGACAAGAGTTACCAGCGTTTCTTGTTACACTATAACTTCCCACCATTCTCTACTGGTGAGGCTAAGGCTCAACGTGGTGTTGGACGCCGCGAAATAGGTCATGGACACTTGGCATGGCGAGGATTGAAGGGACAAATTCCTGAAGACTTCCCTTATACGGTGCGCTTGGTGAGCCAGATTTTAGAGAGCAATGGCTCTTCTTCTATGGCGACTGTTTGTGCAGGTACATTGGCTTTGATGGATGCAGGTGTTCCTATGAAGAAGCCCGTCAGCGGTATTGCGATGGGATTGATTAAGAACCCAGGCGAAGATAAATATGCCATTTTGAGTGATATTCTTGGAGACGAGGATCACTTGGGGGATATGGACTTTAAGACAACAGGAACAAGAGATGGCTTGACAGCAACGCAGATGGATATCAAGTGCGACGGTCTGAGCTTCGAAATCTTAGAAAAAGCATTGATGCAAGCAAAGGCTGGTCGTGAACACATCCTTGGCAAGATGCTCGAAACCATGCCTGAACCACGTTCAGAAATGAAACCTCAGGTGCCACGTATCGAAGCTTTTGAGATTCCTAAGGAGTTTATTGGTGCTATTATTGGTCCTGGTGGTAAGATTATCCAGCAGATGCAAGAAGATACTGGTGCTACGATTACCATTGATGAGTTGGATGGCGTGGGAAAAATCCAAGTAAGCGCACCTAATAAAGAAGCCATTGATTCGGCGATTGCTAAGATTAAAGGCATTGTTGCTATTCCAGAGATAGGAGAAGTTTACGAAGGAACCGTTCGCTCTATCATGCCTTATGGTTGCTTTGTAGAGATACTTCCCGGCAAAGACGGTTTGTTGCACATCTCTGAAATTGACTGGAAGCGTCTTGAAACAGTTGAAGATGCAGGCATTCATGAAGGTGACAAGATTAAGGTGAAACTGTTGGAGATTGATCCGAAGACAGGCAAATACAAACTTTCTCGTAAGGTATTGTTAGAAAAGCCCGAAGGATATGTAGAGCGCGAACGTCGCCCACGTCCTGAACGTCGAAACAATATGAACAACGAGCGTCGTCCACGACGTGATGATGACAATGGCTATCACCACCGTAATAATGGTGGATATGGCGATCGTCCACAGCGTCGATTTGAACATCATGACGATAATGTAGATTCTGTTGATAATACATCTAACGATTTTTAATAGAAGAACAATACTTCATCAAGCACATCATATATGAATATTGGTGTACTTGACGAAATGATAAAAATTAAAAATAGTAAGTAGCATCATGTTACTTACTATTTTTTTTGAGTACTATATTTAATTCATCAATAGCTTTTTTTACTGAAGCCCCCCCTTATATGGTAAGTATCCAATATTAGCCGCCTTTGCGTGGCCTTCCTGCCTTACTACCTTTGCCCGAAAAACTTATGTTTGTGCTCAACGAAACAAATGTTTTTCGGGTTTGTTGCACTCCAGTAGACATGCGTCAGGGTATTCTTCGCCTGTCCCAATTGGTACGCAGCAATGATTTCAGC
>NZ_HG417100.1:69793-76771 GCF_000455445.1 Hoylesella timonensis 4401737 = DSM 22865 = JCM 15640 | reverse complement strand
CCTTATATGGTCAGTGTTCTTATTTTATGCTTATCAACAAAATCGTATTTATCGGTTTCTTTTCATTAGCAAAATTTGGGAGAGCGAACTAAATGTTCTTTCAACAAGAAGTATGAGAGAATAAAACAAGTAATCTTTGCCTTCGTGCAATACTGTCCTTCACTTTTTAGAGAATTGGGTTAGGCGCGCGACTCTTTCGTGGAAGAGCGTTATTTGAGCCGCAAAAACCACCCATCAAATAGTGTGTGTAGGGTTGGAGATACGCTGTTTTTGGAGGAAGATAAATGCTGAATTTTCTTTACAAAGTGCCTCTCATAACTCGCGTGTAAACCACCAACAGCAAAGTTGGTCGCAAATACGCGAATTATGAGCAACTTTCATAACCGATTGTTATTGAGCATTTTATATTAAAGTTGTCTCTTTTTATTCCAATTCTTTCCACTTTTTGGCGACTGAAGCATTGAGATAAGCCTGCTATTTGTATGCTTTAATGCTCCTGAAGTATGTGAATAGCACCTCTATTGAGTGTTTCCAAGAGCGTAAAGTCCATGTTTCAGCTTGAAAAGACGCCTCGTTTGTGAAAATCAGCTCATTTTTGCATTTCGTTTGCCTATTAAAATTTTCTATTTTGAAGATTTTAGATGGTCGATTTTTGGTAAAATAAAAGGACAAAAACATTGTTTTGAAGGTGCATTTCCAACTGACTTACTAAGTTGAGAAATCGTAGTCATGTTACGGCAGAAATGCACAAATTATGTTTTTGTCTCCTTTATGTTGGTCGTTATTCAGTTGCTTGTTGCAGTATGTACGCATCAACGATAATGAGATTACTTGATGCGTTCGTTCCGCAAGAATTCTTCGAAGCTGTCCTGATAGCCGTTGAAAATATTGATGTCAACATCGCTCTTGATGCCTTTTACTCTCCCGTCAGGACTTAGCTGCCACATCACCAAGTGAACGTTAGGTTTGTATTCGCCATAACGTGCTATCCAAACATTGTAGTTTTTCATGAGGTCTGGTGCTTCGGGCAGGTATTTATTGACAAAAATCTGACTGATATATAAAATAGGTTTTACGCCTACATGCTTTTCTACTAATTGTAGCCATGCTCTCACCTCGTTAAACATCGCCTTTACTCCGCCCATCTTAGCGATTTGACTGGGATAAGGCTCCACATCAAGGACTGGAGGAAAGTCTCCCTTTTGAAAGAGAGTGTTGCGCAAAAAGTACTTGGCTTGCGCCTTTCCACTGGTCAGGGTAGAGAAGAAGTGATAAGCACCACAGTGGATTCCGCTTCTTTTGGCAGCCCGATAATCGCCCTTATAATATCTGTTTCGTATCGTTGTACCTTCTGTAGACTTAATATAGCAGAACGAAATGGGATAACTCACAGTGCCACGGATGTGCTTCTTGCTAATTGTTCCCAAATGAGTAATGCGGAGTTGATTCCAATAGATGGGGTAATACTTTTTGCCTATTTTGTGTTGATGGCGTGAAATGTCGATGCCATAGATGCGTTGTTCCGTATAAACCAGTCGCTCTCCAAGATAGCGGTCAGCTTTCCATTCTCCTAAACGCAACTTTTTAGGCGATGAGGCGAAGCCAAATCCGCTACGTTCGCCTTGCAACCAATAGCCATGATAATAAGTTTCATCGGTAGATATGTAGCTGCCAGCACCATCGGGTTGCCCTTTCTGATTGAGTTGCCCCGTATATACGCCAGTAGAATCGGTACGAGTTCCATGGATTAAGATGTTTGCTTTCCACAAGCCAACGATTTGTTGACCGCAACTGTCGTAACTAACACCTTTGCCTTCTCGTTTGCCGTCGACCCACTGCCCTGCATACACGATACGACCATGATAGCGCATTTCACCATAACCCTCATATTTTCCTTTGACCAATGTGCCGCGGTAAGTATAGCCACGCTGTTGTGAAACGACTTGTACATCGGGGTGTATTCTGCTGCAAGACATGCAAAGAGAAAGGACGAGGAGCGTTACGAATGTGGGGAGCGATGAATGAAAGTAGATTTTCATGGCTTTCCCTCCTTGCTGAAAAAGTCGAGTAATTGGGTTCGGTCAATGACATGTTTCCCTTGTGTGATGCCTATCAAACGCCCGCCAGAACTAAAAACTGGAGAACCAGCACCTGCCAGCACTGTTGGTAAATCGTGTTGGCGGTTGTGAAGAACGGTTGAAAGGATGCAGCAATGCGCTTTTTGTGTTGCCAATTCTGGAATGCCGAGTCCACCATAACCTACTGCCAGTGCATCTCCGTTGGCTTTTGCCTTCCACGGCATGACAGATAAAGGAACTGCGCCCGTTGGTGTTGTTTGCGTTGTTGTTTGCAATAGCACTGTTTGCTGTTTCGCTGAAGCGTTGATTTCTACCATGTAGACATGCTGGCGTTCGCCTTTTCTGTTATTGTAGTGGGCGGTATAGCTCGTTTTGTGGAAGATTCGAATTTGTTTACTTTTCTGAATTGAATCAAGAATGCTCAACAGGGCTTTTGCTTGTGCTGTCCTATTTTTTATTTCATCGGTGTATCCTGCCACCGTATTATATCCTTCGTCATGCACATTATGTATGCGGAGATAATAATTGAGTTCTTTCAGACGAGACTGCAAGCGGCGTATTCTCTGCTGGTTTCTCGCTTGTTCTTTTCTTATCAGCGTACACGCATCGATGCCGACAGCCTTGTTGATATTGGTTTTGATAGTGACCAATCGACCATGACACGATGGAATCACGGCATATCGGTTGAGCCAAACTCCCGTAGAGTAGGTCGTTAGGGTGGAAGAATCTCGATAAACAGAAAGGCGACTCAAGCTCGAATCGGATGAGATGTCCGCAAAAAACAAGACTTTTTTGCCATTGCATACAATTTCGTACCATGACTTACTTTCAATGACAGCCACTGCACGTTTCATTTGTTGTCCAGTGGAGGGCCAACAAGTCCATGTCACCCACGTAATCACGAATAATAGTGCGATGACCAAAGCTATCAGCTTCATGCGGCTGATGTTGCGAAGTTTCTGTTTCATGCACTGCAAAGTTACCCTAAAAAGCAGATAGTGCAAAAAGATACTTGCCTTATTTTTATTCCTTTCGTATAAAAGTAGTGGCACACAATAGGACTACACTTGATGATAAAGCGGCTGAATGTAGGCGATGCTGCATTTATGTTCGCCTCAGTAGATGAAATGACATGGTGGGGTGAGCAGCAATCTGTCACGGGAAGCTCATCTGCAATTAGGCAATGAAATGGTGCATTTTACTCTTTATTATCATTTTTCAACGATAGATACTTCTATTTTTTCAATAATTTATGGTATATTTGTAACAAAGACTTCTGATATAACATTTTAAGGAAGCCTTTTCTTCTAAAGAAAAAAATCAAATATGAAAATGAAAACGAGTAGAACTTTTTTGGATGCCATTGCGCGTCGTCGTAGCTATTATGCGTTAAAAAATGAGTCGCCAATCTCTGATGACGCTATCCGTGAGATAGTTGAGTGTACTATCAAGCATGTTCCTTCACCCTTTAATAGTCAGAGTACTCGGTTGGTAGTGCTACTGGGTGAGCATCACCAAAAGGTGTGGGAACTTACAAAAGACGTATTGAGAGAGCGAATCGATCCCGAGAAGTTTGCGCAAACAGAGCAAAAGATTAACGCTTCATTCCAAAGCGGATACGGTACAATTTTGTATTATGAAGACCAATCGGTAGTGCGTGGCTTGCAAGAAAAATTCCCCTCGTATGCCGACAATTTCCCCATTTGGTCTGAACAAACGAACGGTATGCATCAGCTAACCTTGTGGACAGCGCTCGAAGATGTTGGTTTTGGTGCCTCAATACAACATTATAACCCGTTGATAGACGAGGTGGTAGCGAAAGAGTTTCACATACATCCTGATTGGAAGTTGCGTGCTCAAATGCCCTTTGGCGTCCCAGCAGCAGAGCCAGAGGAGAAAACTTTTGAACCTCTTGACAAGCGACTTCGCTTCTTGAAGTAGCAGTAATAAATTGATTATCAATCACCAAAATTGTTCTGACCATTTCAGTCTCGAACAATTTTGGTTTCTTCAGGTGGACTTCTTTCCTTCTGTTGCTTCTTCGCTTAGTGCTTGTTTTGTGTTCCTTTGTTCGTTACACCTTTAGCACCCGATAGAATTTGGTTATATTCTTCTTTATTTTTTAGCAGTCGTATGGCTTCCTTTGTTTGTTTGTCGTATTTTAAGCCGTTTTGAATGGCTCCGCCTTGAAAGTAATAAGCCGTTAGAATATCAGCCGATATGATTTGTTTCAGTTCATTTTTGTTCAATTCCAAATCTTTTGCAACATCATGAGTCAGTTTCTTCTTGAGTGCTGCAAATTCTGGTTTGGCATCTTCATAGTATCCTTCAAACTTAGCTATCTTTTCCAATTCCTTTAACATCTTCTCGGTTCCTGGGTCATAAGTGAACTTATTTTTGAGAACCTGCTGCTTAAAATCATTGAATTCAGCATCTGTTAGTTCGAATTGATTTGCGGGTGCAATCGTCTTGTGTTTGGCAATATAGTCAATCACGTAGTTGAACATCGTTTCAGTACTGTCGCCATGTTGCAAATATGCCGAAATATTCGCAATGGTATCGGGCTTGATTTCTACATCCGGCATAATGCCTCCACCGTCTCTCACCTCACGACCATTTTTGGTATAAAATACCCTTGTCAGTGAATCGGGAAGTTGAGTATTGAGGGTTTTCCCTTTCTTGTGTTTGTAGTTAATGGCTTGAATACATCGACCGCTGGGTATATAATAATGTGCGGTGGTCACTTTCATGTTGCCATTGTAAGGAACTTGCATCGTCATCTGTACCAAACCTTTACCGAATGTGCGCGTTCCTACAATGACAGCTCTATCTAAATCTTGCAGACTGCCACTGGTAATCTCACTGGAACTCGCTGTCATGTTGTTTACCAAGACAACCAAAGGCATAATTGTATCTACGGGCTCCATGCGTGTCTTAAAGGCATGGTTGGCACGTTTCAGCTTTCCTTTGTTGGTGACGATGGTGACATCTTTAGGTACAAAGATGTTCACCAGGTCGACTGCTTCTTGTTCAGAACCGCCACCGTTGCCACGCAAGTCGAGTATCATGCCTTTTGCGCCTTGCTTTTTCAGGTCAATGAAGGCTTTACGCACCTCTTTGGCGCAATCTTCGTAATACTGGAAAAGATTGATATACCCAATATCCTGAGTTAGCATGCCATAAAAAGGAATGACAGGCATTTGGATAGAGCGACGTTTTACTTTGAACGTCATTACCTTTCCTGTGGAAGGTCGCTTTATCTTTAATAGGAAAGTAGAACCGGGTTCGCCTCGAAGGTGCTCACTCACATACTTCGTATCTTTACCAACCATGGTAGTATCGTCAATCTGAAGGATGATATCCCCCTTTTTTAGACCCACTTCGGCTGCTGGCATCTGTGCATAAGGCTCGTCAATAACAGCATTTTTGAGTTGCAGATGATAGCGTATCAAGGCTCCTATGCCGCCATATTTCCCGGAGATAAAGCGTTTAAGCTCCTGTGTCTCACTCGCTGGATAATACTCTGTATACGGATCTAACCGATTCAGTATCCCCTTGATGCCATCGCCAATGACTTCATTGGCATCAAGCGTATCAACGTACATCAAGTCCAGATTCTTATAAACTGTATTGAAGATTTCTAAATTTTTCGCAGTTTCAAAGAGGTGATTTTTGTCTTCCTGCCCATAAGTAAGCGTGGGCAGTATGACTACCAATAAGAGAGATGTCAATAATTTTTTCATTCTACATGATTTAATGATGAGCAAAGATAATATTTTAACCTCATAATGAGGCTTCGATTCACAAAAAATTGCCCATTTTAAGGTGCAACGATTATTTTTTTTCAAAAAAGTTTGCAAGTTTCAAAAAAACGTTCTACCTTTGCATCCGCAATCGAGAATACGAATTGCAAAAAATGCTTCAATAGCTCAGTTGGTTAGAGCACCTGACTGTTAATCAGGGGGTCGTTGGTTCAAGCCCATCTTGAAGCGCACAGAGCAGAAGTCCTATCAAAAGGGTTTCCGCTCTTTCTTGATAAGAAAAAATGGGGGCAGTGGCTACTCATTTGTATATCTTTTGGGTCAGTCGTAAAACCCCGTTGCATCCCTCTCTCCTCATGCACATAATTTCATAAGTATTTGTTATCTTTGCATCATGAAGACCGAGCAATTGTTGCGTTGTATCTTTCCAGAGATACTCGCAGATTATTTTGATGTGATAGATATCCAAGAGAACATTTCCCAGATAGACTTCTGGTTGGATGAGCGTAACTTTATGGAAAAAGCGGGTCAGTAGAAATTTCCTGGGGAATAATTTGTTATTTATCTTAATAATTCCGAACTTCGCATTATGGAAGAAAAAATGTTACGCACCTTGGCAACTCTTGTTTTGCCTTCTCAAATATTAGATTTTTTTACTATAGTTTCTGTCCGTGAAGTTGGACCTGAGTTTCATATTAGTCTTGACGAACGTATGGACAAGACTTTGTCAGGTGATGCCAACTTCGAGTCCAAGGGGTTCATGGAGGCAGTTAATATAACAGACTTCCCTATTCGAGACCATAAGGTAATCTTGAAAATTCGTCGCAGACGATGGACGGATTTGCGCACGGGCAAGAGTTTTACTCTTCCTATCGCTTTAGACATGGTAGCTCAGGGCACCCGTTACTCCAAAGAATTTGGAGCTTTTTTAAAAGAAACGTATGGAGACTTCCCCAGTGACTTGCCGTACGCTTGAAGATTTCTATCATATTGACGGACACACATTTGAGAAACAATATAAAGAAGTCCTGAGCGGCTTCCGCCAATGGGACCAGATAGAACATGCCAACGAGTGGCTGCTCTTTCCTGACAACATCGGGCCTTCTCTGGCCATTGACGAAACTTCACTGTCCAACGGT
>NZ_HG417100.1:52143-69767 GCF_000455445.1 Hoylesella timonensis 4401737 = DSM 22865 = JCM 15640 | reverse complement strand
CTGACCCGCTTCCACACCTGGGCAAAGAAAGGATTTCGTTTCGCTTCTTCGTCGTAATTCCATGGCATAGGGAAGCACTCTGGACACCAGTGTCCACCCAACAGAATAAGTCTTGGCGAAGCTTTGAATCTGTGACCAAAAGCACATTGCCATTCCAGTTTTGTCGTTAAATCGCCTTTAGTCATTTGGGTAGACAGGCATTTCCCTCCTCTATAAGCGGCAGCTTGCTGCATATCTTTAAGGTCCAGTTCTGTCAGTTGTTTTGATTCGTCATATCCATGGTTCAACAAGATGGGCTTGGAAGAAGGATAATACAATTTGAAGTGTTCCCACCCAGCAATTTCATTCCATGCCTGCATACTTCCATAAAAGGCTGTAATACGAGGTTTGATATTCTTTTTCTTCCAATAAAGTGGTCCCAAAGGTTTGTTGGCTGTGGGCTTAAATACGAGGTGTTTTATCAGTTTGGAGGCTACAAAGCGCGCCATTTTCATCTTGAGAGGAGCTTTTTCTGCCATTTCCTGAATAAACTCGTCAATCTTACCACTTCTAAAATGAAGATAAGACTCTAATATATCCGAGTCGGTGTACCACTGACCGTGAAAGTTACGAAGTACAAACCAATCGGGTTCTACGACATCTTTGAGGTTCCCTATCTTTAGGGCTGTGAAAGTAAATTGCATGAATTCCCAGTTGACAGTTCGATATTCGGCACCGCCTCCAATGTTATAAATGCGGCACCAGAAATCTTCTGGTAAATCATGGTTGCAAACGTGGGAGAGTAATATTCCCGAATCTTTTGCGGTTACCCATTCTAAAACACCGTTGAGTGGTTGATGAAACATGATAGGGTCGAGCTTGTTGAGGATGGACGGATATAGGATGCCCGTCTGTCTCAGCGACACCCAATGCTTGAGTCCCGACTCGATGACCTCTCTTTCTGCCATGGCTTTAGACAGTGCATAGATGTCGTAGATGCTAATTTTGATAGGATCACCAACGCGTCCCCAATGGATAGGGTCGTTACGGTCGCCCGTTTGTGCCACTGTACCGATATACACCAAATGCACACGGTCGGGGTTGCTCTGTGCCTTGATGGCTCTGATGATGTTCTTTACCGCACCTACGTTGACCTGCAATGTCTTTTGAGGATAATAATCCGCAATGGGAGATACCATTCCACCCACGTGAAGCACATAGTCGGCATTGTTTACTCCCTGAAGCACATCTTCGTAGCGGGTTAAGTCGCCATAAATAACCTCTATGCCTGATAGTTTTTCGTAAGGCGCAATGGCTTTCCGGTCTTTTTCGGTAGGAAGCACCAACAAGCAAATGTCAAATTCATCACGTCGTTGGAGCAGTTGTTTCAATCCTTCAGACCCCATGTGTCCAGTAGCTCCTGTTAAGAATATCTTCTTCTTTTTCATCATAGATGGTGCGAATTAGTCAATTATTTTTATGTTGCCAGCGGCATGAAAGCAAACCGTTAATCAGTAGAACTTGCTTTCACAAAGGTATAAAAAACTGGGAAGATAGTCTCTATTTTTCACAAAGTTTTTCACCTTTTCGTACGACTCTTTTATAGAAGAAAGATGGCTTCTTGTGAAAAAACAATCTTTGTTCTTTTGATTCGCCAACAAATCTAATGACATTGTTTTCCACGCTCGCTCTTATTTGTTGTTACAACAATTACTCTTTCAATGAAAATTTTTGCCATTTTTGGTAATTACATTCGGCTGCTTTTGTCCTATCATTTTACCAAAAAACGACCATCTAAAATCTTCAAAATAGAAAAAATCAATAGGCAAATGCCCTGCAAAAATGTGCTGATTTGAGCAAAATAAACGTCTTTTTAAGTTAGAACATCAACTTAATGCCCTTGGAAACACTCATTAGAGCTGTTATTCACATGCTTCAACGGTATTAAAGCATGCAAATAGCAGGCTTATCTCAATGCTTTAATCGCCCAAAAGTGGTAAAAATTGGAAAGAAAAGAGACGGCATAAGCATAACATCCTCAATAACAAAGAGTTACAAACCTTGCTCATAATTCGCGTATTTGCGACCAACTTTGCCGTTGGTTGTTTTGACGCGAGTTATGAGAGGCACTTTGTAAAGAAAATTCAGCATTTATTGTCCTTCCATGCAACGTGCCACCGATTTTACACATAGCGTTTTTCGTTGTAAAAAAAATGATTCTTCAAATGACTGAGCCGTGGTAACCATAAGAAATCTCATCATATCTTGTAGATGTCAACGGATTTATGTATGTTTGCAACAGAAATCATAAAAAACGACGTTTATTTTGCTAATTCCAAACAAGCCTGCGACAATGGTACTCTTATATTGCTGTCATCTGTTCATGGGAGAAAGTAAAAAAATACATTGAGGAACGCATTAAGGCTGGTTCTATAAATTAGCTTTGTTAGATTTTGAGCTTATTTTTGAGGTCAAAATGCAAGAGAGTGAAGGAGTGTAGCGAGCTACACGACTGAACGAACTTACATTTTGAACCAAAAAGAAGCCAAAAGATAACAAAACGTATTTCATAAACATTTAATGACTATATGCGGTGGTAATTTATAGAACCAGCCTTAAAAGAGACAGTCGAAATCATATCTCTGTAATAACATCCAACTTCACCTAAAAATAAAATATGAAATATTTAATAACAGTCATATTATTTCTATCAGTTCAAAATTTATCTGCACAGGTAGCCAATGATAACGATTCTATAGATATTAATAAATGGTATAAGAATTTACCAGAAGTTATTGTGAAGGCAGAAAAGCCTATCGTAAAATTAGAACAGGGAAAGATGGTGTACAATATGCACAATCTTTTAGAAAAGTTGCCTGCTGACAACGCTTATGAGGCTCTTACACGCATTCCCGGTGTCAGCGATGCCACTGGTAGTATCTCCCTCTTGGGCAATGAGGTGACGTTGATTATCAATGGACAAGCCACTACGTTGACGCAAGAACAGCTGGCAGACAGACTGAAAGCGATGCCTGCCGCACAGTTGGCAAAGGCCGAGGTGATGTTGTCTGCCCCAGCTCGCTATCATGTTCGTGGCATGGCTATCAACATTGTTACGAAAGATAATGCTGGCACCAATCGGTTGTCGGGACAGGTGGTTGGTGGATTGCAGCAAAGCAAATATTCAACTGGCTTTGGTAATCTTGCCCTTTCCATGCAAAGAGGCAAGTTTGGACTGGATGCAAACTATCAATTCGTTGACGGCAATTCATACCGTGAGGCTTCGCACATAGCCAATCATCCCTTGGGCAACAAGCGTATAAACTATTATGACGAAATTGGACAGAAGTCGTTTGGCATCACACACGACTACCGATTGGGTATGAATTATGCGTTCAGCAAGAATCATCGTCTCGACATTGCCTATACCGGAAATTGGAAAAATGCCAGTTCCAACAACCAAACGACAGGTTTGAGTGTAAGCAGAACGCACCATGACAGTCATGTGTATCTGCATAATGTGGATGTCAACTATTCACTTCCTTTCGGACTTACCCTTAGCGGATCGTACACCTACTATCGCACGCCGCAGCAACAAGTCCTTGAAGGCATGATGCAGGTGGATGGAAATACGACAGAAACAGAGCGCAACCTGACAAGTGGCAGTGAGCAGACCATCAACAAATGGATGTTTACGGCGGACCAAACCCTTTCATTGTCACATGGATGGGGATTGTCGTATGGCGTGCAAGGACAGTTTGCGAGCAACAAGAGCTATCAGAACACCCTCGATAAGAAGGGAAACATCTTGCCCGATGCGACCAGTAGTGTTGACATCAATGAGCGGATATGGAACATGTATGCAGGTTTCAGCAAGCAGGTCAACAAGGCAATCAGTCTTGAAGCATCCGTTGCTGCCGAGCAATACCACTCCCCGATGTGGAATAAATGGCGTATCTATCCTACCCTCAATGCTTTGTGGGGCATCAACGACAACCATTTGCTCAACCTTTCCTTCAATTCCAATTCAGTGTTTCCGAGCTATTGGTCAACCATGAGCAATGTGTTTTACTCATCCACCTACACAGAGGTACATGGCAATCCCGATTTGAAACCATACTCCTATTATAATGTCAACCTGATGTGGCAGATCAAGAGACGTTATACGCTGATGGCTTTCGCAAGTCTGAAGCCAGATTATTCCGTGCAGTTGCCTTATCAGACAGCAGACCGAGTGGCTGTCATCATGAAAGAAACCAACTTCGATTATTCAAATAACTTCGGACTACAGGCATCAGCCATCTTCAGTGCGGGCAAATGGCTCAACGGAAACGTGTTTGCCGTAGGAACATACAAGCACGACAAGAGCAGTCATTTCTTTGACTTGCCATTCGACCGCAAGAACCTGTCTGTTAGATTTGGCGGTACCGCATCGGTAAAACTTTGCGAAGCACAGGACTTGCGTCTTATTCTGAATCCTTTCTTTCAGTCAAAGGCAATACAAGGAGTTTACGACATCAGTCCCATCTTCCGAATGAATGCCAAACTGCAATGGTCGTCGCATGATGGAAAATGGGGGCTGCGCCTCAATGGCAACAACATCTTCAACAATTTCTTCGACACCCGTTCCGTGCAAGGAAACCAAGACTATCGTATGAAGATCAATTTCAATTGGTCCACGGTTACCTTTACTCTTGTCTATAAGTTCGGTGGCTACAAGGAGAAAAAAGTAAAGGAAGTTGATACCTCACGAATGGGACACTAATCGAGGTGTAACCTTTGTACATATCAATGTCGGAATAAAATCGCATCAACCTTGTTGGTGTGAGATGCCATCTGCCCTTGAATGTTGACAAGCAAGTTAGAACAAACAATAAAAAAAGGAGAGATAAGCTCCTTAACTCATTGAGATAGAAAAATACAGAAAATGTATCAGCTTAGAATTGAATAATTGGTATTTTATTTGGGTGTTTCATCAGAAATACGTACCTTTGCACTGTTCAGTGGAATGAGGGGCTTCATCGAAAGCTCCTCATTTTATTTTGGATGTAGGGCGTAGCTCCTTTATCAAAAGGAGTTTGCCGTTGTAAGGACAACGAATATATCGTTCTAATTAAATATATATGATTGATAAAAGTGTCGTAAAAGCGGTGGTTGAAGAGTGGCTTCAGGATAAAGAGTATTTCTTAGTTGATATTGAGGTGAGCCCCGATGACAAAATAGTTGTCGAAATCGACCATGTTGACGGCGTATGGATTGAAGATTGCGTAGAACTGAGCCGATATATAGAAAGTAGGCTGAGTCGTGACGAAGAAGATTACGAGCTGGAAGTGGGTTCGGCTGGATTAGGTCAACCCTTTAAGGTGCCCCAGCAGTATATCAATTTTATAGGTAAGGAAGTAGAGGTACTGGATCGTGATGGGAAAAAAGTACAAGGCACATTGAAGTCTGTGAATGGAAATGACTTTGTTGTGGCGGTAGATGAAAAAGTAAAAATAGAGGGAAAGAAACGCCCTGAAATACAATCCGTCGACCATGCGTTCCAAATGGACCAAGTGAAATATACCAAGTATTTGATTAGTTTCAAATAACTGAACCTATTGTAACAACTTGAATTATAAATTATAACAATATACCGCTATGGCAGCAAGAAAAAGTGAAGAAGAAACCATCAGTATGATTGACACTTTTCGTGAGTTTAAGGACACGAAAAATATCGACCGTGCTACTTTGGTTAGCGTATTGGAGGAGAGCTTTCGCAACGTTTTGGCCAAGATTTATGGGAGCGATGAGAATTTTGATGTGATTGTCAATCCCGATAAAGGTGATTTTGAGATATATCGTAACCGCATTGTCGTTGCAGACGGCGAAGTGGAAGATGAAAACAAAGAGATTGCCTTGAAGGAGGCGTTGGAAATAGAACCTGATTATGAAATTGGGGAGGAAGTGTCAGAACCCATTAACTTTTCAAAATTCGGTCGCCGTGCCATTCTTAATCTTCGACAGACGCTGGCGTCGAAGGTGTTGGAGCTGGAACACGATGCGCTGTACAATAAGTACAAAGACCGGGTGGGGCAGATTATCTCTGGCGAGGTTTATCAGATATGGAAACGCGAAGTACTGTTGATAGACGATGAGAATAATGAGTTGATTCTCCCAAAATCAGAGCAGATACCCTCCGATCAATATCGCAAAGGCGAGACGATTCGTGCGGTTATCTTGCGGGTAGACAATGAGAATAACAACCCAAAGATTATCCTCTCTCGTACCAGTCCTGTTTTCTTGGAACGACTGTTAGAGGCAGAGGTGCCTGAGATAAACGACGGTTTGATTTCTATTAAGCGAATAGCTCGTATGCCTGGTGAACGTGCAAAGATAGCCGTTGAAAGCTATGATGAACGAATAGACCCAGTAGGTGCTTGCGTTGGTGTGAAGGGAAGCCGTGTACATGGTATCGTGCGTGAGCTGTGCAATGAGAATATCGATGTTGTTAATTACACATCGAATATCAAGTTGTTGGTACAGCGTGCCCTCAGTCCTGCACATATCAGTAGCATCAATATTGATGAAGAAAACCATAAGGCAGAGGTTTATTTGAAACCAGAAGAAGTAAGTTTGGCGATCGGCCGTGGCGGTCTGAACATCAAGTTGGCTTCTATGCTGACCGAATATACCATTGACGTGTTCAGAGAGGTTTCGGATGCCGATGCAGACGAGGATATCTACTTGGATGAGTTCGACGATGAAATTGATCAGTGGGTCATCGATGCCATTAAGAGCATCGGCTTAGACACTGCGAAGCAAGTGCTGAATGCACCTCGCGAGATGTTGATAGAAAAAGCCGATCTCGAAGAAGAGACCGTTGACAATCTGATAAAAGTATTAAAAGCAGAATTTGAGCAGTAGCATTCTATTCCAAAATCAACCCTTGGCGGCAATGCACTCGTAGAGGCTGCGTCCCAATTGTATTGTGAGAATAAGCGTGTGAACATCAATAAGAAATAAGAGTTAAATAAATATCAATGAGCATCAGATTAAACAAAGCATTACGTGAATTGAACATAGGACTTCAAACGGCAGTTGAATTCCTTGAAAAGAAAAGTGAGCTGGGAGAAGTGAAACCCGAGTTGAGCTTCAAACTGAACGACGACCAATACGGTGCGCTCGTGGAAGCTTTTAAGCAAGACGCAGAAGTGCGCAACCAAGCTGAAAAGATTTTTCAGAAAAAACCTAAGGAGAAGAAGCGTCCTTCTACTCCTAAAGAAGCCTCTTCCGCTCCTAAAGATAACCGTGCAGAGGAGTTACTCAAAACTTCTTCGCGGCAACAATACAATCCAATTGGCAAGATTGATTTGGATTCGATAGGGAAGACCTCCGCAGCCAAAGAACCTGTTGCTCAAGATACAACGCCTCAGGCGTCACAAGCCGCTCAAGAGCCTGCTCCAAAACCAGCTGCTGCCGTCAGCTCGGAGCCTGAAAAGAAAGAAACTGTGAAGCCAGTAGAAGCAAAGGTAGCACAGCCAACACCTGCACCTGAAGCTCCTGTACAGTCTGAAACACCTCAAAAGGAAGAAAAACCTGCACCAAAGGAAGCAAAACCTGCATCAAAGAAAGAAAAGGTGAAGGTTGAAAAACCTGTTGAGAAGCAAGTTCAACCCAAAGAAGAGGAAGCACCTCAAAAAGAAACAGAGGTGGACGACGATGCTAAGAATGATGGCGATGAGCTTTTTCAGACCAAAAGTGAGCTGAAAATGCAGAATGCACCAAAGGTGAATGTGCTGGGTAAGATTGATTTGAGTGCAATCAATCAGAGCACACGACCCAAGAAAAAGACCAAAGAAGAACGACGTAAAGAGCGTGAGGAAAAGCGCGGTGGACGTAAGAAACGCGTGCGCATTAACCAAGAACGTGTAGACATCAATGCCGCCTCTAAGCAAATTGGAGGCAACGCAGGTAATAATCGTCCGAGCAGTCAAGAGGGCGGTCGTAATGCCAACAAAAAGAATAATCGCAAGACTCGCAACAAAAACTACAATCAGAAACCTTTAGAGGTTAATGAGGAGGAAGTAGCACGCCAGGTAAAAGAAACCTTGGCTCGCTTGACCAGTAAGGGCAATCAGACCAAGAAGGGTGCACGTTATCGTAAGGAAAAGCGTGATGCCATACAAGAGCGCATGAGTGCGGAGGAAAGAGCAGAGCGTAAAGAGAGCAAAATACTGAAGCTTACCGAGTTTGTTACCGTAAGCGAATTGGCGTCCATGATGGATGTGGATGTGAACAAGCTCATTGGAACCCTGATGAGTGTAGGACTGATGGTGTCTATCAACCAGCGTTTGGACGCAGAAACCATTAACTTGGTAGCAGACGAATTTGGCTTCAAGACCGAATATGTGAGTGCTGAAGTGCAAGAAGCTGTGGCAGAAGAGATGGATGATGAAAACGATTTGGTGTCGCGAGCACCGATTGTCACCGTCATGGGACACGTAGACCATGGTAAGACATCACTTCTGGACCATATCCGCAACACCAATGTGATTGCTGGTGAGGCGGGAGGAATTACCCAGCATATTGGTGCTTATAACGTAAAATTAGAGAATGGACGTAATATCACCTTCTTAGATACGCCTGGTCACGAAGCCTTTACTGCCATGCGTGCCCGTGGTACGCAGGTAACCGATATTGCCATTATCATTATTGCAGCCGACGACAGTGTGATGCCGACAACCAAAGAGGCGATAGCGCATGCACAGGCTGCCAATGTTCCAATGGTATTTGCCATCAACAAAATTGATAAACCCGGTGCAAATCCTGATAAGATTCGTGAAGACTTGGCACAAATGAACCTCTTGGTAGAAGAATGGGGTGGAAAATATCAATGTCAAGAAATTAGTGCGAAGAAAGGTATTGGAGTCAATGAATTGCTGGAGAAGGTACTCTTAGAGGCAGATATGCTTGATTTGAAAGCCAATCCCAACCGACGAGCAACAGGTAGTATCATCGAGTCGAGCTTGGACAAGGGACGTGGATATGTGTCTACCGTATTGGTAAGTAATGGTACCTTACGTGTTGGTGACGATATCATTGCAGGAACCAGCTGGGGACGTATCAAGGCAATGTTTAATGTGCGTAATCAGCGCATTGAAGAGGCAAAGCCAGCAGAGCCAGCAATCATCTTAGGATTGAATGGTGCGCCAACAGCAGGTGATCAGTTCCATGTGTTAGAAACCGAACAAGAGGTTCGAGACATTGCCAACAAGCGTATGCAGTTGCAGCGTGAACAAGGCTTGCGCACACAGAAACGCTTGACCTTGAGTGATGTCTCCCATCGTATCGCATTGGGTTCATTTAAGGAACTGAATATTATCGTCAAAGGTGATACCGACGGAAGTATCGAGGCGTTGAGCGATTCCTTTATCAAGATGTCGACAGAAAAGATTAATGTCAATGTCATCTTTAAGTCCGTAGGGCAGATTAGTGAAAACGATGTCACCTTAGCCGATGCATCCGATGCTATTATTGTTGGTTTCCAAGTGCGTCCTTCCGCTGCAGCTCGTAAGTTAGCAGAGCAGAATGGAGTAGAAATTAACACCTATTCGGTTATCTACAATGCCATTGATGATGTCAAGGCAGCCATGGAGGGTATGCTGGACAAGGTCAAGAAGGAAGTAGTGACCGGACAGGTAGAAGTGAAGCAAGTGTACAAAATTTCCAAGGTGGGTACCGTTGCTGGAGCCCTCGTCACCGAAGGAAAGGTACACCGTTCAGACAAAGCGCGTGTGGTACGCGATGGTATTGTAGTTCATACCGCACCTATCAATGCTTTGAAACGCTTTAAGGATGATGTGAAAGAGGTGGCTACTGGATTCGAATGTGGTATCAGCTTAGTGAACTTCAACGACATTCTTGAAGGCGACATCATCGAAACCTTCACAGAGGTAGAGGTGAAGCAAACATTATAAAGAGGTATATTCCTTAACTTCGTAGACTCGTCTCTGCGAAGTGGCCTGCCCATTGTGTTGCATCAATGATATAACACATTGTCAGGAGGGATATGAAGAGATAATAGAAACGGTCACAGTGGTGTGACCCAATATATACAAAATGATGCAGGGGGATCCATGACACACAGGGATACCCCTGTCTTGACATTATGGAAGAAGTAAATAATCGTAACAACGAGTATGTGAGACAAGTTGCCGAACAAAAATATGAGTTCGGGTTTACAACTGATGTACATACTGAAATTATAGAAAAAGGACTCAACGAAGATGTGATTCGGTTGATTTCAAGCAAGAAAGGAGAACCCGATTGGCTGCTCGACTTCCGCTTGAAAGCTTACCGCTATTGGTTGACGATGAAGCAACCCTCGTGGTGGCATGTCACTTTACCAGAGATAGACTATCAAGGAATCTCTTATTATGCAGACCCAATGGCGAAGAAACCGCAGAACAAAGAGATTGATCCGGAATTGGAGAAGACCTTTGATAAGTTGGGAATCCCTTTGGAAGAACGCTTGATACTTAGTGGCACAGCAGTAGATGCCATTATGGATTCGGTGTCGGTGAAAACAACCTTCAAGGAAAAGCTGCGCGAGAAAGGCATCATCTTTTGCTCGATGGGTGAAGCGGTCAAAGAGCATCCCGACTTGGTGAAGCAATACATAGGTAGCGTAGTGCCTTATCGTGACAATTTCTTTGCGGCATTGAATAGTGCTGTTTTTAGTGACGGTTCGTTTGTGTATATCCCTAAAGGCGTGCGATGTCCGATGGAACTCAGCTCGTATTTCCGCATCAATGCTCGTAATACAGGACAGTTTGAGCGTACACTCATTGTCGCCGAAGACGATGCTTATGTGAGTTATCTTGAAGGATGCACGGCACCAATGCGTGATGAGAATCAACTTCATGCCGCCATTGTGGAGATTATTGTAATGAATAATGCCGAAGTGAAATATTCCACGGTACAAAATTGGTATCCTGGCGACAAGCATGGGCAAGGCGGTGTACTCAATTTAGTGACGAAAAGAGGTGAATGCCGAGGCGTCAACTCCAAATTGTCTTGGACACAGGTGGAGACGGGAAGTGCTATCACATGGAAATATCCTTCGTGTATCCTCAGAGGCGACGGGTCGCAGGCGGAGTTCTATTCGGTGGCAGTGACCAATAACTACCAAGAGGCTGACACGGGAACGAAAATGATTCACATGGGTAAAAACACCAAGAGTACGATTATTTCAAAAGGTATCAGTGCAGGTCATAGTCAGAACTCCTACCGAGGACTGGTGCGAGCCACCGCCAATGCAGACAATGCTCGCAACTATAGCTCTTGCGACAGTCTACTGTTAGGGAGTCAGTGTGGTGCGCATACCTTCCCATATATGGATATTCACAACGACAGTGCCATTGTAGAACACGAGGCAACGACCAGCAAGATTAGTGAAGACCAACTTTTTTATTGTAACCAGCGAGGCATACCGACCGAACAAGCTGTAGGTCTGATTGTCAACGGTTACGCTAAGCAAGTGTTAAACAAACTGCCCATGGAATTTGCGGTAGAGGCGCAGAAACTATTATCTGTATCTCTGGAAGGAACAGTGGGATAGGGAGTTTTACACGTATAAATATTTATTTTATTCAATCCAATTGAAGATGTTAGAGGTAAAGAATTTACATGCCGAAGTTGACGGCAAAAAGATATTAAACGGTATTGACCTGTGTGTAAAGACGGGTGAGACACATGCTATCATGGGACCCAATGGTTCGGGAAAGAGTACGTTAAGTGCAGTGTTAGTAGGAAATCCCTTGTTCAAGGTGACAGAGGGTAGTGTAACTTTCAATGGGAAGGATTTATTAGCAATGGCACCAGAGGATAGGGCGCATGAGGGGTTGTTCCTTTCGTTTCAATATCCTGTGGAGATTCCCGGAGTGTCTATGACCAACTTTATGCGAGCAGCTATCAACGAGAAGCGGAAATATCAGGGACTGGAACCCATGAGTGCAGGCGATTTTATCAAGCTGATGAAAGAGCGTCGCAAGATAGTGGAGTTGGATAGCAAACTATCAAACCGTAGCGTGAATGAAGGCTTCAGTGGAGGAGAGAAGAAACGCAACGAGATATTCCAAATGGCGATGTTGCAGCCTACTTTGTCCATTCTTGACGAAACCGATTCGGGGTTGGATGTGGATGCGCTACGCATTGTTGCCGAGGGAGTGAACAAACTGAAAACGCCAGAAACAAGTACTATTGTCATTACGCATTATGACCGTTTGCTCGATTTAATTAAGCCAGAGGTTATCCACATCTTATACAAAGGTCGTATTGTTAAAACAGGTGGACCTGAATTAGCGAAAGAAATCGAGGCTCGTGGCTACGATTGGATCAAGGCGGAGGTGGAAGAATGAAAAGCGAAAAACAATATATCGACTTGTTTACAGATGCGCATGCGATGATTTGCGAACATAGTTCGCCGGTCATGAATCATGTAAGAGAGCAAGCTTTCAAAGACTTTAAGCAGCAAGGCTTCCCCTCACGCAAGATAGAACGTTACCGATATACAGATATCAACGCACTGTTTGAACCGAATTACGGCTTGAACTTGAATCGGTTGGAAATACCAGTCGACCCATATGCGGCTTTCAAATGTGATGTCCCCAATTTGAGTACATCGCTTTACTTCGTGGTGAACGATGCTTTCTACACCAAAGCCCTGCCCAAAGTAGGTTTGCCCGAAGGCGTCAAGGTGCTTTCGCTTCGTGAGGCGTCTTTGGAGATGCCTGACTTGGTGGCAAAATATTATGGACAGATTGCCAAGACCCATGAGGATGCACTCACAGCCTTAAATGCCATGTTGGCTCAAGATGGATTGTTTATTTATGTCTCCAAAGGAGTCCAAATGGATAGGGCGGTTCAGGTGATTAACCTCCTCCGCTCGGATGTCGACTTGATGGTGAATCGACGGGTGTTGATTGTCATGGAAGAGGGAGCACAAGCCAAATTCCTTTTCTGTGATCATACGATTGACGACCATCGCTTCTTGGCAACACAGGTCATTGAGGCCTATGTGGGTGAAAATGCGTCCCTCGACTTGTACTGTATGGAAGAAACGCACGAAAGAAACACAAGGATAAGCAACGTTTATGTGGAGCAGCAAGCCAATAGCCGATTCAATCACAACGTGCTGACCCTGCACAATGGAATTACGCGCAATCAGTTGCAGCTTGTCTTTCGTGGCGAGGGAGCTGAATGTGTGTGCAATGGTTGTGTGATTGCAGATAAGCAGCAACATATTGATAACAATACGTTTATCGACCATGCCGTTCCGCATTGCGTGAGCCGTGAGCTTTACAAGTATGTGCTGGACGATGAGGCAACAGGAGCCTTTGCAGGACGTGTCTTGGTAGAGAAGGATGCGCAAAAGACAAACTCAGAGATGCGCAATCAAAATCTTTGTACCACCAAGCAGGCACGGATGTATTCGCAACCCGAATTGGAGATTTATGCCGATGATGTGAAGTGCGGACACGGGTCAACAGTTGGACAGCTCAACGATGAAGCGATGTTCTATATGCAACAACGTGGCATCAGTCAAAAAGAAGCAAAGCTCTTGTTGGAGTTTGCTTTCATCAATGAAGTGGTGGATAACATTCAGTTGGCACCTTTGAAAGACCGTCTCCATTATTTAGTAGAAAAGCGTTTCAGGGGTGAGCTTAATAAATGTGCAGGGTGTAGGAATTGTCAGTAACGCTTTGTTATGGCTGATTCTATAAATTACCACCGCACATAGTCATCAAATGTTTATGAAATACGTTTTGTTATCTTTTGGCTTCTTTTTTGGTTCAAAATGTAAGTTCGTTCAGTCGTGTAGCTCGCTACACTCCTTCACTCTCTTGCATTTTGACCTCAAAAATAAGCTCAAAATCTAACAAAGCTAATTTATAGAACCAGCCTTGTATCAATGATTTGTATCTGTAATTATGTATGATATAATTTCCATTCGAAAAGACTTCCCTATCTTATCACGAAAAGTGTATGGGCAGCCATTGGTCTACTTGGATAATGCAGCGACAACGCAGAAACCGCTTTGTGTCTTGGATGCCATGAGAGACGAATATCTCAACGTCAATGCCAATGTGCATCGAGGTGTACATTGGTTGTCGCAACAGGCTACCGAACTACACGAGCAAGCTCGTCAAACCGTGCAGCAGTTTATTCACGCTAAGTCGCCTGCCGAAATTGTCTTCACACGGGGGACTACAGAGGGACTCAACCTCATCGCTTCTACGTTTGCAGAGACTTTTATGCAGGCAGGTGATGAGGTGATTTTGTCAGTCATGGAACACCATTCCAATATCGTGCCTTGGCAACTGCAAGCCAAGAAGCGTGGCATTGTACTCAAAGTGATTCCTATGACGGATGAGGGCGAACTCATCATGGATGCGTACGAGGAGCTTTTCACAGAGAAAACAAAGTTTGTCAGTATCACCCATGTCAGCAATGTATTGGGAACAATCAACCCTGTTCAGCAAATGATTGCCATTGCACATGCGCATGGGGTGCCTGTCATGGTGGATGGAGCGCAAAGCACACCTCACTTTGCCGTGGATATGCAACTTTTGGATTGCGACTTCTTCGTGTTCAGCGGCCATAAAGCTTACGGACCCACTGGAGTTGGGGTGCTGTATGGTAAGGAAGAATGGCTCGACCGTTTGCCACCCTATCAGGGAGGAGGCGAGATGATTAGTCATGTCTCTTTTGACAAAGTGACGTTCGAACGTCCTCCACTCAAGTTCGAGGCTGGAACGCCCGATTACATCGCTACTCACGGACTGGCAGTGGCACTCGACTATTTGTCTCGTTTAGGCATGGAGAACATTGCGCAACACGAACAAGAACTCACTGCCTATGCCACCCACCAATTGCAGCAAATTGACCAGCTGGGGATTTATGGCACTTCTTCTGCCAAAGATGCCGTCATTAGTTTTCACGTCGGAGACATTCATCCCATGGACATCGGCACCTTGCTCGACCGTCTTGGCATCGCTGTTCGTACGGGACATCATTGCGCCCAACCACTCATGGAGCGATTGGGTATTTTGGGTACGGTGCGTGCTTCGTTTGGTTTGTATACCACCAAAGAAGAAATCGACGTCTTGGTGGCAGGTATCGAGCGTGTGAGCAAAATGTTCTAATTAGGCTGGTTCTATAAATTAGCTTTGTTAGATTTTGAGCTTATTTTTGAGGTCAAAATGCAAGAGAGTGAAGGAGTGTAGCGAGCTACACGACTGAACGAACTTACATTTTGAACCAAAAAGAAGCCAAAAGATAACAAAACGTATTTCATAAACATTTGATGACTATGTGCGGTGGTAATTTATAGAACCAGCCATTACAAAAACTGCTTGCACTTCAGCACCGCATGGAGCAGCCACAAGCAACAGAGAAGTCGAGTGGAAAATGGCGCCTCTACAGGAAACACGGTCATCACAAATGCCAATTGGGCATTCAGTAACCACCCCGTCTCTTGTAAGCTAAGCTTGCGCTCTGTCACTTGCTCGTAGTATTGGCGAAGCCACACTAAAGGTGAGAGCAGCTGACGTAGAATTTTCTTGGCAAACTCGTTCTGGTTCGTTTTCTCTGCTTGAATCATGATATTCTTTTCCATTGTTCTATATATATAAAGGTTGATGTTCTTGATGACTGCAAAAATACGGAGAGATATGGAACCAGTTTTTCCACCATATATCGTTTTAGTTAATTGATGTTGTAGATTAACATAATTTGACAAATAAACAATGAAGCACGTGTTGAAATCTCATTATTATCCAAATCTTATCGAGGCGGGTTGCGATGAAGCTGGGCGTGGATGCTTAGCAGGAAGTGTCTTTGCCGCTGCTGTTATCTTGCCTTCCGATTACGACAATCATGTGCTGAACGATTCTAAACAGCTCACTCGGAAGAAGCGCAACGAACTGCGTGAAGTCATCATGCAAGCGGCTGTGGCGTGGGCAGTGGGTGAGGTTTCACCCCAAGAAATTGACGAAATCAATATTCTGCGTGCCAGTTTCTTGGCGATGCACCGTGCCTTGGATCAGTTAAAGGTTCGACCGCAAGCCATTATTGTCGACGGCAACAGGTTCACACCCTATCACGACATGCCTTATACGACGATTGTCAAGGGCGATGCGAAATATCAAAGCATTGCGGCAGCCAGCATTTTGGCAAAAACATTTCGCGACGACTATATGGATCGATTGGCAGAAGAATATCCTCAATATCATTGGGAGTCGAACATGGGTTATCCCACCCGTGAGCACCGAGCCGCCATTCAGCAATATGGAGTTACTCCCTATCATCGGCGTTCGTACAATCTTTTGGGTAACACCGAACTGTCATTGGATTTCTGATGCTTGAGTGTTCTTTTGATGTGGATAGAAAGAAACCAGCACGGATGTCCTCATTAACGTATCAACTCACAACCTTAAGAACTTAAGAACTTAAAAACCCACCAACTTAAAAACTTAAAACTCAAAAACTTACTAACTCACAAACTTATCAACTACTTCTCTCATGCGATTGGATAAATTTGGAAACGAACTCGATTTACTGCTGTTGCTCACCGATAACAATAATTATACAGCACAGCAGTTGGCGGATCAGCTGCATGTCTCTCGACGCAATTTGTATTATTATTTGGAATATTTCCGTAGGAGCGGTTTTCAAGTAGTGAAGACAGGCGCTTATTATCGCATCGATCCCTCCAGTCGGTTTTTCAAACGGCTGCACTCCAATATCGCACTAACCGTAGATGAAGCCCGCTATCTGCGCCGCTTGTTAGAAAACAGTCATCAAAAGGATATGATGACCACCCTGCTCAAGACCAAACTTGATCGCTATTATGGGTTGGAAGGGTCGTTCTCTCCCACCGCCCTGAAGCGCATCCACCAACACATCCGGGCGTTGAAAGAGGCAATTGCCAGTAAGAATGTTGTGGTGCTGAAAGGTTATTCTTCTCCGCACAGTCGTACCGTCTCCGACCGCATGGTAGAGCCTTTCTTGCTGATGAACGACGATATGGATGTGCGTTGTTATGAAATCCAGTCGGGAGTCTGCAAAACCTTCAAGTTGTCCCGTGTACAGCGCATAGATACGATGGATGTGTTTTGGATGAACGAAGACAAGCACCGCGAAGTCTTCACCGATATTTTTATGTTCAGTGGCGACCAGAAACTACCCATCAAGTTGCGGCTCGGACAGTTAGCATACAATATATTGATAGAAGAATATCCTATGGCTCAACCTCATGTGGCACCCGATAAGGACGGCAAACACTGGATTTTCAAAGCCGACATGGTGAGTTATTTGGGCATTGGCAGATTTGTGTTAGGACTTTTTCATGACATTGAGATTTTGCACGATGCAAAGTTCAAGCAATATATTGCGCAGTGTATCGAGCAAATGCAAGAAAAGATGAAATCATGATTTTATTGAAATTCGTAATAGCAACATCTTCAATAAGTTACACGTTTCATCAAAGTACTCCCGCTGAAGCATGGAGATAAGGTGCTTATTACATTACTATAAGGCTGTTATCTCCATGGAGTAAGGGCGTTATTACATTGTTATAAGAACACCACCTGAAAGTACCT
>NZ_HG417100.1:0-50285 GCF_000455445.1 Hoylesella timonensis 4401737 = DSM 22865 = JCM 15640 | reverse complement strand
GAATTATCTTTAACCTTAAAACATTAATTAACTAAAAAGAGAACTTATGGAAAAAAGACTAACATTGTTTCTCGCTTGCCTGTTCCTAAGCATAGGTATGGCAATGGCACAAACACAGATTAACGGTACTGTGATTTCTGCGGATGATGGTCAGCCAGTTGTTGGCGCCTCCGTCGTAGTTCAGGGAACCAAAAATGGTACCGCTACTAACATTGAGGGTAAGTTTACCTTGAGTGTACCTGCTGGTGCAAAACTCATGGTTTCTTACATTGGAATGGTGACCAAAACAGTTGTTGCTACCAACAACATGACCATTAGATTGGTAAGCGATGACAGTAAGCTCGATGAAGTAATCGTTGTAGCTTATGGTACAGTAAAGAAATCTACCTATACAGGTTCTGCAACGAATGTAGACTCTAAGAAATTGGAGAAAGTGCAGGCTGCCGATGCTTCTAAGGCTTTGGAGGGTATGGTTGCTGGTTTGTCAGTTACATCTCCCTCAGGACGTGCAGGATCGTCAACAACGATGCGTATTCGCGGTATCGGTTCGTTGAACGCTTCCAGTTCACCATTGATTATTCTCGATGGTGCTCCTTACAGTGGCGAGATTAACGCTATTAACACCAAGGATATCGAGAGCATCAACGTACTGAAAGATGCTGCTTCTGCTGCTTTGTATGGTGCACGTGGTGCCAATGGTGTCATCATGATTACCACCAAGAGCGGTAACAAGGGAAAAGTTCAGGTGTCTTTCGATGCCCGCATTGGTACCAATCAGCGTGCTGTTCCCGAATATGATATCATTACCGACCCCGGTATGTATTATAAACTTACTTGGGAGGGACTCAAAAACTCGGTTACTTTCATTGATGAACCTGAGAAAAACCCTGGACAATGGGCTTCGGCTAATTTGATAGATGAGTTGGGATATAATGTGTATAGTACACCCGATGACAAAGTAGTTGACGAAAAAGGTAATCTGACCACAGCACCTATTCGCTACGAAGATGCTGCCAACTTCAACGATTGGATAGGTACATTGTATGAACCCAAGACACGTGAAGAATATAACCTGAGTATCACCAAGGGTTCGGCTAAGTCGAAGGTGTATTTCTCTGTAGGTTACTTGAACGATCGTGGCTTCAGTATGAAGACCAAATTTGAGCGCTTGACGACTCGTATGTCATACGATTCGGATATTACCGACTGGTTACGCATCGGTGCTTCTTCGCAATTTGCCAGGACTACTGCACAAAATCCTGCGCAATATGAGGAAGGCAACTATAGTAACTTGTTTATGTGGAGCCGTATGATTGCGCCTATCTATCCTATTTTCAAGCATGATAAAGATGGTAAGATTTTGCGTGACGCTCATGGAGAGATGGTTTACGACGATTCTCAGTCTCGAATGTATGCTGGAGGTATGAACCTGATTCGGCAAACCGAACTCAATATTACGAAAAATATCAACTACTACCTCACGCAAAACGCGCGTGTAGATGTGAAACTGCCTTACAACTTTAAGTTTAGCTCTACGGCTACATTTAATGGCAACTGGTGGCGTTGGACCAACATGATGAACCCACTCGTTGGTGATGGACAGGCTTATGGTGGTATTCTTGATAAAGAAGTGAACCAAACAGTGTCACTGAACTGGAACCAAATATTGAAATGGGACAAGACCTTCAATGATTTTGGTGTACATGTGATGCTGGGACATGAAAACTATAATGAGAAATCCAACTTCTTAAAAGGCGAGAAGAAAGGGTTGCTCGATCCTACATTGCCAGAATTCCGTTCGGGTGCCAACATTTCCGACTTAGACTCTTATGGTCGCGAATATAAGGTAGAAGGCTACTTCGGACAGGTAACAACCGACTACATGGATAAATATTACGCTTCTGCTTCTTTGCGCCGTGATGGTTCTTCCGTATTCCATCCCGATCATCGCTGGGGTACATTCTGGAGCTTGGGCGCATCGTGGCGCATCAATCAGGAAAACTTCTTGAAAGACGTTGATGCTATCCAAAACCTGAAGCTGCGTGTTAGCTACGGTGTACAGGGTAATGACTATCTGTACTTGCCAAATACGGATCCTCCTTTGCGTGCTTATACGCCGTATACCAACCTTTATCGTATTGCCTCTACGGGTACCGAAAGTGTTTACGGACCTGCTTATAAAGGTAACGAAAGCATTACTTGGGAAAAGAACAACAACTTTGACGTTGGTTTGGAATTCTCATTATGGAAAGGTTTGATAGCTGGTGAACTCGACTTCTTCAGCCGTCGTACATCCGATATGCTCTTTAACCTTCCTATCTCTTCAACGACAGGATTCGATTCTGAACCAGTGAATTTCGGTAAAATGGTAAATACAGGTTTTGAATTCAACCTCTCGTCCAATGTTTACAACGACCGCAATGTCAATGTAAATGTAGGTGTGAATGGAACTACTTACACGAACAAGATTACTGAATTGCCCGAACAGTTCAGAGAAGACGGTATCTCCAAAGGTTTCCGTATCCTGAAAGAGCAGGGTGGTATCTTCGATTACTATATGGTTAAATCGGCAGGTGTCAATCCAGAGAATGGTGACCAAATGTACTGGTGCTGGAATAAGAAAACAGAACAGTTTGAGAAAGTTGGCAGCAAAGATTACAGCAGCTCGTTAAAGGACAGACAGTTTGTGGGCTCGGCTTTACCAAAAATAGCAGGAGGTTTCTATGCGAATGCAGCAGCTTATGGGTTCGATTTCTCTATTCAATTCTCTTATAGAGTGGGTGGAAAGGTTTACGATGGTAGCTATAGTGAATTAATGTCGTCAGGTAGGCCAGGTACGAACTGGCACAAGGATATCCTGAATCACTGGACACCCGAGAACACCAACACCGACGTTCCACGTTTGCATAACCAAAACCAAAAACTCAATCAGGCTTCTGACCGTTTCCTCATTGATGGCTCTTATCTCAGCTTGAATAACCTTACATTGGGCTACTCATTGCCAAAGAGCGTGTTGAATAAGGCTAAAATCCAGGGACTTCGTCTTTACTTCGCAGCCGACAACTTGGGGCTGTGGACAAAGAGAAAGGGGCTTGACCCACGTATTGCTCTCAACGGAACACAGCAGTATAGTGTCAACAGCGCCGTTCGCGCACTCTCGTTTGGTATCAACCTGAATTTATAAGAAACAGCTTTATAAACGACTATAAAACATAAGAAATATGAAGAATTATATAAAAGTTGCAGCTGCACTCGCTTTCACGTTTGGTATCGTAGGGTGCAATCTCGATCCCGAGGTTTCTGAATATGAAACTCAGCAGCGACACGATGAATTGATTGCTAATCCTGAAACACAGACAGGAGTTGCAAAGGCTGCCATTGCGAAGATCTATACGATTTTCCAAGATTTTTATGACTCCCACGATGATTTCGGTTTGAAAGCATTCCAGATAGCTACTGACTTGATGTGTGAGGATGTGGCTTATCAAAATTGGAACTGGTTCCAGTATGATTATCAAATCGATAACCGTATGGAGAATTACCGCCGTACCCGTTCTACATGGGGGCAGTTCTATGAAATCATTGCAAAGGTGAATCTGCACTTGGAGACTTACTTTGCACAAGAATCAACCGACCCTGGAGTGTTGGCTGCAAAAGGAGAGGCTTTGGCACTTCGTGGCATTGCTTATTTCCACTTGATTAACTTCTATCAGCATACGTACAAAGGACACGAAACTGCTTTGGGCGTGCCTTTGGCTTTGAAATCGACTGACCAGAACCTGTCTCGTGCTACCGTACAAGAGGTGTACAAACAGATTATTGAGGATTTGACCTTTGCTGTTAAGAACTGTAAGAACACAGGTGTTCGCACAGATGCCGATCGTGCCGTGGCTGCTGCTTATTTGGCTAAGGCTTATGCACAAATGGAAGATTGGGCTAATGTGGAAAAATATGCAAAGATTGCTGCCGAAGGTGGATCTGATAAGGTGTCCGAACCTGCTCGTGGATGGGATATTGGTCAGGCTGATATCTTGTGGGGATATGACATCAACTCACAAAACTCTACACTGTGGGCATCTTACTGGAGCCACATGGATCACTTCTTGGCTCGTGGATATGCAGCAGGTGGTAAGACAAAACTGATTTACAACTATCTGTACAACCAGATTCCGAAGACCGACTCACGTAGAAAACTTTGGATTAATAAAGAAGAATATCCTGATGTAGCATCGTCAATGCTTGCTCAAACACACAATTCAGGAATGAAATCAATTGATGATCTCGATGATTTTGAACAAGTGAAGTTTATCGCTGGAGAGGCAGGTATGGAACAAGATTATTGTTTTATTCGCGTTCAAGACCCTATCTTGCTCGAAATAGAAGCATTGGTTGAACAAAACAAATTAAGCGAAGCACAGGCAGAGCTTAACGCTTTTGCTAAAAAACGCAACCCTGCTTTCGAGGCTCCTTCTACACAAGATGCACTTCGCAAGGAAGTCCGTTTCCAACGTCGTATAGAACTTTGGGGCGAAGGTACCAACTGGTTTGATATGAAGCGCTGGAAGGAAACCATTGACCGCACCAAGGGCTATAAAGCGATAGATAAAGATGGCAAGGAGGTTGTAGTTCCTTCTAACCACAAGGCTTCTGCACAAAAGAAGATGGCAACAGACGCCAAGGAATTCTTGCATCAACTTCCTGTAAAGGAAATCAATGCTAATCCTAACTTGAAACAGAATCCTTAATAGGGTAACGTCCTTCTATAGCGTTGTTGCTATAAAGAGATGGACGCCTTCATCAAGTAGATTCAAAATATAAACTGAGGACTGTATTCTTTCGTGGAATACAGTCCTTTTTGCGATGTTTGGTATTTTTATGGGCGTTTCATTCCGCATGTCGATAATATTTGTTATTTTTGCAACTGCAATCTTGATGGATGCCAATGGATTCCCACTTCTTTTAACATCGGTGTCCAGCGGAGGTTGAAGGCATGTGGATGCCGCTATTATGACACAAATCAAAATATAAATAACAACATCATGGATTTATTACAGCAAATTGTTGAGCGAGCAAAAGCCGACAAACAACGTATTGTGCTCCCCGAAGCATTGGAGGAGCGAACGCTACGTGCCGCTGACCGTGTATTGGCCGACGACATTGCAGACATCATCTTGATTGGTAACCCAACGGAGATTCAAAAAATGGCAGAAGCGCGAGCGCTGAAGAATATCGGCAAGGCTACCATCATTGACCCTGAAAACAATCCCAAGAGTGAAGAATATGCTTCGCTGTTAGCCGAACTTAGAAAGAAAAAGGGTATGACCATTGAGCAAGCACGCGAGTTGGTGAAGAATCCTTTATACTTAGGTTGCATGATTATCAAGACCGAAGGTGCCGATGGACAGATTAGCGGAGCCTTGAGTACGACAGGAGATACTTTGCGCCCAGCATTGCAAATCATCAAGTGTGCGCCCGGTGTCACTTGCGTGAGTGGTGCCATGCTGTTGATTACGCAGGCAAAGGAGTATGGCGAAAATGGTGTAGTGGTTATGGGTGACGTGGCAGTTACCCCTGTTCCTGATGTGGATCAGTTGGCTCAAATTGCCGTGACTACCGCTGAAACGGCAAAGAGTGTGGCAGGTTTCAAGGAACCACGCGTAGCGATGTTGAGCTTCTCTACTAAGGGCAGTGCCTCTCATGAAGTGGTGTCCAAGGTTGCTGAAGCTACAAAATTAGCAAAGCAGCGTGCACCACAACTCAAAATCGATGGCGAGTTACAAGCCGATGCCGCTTTAGTGATGTCGGTAGGACAAAAGAAAGCACCGGGAAGTGCTATCGCTGGCAATGCCAACGTATTGGTGGTTCCCAATTTGGAAGTAGGAAACATTGGCTACAAGCTGGTACAACGCTTGGGCAATGCCATCGCCATAGGACCTATCTTGCAAGGAATTGCACGCCCAGTGAACGATCTTAGCCGTGGTTGCTCGGTAGATGACATCTATTATATGGTTGCCATCACCGCTTGCCAGGCACAAGATGCCAAGAAAGAGGAGGAGAAGTGATATAGTTGACGAGCGAACTCGGAATAATTCATAATTCTTAATTCATAATTCATAAATCAACAACTCGTGAACTCGGAATAATTCATAATTCCTAATTCATAATTCATAAACTAACAACTCGTCAACTCGTGAACTCGTCAACTAAAAAAACTTATAAACTCATCAACTTAAAAACTTAAAAACTTATAAATGAACATCTTAGTATTAAACTGCGGAAGCAGCTCTATCAAGTATAAACTCTACAACATGACCGACGAGTCAGTGTTGGCTCAGGGAGGTGTAGAACGTATTGGTCTCGATGAGGCCTTTGTGAAAGTAACCTTGCCCAATGGCGAGAAGAAGAAAATCATGCACGACATGCCCGACCACAAAGAAGGTGTGAACTTCGTGTTCTCTCTGCTCACCGACCCCGAAATTGGGGCTATTAAGTCCTTAAACGAGATTGACGCAGTGGGGCATCGTATCGTGCAAGGCGGCGACCTGTTCGAGGATAGCGTGATTGTAGATCAGCACGTAGAAGACGGAATCGAGAGCCTGTGCGATTTGGCTCCTGTACACAATGCAGGTCACCTGCGTGGCTTGCGTGCCGTGGATGCACTCATGCCCACCACACCACAGGTGTGTGTGTTCGACAATGCGTTCCATAGCACCATGCCCGATTATGCTTACCTCTATGCAGTGCCATACGAACTGTACAAAAAATATCATGTACGTCGTTACGGCTTCCATGGCACCAGTCACAAATATGTGTCACAACGTGTGTGCGAATTCTTAGGTAAGGACATCAAGGACATGCGCATCATCACCTGCCACATCGGCAATGGTGCCAGTGTTACAGCCATCAAGGGCGGCAAGTGCATCGATACCTCCATGGGATTGACCCCCTTGGCTGGTGTGATGATGGGCTCGCGTTCGGGCGACATCGACCCATCTGCTGTTACCTATCTCATGGAGAAGTTAGGCAAGAAGCCTCAAGAGATGGCCGACTTTCTGAATAAGGAGAGTGGCGTACTCGGTATTACCGGCATCTCATCAGACATGCGCGAGATAGAATCGGCAGCCGATGAAGGCAACGAACAAGCTCAGTTGGCACTGAAGATGTACAATTACCGCATCAAGAAATACATCGGCGCATACGCTGCTGTCATGGGAGGCGTTGATATCATCGTGTGGACAGCTGGCGTAGGCGAGAATCAGATAGGTACTCGCCTCGAGGCTTGTAGTGGATTAGAGTTCTTGGGTGTGAAGATGGACGCTGAAGCCAACAAGGTTCGTGGCAAGGAAGCTGTCATCTCTGTTCCCGATTCCAAGGTGACGGTTTGTGTGATTCCTACCGATGAGGAGATTGTCATCGCCCGCGACACCATGCGATTGGTGAACGGAAAATAATTCTCTCGATATAATAATGAGCAAAGGGGATATGCCAAACGGTGTATCCCCTTTTTGCTGCTGTGTCTATAGGTGGGTGGAACGTCGCTTTACACACGCAAATTTCAAAGTTTTTTATCGCTTAAAAGCTCTTTCTGCTCTTATTTCAAAGCAAAGCTTTTCTTCACCCAACCGCGATAGGTGTTTACAGAAAAACTGAGGGTATCTCCTTTTTTATAAACGTCTGTGGGGATGCTGATATAAAATGTGCGTGCGTAATAGCTGGGAACGTTGTTTTGATGGTGGAATAAGCGCAAGTCATGGGTCTCCTTGCCATTGGCATGATGCGTGTTCTTTTGGGTGACAATTCCAATTTTCTGCTGCAACATCGTGTCTTCTGGAGTGCCTGTCATCACGCCAATTCTTATATTCAAGTACTGTTGCGATTTACTCATCCAGCAACCTTCTAATTGCACAGGGTCGGAAGGAATCCTCTTCGGTGCCTTTTGAGGGCGCAACACCCATACATGGAGGGCTGTCATTCCTACGGTCGATTCTTCGTCTTGGGTGTAATATAGCATCGCGCGATACACGCTGTCTGGTACATGAGCCCACGAACAAGTGAACGGTACCGTGAAAGATAACTTCTTTCCCTCATCCGTCCATGCATAGTCGACCTTATTCTTTGCCGAGGTATGGATTTCTGTCATCTCGGCACGTAGATACGAGTAGCGCCCATCTCCCTTGTCATAGGAATTGATGGTGCAGGCTGTGAACAACCCGAGTAGAGCGAAGAGTACCCAATGTTTTATTTGCATGCTGCCCAATAGTTTCTTAAAGGATTGGCATACATGGTCAATATCCGCTCACGCAAAAAGGCGATGTCAGGCTGTGGTACGGTAATCTTCTCCAGCTGTTCAGAGAGATAACGTTCAAAGTTGACCTTATCTGCGGGCTGATAATGGGCAGTCTGCTCGTCCTTTCCTGTCAAAAGGTCATGCGCAATGTAGTTGTTCGGGAACAGGCGATAGTGTCGATGTATCTCTCGGTCGATGTGACGCACAATAGTGGCATACAATTCGTTCTTGGGCATCTCCGAATCTAAGGTTTGCAAATACTCGTCTATGCAAGAGGAGCAGTGATAATGAACGTGTCCTTTGTAGCCCATAATACCTGTCTGCATACTGATAATATCATCTTGTGGTCCTTTCTTCCAATCAGGATTGTCGCGTTTCAGTTGAAACTCGGCAGCTTTCAGATAGTCACATGGGTCATATTCATAAGAGATGGTCATGGGAACGATGTGCAGCTGCGTGAGTCGCTCAACAATACTCCCTTCGCCGCCCATAGACATCATCTTTAGAATACTTTCAGAGGTTCTGTCATCCGAGTCTTTCGCACGCCCTTCCCGTTGTGCAATCCATATATTTTCTTTCTTTTCCTGAATGGCAAAGTGCATGTATCTGGACTGTGTTTTGCTGGAGGTCAGCATTTCACGAAAAGAGGCACTGCGCTTGACGATAAAAGATTTGTTCACTCTTACCAAGTCTTTCACCCAAGGTAGCGATAGCAGATTGTCGCCAATGGCAATCTCGCAGGTAGTCTTAAAATCCGCATCGATGAGCAACTTAGACAGAATGGCAGAGTCGAGTACAATGTCTCTGTGGTTACTCATGAACGTGTAGTTGTGTTCAGGGCTGATGGCACTGTGGTTCATATCCCAACTCTTTGCAGCTCGGTTGAGCACAAACGTCACAAATTCGTTCCCGAAAACTTTCTGAAAGGCTAAGTTTGTTGTGCAAGCCCGCATGCGCGCACCAATCTTCTCCAATGGGACATCGGGATAAAAATAGGACAGTACACGCTGAAATTGCTGATTGTCGAGCAGCCGGTTGTAAACTTCTTGAAGCTCCTCTGGCTCAAAAGGCCGAATGTCATCAAATTCTTTTGGGGTATGCATGGTATGTCTAAAATTGGTTTTCTACGATTTCGGTCAACACTTCTGTGATGTTCAGTCCTGCAGCCCGTACCTGTTGAGGGATGAAACTGGTGGCAGTCATGCCCGGAGTGGTGTTGACTTCGAGCATGTTCACTACGTCGTTCCCTTGCTCGTCTTTTGTAATAATGTAGTCAATGCGGATAATGCCGTTGCAATGTAGAATGTCATAAATCTTACTGGTCTCTTCGGCAACCTTCTTGGCTGTGTCGTCGGCGATGCGTGCTGGTGTGATTTCCTGCACCTGACCGTTGTATTTGGCATCATAATCAAAGAACTCATTGCTCGTTACGACTTCTGTTGCAGGAAAGACAACAGCTTTCTCGCTCGTCTTATAACAGCCAATCGACAGCTCCACTCCCTTCATATAGCTCTCAATCATGGCAGCCTCGTTCTGCATAAAAGCAACCCGCAATGCAGGTGCTAACTGGTCTGAGTTTTTTACTTTTGTAACTCCGAAGCTGGACCCATCAGCAACGGGTTTGACAAAGCATGGCATGCCCAACTGTGCCTCTATTTCTTGTTCAGAAATCATTGATTCCTCACCACGCCTTAACAAGATGCTTTTTGCCACCTTGACGCCAAACGAAGCCAGATAGCGGTTCAGAACAAACTTGTTGAAGGTCAGGGCTTCCACCAAGACTCCACTAGTGGAATAGGGAATGTCCACCAATTCAAAGTAGCCCTGTATGATACCATTCTCGCCTGGTGTGCCATGAATGGTGATGTAAGCATAGTCGAAGATGGTCGACTTGCCGTTGTGAACAAAGGAAAAGTCGTTTCTATCCACTTTGACAGTGCTACCATCCTCCAAGCACACATTCCAGTCGAGCCCTCGTATCGTGACAATAAATACCTGGTAACGTTCTTTGTCAAAGAACGAATAGAGCCCTTGCGCAGAGCGTAAAGACACGTCGTATTCTGATGAGTCGCCACCACAAACGATGGCAATGTTTCTTTTCAAATTTTTCATATAAGAACAATATCTTGTTTAATAATCAAAAGTGTCTATGGTTGTGCCATGTATGTACACGCGCCATTTTTGTAAGAGTTGCTGCATGTCCTCGGGTAAATCGGACGTGAAGTTCATTTCTCGATTGGTTTTCGGATGTACGAAGCCCAAGGTCTTGGCATGTAATGCTTGGCGATGACAGAGGTTGAGGCAGTTTTGTATAAATGCTTTATACGTTGAGCTACGCTGTCCACGAAGAATCTCCATTCCGCCATATCGCTCGTCGCCAAATAGAGGATGCCCAATGTGTTTCATGTGGGCACGGATTTGATGTGTTCGCCCCGTTTCGAGGATGCACTCTATCAGCGTGACATAGCCAAATCGCTCTAATACTCGGTAATGAGTGATTGCCGTTTTGCCCACAGCACTGTCTGGAGGGAATACGCACATACGCAATCGGTCTTTGGGATCGCGTGCAATATTTCCCTCGATGCGCCCTTCCTCTTCATTGAAATTGCCCCACACCAAAGCGTGGTAGCTGCGGTGGGTGGTCTTGTTGAAGAACTGTAGTCCCAACTTTGTCTTGGCATCTGGCGTTTTGGCAATGACTAACAGCCCACTGGTGTCTTTGTCAATGCGATGAACCAGTCCCACAGCGGGGTCGTTCGCATCAAAGGTTGGTAAGTCTTTGAGATGCCATGCCACAGCGTTAATGAGCGTGCCATGAAAGTTTCCTGCCCCGGGATGCACCACCATGCCAGCTGGTTTGTTCACTACCATGACTTCGGTGTCTTCGTACACAATGTTGAGAGGAATCTCTTCCGCCTCAATGGTGCTGTCGTGTTGAGGCGCATCCAACATGAGCGTAATCACATCTAACGGGCGAACCTTGTAATTGCTCTTTACGGGCTGGTCGTTTACATGTACAAATCCTGCATCCGCAGCTTTCTGTATGCGGTTACGACTGGAATGTTTCAGACGCTCAAACATATATTTGTCAATACGCAATGGCTCCTGATTCTTGTCTACCACCACACGAAAATGCTCATACAGCTGTTGATCATCCTCGTCTTCTATCAGCGATATGTCGTTAGTCTCTTCTAACATTTATTTTTTTTTGGGCGTGTGTACGGGTGTCTTCTGTGGAGAAGGCTTCACCTTCCTTGGTGTTGCTGGCTCCGCAGGTTGGGGGTTCTTGGGGTAGCTCTTCTTGGGCGCTGGCGTTTCTTTCTGTGCATCCGGAGTCGTCTCCCCTTTGGTTGGCGTTTGGTTGGGCTTTGCCGATTCTTCCACAGGTCCACTCACTTCTACAAACTGGTCCACATCCTCATCGGATGCGTCATTGTACTCAGGATAAACGGGGTCGATGTAATTCACCGAATCGGCTTCATCTCTCATGCCATTTCCTGCTTGGATAATCAACGAGTCTTCAATCGAAATCCTGTCACCAGCAGCTACGTGCTTTCCTCGCACCAAGATGCCATATACCCAATCCTTCTCCCCTGGGATAAACTGTGGCATTCCCACCTTGAATCCCATTGCAGAAAGTTTTGCTATTGCCTCTCGCAGAGAGCTGTTGTCAATAACATCGGGCAAGGTAATAGTGGGTGATTTGGAGGCATTGATGGTGAGATAGATAATACGACCTGCTTTCACCTTTTCACCAGCAGCAGGACTTTGCTCTAAGACACAATCGGGAGGCAATGTTTTCACGTATCCCGTATCACTGACAACCGCTTTGAGTCCCATTTGTTTTAAGATGCTTTCGGCTTCAGTAAACGATTTTTTCTTCACATTCGGAATCATGATGGCTTCTCCATGGTGGGTGTACCAGTTTAGCCCATAGCGTACGCCGATGCCCATAACGAGCACCACCAATAGCATGGCGAGGAGATTTCCCCACAGATAAAAACTTTTCAATTTACCCAAGAATTCCGACGATTTCATTCGCTTTGTCTTAAAACCTGTTGACTATACTGTCTCCATAGAGATCGCAGCCCACGCCTGTTTGCTTATTTTCTATAATAGGTGCAGGTTATTAATTGCAAAGATAATGTAAACCAAAGATAGTACAAAATAAAACCTTTGGTTTTTTCTGTGTGTTGTTTTATGCCCTTTCGAGCGGCGCTTTCAGGTGGCGTTCTTATAATAATGTTATAACGCCCTTACTCCATGGAGATAACAGCCTTAAAACAATGTAATAAGCACCTTATCTCCATGCTTCAGCGGGAGCACTTTAGCTGCGTAAAGTAGAATGGCTTGTCACTCTTGCGCTCCATGATCTCACATTGGGCGTTATTGATACAAAAAGCAGCAAGAAGATAGGAATTTCTTGCTGCTTTTTGACGTAAGGCGTATGGTTTCACGCCAATTACTTACCGTGATTTTCGTCAGAAACGGTTAACTTTTTACGTCCATGTGCGCGACGGTTTGCCAATACGCGACGACCGTTCTTGGTTGACATTCTCTCACGGAATCCATGCTTGTTCACCCTTCTTCTATTGTGGGGCTGAAATGTTCTTTTCATTGTTTTTTATATTTATCGTTATTGTTTCGTACGCTTTGGGGTGCAAAAGTACTCATTATTTTCGGAATAACAAAGAAATTGACTAATTTTCACCGAAAAAAGACTGCTTTTTTGCAATTTATTTGTAACTTTGCATCGCTTTTATAAGGCATAGAAGAAAAATATTTTTAAAAACTAAGATAGCAAACAATGATTAATTCACAGGAAATTAAGATTGGAACTTGTATCCGTCTTGACGGTAAAATTTGGACTTGTATAGATTTCCAACACAGAAAGCCCGGTAAGGGTAACACTGTCATGATTACAAAGTTAAAGAATGTTTCTGATGGTCGTGTATTGGAGCGTACTTTCCAGATTAACTTTAAGTTGGAAGATGTTCGTGTAGAGCGTCGTCCCTATCAATATCTTTATGAGGATGCAACTGGTTGCATTTTCATGAACCAAGAGACTTTTGAGCAGATTCCTTTGCCCAAAGAGTCGGTAACAGGAGGTGACTTTATGAAAGAAGGCGACATCGTAGAGGTAGTCACCGATACCAGCGATGGCAGTGTGTTGTTGGCAGAAATGCCAGTAAAGACAGTGCTTCGCATCACTCATTCTGAACCCGGTATCAAAGGAAACACTGCTACCAATGCCACCAAGCCTGCTACATTAGAGACTGGTGTTGAGGTACGCGTACCTTTGTTTGTCAACGAAGGCGAGCTGATACAAGTAGATACGCGCGACGGCAGTTACCTGAACCGCGTGAGCGAATAAAAGACTTTTATAAAGCATATACAAGTCTCTCTTTATAGAGGGGAAGAATGAGAGGTTACTGCATCGGAATGGGTGTTGTAACCTCTTTTACTTTAAAGTTGATGACGAGTCTGCCGTTCGCAGTGCGCTGCATCGAAATCCGTACTGCGTTGCATCGAAATCCATATTACACTGCATCGAAACCATCAACTTGTCAACTCGTCAACTTGTCAACTAAAAAACTCGTCAACTATCTAAATTTATGAAATACAGTGTTATCGTTCCTGTTTATAATCGTCCAGACGAAGTAGATGAATTGCTGGAGAGTCTTTGTAAGCAAGCGTTTACGGACTTTGAAGTCTTGATTATTGAAGACGGCTCTACTTGCCCCTGCGAAGAAGTATGTAAAAAATACGAGTCATTTTTGGACATCAAGTATTTACTGAAGTCAAACAGTGGTCCGGGACAGACTCGCAACTACGGTGCAGAACGAGCTTCGGGCGACTATCTCATCATCTTGGACAGTGATGTGGTGGTGCCTCACGATTATTTCGTTGAGATAGAAAAAGAATTGGCAACCTCGCCTGCAGATGCCTTTGGTGGTCCTGACCGTGCGCATGCTTCGTTTACGGACACCCAGAAAGCCATTTCTTATGCCATGACTTCTTTCTTTACCACAGGTGGTATTCGTGGTGGTAAGAAACGCTTGGATAAATTCTACCCAAGGTCGTATAATATGGGAATTCGGCGAGAGGCTTTCCAACAATTGGGTGGATTTAGTAAGATGCGTTTTGGAGAGGATATTGATTTTTCTATTCGTATCTTCAAGGCAGGCTACACGTGTAGGTTGTTCCCCCATGCTTGGGTGTGGCATAAGCGTCGTACCGACTTTAAGAAGTTCTTCCGCCAAGTGTATAACAGTGGCATTGCGCGCGTCAATCTGTACAAGCGTCATCCGAAGAGCTTAAAATTGGTGCATTTGCTTCCAACTGTGTTTACCTTAGGGGTAATTTTCCTGTGTTTCTTGATGATATTTGGCTTGATTTTGTGGTCAAAACCAAGCAGTGTTGCCGAAGAACCAAACATGGGACTCATTTTGTTCATGACAGGTCTCTTACCGCTGGTCTTGTATTGCGGAGCCATTGTGATAGATTCGTGGACAAAGAATGAGAGCCTTAAAATTGGTTTACTCAGTGTCCGTGCTGCTTTTATACAACTGTTTGGTTATGGTTTAGGCTTTATGAGTGCTTGGTATCAACGGTGTATGCGTGGACGCGACGAGTTTCATGCTTTTGATAAAACCTTTTATAAATAAAGCTTTGCCGTTTCAGGCGAAGCAAGGATGCCAAATAGCATCAATCATTTCATGCCATGACAGTGCAACGGAAACATAACGCCACAGAGAAGGTTGGCTCTTCGTCCTCGCAAGATAAGCGGGAGGAGGAAGTCACACCGCCTATCTCTGAACGTCTCTCCATAGTTCATTGGGCAGAAGCCGACCGCCCACGTGAAAAGATGGAACGATTAGGGGCGAGTGCCCTGTCGCCTGCCGAACTGTTGGCTATCTTGATAGGCTCTGGTTCGGTAGATGAAAGTGCTGTGGATTTGATGAAACGTTTGTTGAACGACTGCAACAATAATCTCAATACATTAGGAAAGCAAACCCTTCAAGAACTTACACATTATAAAGGAATAGGACCTGCGAAAGCCATTACCATTCTTGCCGCATGTGAGTTGGGTAAGCGACGTGCCATGGAGAAAGCCGAAGAGCGTGCAGACTTAAGTTCGGCGTTGGCGATTTACGAGTATATGCACCCACGCATGCAAGACTTGGATGTGGAAGAGGCTTGGATATTACTGATGAACCAGCGTTACAAGCTCATCAAAGCGATGCGCATCAGTCATGGCGGAATAAGTGAGACCGCTGTGGATGTGCGAGTGATTATGCGCGAGGCGGTGTTGAGCAATGCCACGGTGTTGGCACTTTGCCACAATCATCCCAGCAATCAAGCCTTTCCCAGTACCGAAGACGACCGACTCACGAAGCGTGTTCAAGAAGCCTCGCAATTGATGCGCATCTACTTTCTCGATCATATCATTGTCACCGACCGTCGTTATTACAGTTATCGAGAGGAAGGCAGAGTGTTATAGAGAGAGGAATGCAGTGCGGAGAAAGGCACGCCAGTGATGATGGTTTTTATAATAAATGAATAGAAGTATGAAGAAATATCTTTTTTTATTTGTGCTCTTGGTAGCTATTTGCTGGCTGTGTAATTTGGTGTATTATTTCTTCTTCCAGTCAGACCAGCTCACCCTTGCTCATATCATGACCTGGGAAAGTTTCGTCTTTGCGCTACTCGCAACGGGAGCTATTTATTTCGTCAATGGAGGTAAAAAATAGCGTTCGTTGAGTTTGTGACAGTTTTATGTATTTTAAGAGAATAAACTTTTAATCTTCTTTTTTTCAATAATTCTTATTATTTGATAGAAAGAAAAAGCACTTTCTTAGTTCTACTGGCTTATAAATCATAGTTTTTATGTAAATTTGTAACCAGCTTCAGCAAGTATTCATCAAAAACGGAACATGCTGCTGTTCTTCTCATATCAATATAAGAAATCATGAATAGTGATATACTTTTAATTTTATCAATGCCACTCGCTGGAACTGTATTAGGTTCAGCATTTGTCTTTTTTATGAAAGAACAAATGTCACAGTTATTGCAAAAAGCCTTGTTAGGCTTTGCTTCGGGCGTGATGGTGGCAGCTTCTATATGGTCGCTCATTATACCGAGTATGGAGCAGTGGGCAGACATGGGCAAATGGCAAGTGTTCCCTGCTGTCATCGGCTTTGCTATTGGTATAGCTTTTTTGTTGCTATTGGATCATATTACGCCTCACTTGCATTTGGGGAGTGTTAAACCAGAAGGACCTCGCTCTCGATTAAGTCGTACGGCCATGCTCATATTAGCAGTGACTATACACAATTTTCCTGAAGGAATGGCTGTCGGTGTAGTCGTAGCAGGCGTGTTACAAGGGGATATGGGTATATCTGTTGCAGCAGCGATGACACTTTCATTGGGTATTGCCATACAGAACATTCCCGAAGGAGCTATCATCTCAATGCCGCTAAAAGCAGAAGGAAAAAGTAAACGGTACTCGTTTGTAATGGGCAGTTTGAGTGGAGTAGTAGAACCAGTAGGTTCTGCTTTGGTTATCTTATTGGCAGCCTTGCTTACCCCTACGCTTCCGTTTATGCTGTCGTTTGCCGCTGGTGCTATGTTTTACGTTGTGATAGAGGAACTGATTCCTGAAGCGTCCCAAGGCGAGCATAGCGATTGGAGTACCATTGGTTTTGCGATTGGATTCTTGCTGATGATGACGCTTGATGTTGTGTTAGGCTAAAAAGATTTTTACTTAGTATCCAATGATTACCGTTAATCATATAAAACTTTGTATCTTCTTTTCCCCTTGGCTTTTAGAGTGATTGATATTCGTGTTGCAAGCAAAAAAACTTATCAGATATGATGACTTTACAAGAAAAAACAAACATTGAAGAAAAAATAGTAGATGTACTCAAAACGGTGTACGATCCTGAAATACCAGTCAATATTTTTGATTTGGGAATGATTTATAAAATAGACGTGAAGGACAACCATACGGTTGATTTAGATATGACCTTCACGGCTCCCAACTGTCCTGCTGCTGACTTCATCTTAGAGGATGTGCGCAGCAAAGTAGAGAGTCTGGATGGAATCACCGCTTGTGTAGTGAACTTAGTCTTTGAACCCGCTTGGGATCAAAGTATGATGAGTGAAGAGGCGAGAGTAGAGTTGGGATTCGATTAAGACTTGCGCTGTCACTGGTATGGATAAATAAAATCAGAGTATGAAAAATGTATATTTCCTTTCGGATGCTCACCTTGGCTCATGGGCGATAGACCATCGGCGCACACATGAGAGACGACTGGTGCGATTCTTAGATAGTATTAAGCATCGGGCTTCTGCTGTTTACCTCTTGGGTGACATGTTCGACTTCTGGAACGAGTATCGCTATGTTGTGCCAAAAGGTTATACACGGTTCTTAGGGAAAGTCAGCGAGTTGACCGACTTGGGCGTTGAAGTTCATTACTTTATAGGCAATCATGACATTTGGACCTATGGCTATCTGGAACAGGAGTGTGGGGTAATTCTGCATCGCAAACCTTTGACGACAGAAATTTACGGCAAGGTATTTTATTTAGCACATGGCGACGGATTGGGAGACCCTGATCATAAGTTTCAATTATTGCGGAAGGTGTTTCATAATTCTATCTGCCAACATCTTTTCAATGCCATTCATCCTCGCTGGGGAATGTGGTTAGGACAGACTTGGGCAAAGCACAGCCGCTTAAAAAGAAAAGAAGGCAAAGAACTGCCATACATGGGCGAGAGTCATGAATATTTAGTACAGTTTACCAAACAGTACATGCAGGCTCATGACAATGTGGATTATTATATTTACGGACATCGACATATAGAACTTGATTTGATGCTAAGTCATCAGGTGCGAATGTTCATCATCGGAGACTGGATAACACAGTTTACCTATGTTGTCTATGACGGCGAACATATCTTTATGGAGCAATATATAGAAGGAGAAAGCCAACCATAAACTAATAAAGCTAATTTATAGAACCAGCCTAAAATCAATGTCATTCTGAATGGAAATAGCTTCACCCTTTTCGCATCCCCTTTATGTGATGACCAAGCCCGTTGGTGCTTCGTGTAACTTGGCTTGTGAATATTGTTATTATTTGGAGAAATCGAAGCTTTATCAGGGTGACGTGCGGCATGTGATGAGCGATGAACTGTTGGAAAGGTTTGTCAAGCAATATATCGAAAGTCAGACGATGCAGCACATCATGTTTTGTTGGCATGGAGGAGAAACGCTGATGCGTCCGCTTTCGTTTTATGAAAAGGTGGTGAAGCTCCAATGGCAATATGGGCAAGGAAAACACATTGATAATACCATTCAGACGAATGGTACACTGATAGATGACCGATGGGCACGCTTTTTTCACAATCACGGGTGGTTAGTAGGCGTCTCAATAGACGGACCGCAAGAGTTTCATGATGAATATCGACGCAGTCGTACAGGGAAACCTTCATGGCATGAGGTGATGAGAGGCATTCGATGCCTTGAGAAATATGCGGTAGACTGGAATGCCATGGCTGTGGTGAACGATTTTAATGCAGATTATCCTTTGGAGTTCTATCGGTTTTTTAAGGACTTAGGCTGTCATTATATCCAGTTCACTCCCATTGTTGAGCGTATCTTACCTCATGGTGATGGGCGACACTTAGCGTCAATGGCTGACGGTGGCGAAGGGCAGTTGGCTGACTTCTCTGTGTCTCCAGAACAGTGGGGGCATTTTCTTTGTACCATTTTTGATGAGTGGGTGCGCAACGATGTGGGAAAAACTTTCATACAGATCTTTGATGTAACCCTTGCCAATTGGATGGGAGTGGATGGTTCGCTTTGCACCATGGCAAAGCAGTGCGGTCATGCGGGAGTAATGGAATACAATGGAGACGTGTATTCGTGCGACCACTTTGTATTCCCAGCTTATTTACTGGGGAATATCAAAGATAAAACTTTAACCGAAATGATGTACAGTGAACGCCAACGAGCATTCGGGCAAAATAAATATTTGTCGTTGCCACAGCAGTGTAAGCAGTGCACCTATCTCTTTGCGTGTTACGGGGAATGTCCGAAGAACAGGTTTTCTACCACGGAGCAAGGGGAGCCTGGGTTGAATTATTTGTGTAAGGGATATTATCAATTCTTCGAACATGTGGCTCCATACATGGATTTCATGAAAGGTGAACTTGAAGCCCATCGCCCTCCTGCGAATGTGATGGAGGCGATTAGGAGAGGAGATTTGTAGTATTTGTCTCGAAAATCTCGTCAATCATGAAAAACAAAAAGGGAGAAAGATTAAATCTTTTCTCCCTATCAATATCGTTCGTTGTCATCGAGTCGATGCGTCTAACATCCTAACTTGATGGTAAGCTTTTCTAACATGTCCTTTGTCATACTATCCAAATCGTAGGTTGGCTTCCACTGCCATTCGTTGCGGGCACAAGTATCGTCCATCATGTTAGGCCAGCTCTCTGCAATACTTTGTTTCAAGGGGTCTACCTGATATACCATTTCAAATTCGGGTTTGTATTTCTTAATAGCGGCATAAATCTCTTCTGGATCGAAACTCATGGATGCGATATTGAAAGCATTGCGATGAATGAGTTTGTCGGGATTAGCCTCCATAATCATCATGGCAGCCTTTAGCGCATCGGGCATGTAAATCATATCCATCTTTGTACCAGCCTGAATAGGACAGACAAACTGGTCGCCACGTACCGCATTATAATAAATGTCTACAGCATAATCGGTCGTGCCACCTCCGGGAGGAGTGACGTACGAGATAACGCCTGGAAATCTTACGGCACGAGTGTCTACACCATATTTATGAAAATAGTAATCGCTGAGCAATTCGGTGGTTACCTTAGATACGCCGTAGATCGTCTTGGGACGTTGAATGGTGTCCTGTGGCGTCATGTCGTGTGGCGTGGTAGGACCGAATGAGCCAATAGAGCTGGGCGTAAACACAGCACAATGGTTCTCACGAGCCACCTCTAAGATGTTCCACAAACCATCAATTCCTATCTTCCATGCCAACCGTGGCTTTGACTCGGCAACGACCGACAGCAATGCCGCCAAGTTATAAATGGTGTCGATGTGATAAGATTTCACTACTTCTGCGATTTGCTGAGGATTGGTTACATCAGCAATGGCGGAAGGACCGCTTTCTTTCAATTCGCCAGTAGGCTCAGCACCCGGAATATACCCAGCTACTACATTTTCGTTACCATAATTTTTACGTAATTCTCGGGTCAACTCCGAACCGATTTGTCCAGTTGAACCTATTACTAAAATGTTCTTCATTCTATTTGTTTTTGAGAGTTAGCTCTAAAAGATTCTGTTTGCAAAATAACAACTTTTTTTTGACAATGACACATGAAAGACTAAGAATTTGCATGCCCGCCGTCATTTTATTTTATAAAAAATAACACTTAACACGCTGTGGTCTCAAAAATATTGTCTTACTTTGTAAGTAGAATCATTTAAATCTAAATCTTATGTACGGTAAAATGAAAGAACATCTTAGCCAGAGCCTCGAAAAGCTAAGAGAAGCAGGACTTTATAAAGAGGAGAGAATCATTGAAAGTCCGCAGGATGCGGCAATCCAAGTAAAAGGAAAGGAAGTGTTGAACTTCTGTGCCAATAATTATTTAGGTCTCTCCAATCATCCACGACTCATCGAAGCGTCCAAGAAGATGATGGATCGTCGCGGTTTCGGCATGTCTTCAGTACGCTTTATCTGTGGTACACAAGACGCTCATAAAGAGTTGGAGGCAGCCATTTCTGATTATTTCAAAACCGACGATACCATTCTCTATGCGGCTTGTTTTGATGCCAACGGTGGTTTGTTTGGTGCGTTGCTCACCGATGAGGATGCCATTATATCCGACTCGTTGAACCATGCCTCCATTATCGACGGTGTACGTCTTTGCAAGGCGAAGCGTTATCGTTATGCCAATGCCAATATGGAGGAGCTGGAGAAGTGTTTGCAAGAAGCACAGGCACAGCGTTTCCGTATCATCTGCACCGATGGCGTATTCTCTATGGATGGCAATGTGGCACCGATAGATAAAATATGCGATTTGGCAGAAAAGTACGATGCACTGGTGATGGTAGACGAAAGTCACTCGGCAGGTGTCGTTGGTGCAACTGGACATGGTGTGAGTGAACTCATGCACACTTACGGTAGAGTAGACATCTATACAGGCACTTTAGGCAAGGCGTTTGGCGGTGCGCTTGGTGGATTTACGACAGGTCGAAAAGAGATTATCGAGATGCTGCGCCAAAGCAGTCGTCCTTATCTCTTCTCCAACTCGTTGGCACCTGGCATTATTGGCGCCAGTTTAGAGGTGTTCAAGATGTTGAAAGAAAGCAATAGCTTGCACGATCACTTGGTAGAGAATGTGGAATATTTCCGCGACAAGATGATGGAAGCTGGTTTTGACATCAAACCTACACAAAGTGCTATTTGTGCAGTGATGCTGTACGATGCACCTTTGTCGCAGAAGTATGCTGCCAAATTGCTCGAAGAGGGCATCTACGTGACTGGTTTCTACTACCCAGTAGTGCCCAAAGGCGAGGCTCGTATTCGTGTTCAGCTCTCTGCTGCTCATACGCGTGAACAATTGGATAAGTGTATTGCTGCATTTATCAAGATTGGTAAAGAATTAGGCGTATTGAAATAAGATGAATAGCATTTGCTATATTTAAGAAAAAACGCTGTGCAGAATTCTGTACAGCGTTTTTTGCAATATTGTTGGCAATCTATGATTGCTTTTGGTTATCTTTCTCTCTGATTTCCACTCGACGAATTTTTCCACTGATGGTCTTTGGCAGTTCGTCCACAAACTCGATGACACGGGGATATTTGTAGGGAGCCGTTTCGTGCTTCACGTGATTTTGCAACTCCTTGATGAGCGTGTCATCGGCTTTCGACTTCCATTCATCCGCCAATACCACAGTAGCTTTCACCACCATGCCACGAATGTCATCGGGTACGCCCGTGATAGCACACTCTACAACAGCAGGGTGGGTCATGAGTGCACTCTCTACCTCGAACGGACCGATGCGATAGCCTGAACTCTTAATGACATCGTCCGAGCGACCGACAAACCAGTAATAGCCGTCTTGATCGCGCCATGCCATATCTCCTGTATGGTAATAGCCATGGTGCCATATTTTTAGTGTTAGGTTTTGGTCACGGTAATAACCTTTGAACAAACCGATTGGTTTATTATTTCCGATATAGATACAGATTTCGCCCTTTTCGCCATCCTCGCATTGTGTGTCATCGCTTCTGAGTAGTTGTACGTCATATTGCGGATTGGGTTTTCCCATAGAGCCTGGCTTAGGTGTCTGCCATGGGAATGTTCCTAATGTCATGGTGGTCTCGGTTTGCCCAAAGCCTTCCATGAGTTGGATGCCTGTTAGTTGGAAAAACTTTTGGTACACAGCAGGGTTGAGGGCTTCGCCTGCGGTGGTACAATAGCGCAGGGCACTCAAGTCGTACTTGGAAAAGTCTTCTCGAATCATAAAGCGATAGACCGTTGGTGGTGCGCAAAACGAGGTGATATGGTATTTCTCCATTTGTCTCATGAGTGATGGTGCATTAAATTTCTCATGATCATAGACAAAAACAACCGCTCCTGCAAACCATTGTCCATAGAGCTTCCCCCAAACAGCTTTTCCCCATCCCGTGTCCGCCACTGTGAGATGGATGCTATCTTCTTGCAGATTGTGCCAGTAAACGCCCGTCGTGATGTGTCCCAAGGCATATAGAAAGTCGTGCGCCACCATCTTTGGTTCACCACTGGTACCACTGGTAAAATACATCAGCATGGTGTCTTCGTTAGAGTTCACGTATTTGGGACGAACAAATGGAGGTGCTTGTTTCCATTCTTTCTCCCAGTTGTGGAATTCTGGATGTACGGTTTCTCCAATGCTAATCACCGTTTCAACGGTTGGACTCTTGGGTAAGGCTGCTCGAATTTGCTCAATAATATAGGTATCGTCTGCACAGACAATGGCTTTGACACTGGCTCGCTGATTGCGATAGATGATGTCGTGCGTGGTTAGCATGTGGGTGGCAGGGATGGCTACCGCTCCTAATTTATGCAAGCCCAGCATGGCGAGCCACCATTGGTAATGACGCTTCAAGATGAGCATTACTTTGTCGCCATGCCCAATGCCCAGACTCTGAAAATAAGCAGCGGTCTGGTCTGTTTGTTCTTTTAAGTCCTGAAACGTAAATCTTAACTCTGCGCCCTGCTCATTGGTCCATAGCAATGCTAACTTATCTGGTCTTTCTTCTGCCCATACGTCCATGACGTCATAAGCAAAATTAAAATTCTCGGGTACCTTAAAGTGCAAATTCGCCTTGAAATCTTCCTCTGAAGTAAACGAAGTTTGCGTTAAAAATCTTTCTACCATGAACTTATGTGTTTTAGATAACGATACACAAAAAACGACAAGGCTCGTCATTGACAGCTCGCATGCAGTGCATCTTCGAGGAATCAAAATAGATGCTGTCACCCGGTTGTAGTACCAGAACCTTGTCTTCTATTGTAATCTCCAAGGTTCCTTCAATGATGATGTCAAACTCTTGACCCTTGTGTGTATTCTTATTATATTTCTCATTATCTGGCAACGGGTCTACTTGAACTAAAAACGGGTCTACTTTCCTACCCCTAAAGCCACTCGCCAAACTTTGAAATTTGTATTCTTGATGTCTGTCAACGGTCAGTCCTTGCCCCTTACGGGTAATGAAATAAGAGCTCATGCGAGGCTCCTCACCAAACAGCAACACATCGAGCGCAATGCCATAGTGCTTGGATATTCGCGTTAACCGGTAGAGTGAAGGGTCGGCTTCTCCCGCCTCAATCTTTTTGTAATGCTCTGTCGAGATGTTACACAGTTGCGCAATCTCTTCGGCTGGGATGTTCAAGACCTCTCGCAGTCCTTTCAGTCGCTGTCCTATTTGTTTTATTGACTCTTCCATGCGTTGTTATATTAATAATGTGTGGTATTCAGGAAATTCCTGATAGCCGTTCAAAAGTATAAAAACCTTTTGGAATAGAATTTACCTTTTTGTTATGTAGTGCTAACAATTGTTGATAAATAATAAAAAATGCACAGACTCTTATTGCCTGTGCATAAAATATGCGATATCGAGAGAAATGGTAGTATTCATTTCTTAGCCTTTACCAAATCAGGCGGACATACTCTCCCCTTCACACCGACGCAGCGTGCATGCCGAGTCGATATGTTTGGAAAGGGTTGGCAATGCCATGTTATTTCTTAGGAAGAATCATCCACAAAAGAATGTAGAGAATCACTCCGCTAAAGGCGGTGAATAAGGTGATAACGGCATAAAGCGCACGAACTAATGTTTTGTCTAAATCAAAATATTCGGCTATTCCGCCACATACGCCACCAATCTTTTTGTCATTTGACAATGTCAGTTTTTTCATTTTTCTTTTCCTTTCTTTTAGTGAGTGTTTAGAAGTGTATCGTGTTGCCACCTATGTAGTCTGTGCTTCCCTGTTTTGGGGTAAGGAATGCACAAAATGTTTGGCTGCGATGACTTATATCTTGAAGACTAACTCGTGGAGCAAGTCAATGATTTCAAATTCTTGGACTCCTTCTTTCACCACAATCATTATGGTGTCGTCGCCAGCTATGGTTCCTAATATCTCGGGTATGTCACTGTTGTCAATGTTGTAAGCGATACTGCTGGCGTAGCCTGGGCGTGTTTTGATGACTCCAATATTCCCAGAAAACTGGATGGACAGAAACCCAGGTGTCAACATCATTTCGCGAGCGGGAAGAGGCTTCTGTACCCTTCGGTACATCGTTTCATTGGGGAGTACATATACGTATCTGCCGTTCATGCTGGCGGCTTTTGCCACTTTCAGCTGTTTGAGGTCGCGACTCAATGTCGCTTGTGTAACAATAAATCCTTCTGCCTCCAAGGCTTCCAACAATTCTTTCTGACTTCCTATTTCTTGGCTCGATATGAGTAGCTTAATTGCTTCAAGTCTGTCGTTCTTAAATCTCATTCACTGTAACTTTATACGTTTCTATTCACAAAATTAAAAATATCTGCATAATAGGCAAGTAATTTATCGCTAAAAAAGCTTTATTTCGACAATTATTAACAAAAACGCTTGATAATTTTGTCGTTTCCAATGCTGTCATTGCATAGATATGTTGATATCATATGCTCTCCTTCTTGCTTTATCCATTATTTGAGCCAACAGGACTGGCGTACTGTTTGGAAGTATTCAGGCGATTGGAGGTCTTTTGAAAAGAAACAAGTATTTTAGAACGTTGCGCATTGCATTGTAAAAAAAGTAGTATCTTTGTCAAACAACAAATCATGAAACGATGAAATTGGTTCAACTAAATACAAAATGGAGCCTTTGTCTGATAGGGTTCTGTTGTTTCAGTCTCCACCTGTTTGGACAGTCAAAGCGTGCCATGCGTGAACGTGCGATGGCTAAGCCCGAAGTGGCACTGGTGGGAGAGCGATTGAAGAAAGATTGGGTAAAGCTCACCAAGGCACGGTTAGGACTTTATTACCGTCAGCGTACGCTGACCCATAATGGCGTTACAATGTCCTTGTGGTGGGTGACCTACGGTGAAAAACCTGCCGATGGTTATAGCTTGTTTATCTCACTGCATGGGGGCGGTGGAACGACTCAAGAGACGAACAACCAGCAGTGGGAGAACCAAAAGTATCTTTACCGTCCACAACAGGCGGTATATGTCGCACCTCGTGCGCCATGGAATTTATGGGATATGTGGTGTCACGAAGGCATCGACCCACTCTACGAACAACTTATTCAGATGTGTGTGGCTTTCGAGGGCGTCAATCCTGACAAGGTGTATCTTATGGGCTATTCGGCTGGTGGCGATGGCGTGTGGCGCATGGCTCCACGCATGGCAGACTCGTGGGCAGCAGCTTCTATGATGGCAGGACATCCGGGCGATGTGTCATTGCTGAATCTGCGCAACACGCCTTTCATGATTTGGTGTGGTGAGCACGATGCTGCCTACAATCGTAGTACGTTGGCAGCACAGCGAGGACTACAAATGGACTCACTGCAGCAGCACGACCCTTTGGGATACGTTCATCAAACACATATTATAAAAGGTGTGGGGCATTGGATGAATCGGGTTGATTCGGCTGCCGTGCCATGGATGGCAAAGTTTAGACGCAATCCGTATCCAAAGAAGATTGTCTGGCAACAAGCCGAAGTGGTGAAACCTTACTTCTATTGGTTGGGCGTGCCACCAGCAGAATTGGCACCGGGTAAAATGCTCAGGGCTTATATCCAAGGAAATTGTGTCCACATCACGCAGTGTGATTACACAACGCTTACGCTTTATCTCAATGACGAGTTGGTCGATTTGGATAAGTTCGTCACTGTTAAATACGGCAAGCGAGTGTTGTTCAAAGGACGTCTGAAACGCAAGGAATCCACGATGCGACAGACACTTTTTGAGCGCAATGACTGGAGTTATATGTTTCCTACCAGTGTCACTGTGACCATGAAACCGAAAAAAGTAAATCTTAAATCGAAAGAATGATGATGTTAAAAGAAGGATTATCGCATACCAGTGTTTTAACCGTTACCGAAGCTTATACAGCGCAAGCCTTGGGCTCTGGCGACCTTCCCGTGTTGGGTACACCTGCCATGTTGGCACTTATGGAGAACGCTGCCATGTTGGCTGTGGCAAACGAATTGGATGAGGGGCAAACCACAGTGGGCGGTTATCTCGGAGCATCACATGTCAAGCCCAGCAAGCTCGGTGCAACCGTAGAGGCTACAGCAACCTTGACAAAGGTCGACCGCCGCAAGCTCTCATTCCATGTTGTCGCAAAGGAGAATGGCGAGGTGATTGGCGAGGGCGAGCATCTTCGCTTTATCGTTGACAGGCAACGCTTCATGCAGGGATGAAGCGCAGTGCTTTCGCCAGAATAAAAAGGATGAAGCTCTTTTGTAGCTCACTTTTTATAATAGGTGGCTGGCTCTTAGTTGACCAGATACGCCACTATGATGCTGTGTTGGGAAGATGGATGTGTGTGGATCCGTTAGCAGAGAAATATCTAAATATTGGAAACTATGTGTATTGTGTAGGGAATCCTGTAAAGTTGATAGATACAGATGGAAAAGAGATCTTCTTGCCTGGAAACAAAAAAGCTCAAGATGCATATGTCAAGATGTTATATACCTCAAATCCGCAACTAAGCCCTTGAACGTCCTTATTGCGTTTACACGTCCTCTCATTACTGAATTTGCAGATAATTTGAACTTGAAGCACCCACTTCTGCCTACAATATCCCCTTAACCCACAATGTGACTTGAGGCAATACGCTATATCATTTCCATAAGTTGAAGGCATTATCCAAAATCAGTCTGGAAAACATCTGCGTAAGCATTATTACAGGTATAGATATTCAGCACATACCGCCTTGATGTCCTGATCCACTTGGCTGGTACAGAGATAAACCTGAAGACAAACGCTTTTATGCGACTTGTTGCATTGAGTCCGAACTTCTTTACGTCAAGTCTTTGTGGAGTCAAATTGCTCCATGATTGAAAATAATCCCCCAAAAGGAGTGAGTCTCTCAGATTTAATTTGTATCTTCGCCATGCCTATCGTCGGATTCTCTTGTTTTTTTTGCAACACTAAGATAAGTGAAAATTCTGACATGGCAAAATCCTGAGCAACTTTTTGTTGCTTAGGTACTTAAAAGGTTTAATTTATAATCGTTTTGCGGAATTAAGGGTGAACTAAAATAACTAGCGTATGGAGACAATAGCAAACAGATTGAACAAATAAACCTTGTACTTTGTGACGAATAATTTAATTTAGAGAGTGTCGGACCTTCTTTTGGAGTGTCCAACATTCTCTTTGCCGAAGATAATTATGAATAAATTTATATTACTTATTTTATTATTTTAATTATGAATAAATATATATTACTTATTTTATTATTTTTTTCGATTATCGATACTACAGAAGCTCAAACCATTGACTTCTCTCAGCTGAAGAATCCGCCTAAGAGCGATACGATAGCAAAGAAGATATTGGAGACGGCGCAGTATGTGGTGACCTATGACTACAAGTACGCCAAAGATGCAGCCTATCCCGACACGAAAAGGGAGGGACTGACTGTGTTGCAAGTTGGCGAGAGATATAATCGCTTTTGCGACTATTACGAACTTCAGTTTGACTCGCTGATTGACGTGACGGCAAAGGAGAAGCTTCCGATAATCCAGACGGGTCCGATGATGCTAAGCGTTATGAAAAAGGAACAATTCCGGGAAAGCATCATCATCGACAAGCAAAAAGACAAGGAGACGATACAGCGCACGGCTGGACTGAAGCAAAAGTACCAATACAGCGAGGACTGCCCAAAGCTGGAATGGGAATTGCTCGAAGGCGACTCAACCATAGCGGGATATAAATGCAACAAGGCGAAAACAACGCTCTTCGGAAGGACATACACGGCTTGGTATGCGCCAGAAGTAAATATGTCTTATGGCCCTTACAAGTTCAACGGACTGCCGTGACTGATATTCAAGGTCGTTGATACCCAAGACAACTTTATCTTCACACTGGTAGGACTGGAAAAGGCGACCACTTCAACACCTATTTATTTTTGGACAAAGAGCGACATAATAAAGACTAGCCGCGAAAAGGTGAGGAAAATCTACAAGAACTACTGTGCCGACCCCGTAGGAGCACTCACTTCCGACGGAACTATCAAGGTGGATGCTGAGACGAGAGCTAGCGTAAACTCCAAACCTTATAATCCCATAGAACTTGAATAGCAGCATCAGTAGAGCCTTCGCCATCATTCTCTTTTTTGCCATTGGCTTTGCGACAGCCATTGCGCAGACGGGCAAACTGGAGTTTGTGGTGAAAGATTCGACAACACAGAAACCACTTGTCAGCGTGACGTGTCGAGTATATTCGTCGCAGGGCAAGAAGTACCGCTATGCCATTTCCGGCAATGGCGGCAGGCTATCCGTAGCCTCTGCCCAAAACGACATGTTGGAGTTCTCTCTCATGGGTTATGCGAAGAAAAAGCTAAGTGCGAGCAGATGCAGTCAGTCGGGCATCAACACAATATTGTTGCAGCAAACGGAGACGCAAATAAAGGAAGTCGTAGTCAAAGTGCCGCCAATAAGGGCGAAGAGCGATACGCTGGTGTACAATGTCAGTTCGTTTGCAAAGGATGGTGACCGCCACCTTGAAGACGTGTTGAAGAAGTTGCCTGGAGTGAAGGTGTCGAGCGACGGGGCGGTTTCGGTGCAAGGAAAGGCTATCAACAAGTTCTATATTGAGGGACTTGACTTGATGGGCAGCAGCTACAACCAAGCCACTCGCAACATGCCGATAGAGGCTGTGAAGAGTGTGGAGGTGATAGAGAACCACCAACCCGTTAAGATGCTTGAAGGCAGGCAGATATCCGACCGCGCCGCACTGAACATAAAGATAGACAATAAGCACAAGTCAAGGCTCTTCGGCGAGATACAGGCAGGGGCAGGCATCAATCCCGACAGGTGGGATAACAATCTCTTTCTCACCCAGATAATGGATGGCAGTCAACTGCTTATATCGGGAAAGATGAACAACACGGGAACGGACATCTCGACAGATACGAAAGAGCATATCGACATGACGGACATTGATGCCTACGAGCCACAGATGCTAAAGGCTCTCTCAACCGAAATGGTGGAGGAATCATTGCCGCAGGAGAGGTATCTCCTCAACAAGTCGTATTCGGCAGGATTGAACTGGCTGAAGAAGTTGACCGACAATTCCACATTCCGTTGCAACATCGTCTATTATGGCGACCATTCAACGAGCAGCAATGAGATAAGCAACACTTACGGCGGCGACTATCCACTAACTATCAGCGAGAGCAAATCCTACAAGAGAAAAACCTTTGCGCTGATGCCAATCATGAAATATGAGTTGAACTCAAAGGAAATATTCTTGTCGGACGAGCTGCGCTATTCCATCAATCGCTCAACACTTTCGTCGTTGATCGGCAGTCGAGGTGCATCCATTGCCGAACGCACATATAGCCGTCCCGCTTACCTGCAAAACTACTTGAACTCATTGTTCCAGTTGGGCAGACTGGTATTGCGTGCGAAAACACTTTTCCGCTATTACGACCGAAAGGAATCTTTGGACAACAGTAGCGACTCCTTCGCAATATACAATCTCCGCGAGTCGCTCGTCTCAAAGTCCATGATGATAAAGAACCTCCTGTCGACGAATGTTCCTCTCTTCAACAACTATCTCGACATAGATGCAAAGGTTTATTATCGCGATAACAGCTACGAGATTGTTTCCAACATGCACCGCAAGCAGCTCAAGCTATCCGTTCTCCCAAGTTATTATCTGAGGTTTAGCGACAAGGGCGGCATATCCTTGGCTCTGCCCATCGAATATTCCCACGTAAGCATTAGTGGCAACGACTTTGTCGGCAAGTCTCGCTCTTATTGGTGGATGTCGTCAACTGCCACCCTGCGCCACAAGTTTTCCAACAGTTTCAGCGCAACGATGTCAGCTTCGCTTACCCCTAGCGACAATGCCTTACCATACTATTCTCCATGTCAATACTTTACTGGTTATCGATCAATAGTCATTCCGAGCAACAACATTTACAGGAATGTCAATAGTCGGGCATCGCTGTCGCTAAGATATCGAGACTTGGTCAACATGTTTTTCGCCAATCTCACAGTTCTATATACCCACGAGAAAGCGGAAGCCTACAACAACTACGAATATACATCCGACTACAACGTGATAACCGAAGTCGAGGGCACGAACAATCGCCACTCATTTATGGCTATATTGTCAGCCGACAAGTCATTCACTGACATCGGATTGTCGCTGAAGACGGAATTCTCATACTCCCAAAACAGTTATATGCTTTCGCAATCGCAACAGACAACGACCAACCATTCCAACATATTTTCCGTTCACGTTGAGTCGATATATCAGAAACTGAAATGGTTGCGAATTACAGTCGATGCCACAGGCAATGCCTATTGGGAGCGAAACGACATCAGCAATTCCAGCACCCTAAAGTCACTCGTCGCCAATGCCTCCCTCTCGCTATTTCCAATAAAGAGCGTTGAGATAAAGGCAAAAATGCAGAGCATCACCAACGAGATTGCCACCGAAGATTATAAATCAAGCACCTTCATCGACGGCTCCGTCCGCTACACCATCAACAAGTCGTGGGCTATTGCAGGAAGCTTCGCCAATGTGCTCAACTCGAAGTCGTATGTCGTAGCCCCAAACGCCGGCATCAACACCTATCGCTCCGTATTGCCGTTGCGAGGTCGAGAGTTTATGGTGCATTTGTTTGTTAGCATATAAAACTCATCATTCATCTCTTTCAAAATATATCCTATAAAAACAGGGGAAAGAAACAGTGGGACAGGTTCCTGTTTCAGATAAAATGGAATACGTAATATCGAGTTAATGGCAAGGCAATCCAGACAACCTTCAGGAACGGGGATATATCAAGTGATGATGCGTGGTATAAATCATCAAAACATTTGTTATTCCCCTCAAATCCGCAACTAAGCCCTTGAACGTCCTTATTGCGTTTACACGTCCTCTCATTACTTACTGAATTTGCAGATAATTTGAACTTGAAGCACCCACTTCTGCCTACAATATCCCCTTACCCCACAATGTGACTTGAGGCAATACACAATAGATGATAATGTGGAGTCAAATTGCTCCATGATTGAAAATAATCCCCCAAAAGGAGTGAGTCTCTCAGATTTAATTTGTATCTTCGCCATGTCTATCGTCGGATTCTCTTGTTTTTTTGCAACACTACGATAAGTGAAAATTCTGACATGGCAAAATCCTGAACAACTTTTTGTTGCTCAGGTACTTAAAAAGTTTAATTTATAATAGTGTTGCGGAATTAAGGAATATGAAAAAAACACTACTAATCACTTACATTTTTTGCATGATAGTTGCCACTGGGCATGCCTGCACGGCCGCGGTAATAACGGGCAAAGCCACCAAAGACGGTCGGCCTATGATATGGAAAGTGCGTGATACAGACGCTCTACAAAACTGCATGCGTTTTTTCAAAGGACAGAAATATGACTTTATTGGCGTTGTAGATTGCCAACCTCGATCAAAAGAAGAAGTGTGGTTGGGAACAAACACGGCTGGATTTTCCATTATAAACACACAATCATTCAACCTTGAGAAAACGGTTAACGGTATAGAGCCGGGTGGGAAAAATGGCGAGTTCATGTACAAAACGCTTAGCGTTTGCGCCACCGTACAAGACCTAAGGCACTATCTTGACACCACTAAGCTCGTAGGATTGTGCGCCAACTTTGGTGTAATCGATGCTGAGGGTGGAGCCGTGTGGGTGGAAGTGAGCACGCGAAGTTATCATTTTTTTGACGTAAACGACCCCAAAATAGCACCCAATGGATATGCCGTGAGAACAAATTTCAGTTTCACAGGAGAGCCCAACGAGGGGTTGGGATACGTGCGTTATAAAACTGCCGATGATGCTTTAAGCCAAGCCGCAAAAGCCAAAGCTATCACCCCCGACTGGATATTCGAACATTTAGACCGCTCTTTCCTTAACCCCAAACTTGGCATAGACCTACACGATGGCGCCCATAACATTCCCAACACATCCGGATGGTTTGTTGACCACGATTTCATCTCAAGAGTGGGAACAGCTTGCTCGGGTGTTATCGAAGGCGTAAAACCGCACGAAAACCCTGAGCTAACAACCATGTGGACCGTCATTGGCTATCCTCCTGTGAGCACAGCTTTTCCCTTTTGGGTTAAAAACGCGGATAAATTGCTACCAGCTTTATACACGATCGGGGCAGGCCAGAAAGTGACCGTTTTTGGAAAGAAAGTGGACACGCTAAAAGATCGGGTTTATTCCTATCACCAAGGAATTGGTTCTGACAGATATTTCAATTGGGAAGCGCTCTACAACAAACAGGGCGATGGAATTATGCAAAAATTGAAACCTGTTGAGAAAGAAATTTTCAACAAGACCAACACCGTGTCCATGAAATGGTATGAGAACGGTAAAGTTAACACAAAAGAGCTCGAATCATTATACCTTACGCTAACCAATTATGTCACATCAAGTTACGAGCATCTGTTCGATTTGTAACACACGACTGCTTGATGTATGACAAATAAGAAACGGATTGAAAATTTACAATTATTACTGTCCGCTAAACATAGAACTCCTCATTCCTACTCATTGAGACACAATAGTTCGGATGACAGCATGTTAGTGACAAGCCCCCTTATTCATTTTCTGTTACCTCTGGTAGCGATTCAACCGCTGCTTCAAGCATGAGTTTCATGTCGGCATCTGGCATGTTGAAGAAATTATTCATGTTGAGGTATTCCATAAGTACTATGCGCACCATAGTAGCCAGCCCTGAGAAACTCCATCGCCTCTGCAAGGAGCTTTGCAGCAGTGACAGTAATAGATTGGCAATGAGTGTGACCCAAATCTGTATCTTGATGGCGTTGGCACTCTCCCCATAGAAGTATCTCAGCGGGAAATTCTGTTTTATCCGCTTGAAAAGAGACTCTATCTGCCACCTCCTGCGGTAGATGGCTACGATCGTCTCCATGGACATGTCAAAGTCGTTGGTAAGCAAGGACACCAACTTTGGCATCTTTCCCTCTTGATATCGTGATGGAATCGATGATTCTCAGACGTTTTATCCATTCCTCCGTACCATTGCGTCGGCTGTCCGAAGAAAGTCTGTCCTTATTGGACTCGTAAAGGTCATGGTACACGTCCTCAAAGAACTTCTCCGAGCGTCTGGCATTCGCGTCTGACAGGGTACTGCGCTTAGGAACCCTGTCAATGCCTATGTGGTGAAGCTTGCGCACCTCAGCCGTCATTGCCGCCTCTATCTCGCGCAGGGAGTCGAAGCGCATGATGACTGCATACAGCATCGTAAGAAGATGGGTGAAGCCGTCAAAGGTTTTCACATACCGATCATCGCCATTTCGGCGGCTTATTTCAACTATTTTGTCATGGTCGAGAGATTTTATTAGCTGACCATATTCCGGCTGTCCGAAGAAATGTGTACTTTTGCCCATGTTATCTGAGTTGGGAAACAAAAGCAAAGATAACAAAAAGGGCTGATACCTCGTGAGAAGTGTCAGCCCTAAATTTGTATCTTACCCAAAAGTTTAGCGGACAGTAATAATTTTGAATATTTGAAGTAGCCTTTCCTCCTTCCCCAAATTCGCAAAATATGGGTTCATCTTATAAATAACTGGAAGCGAGTGTGTTATATCGGTATAACCGAAGTCTGGTTGTTTCCTGCTCCTGTTTTCGCATTGAAAAACAGCTGAAAGATGTGCTGAAGCAATGCTTTAGTGCCTCAATAGCAGCTTGGAAGGGCGACAATATACATGCTGTTGTTGCCTTGACACAATGCTTTACTGCTATAAATGTATTTTCCTTGGCAAAAAATCCATATTTCTTTGTCATTTACAGGTTTTCCTTTTCTATTTTACAGCTTTTCATCTACGGTATTTTTGTCATTCGCATTTACATAAAGGAATGGTGGACGTGCGGTGTGGCAATGTTTTACTGCCGATAAAAAGTCACTAACGTCGGAGTATTCTGTTAAAAGATGTTATTTCCGCAAAAAAGTCGTGCTTGAATGTCTACAAATTCTTACTTACGTTGTCTTACAGTTAAATTTTTGAGTAACCATGGATACTGAAGAACAAATGCCTAAGTCTTACGAAGACTTCTTGCTGGCAGAGGATGGCAGCTTTGTCATTTGGCGCCTCACGGGCGATTCTGAATTAGGCGCCCATTGGGAGAAGTACTGGCAAAGTCATCCCGAGTTGGAGCAAGAGATACAGAAAGCCATACGTGTTGCCGACAGCATACGCCTCAACGATTTTGCGTACGGTGAAAGTGAAACCTTGCTGCAAAACATTCAATGTAGCATTGCCCAACAGCATAAGCGGCAGCAATGGTACCGTTGGGTGGCTGTCGCAGCCATGCTGGTGCTTTTGGCTCTTCCGTTAGGCTATCTGGCTCTTGGGCGATGGGGTGCGGGACAGACTTACCAAGAAAGCCTTGTTGCCAAAGTTCAGGGCACAGATGTCGTGCTGACGGTTGGGGGCAAAAGTGTGTCAGTGTCCTCTACGGAACCCATAGTCGTTAGCAAGGGGCGCGTGTATGGAAGGGACAGGATGCTCCCTTTGCTGAGCGGTGATAGGTGCTATATATCCGTTCCTTATGGGAAGCATGTTGCGATGTTGTTGGATGATGGTTCACAATTGTGGGTAAACGCCAATACACAGGTGGAAATGCCCACTCGCTTTGGTAAGACGGCGCGGAATATAAGGGTGAATGGAGAAGTTTATGTCGATGTGGTACATCAGCCATCTCGGCCTTTTACAGTTTATACAAAGGACATGAGCGTAGTGGTGCATGGTACGAGTTTCGGTGTTTCGGCCTATCATGATGGCAGTGTGCCATCGGTGGTGCTTGTTAAAGGAAAGGTTACGGTACAATCGACTACTGGGCAAGCGGTTGTCATGTCGCCAAATGAGCAGGTCCAGCTCGTTGGCAATCGCATGGAGAAGCGTGATGTTGACGTACGCTCCTATGTAAGCTGGAAGGATAACTACTTGTTGTTTGACAACACCCCCATTGCGGAGGCCTTCCAGCAGGTGGGTAAGTATTATGGCATTGCGCTTACAGCCGTTGATAGCCATACCATGCGGCAGAATATTTCAGGTAAGCTGTACCTGTCTGACCGTGTCGAAAGCGTGCTTGATGCCATTGCCTTGCTCACCCATGCTACATATACCACACGCGGCAGCAAGGTAGAGTTCTCGAAACGTGCAGAAAGAGAGTCGTCCACGCAATGAGGTGAATAGCTTTTAATGCCAAGAAAATCTAATAATATCACTAACCTAAATTTATAAACTAACATGAATCTATTTAAAACTATGTCTCACAATTTGTCGCCTCAGCCTTACCGGCTGTCAGCAAAGGTCATGGCTCTTGCAGCCATCCTGTCGCTCTCTGGCGTGCAGGCCGTTCCTGCGGAAGTCATGAATGACCAAAGTTTAAGAGTTACGCTCAATGTGGCAAACATGACTGTTGCTGACGCCATCAGTAAGATTGAGCGTTCTGGCGGTTATGTTTTTGTGTACAACGACGATGTCAGGGGCGAGCTGCGCAACAAGGTAACGCTTCGCAGCCACAACCGGCAGATAGACGATGTGTTGCAGCAGCTTTTTGCCAGCACCAACATTGCTTATCGGCGTACGGGAAGGCAGGTTACGCTCTATAAGGATGGGCAGCGAAAGGTGTCAAAAGAAAGTCCAGCCGGTCGCCATGACCGCGAAAAACAGGCCGTGGGGTATGTGGTGACAGGCAAAGTGGTTGACAATGCTGGCGACCCTGTTGTAGGAGCCACTGTCAGAGTAAAAGGTCACAACATAGCCACGGTGAGCAATGTAGATGGCTTCTTTACGATAGACATGCAGGATGGGACGGCGCTGGATGTGTCGTATGTGGGCTATCATTCTCAGACAATCAACAAGCCCAAGACCAAAATCACTGTCGTGTTGGCAGAAGATAATGCGGACATTGCCGAAGTGGTGGTAGTAGGCTACGGCGTGAAGAAAAAAGCCAACCTCATAGGTGCCGTGAGTACAGTGACAGCAGATGAGTTGAAAGACCGTCCTGTAAGCAGTGTCGGGCAAATGCTTCAGGGGCAGGTACCCAATCTTACCATTACCTTTGCCTCGGGTACACCAGGAGAAACAACACGTATGAACATACGTGGAGCCACCTCTATTGTCAACAGTGGCGCACCGCTGGTGCTTATTGATGGTGTGGAAGGTAATATCGACCGTGTCAATCCCAACGATATAGAGTCTATATCAGTACTAAAGGATGCCGCATCGGACGCCATTTATGGCGCCAGAGCAGGGTTCGGGGTGATTTTGGTAACAACAAAGTCAAACAAGGACGGGCAGGTCCATATTACCTATAATGGGCGTTACAGCTGGTCGGCACCAACTACAAAGACATCCTTCATGACCTGCGGTTATGACGCTGCACGGCTGGTAGATCAGTTCAACATGGCCACCAATAACAATGGTTATACTAATTTTACGCAAGAAGACTATGCTGAATTGAAGGCTCGGCGTGATGATGCTACAGAAGTTCAGCAACGCCCTTGGGTTGTTACAGGAAAAGACGGTCGTTATCACTACTATGGCAACTTTGATTGGTATAATTATCTATTCGACTACAGCCAGCCTACATGGAACAACAACTTGAGTATCAGTGGAGGTAATAAGAAGTTCAACTACATGGTAAGTGGCAGTGCCAACGACCGTAAAGGTATTTATGCCATCAATACCGATAAATACCATACACGCACATTGATGGCTAAGTTTAATACAACTGCTACTTCATGGCTTGACATTTCGTTTAGTGCCTTACTATTCAAATCGAAATACAAGCAACCTGGTTATGACTATGAGGATGGTGGCAACATTGGCAACCTCACCTTTCATGCTATGCCTTGGATAAGTCCTGCGAATCCAGACGGTACGAATGTATACACACTGCCAAACTCGGGCAATCGACCCGCAGACGGATTTGCTGCCATGCTTAGAACGGGTAATGGATTTACGAACGTAGGGAAGACCCAGCATACATACTCTATGGGAGCTACTGTGCATGTGCTGCCAGGACTCGACGTTACGGGTAAGTATACCTATCGCACTTATATTAAGGATAAGCAATTCAGACAGGCTAACTTTGAATATTCCGAACGACCAGGTGTGGTGCTTACTGCCAACTCGGGATTTTTCGCCAGCCGGTTGAAGGAAATACGAACAACCGAGGATGTTTCCGTTTATGATTTGTTTGCCTCCTATCATAAGACTTTCCAGCGTGCACATAACCTGAACACAGTGGTTGGTATGAACTATGAAACCGAATTTTACAAAAATGTTGAGGCTTCATCATACGGCATCCAGTCGGACGTATTGAACGATCTGGCACTCGGATCGGGTAACAAAGGTGCTAAGGGCGGAAGGCATGAGTATGCGCTGTTGGGCTATTTTGGCAGGGTAAGCTATGACTATCTGGGCAAGTACCTGGCCGAAGTCAACATGCGCTACGATGGTACATCTCGTTTCTTATCTGGCAGCCGTTGGGGATTCTTCCCCTCTGTGTCTGTTGGTTGGCGCATGAGCGATGAGCGTTTCTTCAGTCCTTTGCGCAGCGTGGTAAGCAACCTGAAGATACGAGGTTCTGTTGGATCGCTGGGCAACCAAGTTACTGACGGATATGCCAATCCTTATTATCCGTTTATTCGTCGTGCTTCTGTAGTGGGTACGGAAAACATCCATTATATCTTTGACAACAAGCGCGATGCCTATACCAGACTTGATGCTCCCGTTTCGGGTAGCCTGACTTGGGAAACTATCGTAACTAAGAATGTCGGGATAGACGTAGGCTTCTTTAATAACAGGCTCACAGGTGTACTTGATATTTACCAGCGTGAGACCAAAGAGATGTTAGCCGCTTCGCTAACCTTGCCTGCTGTGTATGGATATAATGCTCCTTTGGAGAATAATGGGCAGCTCAGAACTCGTGGATATGAGTTGACGATTAACTGGAGCGATATGTTCAATCTTGCGGGGCATCCTTTTGCTTACAGTATATCTGCCTCTTTGGCTGACAGCAAGGCCAAGTTGGTGAAGTTTGCTGGTAACGAGACTAAAACGCTGGGCAAGAACTACGAAGGCATGGAGTGGGGAGAAATTTGGGGCTATCATGTAGAAGGTATATACAAGACAGATGATGAGGTTGCCAAAAGACATGTAGACCAAACCTTCTTGGGAGGAAATCGTTTCACCTCCAATGCTGGTGATTTGATATTCTCTGACATTGATGGTTCTAAGAAGATTGACAATGGAAAGGGAACGCTTGATGATCATGGTGATTTGCTGAAATTAGGAAACAGGATGCCAAGATACCTCTATAGCTTTACGGCAAATCTGTCATGGCTGGGTTTTGATGTGTCCATGTTTTGGCAAGGGCTTGGCAAGCAAAATCTGTATCCTGGTGATAATAACATGTTGTTCTGGGGACTTTACTCACGGGCTTACAGCTCTTTCATCCCATCTGATTTTGCAGAAAAGGTGTGGACTCCTACAAATACAGATGCCTACTTCCCAAGGGCAGGGGCAGACCAGGCTCGTTGGTTTGCCATGAAGCGAGTAAACGATAGGTATCTGCAAGACTTGGCCTATTGCCGTCTGAAAAACCTTACGATAGGATATACCATTCCAACTTCTTTGACCCAGAAGCTGAGCTTGAGCAAGGTGAGAGTTTACTTCAGTGGCGAAAATCTGTTTACAACAACCAAGCTGAAGAATGACTACCTCGACCCAGAGCAGATGACAAGTGACGCCAATGGACGTGTGTACCCATTTTCAAAAACTTATTCTTTTGGTCTTGACATTTCATTCTAATAATACTGATAATCTATGAAAACAATACATTATATAACTGTTGCGCTGGCATTGGCCTCTCTATGTAGTTGCTCGTTGGACAGAGAGCCAATGGATGCGCTTGGCGCAGAGAACTATTTCAACAATCGTTCCGAGTTGGCAACTTTCACAAATGGCTTTTATGCCGATTTTCCCAATGCTGAGGCTTTGTATGGCGAAACAGCCGACCTCATCATACCCACCAGCCTAACCAATGAAGTAATGGGAACGCGTGCCGTACCCAGCTCTGGAGGTGGTTGGTCGTGGGGCAGCTTGGTCAATATTAATACTTTCATGGACCGTGCGGAAAGATGTCCTGATGCTGCGGCTCGCAAAGAATATGAGGGAGTTGCTCGCTTCTTTCGTGCATACTTCTACTTTAATAAGTTAAAGCGGTTTGGAGCTGTCCCTTGGTTTGAGACACAGTTAGGGTCTACCGATAACAGACTGTACGCACCACGCACGAGTCGCGACGAGCTTCTCGGAAATATCCTCAAGGATATAGACAGTGCCATAGAAAGTCTGCCAAGTACTGTGAATGTTTACAGAGTTACCAAGTGGACTGCATTGGCTTTGAAGTCCCGGATCTTCTTATTTGAGGGGACGTTCCGTAAATATCATGGCATAGCTGGTTACGAAACCTGGCTTAAGGAGGCTGCCAGTGCAGCTGAAGCTTTCGTATCTGATAGTCCTTATACATTACACACAGAATCTGCAGAACCTTATCGCCAGCTTTTCATTGCTGATAATGCATTGAAAGACGAAGTGATATTGGCGCGAAACTATAACCTGAAGCTCAATATTGTGCACAGCGTAAACCAGTATTTTCTTACAGGTGGAGCCAAGCCAGGAATGAACAAGAAGATAGTGGATAGCTATTTGATGATGGATGGTACTCGTTTCACGGATAAAAAGGATTACCGTGAGCTAGATTACTACGATGAGATGCAAGGACGCGATCCAAGATTGTCGCAAACAATTGTCGCACCAGGACACAAACGTATAGGGTCAAATACAGTGGTCTCTCCAAACTTCGCTTCTGCTACTACTGGGTATCAAATATCGAAGTGGGTGAGCGATGGAGGACAAGACAGTTATAACAAGGCTCATACTGACATCATACTATTCCGTGCAGCAGAGGTGTACCTCAATCTGGCGGAGGCAAAGGCGGAGCTTGGAACGCTGACACAAGCCGATTTGGATCGCACGATATCTAAGTTGCGGGCAAGGGTAGGAATGCCGCCACTCATAATGGCAGCAGCCAATGCCAATCCAGACCCCTACTTGATGAGTGCCGAGACTGGGTATCCACAGGTTGATGGACCCAACAAAGGCGTGATATTAGAGATAAGGCGCGAACGGACCATAGAACTCTTTTGCGAGGGTTTTCGCTATGATGATCTGATGCGTTGGAAAGAGGGAAAGGCTTTTGAAAAGCAGTTCAGAGGAATGTATGTTCCTGCACTGGACCCGGAAAAGAAGTTTGTCGTGCTGGATCTCAACGGAAACGGGAAAAGCGATGCACTGGATGTTTGTGTGTACGAAGGTGAGCAGGCACCGACAGAAAGTGTGTATCCAGAACTTTCCGGTATCTCTACGTTCCTTAAGCTGGGTGACAATATAGAGTTGGAGCATGGAGCTAAAGGTGGAAACATCATTGTGCATGACATTGGGAAGAAACCGAGGAAATGGAACGAAGGGCGTGACTATCTCTATCCCATTCCGCAAGACCAGGTGACGCTCTACGGTGGAAAACTTACGCAGAATCCGAATTGGTAACCGCTTGCGTGGAATCCGTAACATATATTCACCGCATGTCTATGTTAGAGATGCGGTGAATGTTAAATATTTTTTTTAACATGAATTATAAAACAATATTACACACTATGATTTTCAACTTGCTCTTGGCTTTGACTCTTTCGGCATGTGGCGGTGCAGATAACAATCATGCAAATGTTGTGATCGATGACGGCTCGGAAATAACAACAAACGATTATAAATATGTAAAATCGTCAGGCGACATACGAATCATGACCTATAACTCATTCTACTGCAAAGGTAATAACAGAACCCCCACCTTTTCGGATGAGAACACGCACCGTTTTGCTTCTGTAATAGGAGCTTTGGCTCCCGATGTGGTGGCTATTCAAGAACTTGATAGTAGTTGCGTACATCGCAACAAACGTTATCTCTTGGAAGAGATAAGCAAGTACACGGGTATCGATTATGAGCTGTTTTTTGGGTCGGCAGCCAACTTTGATGGAGGACGTATAGGATGTGGCTTATTGGTAAAGCGCAGCATGAAAGTTGACGATGTGCAGTTTACACCTCTTCCTGGGGATGAGCCTCGTATGCTTATTGAGGCGAAGTTTCCCAAATTTACGGTGTTTGCCACACATATGGATCTGAATCCCATGAACCGAAAGGCAAGTGCAGAACTTATTAACCGCAAAGCCAGGGAATCTGGCGTGCCACTCTTTTTGATAGGCGACCTTAATGATTCTCCAACATGGAAGCCCGAACAGTCTGCATTCCCAGAGCTGATGCAGAAGTTCAAGATAGTAAGCGATGTGTCGGGTAGTCTGCCAGAACAGCCTGGTGTGACGATAGACTATGTACTTCTTGGACAGCAACATGCGGCAAAAATTACGGTAACAGGTACTCACGTGGTAAGGCGGCTGTCCGTAAAAGGTGAGCAGCTCGACCTTTCTACTGCATCCGACCACTATCCTGTATTTGCTGATATACGCCTTAAATAAGCAATCGTTATGTTACAAATATTTCTTAGGTTTTTAGGATTTTTGTCGGTCTTGGGGTATGCGTCGTCTTGTCTCGCTCTTGACTTCAGCGGTGTGCATGAGATGGTGCGTCGCCAGATACCCTCTCTCTCTAACCATATCATTTTTAAGTTGTTGCCGTCAGAATCCAAGGAAACCTTCGAATTATCTACGAAAGAAGACAATGTCGTTGTGAGAGCTAATTCGCTGTCTGCGGCATCGGTAGCCGTCAACTATTACCTTAACCAGGTGTGTCACCAAAGCATCTCGCATTGTGGCGACAATCGGCAGCCCATTGAGCGTGTTGTGCCTATCGCCAAGCCCATCCGCATATCAACGCCTTTTCACTATCGCTACTCGCTCAACTATTGCACCTATAACTACAGCTATGCTTTTTATAGGTGGAAAGATTTTGAGCGCGAGCTCGACTGGATGGCTCTTCACGGTGTCAATCTAATGCTTGCTCCTTTGGGCATGGAGAAGGTTTGGCAGGAAACGTTGCGAGCCTTTGACTTTGGTGACAATGATATCGCACGTTTTATTCCAGGACCAGGTTATACGGCTTGGTGGCTAATGGGCAATCTTGAGGGATGGGGCGGTCCGATGAGTCAGCAGATGATTGACGACAGATATAAGTTACAAGTCAAAATTCTACGACGAATGCGTCAGTTGGGCATTGAGCCTGTCGTGCAGGGATTTCCTGGTATTGTTCCTTCTTTTTTGCACGACAAGTATCCCAAGGCTTGTGTCGTGAGTCAAGGAAAATGGAACGGATTTCAGCGTCCAAGTATTCTGTTGCCACAGAGTCAACTCTTCAACCGTATGGCCAAGGTTTATTATGATAATATGAAAAAGTACTACGGTACTGACTTGCGTTACTTTGGGGGAGATCTTTTTCATGAAGGTGGGAACGCTAAAGGGGTAGACCTTTCTTCCATGGCATCGAAAGTACAAAAGTGCATGTTGTCGCATTTTCCAGACGCCAAATGGGTATTGCAAGGTTGGAATGACAATCCAGCCCCAGCCTTATTGGCAGGATTAGACAAAAAGCATGTGTTGTTAATCAATCTGGCGGGCGAGATAGACGCATCATGGAAGCAGTCAGATGAATTCGGGCAAACACCATGGATATGGGGAAGTGTCAACCATTTCGGAGGGAAAACCGACATGGGCGGACAACTGCCTGTATTGGTAGAACAACCGCATCGTGCATTAGCAGCCTCGCAGCATGGTAGGCTTAAAGGCTTGGGCATCCTGCCCGAAGGCATACACACGAATCCTGTTGTGTACGACTTGGCTCTGCAAACAGCATGGAGCGATACTGTTCCTTCTGTTGACCATCTGCTGCGCCAATATATATGGTATCGTTATGGAACATGGAACGATGATTTGTACCGAGCATGGCAGTTGTTGGCGAATTCGGTGTACGGTGAGTTCGAGGTAAAGGGGGAAGGCACATACGAGTCTGTGTTTTGTGCACGTCCATCGTTGCATGTAACCAGTGTCTCCACATGGGGACCAAAGAAGATGCAGTATCAGCCAGAGAAACTCCTTCAGGCTCTTGTCTTGTTCAGGAAAGCGGCAGTACATTTCAAAGGCTCAGAAACATACGAATATGACTTGGTAGATTTGGCAAGGCAGGTAATGGCAAACAATGCACGCAATGTGTATAACCAAGTTGTGTATGCCTACAATGAAAAGGATTCCTTGGCTCTTAACAGGTATAGCTCGACATTTTTACACCTCATTGACCTGCAGGATAGTTTGCTGTCCACCAATAAGTTCTTCTTGTTAGGCAAATGGTTACAGGCAGCCAGACAGTATGGGGAGAATGAGCAGGATCAAAAGCAGGCTTTGGTGAATGCTCGTACCCTTATTTCTTACTGGGGACCCGATGATGCGACAACGAGGCTTCACGATTATGCCAACAAGGAGTGGGCAGGACTGTTGAAGCAGTATTATGCACCTCGTTGGCGTGCCTTTTTTGCCATGTTGGCAGGGCAGCTTAGAGGAGAGGAACCTCAGACACCAGACTTTTTCTCCATGGAACGAACATGGGCAATGAGTGGTGGCGATGAAGTGATGCAACCCAAAGGTGATTACCTACTGATGGTGGATAGTGTCATAGCAGCTGTGACAGTGAACCAATGATGCAATGGCAGTGAGAAACGCAGTTTGCCAAAAAACATATTGACAGATGACAATCATTCTATAATAAACAAAGAAAAAATGAATTATTTACGCAAGACTTTATATATTGTTGTTGTAGCTCTAATTTCTCCATTGTGTATGTCTGCACAAACACTACCGTTTCAACAGAAAACACTCTCTCCACGTGAGCGAGTGAATGACTTGGTAGGGCGAATGACATTGAACGAAAAAATATATATGTTGCAGAGCGACTTCTTTTATCGAGGATGCGAACGTTTGGGAATTCCATGTCTGGAAACAGCTGATGGTCCTTTGGGAATTGCCTCATGGGGACTCAAAGGCCGAGCTACGGCATTCCCCAGTCAGCTTTCCTTGGCAGCTTCGTGGAACAGGGAGCTTGCTTATCGCATTGGTGCCATTTATGCAAAAGAATGGAAAGCACGTGGCATTCAAGTCTTTTATGGACCTGGGGTAAATATCTACCGTTCATCCAAAGATTCTCGAAACTTTGAGTACATGGGTGAAGACCCTTATCTTGCTTCAGAAATGGCAGTTCCTTTCATACAGGGGATTCAGCAAAATGGAATATTGGCAACAGTAAAGCATTTTGTGGCGAACGACCAAGAGTTCGATAGGTATCACGTCAGTAGTGAAGTCTCCGAAAGGGCTTTGCAAGAAATCTACTTTCCTCCGTTCAAGGCTGCTATACAGCGTGCTGGAGTAGGAGCAGTCATGATGGGGTATAATTTGGTCAATGGAGTATATTGCGCCCAAAACAAATATCTCATGTCAGACGTATTGCGACGTAAATGGGGATTTCAGGGAACTATAATGTCGGATTGGGGTGCCACTCACAGCACATTGGAATCTGTTCGGGCAGGATTGGACATGGAACTGGGAACGTTCGATTACCTCAACCAACGGCAACTGCTTCCGTTAATAAAGTCTGGTGCGATAAAGACAAGCGAAATAGATTCTATGGTTACCCACATCCTACTGCCTTGCTTCAGATTGGGTTTGTTTGACAAGCCAGTGAGTAGAGATGTTTCCGTGCCTACCTATAATGAGGAAGCTAACCAAGCTGCTTACGAAGAGGCATGTGAGGGAATTATCTTGCTCAAGAACAACGAAGGAATCTTGCCACTCAAGTCACCAAGTTCTATTGCTGTGATTGGACCTAATGCCAACCCTAATGTCGTGTCAGACAATTGTTACGATGTGAAAAGTTGCTCATATGGTGGTGGTGGGAGTTCAAAGGTTAACCCTTGGTATGTGGTGACTGATTTGGAAGGTATCAAAAAAGCTTTTCCACAAGCACAGGTGTCATATCATGAAGGAGTATCCAACGCATACAAACGTAGATTGTTTAGCAACAGCGTGTTTACAACATCTCAAGGAAAGCGTGGCTTGCAGGCGTGCTATGTGCCGTTGGTTGATACAGGTAAAGTATCGACTGGTACCCATTCTATAAACCAAATAGACAAACAGATTGATTTCAGGTGGGAGGAAGGTGCCTCAGCGGTAAGGTCTTTAGGTGCTGCCTATCAGGTAGAGTGGAAAGGAGTCATCGCATCAGAACGCAACGATTCTATTCTTATTTTTGTTGATGCACAAGGAGGTTATAGGTTGGATGTTGATGGCAGCACTGTCATAGACAAGAGGCATAGTCAGACGTTTGCCAACCAATGGATAAAGATTCCTTCGCGAAAAGGACGAAAGCATACAGTGTGCCTCACTTATTGGAATCGCAACTGTCACCCAGCCGAGATAAGGATGGGTTGGGATTATGCGCATGCAGTTGACTATTCTGAAGCCTTGGACTTGGCACGGAAGGCAGATTGTGTGGTCTTCTGTGGAGGACTGGATGCCAGCTTGGAGTTTGAAGGGACTGATCGGTCTTTTGAATTGCCTTATGGACAGGATGCGCTTATTCAGGCTCTTGTCAAAGTCAACCCTCGTACCATTGTGGCAATGCATGGTGGAGGTGCCATGGATATGTCTGCATGGATAGACAAGGCGCCTGCACTTTTGCACATGCTATATCCTGGACAAGAGGGAGGTACAGCTTTGGGACAGATTCTTAGCGGTAAGGTGAACCCCTCTGCCAAGTTGCCGTTTACCATGGAGCGTAGATGGGAGGATTCTCCTGCCTATGGCAATTACGATGAAACGCGAATGTTGCGTAAGGTGTTTTATCGAGAAGGTATTTATGTAGGATACCGGGGGTATGAGCGCAAGGGCATCAAACCTTTGTTTGCCTTTGGACACGGATTGTCTTACACGACTTTTGCTTACGACAATCTGTGCTTAGTTGTTACAGACAAGAAAAAAGGAATGGTAAAGGTTGCTTTTGATATTACCAATACGGGGAGAAAAGACGGAGCTGAAGTGGTACAATTGTATGTGCACGACCCCGTTGCTATGGTCGACAGACCTTACAAGGAGCTAAAGAATTTTGCCAAGGTCTTCCTGAAGGCTGGTGAGACCAGGCATGTGGAAATGCTTTTGCGAGATGACGCATTTAAGTATTACCATCCCAAGCGTCATGCATGGGTGTTGGAACACGGAAAATTTGATATTTTAGTTGGGGCTTCCTCGGCAGATGTGAGGCTTAGGGGGGCAATCAAGCTTTAGACAATTTTATGGCAGCCTGATGGCAGGAGTGCCTGTAGGTATCTTTAAGGGGATTGTTGTAGGGCTTGCTCACGATGTGGCAAGCCAATAGGTAATTAGGGCGGACAGCAGCGGATTGTGCAGCTGTTTGCCCTTTTCGCGTAATGTAGTCATGGCTCTGTACACAATCTTGCGTACGGAGTCGGGATGCATGTTCATCAGTATAGCAATATCATGATAGTCCATGCCGTGCATGTAGCGCAGGTAAATGGCTTCGCGCTGTCGGTCGGTAAGTACTTCTAATAGCTTGGCCACAGTCTCTGCCACGTCTTGACGTTGTTCCTCGCTTATCAATGTGTCTGTAACGTTTACCTCTGTGGAAAAGTGTATTTGTACAGTCTCCACATCGCTTATGTGTGCCTTCTGCTTATAGGCATTCAGTAAAGTGTTCCTAAACGACTTGAATAAGTAAGCTGTAATGTCGGTAACGTCTTTTAGCCGTTTGCGGTGTGAGTAAAGAGTACAAAATACATCGTGAACGCCATCCTCACAAATAACAGTTTCAAAACCAAGACCTCGCCCATATGCCATTAGTTCATTCACAAAAAGGCGGTACAGCGAGGAGAATGACTCTGCACGATTCTCTTCGCTGTCACTATTCACAAACAGGTGCCAATAGTGTTCACGCTGCAAGTTTTTACCGTCTTTGTGCATGATAAGATGTACCTGTCTTTGGTAAGAGTTCGGCTGGTTGTAGCGGGTATGCATTGAGGGGCATTTCCCTCTGCCGGCATTTCTTATGCCTTACTCCCGACTGCCAAATATTCGCAACAAATGCAAGAACAGGTTGATAAAATCAAGGTACAGTGACAATGCACCCATGAGCGCAATCTTCTGTGCGCCTTCGCCCATGTCTGTTTGTAAGGCAAGCATTTGCTTAATCTTCTGAGTGTCATAGGCGGTCAGTCCTACGAATATCAAAACACCGATGTAACTTACAATCAAGTCAAAGCCACTACTCTTCACGAAGAAGATATTTACCACGCTGGCAATGATAAGCCCAATCAATGCCATGAGCAACAACTTTCCTAATGAGGTAAGGTCACGCTTGGTAAAATATCCATAGGCTGCCATGACTCCAAAGGTGCCTGCCGTGATGAAGAATACGCTGGCTATCGATGTAAGGGTGTACGCCATAAAGATGAGTGACAAGGTGGCACCATTGAGTACCGAATAAAGCACAAACAACAGGGTGGCTGTCGTCAGTGAGAGTCGGTTGATGGCTGCGGATACCGTTAACACTAATGCCAATTCGGCAATAATCAGTCCCCACAAAATGGCAGGCTTCTGTACCAGCCACATCATAATATTGGGCGATGATGCCACTCCGTATGCCGTTATGCCAGTGATGACCAAAGCCAATGTCATCCATACATATACTTTGCGCATCAAGGCAGGGAAAGCCAATGACAACGAACCTTCCTTTTCTCTAATTAGTTTTTCTAACTCTTTTACTTCCATAAATAATTTACTTCTTGAATTTTTTGCTAAGATAAATGATTTATGACAAACATGCAAACGCCATGCCATTTTTCCATGAAAAACTACAATAATTAACAATCTTAGCCCTCGTTGTCCACAATTATTCTTATATTTGTAGGCATAGAGATACCTTACAAAAATGATGAGGTCTATGCAACGGACACGATGAGCAATGTTAGTTATCCGTGGACTGTTGCTTGCATTTAGACAAACCGCTCAATTCTTGATGAGATGAAGACAGAATTCGAAAAGATGCGCACAGAGGAGTTATATTCCTTTACTGACCCAGAAATTGCTGCCAGTCTTGCGCATGCCAAAGAACTGTGTCGCCAATTGCAAACCATGACAATGGACGATGACCGTTATCGTGAAATCATAGAGGAACTTGTTCCTGGCATTCCTTCATCTTCAGCCATCTGTCCTCCCTTTCATTGCGACCATGGGCATGGTATTGTGATGGGTGAGCATACGTTTCTCAATTATAACTGTACTATCTTGGACGGTGCTTATGTGCGCATTGGGCATCATGTCCTTATAGGTCCCAACTGTCAGCTGTACACTCCGCAACATCCGATGAACTACTTGGAGCGTCGCTTGCCGCAAGAGGTTTCTCACCCCATCAGTATTGGCGATGATACATGGTTGGGTGGGGGCGTCATTGTGTGTCCAGGTGTCCATATTGGTAGGCGATGTATCATCGGAGCGGGTTCTGTGGTAGTGCATGATATACCCGATGACTGTTTGGCAGTGGGCAATCCTGCAGTTATAAAAAAGCGTCTGCGATAAAACTTCTCCGCTCGGATCTTTTACGATTTACACTTGCGTCTTTTTTTTATTCCTCAAGAGAGAATCTACCCAAAAAGTTTACACGGAAAGCTTGAAAAAAGCGTTCAGGTATTCTATTGAAAAATGATACTCCGAGCGATGAGGAATTAGGTATGTTTGTCCTCTTTTTTTACCATAAAAAAGGGGTCATCATGGGGTTGTTTTTTCGTTGGAAATGAATCGTTCGTTGAACAACCGTGAGAGAACCGTTGAAGAACCGTTCAATTTTACCCCTCTTAACTCGTTGATAATCAGACCCCGTTCCTTATATATCAATAATATCAATAATATCAATAATATCAATAATCCGACGACGAAACGCGCGTGAGATCGCCGACGTCGACGTTTTGTAAAGTTTTTTCAGAAAGGATATAAATCGTCTACTCAAATCTCGAGTCGGCAGGTGACGTTACACAAGTCGATAGTTGTCGTTGCACGA
>NZ_HG417099.1:33958-177241 GCF_000455445.1 Hoylesella timonensis 4401737 = DSM 22865 = JCM 15640 | reverse complement strand
AGTGCTATGAACATAGCCACGTCAACAACATCAGTTCAACGATAGTATATTTTATATAGGTTACACATCAATGTGTGTGCCCCCTGAAATATACTACCAAAGTTACATTTTATTTTATCCATGTTTTGCTTGTGAAGATTTGTCAACCCCTTTATCAGGTGGTTATAGCGGCAGGGTTCCACCTCTTCCCATTCCGAACAGAGAAGTTAAGCCTGCTTGCGCCGATGGTACTACAATGCAATGTGGGAGAGTAGGTAGCTGCCTTTTTTACTTCACGCCTCCAGTGTCTCAACCGATGCTGGAGGCTTTTTTTTGTTTATAGGTTGCAGAGATATAGGGTGGCATGGCATGGATAGTCAGGAAATGGAAGTTAAGGTATGAAAGGGTACGAACGGTGGCACGGTGTGGTTGTTCTAAAGGGGTGGCATACTGGGGATAGTTGAGAAAGAGTGTACGGTGAGGAAAGATAAAAAGAAAATATTTTTGTTTGTTTATTTTTGCTTGGGTCATGCCAGCTCTTATTTTTTTATTATCTTTGTGCAAGTGTTGAAAGGGATGGACAACTATCATATAACATCTATGAGTTATCGTTTGCGACGGCAGTTAGCTTGGCTTTGTCGTTGGCCACGTGCTTTCGGTTTTGGCATTCAGTCTCCTTGGGCTTACCATTTTGTGACCCAAGTTGTCAATGACCGTACGGTTTATAAGGCATATCGGGTGCTACAGAATGCTATGTCAGCGAATTCCAGCGCACAGTTGCGGTTAGCTCGCTTGCTCTTTCGCTTTGCACGTGCTGAATCTCTTACTCACTGGTGGATTCGTATCCCCCATGCTGCACTCTATGGTCGGTATATTCAAGCAGGTTACCCACCATCTAAGCTGTTGTCTGGGGAGTCAGGAGATGGAGAGAATGCCTCTTTGATGCCCGATGTCTATTTAGTCCATTTGGAGGAGGATTGGAAGTCTTGCTTTTTGCGTTTTATTGCGCAGCCACGAAATGGAACCTTTTTTATTGTAGAAGGCATTTCTCTGAATCGGCACTGTCGACGTATTTGGAAAGAGATGGTGGCTCGTTGCCATCAATTTATAACTTTTGATTTGTTTGATTGTGGTATCATACTCTATGATCCAACGAAAACAATTGGACATTATCGGCTCATCTTTTAAGATGGACACTAACATTACCACCGTAACTAAATATTTTATAACTATGGGTTCTGTCTTATCAACTTTTGTTTCCTTTCCGAGAAGCTTGTCGAAATCTGATAAGACGATGATGATACCCAACTTAATTCATGTGACACTATGAAAATTTATACCAAAATAGGGGATAACGGTTCCACCAGCTTAATTGGGGGGACTCGTGTTGCGAAAGATGATTTGAGTATTGAGACATTTGGCACCTTAGACGAGCTTAATGCCCACTTGGGACTCTTACGCCCGATGCTGCATCATCAGTATGATAAGGCTTTTGTGACCCATATCCAGTCTTTATTGTTTGTCATTGGTAGTTATTTAGCTTCAGACCCTGCGCAGCCCGATAAGCGTCAGCGTTATCTCCTTCCTGCCGCCGAAGTACAAGGAATCGAGAAGGAGATTGATAAAATTGTGAAGCAATTGCCTCCACAAATAGCTTTTGTGTTGCCTGGAGGATGCCGTTGTGCAGCGCAAGCCGATGTATGCCGAACGGTTTGTAGACGAGCCGAGCGACGTATGATTTCCTTTCATGCCCATATACCTATCCAGCCCGAAGCTCTTCAATATATGAATCGGTTGTCTGATTATTTGTATGTCTTGGCACGAAAAATCAACTTTCAAGCCAAGGTAACAGAAAAAAAATGGGAATATCCTTGGTGATTCTATAAAAATCACTATTTTTGCACGCACGAAGATTAACACATATAATTTTGTAACACTATGTATTGGACACTTGAATTAGCATCGAAATTAGAAGATGCGCCATGGCCCGCTACCAAAGAAGAACTTATTGATTATGCGATTCGTTCTGGTGCTCCTTTGGAAGTATTGGAAAATCTGCAAGAGATAGAGGATGAGGGGGATGTATATGACAGTATAGAAGATATATGGCCCGACTATCCTACCAAGGAAGATTTCCTCTTTAACGAGGACGAGTATTAAGAAAGGTGAAGCGTCAACAAGGAAACGCATTTGTAGTTACGACACCTTGATTGTTTGTCATGTCAAGCCCATGACTCGCAGGATTCAGCCACATTGAATCCCACGGGTCATGGGCTTTCTGTTTTTTTAGGATGGTTTTATAAATTAGCTTTGTTTTCGTTCTTTATCTTGTTTATGACCATTCAAGAACCACCTTTTAGATAGCTGCGATAGGTTACAAACTTGTTAAATTTCCAGCAATTAAGCATAATTAACTTTATGGGGGGTAAATTTAACAAAACTTGATAACTTTGCCTCAAATTTATGCCAGTACTACATGTGATGCCTTGTAAATAGGCAAGTTTTCTATCTGCAACTGCCGTCACACATTGACAATAAGGTTTGTTTTTAATGATATCAGTGATGGTAAGCTACTGTCCGATAAGACAGGCTTGCCTTGTAGAGTAACGAATAAACGCTAAAAATTGAGAATATGAAGAAAAGTTATGTAACACCAAGCATCTTATTGCTACCCCTGCAAATCATGGGCGGTCCCAATGCGGGAGTAAGTCCAGACAAATCAGGTATGCAACCCATTGATGCAAAGGAAGGTGGGTTCGACGAGGACTTCGACATGAATGCCGGGTGGTTCGACTGATGGCATCAATGCTGTATGTATGTTTTGAAAACAGAAAAAGATTTAAAGAAAATGCAATGAAAAATTTTACTTCTTCGAGGTCGTATAGACCTCAAGTATGGCAACGCAGCCTGCTCATGCTCGTCATGATGCTCACCTTTGGTGTGGCAACCTTTGCCCAGACCTATCCCTACAAAGTGTCAAAGATAGACATAGGCTGTGGAGCGTCTGGGGGATCTGTTACATTAAGTGTGACAGGCACGAACGGAGTTAAGCCTAATGGCTCTGCGCAAATTCGTAGGCCAGGTAATCCCACCAGCGTCATTACAGTAAATGGTGTACAGCAGTTGGATGATGCCAATTTGCGGCAGTCGTCAACCGATCCTAACACGTGGACTAAAACATGGTATAACCTTTCAGAGGGCACATACAACGTGTACTTCCAAACTACCAGCGGCAATAAACAAGAGTATGCTGGTCAGGTAGAGGTGAAGAAAATCAACGAAACGTATCTTTCGCCAGATATGGAATTTACCAAGTCGGATCCCTATTGCTCTTCTAAAGGTAGCAACAACGGTAGCGTTGAGGTAAAAGTGTACAATGGTTTAGGCCCTTTTCACTATACGGCAGAAATCACCAGCGTAGATGGCATAAAGAAAACCTTGACATCGGGTGCAGCAACTGATGCCCGTACTTGGAAAGTTGAAAAACTATCTGGAGGTGATGAAGTGAAGATAACCGTGGCAGATACGCAAAATGGTGTATGCCCCACTACAACAACGGCAGCTACAATCACTACAAAGATGGGAAATGCCAGTGGACCAGGCGTGGATCATACGAGAACTTATTATCGTGAGTATTTAGGTAATTGCCAGTTTAATGAGTACGTACGGTTTGTCATTCGTGGTGGTACGCCAGAGTCGAAGCAGGAACAGATAGATCTGATCAAGAAAACGGCTCGACTGAATTATAAGGGGGAATCTACCCCATTGGCGAAATTGGTGTATGATGAAAGCAGGAGCGGTACCTCTGATGGTTTCACCTATCTAACTTTCAAGGTCATCAACACAGGCACTGACTTTACCTATAGTTATTTGTATTTAAGTTATGAGGACTTGTGTTCTGGAGAGATGAAACAAATCTATAGTACACTTACCAGGATAGTCAACTTTGGAGCTCCGGCGTCTCAGCATCTATTTGATTTAGAGTCTATGAAGCTGACACCCGCCAGCAACGTAGAGGTAGACAACAACTGTAATACAAAGAAAAACTACACACTAAGTTATGACATCACTGGAGGACACATTAGTTACTATTTCCCCACAGGAACAAAGGCACAACTTCAACAAAAACAAGGAGATGGGAGCTGGAAAACACTGCCTGTTGATGTGCCACTTGATGGTGTGCCCTTGTTTGAAGATGCACCGCGTCGCACCCTTAATCTCAACGAGTATGGTGCTGGCACTTACCGCATCGTCTATGACGACGGTTGTAGCACGGTAAAACTTTCCAAAGAAGCTGTTATAACAGAGCCCCCACTAAACACCTTAACGATAGAAAATGATAAAGGGAAGGTGCCAATTAAATGCTTTTATGGAATTCACGGGAATGCAGGTGGTGCGGCTATATATACTCCTGGCTATACCGATAATGTGGATATCAAGATTGAACGAGCTGATGGCGCTTCAACTGGTACCTACAAGATTAGCGAGTTCCTAAGTGATGTGCAATATGATTATACCCTAAAATTTCCCATCGTACTGAAAGATTTTGCTCCTAACAGAATTTTAACGGACAACTATGGTAATAAAAAAGGAGAATACGTTCTTTATGATATACCAGTAGGACAGTACAAAATTACTTTGCAAGACCGTTGTGGTAATCCCTCCGCAACTTATACAATGGATGTTGCAAGTGGTCGTAAGTATATTCCTTGTAATACCGATGGATATAAGAATGGATTCAAGATCTTAACTGGTTGTGATAGAAACGATGTCCTTATAAACTTTGGTGTCTTTGACATTGGTAGTTGTCCAGACTGGATGGAAATGGATTATTATTCTGGACTAGGTACCGATGATTGGAAATTTAACATAGGTCGCCGAGAGTATAGGGAAAAAGAAAAGCTGTGGACAGGAAAGTTGAGCTATTTTGAGGCAAGCATAGATGTGCATCAGCCAAAGGATGAAAACGATAAGAAATATTCCGTGTTGATGGGTGAGTATATTCCTTATGTTTCTGGCGTACATATAGGCAAAAATAATTTTGCCATCAAGTCATTCAAGATACCTCTTCCTTCCGCCACGGGCAACGGTGCTTTTGAGGTTCAAGGTGCCATGTGCAATTTGAAAGATCCAAACTCTGGTCTTATCACTGTAGGTATCAGACATGGATATGAAGCTACTTATCCGTTGCACTACGAAATTAAAAAAGCTATAGAGCAGAATAACGTGATAACTCCCGTTGGGAACGCCCTTAAGACTGTCGACATCACCGAAAAAAAAGGCACAAACCCTTCTCTTCATGTGTTCAGCGGACTTGCAGAGGGCTGGTATCAAGTAACAGCAGAATATAATTATGGTGGTGGCTGCTCTGCACAGGTGTCAAACGTTTATATCTCTCCTGTAGGTATTCCTGAAGTAGAAGCAGAGTGGACAGAGAAGTGCTATGGCCAGGGACTTGCTCCCAATCATTTGGAGTTACCCGTGTCTACCTATATGTATGATGTTACATGGACTCGCAAAGACCTTGACACGCAAGAGACGGTACAGGTGGGTACAGGTAACGCTATAGATGCCACTTTCCCCAAAGCAGGAAGGTATGAGTTCACTGTAGGTACCAAGTTCGCACAATCGATACCTACTTGTGCCGGAAGCTCTGGTGGCGAACGTAAGGTAATCATCACTGTTGGCGACTGCACGGGACCGATGGAGAAAAACCTTTGGGTAGGAAATGAGGATACCAAGTTTGAGAATCAAAACAACTGGACGGTCAAAGTGCCAGTAGATGGCGAAGACGTGGTATTTGCTACCGAGTCAAACAATGCCAATCCAAAGAACCCTGCACAGAAAGGCGCAGCCAAGAACGACTGTGTATTGCCAGAGGACAAGGTGCTGACCATCGGAACACTGGAGAACCAGTCAGACAAGGCTCTTGTAGTATCGAAGAAGAGTAGTGTGGTTGTTTCTACTGCGTTAGTAGGTTACAATCAGCCTGGCGATGCCAAGAAGTTGGTGATCAAGACCGACGAGAAAGGAACAGATGCCAGCGGTTCGTTTGCTGTTTCGTATGCCGACCCATGCAAGTCTGATGTATATGCAACAGTAGAACTCTACGGACGTGGCAAGAAGATTGGCAACGAGATGTTAAAGATTGAGGACAAACTTGCTGGTTCGCCTACACAGGGTCGCACGCTACAAGCAGAGCCTTACACATGGCAACAGATTGGTATTCCTGTGACGGCAATGACGCCAAGTCCTGTTTTCAAGGGTTCTTACTTGCAATACTATTCAGAGGCGAAGAACAGCCCGAAGCAGTATTACCAAAAGTGGAGCTGGATGACTAAGGACGACGCAATGTCTCCATTCGTGGGCTATCAGCTGACACAAGATGCACCGAAGGTGTATGCCCTGACAGGTAAGTTGAACCTGTGCGACCAAAACTTGACGCTGACACGCCAGGCTACGGAAGTGACCAAATCTACCTCAACCAACATGGGCGAGAAGCACTGGGGATTGGGACAAAATATCTTTGCCAACTCTTACACGGCTGCCATTGATATTGCCAAACTTTCCTTCCCTGAAGAGGTTGATCCTACGGTGTATGTGTACCATACAGGTAGTTTCAACAACTGGTATGAAAACAAGTCGACGAATGGAACGCAAGATTTGAATGTGGCAGCAGGTGGCTATTTAGCTATTCCTAAGAACTCGGCAGCAACCATTGGTTACAAGTCGATACCTTCTATGCAAGGCTTCTTGTTGAAGTTCACCAACGCAGAGACCAAGTTGGGCGATGATGCTACCGTGAAAGTTCCTTACAATAGCGTAGTGAAGAACGAGCGGGCAGCCATGGCGAAACCTTTTGAGGTCACAACGACCGAGCCTGGAGCCGTACAGATGATTTTGGAAAGCAGCAAGAGCAGCGATGTGCTTTGGCTCATCGAGGCTGAAGGCACCATCGACCGCTACGACCGTGGTTGGGATGGTCGCAAACTGTTGACCAATGCGCCTGCCAGTCTGTATGTACAAACTGTCGATGGACAGATGCAGGTGAACGCAACTGCCGACCTCACGAAGCAGGAAGTTACTGTAGAGGGTAGCGATAGCGAGTTGTACACGTTGACCATCCGCAAGAAGAATCTGCCACAGTACGAGCATCTGAAGTTGGTAGACAACACCACTCGTCAGTTGGTTGACTTGCGTGAGGATGTTACCTCATACACTTACACCATGCGTCATACGGGAGTGGATAGCAACCGCTTTACGTTGGTGAACACTACGGCAACCTCTTACGACAATTTGCCTACTGAGATTCAAGGGGTGACGACGACAACATGGAATGGACCAGCTGTTGTGTACACCGTATCGGGTGAACGGGTAGCCAATATAAATCAGCCTGAAGACCTGATGCGCCTCAAGGCACAATTGCCAAGTGGTGTGTACATCGTTTCGATGCAGATAAACGGAAAGACCGTGAATCAGAAGATGGTCATTCACCAATAATGACTCCAATGATAGTAAAGTAAAGCGAAGGGTGACGGCAGAGTGCTTGTCACCCTTTGTTTTGCCCTTTTCGCTGCCTGTTTTTTTGTACAGTCTGTTGTGTGCAGCCATTGACAATATTTTTTTTGAACGGCTATTGGACAACGAAATATACTAAAAACACAAAAACAAAGCTTGTGCGACATTGTTCAATTTTAATAAAGGTATTTGTTGTTTTTGTCCTATCATTTTACCAAAAAACGCCCATCTAAAATTTGCGAAATAGAAAAAATCAATAGGCAAACGGTGTACAAAAATATGCTGATTTTCCCCAAAAAACCGTCTCTTCTCGTTGGAACATTGTTTTAACGCCCTTGTAAACATGTATTAGAGGTGTTATTCACATGTTTCAATTGCATTAAAGCATGCAAATTGGAGGCTTATCTCAATGCTTTAGCCGCAAAAAACTGGTAAAATTGCGAGTGAAATGAGACGAGTTTTATATAACGCTCTCAATAGCAACGGATTATGAATATCGCTCATTTTTGGCGTATTTGCGACCAACTCTGTCGTTGATTGTCTACACGCGAGTTATGAGAGGCACTTTGTAAAGAAAATTCAGCATTTTTACGCTCTGAAAGAGCAAGAAAGAAATGAAACTTCCCTGAATCCTTTTGCGCTTACAGCGCGCCATTAGTTATTTACCGCTTACCCATGGTGTTACCATGGGCTATATTCCTTTTGGGGCTTCGCCCCGTCATAGCTTGTAACGTTTACTTGTGCACAATGTTTCGGGGGGGGTATCTTGTGGACTTCGCCCTGCCATTGCTTGTAACCGTGGCTGTTACACAATGCTTTGACGGAGTTATTATCAACAACCTTGCTAATTGCATATCAGCAAAGACGGGCTGAAAGCCCAATAAGCTTATAGCCCGGAGCATCCGCCCTCGGTACAGTTGACCATCTATTTTGCGCTCTGAAAGAGCAAAAGGAAGGGAGGAAAAATGATACTTCCCTAACTCTTTTTGCACTTACAGCGCGCTCATTAGTTATTTACCGCTTACCCATGGTGTTACCATGGGCTATATTCTTTTTGGGGCTTCGCCCCGTCATTGCTTGTAACCGTTGCTGGTGCAATATTCAGCTGTTTCATTAAAATGGTAGTTTTTATAGCATCGGAACGGCACGGAATGGCACGGATGTGCCGTGAAATTCCGTGACAATCCGTTGCGATAAATATTACATGCTCATTAAAGATAGGGCGAAAGCAATAAAATAATAGAACTTGCGTTATCCATTCGTGCAACGAAGAAAGATATATTTTCTCTGGCTGCTGCTCTTGAGTGTGTGTACGGTACGAGCGCAATATGATGCGTCGTTCAGTCATTATTTTGACATGCAACCCTCGTTTAATCCAGCAGCAGTTGGCAAACAAGACCAATTGAACATTAATGCAGCGTACGCCATGAGCATGGTTGGATTTCAAAACAATCCGAAAACGATGTATGCTGCGGCAGATATGCCTTTCTATTTATTAAAGGCCTACCATGGAGGAGGTGTGCAGCTCATGAACGATCAGATAGGACTGTTTACGCATCAGCGACTTGCTGCACAGTATGCGCTTCGGTTCAAACTCTTTGGTGGCAAACTGTCGGCAGGTGTGCAGGCAGGCATGCTGAGCGAGTCTTTTGATGGCACGAAACTAAATCTTGCCGATGCCAACGACCCCGCTTTTACGAATACGCAAGTCAAGGGCAATGCACTCGATATTGGCGCAGGATTATATTATTTCCATTCATCTTGGTATGTGGGCATCTCTGCTCAACATCTGACCTCCCCCGTTATTGACTTAACAGAAAAGAACCAGTTTCACATTGATGCCACCTATTATTTAACAGCTGGATACAATATACGTTTAAGAAATCCGTTTTTAACTATACAGCCTTCTGTGTTGGTACGTACCGACGGTGTCGCTTATCGGGGCGATGTCACCGCTCGACTTGTCTACCAGCACGAAAAGCGAATGATGTATGGAGGCGTGGGTTATAGTCCCACCAACTCCGTCACCTTTTTAGTAGGTGGCAGTTTCCATGGAGCTGTGTTGGGATATAGCTATGAGTTGTACACTTCTGCCATTCAGCCCGGCAACGGTAGTCATGAGTTGTTCGTAGGCTATCAAATGGATGTGAATTTGGCGAAGAAAGGAAGAAATAAACATAAGAGTGTCAGACTTCTATAAATGTTACGTCGAAAAATGAATGTCACAGATATGAAGACAAAGATAAGTATGGTAATGGGCGTGGTGAGCCTCATGATTCTGACAGGCTGCTTCGGCGGCAGGTCAGCCTCTTCGGTAGGACGCGGAGGAGAAGTAGTAGGTGTGGGAGGAAAAGCTTTCAGTGAGCCTACTCCTTATGGCATGACGCGCATCGATCGTGGTTACCTCAAAATGGGACTGGAGAAGCAAGATAGTCTATGGGGAAAAGAGATGACGCAAAAGGATATCTCTGTGGATGGCTTTTGGATGGATGAAACCGAGGTCACCAATTCAAAGTATAAGCAGTTCGTTGCTTGGGTTCGAGATAGCATCTTGCGGACACGTCTTGCAGATCCTGCCTATGCGGGCGATGAGACTTATCTCATCACAGAAGATAAGAACGGTGACCCAGTGCCACCGCATATCAATTGGAAGAAACCGCTCCCACGCCGAATGAACGAAGACGAACAGCGAGCTGTGGAGAGTATGTATGTCACCAATCCAGTGACGGGCGAGAAACTCTTGGATTATCGTCAGCTCAATTATCGATATGAAATTTATGATTACACCACGGCAGCACTGCGGAGAAACCGCATGATACCCGATGAGCGTAATCTGAATACCGACCAAACAGTTGACCCTGACGAGGTGGTTATGATTTCAAAAGATACCGCCTATATCGATGATACTGGGCGTATTGTGAGCGAAACCATCAACCGTCCACGTTCGGGTCCATGGGATTTTTTGAATACCTACATCGTCAACGTATATCCAGATACCACCTGTTGGGTCAATGATTTTCAAAACTCGGATAACGAAACCTATCTTCGCAATTATTTCAGTAACCCAGCGTATAACGATTATCCCGTTGTGGGGGTGACGTGGGAGCAAGCCAATGCCTTTTGTGCTTGGCGTACCGACTACCTTTTGAAAGGTTTAGGAGCTGAGGCACGTTACATACAGCGTTATCGTCTCCCCACCGAGGCAGAATGGGAATATGCAGCCAGAGGCAAAGAAGGAAATGAATTTCCTTGGGACAACAAGGCAGTGATGTCAGGCGAGGGCTGTTTCTTTGCGAACTTCAAGCCCGATCGGGGTAATTATACCAAGGACGGCAACCTGATAACCAGCAAAGTAGGCATCTATGGAGCCAACTCGAATGGGCTGTACGACATGGCAGGAAATGTGGCAGAGTGGACCAGCACTATTTATACCGAAGCGGGAGTTGATGCGATGAACGATTTGAATCCGCAGTTAGCGTATAAGGCAGCGTTGGAAGATCCCTATAAATTGAAAAAGAAGAGTGTGCGTGGCGGGTCATGGAAAGATCCAGAATCGTATATTCGAAGTGCCTGGCGTACCTGGGAATATCAAAATCAACCTCGTTCATATATCGGTTTCAGATGCGTACGCAGTCTGGCGAATACAACAAGCACAAAACAGAAGAAAGGTCGAAAATAATGGCAGGATATAGTAAGTACAATATCATCTATCGTTTGCAGAAATGGATGGACAGTGTTCCAGGACAAACGTTCTTGAACTATGCATACAGTTGGGGTGCATCGTTGGTTATTTTAGGTGCGCTGTTTAAGCTGACGCACTTAAAAGGTGGAAACCTCATGTTGTTTATCGGTATGGGAACAGAGGTAGTGGTATTCTTCCTCTCTGCTTTTGACCGCCCATTTGACAAGACAGCCGACGGACGCGAGCTCCCTACAAGAATCACGGAGGAGTATTTGGAAACAGGCAAGGTCGTTTACAATTCTCCATTGGAAGAGTCGTCTGCAGCCCAGCCTATGCCAGCGGAAGCCCTCCACGCCTCTTCTTATGGCGGACAGGGACATCCAACGGCAGGTTCTGTAGTCGTCCCTCCACCTGTTGCCGCAGCTACAGGTACGGATATACCTGTTAGTGATAACAGTGAGACGGCGGGTGCCTCCTCACAGTGGGTACAAGCACAGCAACAAAGTTCACCTGAGTTGATAGAGGCGCAAAGCAAGTATGTCACCGAATTGAAGAATCTGACAGAGACTTTGGGGAAGGTCTCCGAACAGAGTGTAAGGTTGACGCGTGACAGTGAAGAGATGGAAAATCTAAATCGCACCCTAACAGGAATTTGTAAGGTTTACGAGATGCAGCTGAAAGGTGCCAGTCAGCAGATTGGTACGATAGATCAAATCAATGACCAGACTCGCAAGATGGCTCAACAAATAGAGCAGCTCAACAAGATTTACGCCCGTATGATTGAGGCGATGACCGTCAACATGCGTGCTGCTAATCCGGGGTTAGAGCCTTCGCAAGAGTAAACAACTCATCAACTTATTAACTCAGGAACTTATAAACTCAGGAACTCACCAACTTATAAACTCAGTAACTCATAAACTCATCAACTCAGAATGGCAATAAAGAAAAGACCTGTATCTCCGCGCCAACGCATGATTAACTTGATGTATGTCGTGCTGATGGCAATGCTGGCACTGAACGTATCTACCGAGGTGTTGGAAGGCTTTGCGGTAGTAGAGGAGAGTTTGAATCGCACCACCGCCAACTCTTCACGAGAGAATAGGTCTATCTATCGTCGACTTTCCGATCAAGTCAAAGCCAATCCCGCCAAGGTGCAGGCATGGTTTGACAAGGCTACGCAAGTAAAGCGCATGAGTGACTCGTTGTACTACTTTGTACAAGAACTCAAGGAAGAGATTGTACGTGAGGCGGACGGTCCTCATGGAGATATTTATAATATTGAACACAAGGACGACCTTGAAGCCGCTTCACATGTGATGCTGGCGCCTGGAGTAGGCAAAGGAAAGATGTTATACGACCGTGTGAATCGGTATCGTGAACAAATCTTGAAAATGATACCCGATGAACACCAGCGACAAATGATTGCCAGCAATCTCACGACAAAACGGTCGAAGCGAGCCCAAGCCATGGGCAAAAATTGGCAGGAGTATATGTTTGAGAATATGCCCGTGTCTGCCGCAGTCACACTCTTGTCCAAATTGCAAAGCGACATCCGTTATGCCGAGGGCGAAGTGTTACATACGTTGGTAGCCAATGTAGACTTGAAGGATATTCGTGTCAATAAGTTGGAAGCTTTTGTAATACCAGAGTCTAAAACCGTTGTTAGTGGCGATCGCTTCTCGGCACAGATAGTCATGGCTGCCGTTGATACCACTCGTCAACCCGATATTTACATCGGTGGACGCAAAATAAATTTGCACAATAACACCTATCAATTTACTGCAGGAGGTGTGGGCGAGCATTCTTTCCAAGGCTATATCACTATGACGAATGGGAGTGGTGAAACCATACGACGCAACTTCTCCCAGAAATATGCAGTAGTGGCACCGAGTGCTACGGTATCCGCTGACCTAATGAATGTGCTGTATGCAGGCTATGACAACCCTATCAGCATCAGTATTCCTGGAGTGCCGCTTACTGCTGTCTCCGCATCAATGACAGGTGGAGGCTTCCGCATGGTTGCAGCAGGCAGATACATCGCACGTCCAACCACGGTGGGTAAGGATGTCACCATTCAAGTGGTGTCGAATCAGGGTGGAGGAGCAAGACCCGTTGGCAAATATACTTTCCATGTGCGCAAATTGCCTGATCCTATTGCCTATATTGTTTTGGGCACCGATCGCTTCAAGGGAGGTGGACTGTCCAAAGCTTCCTTGATGGGTGCGACAGGCATACAGGCGGCTATCGACGACGGCTTACTGGATATTCAGTTCAAGGTGGTTAATTTTGAGACGGTGTTCTTCGACAACATGGGAAATGCCGTACCCATGGCATCGAATGGCGCACGCTTCTCCGACCGTCAACGTAATGCTTTCCGACAGTTGTCACGCAACAAGCGATTCTACATCTCGCGCGTTACAGCCGTGGGTCCAGATGGGTTGACACGTAAATTACCAGCATCGATGGAAATTATCGTTAAATAAAAGGTGGACTGAGAAAACTCCGCCATACAATTATATCACGATGAAGAAAACAATTTTATTGATAGGCATCATCTTCTGTGCGGTACAGTTAGCTATTGCACAACCGCCAGCACGGCGCGCCGAACAACAGCGTGTCCAACGTAACAATGCGCAAACGCTCAGTACACGGGCGCAACTCTCCTTTCCAACAGCTCCAAAGATGTCGGAAGATGTGGTGTGGCGTCGAGACATCTATCGCGAAATCGATTTAACAAAGGATGCTAATGCAGGATTATATTATCCCGTAGAGCCGATGGGCACGCAGATGAACCTGTTTTGCTACATTTTCAAGTTGATGATGACTGGCAATATCAGAGCCTACGAATACCGATTGGATGGGAACGAGTCGTTTGAAGACTCTGCTCGTGTCAAGCCTTTGGCATTTTTAGACAATTATCATGTCTTTTACGAGCGGACAGATCGTGGCATCCGTATCGATGACAGTGACATCCCTTCGCGCGAGGTCACTGCATACTATCTGAAAGAAAGTGCCTATTACGACCAAGCTACAGCCACTTTTCACACCAAGGTGTTAGCCTTGTGCCCCATCTTGAAGAGGGTGGATGACTTTGGCGATGGCACCACCTCTTATCCGTTGTTCTGGGTGAAATATGATGATTTGGCTCCTTTCCTTTCGAAACAGACGATTATGACCAGCAATCTCAACAATGCTGCCATCATGAGTATCGACGATTTTTTTACGAAGAACAAGTATCAGGGAAAGATTTATAAAACCAACAATATGTTGGGACAAACCTTGGCTCAATACTGTCCTACCGATTCAGCCATGAACCGTGAACAGCAGAAGATAGAAAAAGAGATACAGGCATTTGAAAAAAATATGTGGGGCAACGCCGCTCGCAAAGATTCTCTGGACAGCATTGCTAAGCTGAATCCGAAAGACAGTAAGTCAAAACGCGTTCGGCGCAGTCGTTCACCTCGAGATGCGAAGGCGACAGTTAAGTCTAATCGAAGCCGAAAAAGCTCGTCTTCAAACAGTTCTGCTGCTCGAGTGACTGTTCGTCGTCAGCGTCATTAAAATATAACATTTAATATTCACATTATTCAACTAAACAAAAACATGATGAAAAAAAGAATTTTATCTCTTATCACAGTATTAACTATGGTCGCAGTGTTGCCTACCAGCGCACAATTAAAATTTGGTGTGCAGGGTGGTTTCAACTTGAGCGAAATGTCTTTGGATAAAAACCTATTTAACACTTCTAACCGTGCAGGATTCTTTATTGGTCCGACCGTAAAGTTTTCATTGCCTCTCACAGGATTGGGAATGGATTTATCCGCTTTGTACAATCGTGAAGAAACCAAGGTAGAAGGTGTCAACACCACCACATTCAATACCGTACTGAAACAACAATCACTGATTGTTCCGGTGAATGTAAGATACAGCATCGGACTGAGCGATGTGGCAAATATATTTGTATTTGGCGGTCCACAGGTTGGTTTTAATATTGGTGACAAAGTAAAAGAAATTTCTGATCTCCCTGATCAAGCAGCAGAGTGGTCGTTGAATTCATCGAACTTCAGCGTGAATGCCGGTCTTGGTGTTACATTTGCTACGCATTTTCAGGTTACAGCCAACTATAATGTGGGCGTTGGTAAGATAGGTGACATCACTTTCAAGAATGTGAAAGAGAGTGTAGAGAATCATAAGACACGTGCTAACTCGTGGCGAATAGGTCTTACCTATCTCTTCTAAACACTATTGTTATAGCGGTGTTAGCTGCACGCAATAAGCTGGTTAATACAAAAACTTAAAAAGAGGGATGTCGTGAAGTGCGACATCCCTCTTTCGATACTTTTCTTTCAGTCAAGTGACAGAAAGATTGTTTTCATTTGTTCTTTTAGATATGGTCAGTGTACAAGCTTAAAGCTTTGGCTGCAAAACCTGTGCGATGCGTTGTAGTGCTTCCAACATGAGGCTTCGAGGCATGGCGATGTTGAGCCGTAGATAATCTGCACCCGTCGTCTTTCCATACACCGTTCCACTGTTCACCATGACCTTCCCTTGTTGTAACAGCTCGTTAGTAAGCTCATCGGCTTTCAAACCTGTGGCACTGATGTCTACCCAAACAAGGTATGTACCTTCTAATTTCAATACTTTCAACTTGGGTAAATATTCTTGAAAGAAGTCTTTGAGTACCTTGTAGTTCTCCCGCAAATACAGATTGAGTTGGTCAATCCATGACTCCCCTTCATTATAAGCAGCTTGAAGTGCAATGACACCAAAAGGATTGACGTCGCACACCTCATTGATATTAATGGCACGATCAATTTTTCGCTTAATGGTGTCATTATTGGTAATGATATTGGCGATTTGTAGTCCTGCGATGTTAAACGACTTTGTGGGCGAGTTGGTGGTGATACAATTGTCTTGGCAGGCTTTCGACACGGCTGCAAAAGGTGTGAATTTGTATCCAGGCATGATCAGTTCACAATGAATTTCGTCGGCGATTACCTTCACACCATGTTTTAGGCAAATATCGTTCATGCGACTGAGTTCGTCAGGTGTCCATACACGTCCAGCAGGATTGTGGGGGTTGCAGAGCAAAAATACCTTTGTTTTCTCGTCTGCAGCCTGTCTCTCGAAGTCGTCAAAGTCGATTTCATACGAGTTGCCTTTGCGTACCAGTGCATTTTCGGCGGTGGTACAGCCATTGTTGCGGATGGAAGAGAAGAAGCAATTGTAGACTGGAGTCTGCACCAGCACCTTGTCACCGGGCTCCGTCAGTGCCTTGATGATGGCAGAAATGGCAGGCACCACGCCAGAAGTATAGATAATCCAGTCGCGTTCGATGTGCCACTGGTGGCGTCTGTCAAACCATGAGATGATACTTTCATAATAGCTGTTGGGTACCAAGGTATATCCAAAGACACCGTGATCCATTCTTTCTTTAAGTGCCTGACGTATGCAGGGGGCAGCCTGAAAATCCATATCAGCCACCCACATGGGGATGACTCCATCTTCTTTTGCAACGTCCCATTTCACCGAATTGGTGCCTCGACGTGGGATGATTTCATCAAAATCGTATTTCATAGAGTGTCGTTTTTAAGATTATTTTCTAATGATGATTTCACAGTTGTTTGGCTGTAAAACATGTTCATCAATGGTTACCGAGCCGATAGCATCTGCAACAATCTTGCCAGAGGTAGGATTTTTAATGTTTGTGACAGCACCTCGGATGTCGGCCTGCACGGTAGACTCCTCGAACATTCTATCGCAGTCTTCGCCAAAGGTGCAGTTTTCAAGAATTAGGTTCTGACAATAGCAGAGCGGTTGCTCGCCTGTGATGTGACAATTCACGAGCTTGAGGTTCTTCGAGTGCCACCCTAAGTATTCGCCGTTCAATTCGGAGTCGTAGATAGTTACGTTTTCTGTTTCCCAGAACGAGTCTTTAGTTGTTATCTTCGCATTGCGAATCACGGCGTTCTTCACATATTGGAAAACATATTTGCTATCACTCTCCCAGCCGTCGACGTCAACATTTTGACAGAACATCACGGGGTAAGTTCCCTCGTGCAGTGTTACGTTTTGCAAGGTAAGTCCGTTCACTTTCCAGAACGTTTCGTCAGCATCGTTAATCACCACATTGGTGAGCTTCAGATTATTCATCTCGCGAAATAGCTTCGGTGCATTGATAACGGTATCTCTCATTTCCATGTTGTCTGAATACCAGATTGCCGATCGCGCCCCAACTTCAAAATAGCAGTTAGTAATGAGCGAATGGTCTACGTGCCACCATGGATATTTGCCCATGAAGCGGCAGTGGTCGGCTTCGATATGATGACATTTCTTGATACCAGATTCGCCTTCGGTGATGTTTACGTTTTCTAATCGTACATCGTGAATACCGAAAAGAGGACGCTCTCCTCCAAATTCTTTATTTTTAATGAGTCTCATTGTTTTAGTATTTCCTTTCTGTTTGTTTTATGGCAGGCAAATGAAAAATGATAAAAAAGGATGTAGTTCCAAGAGGGCTACATCCTTTTACATCTTCAAGTTGAGAAATCTCAACTGCAAAGGAATCCTTAGAGATTAGGATTAATCTTTGACCATTCAGAGATTTCTGGAACGATGTTCAAAGTAACTAATTCGTCGCGCATCTTGCAAAGATGTTCGTAGCTTGCATCCAGCTTGGCGTTCTCCTCGTTGGTTCCTTGTGGAACTTCGTAGTGTGCGCCAGTCTTGTCGAGCGTCGTCTTCATTGCCATCATGATGTGGTTGTACTTGTCGGTGCTTACGTAGGTTCCTACAGGGAAACGGAATGGTTCGCCACCCATGACCGAGCGAATCATCTCAACAGAGAGGTAAGCAGGACTTTGGAATGAAGAACGTCCGCGAAGCTCAATAATCTTTGCACCGCCCTTGGTAACATCTTTCTTCATCTGTTCCCACTCTTCGTTAGAGAATTCTGGAGTACCGATGATTTCGGTCAATGGCTTGCCAGAGATGGTTACATGGCTACCAAATACTGCCATTTGCTCACCGTGTCCACCGTAAGTAGCAGCACCCTTTACCTCGGTCTGCATGACGTTGAACTTCTTAGCCAGTGCACTCTGCAAACGAGTAGAGTCAAGTGCTGCCAAGGTGGTTACCTGTGATGGTTTCAAACCAGAGTACAATAATGTTACCAAACCCGTCAAATCGGCAGGGTTAAAGATAATCACTACATGCTTTACGTCAGGGCAATATTTCTTAATATCCTTGCCAAGACCTTCTGCAATTTCACAGTTGCCTTTCAATAAGTCTTCGCGGGTCATGCCAGCCTTGCGAGGAGCACCACCAGAAGAGATAATGTATTTAGCATCGGTGAAAGCCTCTTTCACATCTGTTGTAGCAACGATGTTTACTGCATCGAAACCACTTTGGCGCATTTCCTCTGCAACACCTTCTGGAGAGAATACGTCGTAGAGACAAATGTTGTTTGTAAGCCCCATGCTGAGGGCGGTTTGAACCATGTTAGAACCAATCATCCCGGCTGCGCCGACGATGGTTAATTTTTCGTTTGTCAAAAATGCCATAAATTATTATATATTTAAAATGTACTAAAAATTTCTTTCGCTTTAGTTGAGCACAAAGTTACTAAAAACTAAATGAATATGAGTTTTATTTTCTTTTTTTTAATGCTTATTAAGCCTTGAATCGACAATCAGCATTGTCAAGCATTTCTGATACAATGAGATTCTTCGAAATTTTTGTTCCCGTCATCCATAGCGTTACTCATACGGTAAACAAGTCTTTCCTTTTTTTTTCTAATGTTTTCATTCTATCGTATTTTGTGGCTATCTTTTCAAAAACCTCATATGAAAATATGATGCCTCTGAAGAATAACTTTTTTTTAGTCATGAGCTTATAATTCGGAATTTTTATCTATATTTGTAATACATTAAAATGGATGGCAATGAAGACAGAAATAGCAGAGCGATTAAGTAGGTTGCGCAAAGTAATGAAACGCGAACATTTAGGCGCATTTATTTTTCCCAGTACCGATGCACACAATAGTGAATATGTACCCAACCATTGGAAAGGACGTGAATGGATTTCTGGATTTGACGGTTCGGCAGGTGTAGCTGTGGTCACCCAAACCAGTGCTGCCTTATGGACCGATTCACGTTATTTCATTGCGGCTGAAGTGCAGTTGAAGCATACCGAATATCAACTCATGCGGATAGGATTGCCAGATACACCTTCGATAGCTCAATGGATTGGACAAGAACTGCAGCAAACCGACTTCACCGAAGTGGGGATGGACGGCTTCGTAAACACTAAAGCCTTTGTACAGCAAATGGTTAACGACTTACGAAAAGAAGGCGGCATCACCCTCAGAACAAACTTTGACCCACTTGCCCAGATTTGGAATGACCGACCTGCGATACCCAAGAACAAAGTGGAGATACATCCCTTGCAATATGCTGGTGAATCCACAAGCAGTAAATTGAAACGTATCAGAAAAGCCTTACGTCTACAACATGCGGACGGTACCATGCTTTCAGCACTTGATGATATTGCATGGACGCTCAATTTGCGTGGCACCGATGTACACTGCAATCCTGTATTCGTTGCTTATCTTCTGATATCTACGCATGCAGCCGTGTTGTATATCGACCCGGAAAAGTTGACAGAGGAAGTACAATCTTATTTGAAAGCTGAAGGTGTGTCCACTCGTTCGTATGATGAGGTTACGCAGGCGGGTAGGCATTACCCCGATTATACAATATTGTTAGATGCGGAACAATTGAACGCACACATTTTCTCGGTGTTTCAAAAACAACATGTAATCACAGCTCCCTCACCCGTTCCTGCCATGAAAGCCGTGAAGAATAAAACAGAGATTGCTGGTTTTAAGGCAGCGATGGAGCGTGATGGCGTCGCCATGGTCAAATTCTTACAGTGGCTTAAGCCAGCGGTTGAGGCTGGTGGACAAACCGAGATTTCGTTAGATGAGAAGTTGACCGCCTTACGTGCCGAGCAGGAATTGTATCGTGGACTCTCCTTTGATACCATTGTAGGCTACGAGGCACATGGAGCTATTGTGCATTATGAAGCCACGCCAGAGACCGACATTCCTGTACAGCCCAAAGGATTAGTGCTGATAGATAGTGGAGCGCAATATCTTGACGGTACCACCGATATTACGCGGACTATTGCTTTGGGACCGATTACTGAAGAGCAACGCCGTGTGTACACATTGGTACTCAAAGGACATATCCAGTTAGAGCTGTGCAAGTTTCCTTCAGGTGCCAGTGGCACACAGTTGGATGCGCTGGCTCGGCAAGCCATGTGGCGTGAAGGGATGAACTTTATGCACGGCACAGGGCATGGCGTGGGGAGCTATCTGAATGTGCATGAGGGACCTCACCAAATTCGAATGGAATACAAGCCAGCTCCCTTGCGTGCAGGCATGACTGTTACAGACGAACCAGGACTGTATTTAGAAGGCAAGTTTGGCGTGCGCATCGAGAACACATTGCTCATCACACCTTATATGAAAACCGCTTTCGGTGAGTTTCTACAATTCGAATCTTTAACGCTTGCTCCCATTGATACCACACCTATTATTATAGAGATGTTGTTGCCTGAGGAGCGGAACTGGCTTAATGCGTATCACGAACAAGTATTCCAACGTTTGTCACCCTATCTCTCGGATAAGGAAAATAATTGGCTGCGAGAGGCTACGCAAGCCATTTAAGAAGAGGATAGACTTGTGGGAACGTCCTATAAATGAGCAGGATAAGTTCGTTTTTCTCAATAAACAACCTTTCTTAAACAAAAGAGCCGTGCTTGCAAAAGTAAAATGTGCGCTAAAAACTTGTACGTTTCACAAATAAGTCGTAATTTTGCAGCCGCATTTCGTAACGAGATGTAAAAATGAATTAACTATAACATTAAATATTAAAAACAAAAGCATGATTATTGTACCCGTAAAAGATGGTGAGAATATCGAAAGAGCTTTGAAGCGTTTTAAAAGAAAGTTCGATAAGACAGGTGTTATTAAAGAGTTACGCGCACGTCAGCAATACGACAAGCCTTCTGTGTTGAGGCGCTTGAAGATGGAGCGTGCCATCTACGTACAAAAATTGCGCGACGCTGAAGAATAAAAACTTCAGATTCTTTTGGTAGTTTCAATTATTTTCCGTATATTCGTTGCGTATAACAATTGATTTAACGGATAGTTGAGCATCATGAATGTGTTTACGTCCTGGATAATCAATGATTTTACCTCCGTGGTGTAAGCAAGTGATGACGATGATAAAAGAGTTCTTGGACTACCTGCGATTTGAGAAAAATCGCTCCGCGCTAACCGTGAAGAATTACGGAAAAGACCTTATGGCCTTTGAAGAGTTCTTTCGTTTTTTGGAACCCCAACTCTCTTGGGAGTCGATAGACTCAAACATCATCCGTGACTGGATGGAGAGTATGATGGATAGAGGAAACAATGCCACGTCAATCAATAGGAGATTGAGTGCTTTGCGTTCCTTTTATCGTTTTGCCTTAACTCGAGGTCTCGTCGATAAAGATCCTACCATCACAATAGTGGGTCCTAAGAAAAAAAACCTTTGCCCCAGTTCGTCAAAGAATCCGAGATGGATGCTCTTTTAGACTTCAAACTGGAAGGAACTCAATATAAAGATGTGTTGGCACACACATTGGTAGAAACCTTTTACTGCACTGGCATGCGTTTGGCAGAGTTGATAGGGCTGGATGATGCGTCTGTTGATTTCACTCATCAGAATCTGAAGGTCTTAGGAAAACGAAATAAAGAACGCTACATACCGTTTGGTGCGGAATTAAAGGAGTCGCTGCAGTACTATATTTCGATTCGCGATGAACAAGTGCAACGACAATCAATGGCTTTCTTTGTGGATAAAGACGGGCGTCGTTTGACACATAATCAGGTGCGTTGCGCAGTGAGTAAATGTCTGTCTTCTGTTACTACTTTAAAAAAGCGTACACCCCATGTATTGAGACACACCTTTGCTACAGCGATGATGAACCACGGAGCAGGATTGGAGAGTGTGCAACAACTGCTGGGACATCAAAGTCTCACAACGACGGAAGTGTATACCCATACAACTTTCGAGCAGCTGAAGCGTGTTTATATGAAAGCTCATCCCCGAGCTTAACCTTTAAAACTTGGAGGTAATTATGGAAATAAAAATTCAATCAATTCGCTTTGATGCAACCGAGAAATTAGAGGCCTTCGTAGAGAAAAAAGTAGGCAAGTTAGAAAAATCTTTAGAAGACATTCAGAGAGTAGAGGTACAGCTCAAGGTCATCAAGCCAGCCACGGCAATGAATAAGGAAACAAGCCTTACCGTGGTAGTGCCAGGAGCCACCTTGTTTGTGGATAAAACCTGCGACACATTCGAAGAGGGGATTGACCTCTGTGTTGATGCAATGCGGGTTAAAATCCAAAAATTCAAAGAAAAATCTCGCTCGTTCTAAAAAAAAATAGAAAAAGTTTTGGCGGTTTAAAAAATATCCCTATCTTTGCAGCCGTTTTACGACACGTCTTAAAAGCTTCAGCCAAACGGCTGCATAGATTTGCCTCTTTAGCTCAGTTGGCCAGAGCACGTGATTTGTAATCTCGGGGTCGTTGGTTCGAATCCGACAAGAGGCTCTCCAGCTAAAAAGAGACAAGTTCGTAAAAACAAAGGGTAGTTACCAGAGTGGCCAAATGGGGCAGACTGTAAATCTGCTGTCTTTCGACTTCGGTGGTTCGAATCCATCACTACCCACTCCAGTAGAAGTTTTTGCGGAAATAGCTCAGTTGATAGAGCACTAGCCTTCCAAGCTGGGGGTCGCGGGTTTGAGTCCCGTTTTCCGCTCTCACTGCTGTAATAGCTCAGTGGTAGAGCACTTCCTTGGTAAGGAAGAGGTCCTGAGTTCAACTCTCAGTTACAGCTCTACTTCGGTTCTATTTTATAGATCCTTTGTAGAAAAACAGATATAACAAGATAATTCATTTATATAAATAAAAAAAGTAAAGCTATGGCTAAAGAAGAATTCGTACGTACCAAACCGCACGTTAATATTGGTACAATTGGTCACGTAGACCACGGAAAGACTACTTTGACAGCTGCCATTTCTAAGACTCTTCACGATAAGGGCTTTGGTAGTGAAAGTGTAAGTTCGTTCGATCAGATTGATAACGCTCCTGAGGAGAAAGAGCGTGGTATTACCATTAACTCTTCACATATTGAGTATGAAACAGCGAAGCGTCACTATGCACACGTAGACTGCCCTGGACACGCCGACTATGTAAAGAACATGGTTACTGGTGCTGCACAGATGGACGGTTCTATCTTGGTAGTAGCTGCTACAGACGGTCCTATGCCTCAGACACGTGAGCACGTGCTTTTGGCTCGTCAGGTAAACGTTCCTCGTTTGGTTGTTTTCTTGAACAAGTGTGACTTGGTAGACGATGAGGAGATGATGGAACTTGTAGAAATGGAGCTCCATGAACTTCTTGAGCAGTATGATTTCGAAGAGGATACTCCTATTGTACGTGGTTCTGCACTGGGTGCTTTGAACGGCGTAGATAAGTGGGTTGACAGCGTGATGACTCTGATGGATACCGTTGATGAATGGATTCAGGAGCCTGAGCGTGATTTGGACAAACCATTCTTGATGCCTGTTGAGGACGTGTTCTCTATCACAGGTCGTGGTACGGTTGTAACAGGTCGTATTGAGACAGGTAAAGTAAAGGTTGGTGACGAAATCCAGTTGCTCGGTCTTGGTGAAGACAAGAAGTCTGTTGTTACAGGCGTTGAGATGTTCCGCAAGATTCTTTCTGAAGGTGAAGCTGGTGACAACGTAGGTTTGTTGCTCCGTGGTATTGACAAGGATGAAGTTAAACGTGGTATGGTTGTTGTACACCCAGGAGCGATTACTCCTCACGATCACTTCAAGGCTTCTATCTATGTATTGAAGAAAGAAGAAGGTGGACGTCACACTCCATTCGGAAACAAATATCGTCCTCAGTTCTATCTTCGTACCATGGACTGTACAGGTGAAATCACTTTGCCAGAGGGCGTAGAAATGGTTATGCCTGGCGATAACGTAGAAATCGAAGTTAAACTGATTTACAAGGTTGCTTTGAATGAAGGTCTTCGTTTCGCTATCCGTGAAGGTGGCCGTACCGTAGGTTCTGGTCAGATTACAAAGATTTTGGACGACGTTCAGTAATTGAAGATACGGGATTGAATCGTTTGACGATTCATTCCCTTTTCATAACAGTTCCCGTAATAGCGGTTGCGGGAACTTCTTTTACGGGTTTAGCTCAGTTGGTAGAGCACTGGTCTCCAAAACCAGGTGTCGAGAGTTCGAGTCTTTCAACCCGTGCAAAATAAAAGATAATATGTTTAAGAAGATCGTAAATTATTGCAAGGCATGTTATGATGAACTTGCGCATAAAACAACTTGGCCAACGAGTCGAGAACTAACACACAGTGCAGTGGTTGTATTATCTGCTTCCCTTGTCATTGCATTGGTGGTGTTCTGTATGGACTGGTGCTTCCAGCATCTAATGGGCATTGTTTATCCAGGTTAAATCGTTAAGAAATGGCTGATACAAAAATGAATTGGTATGTACTGCGTGCTGTCAGTGGAAAAGAAGCTAAGCTGAAAGAATACATCGAAGCTGAAATGAAACACAACACGTTGCTACAACAGCATGTCTCTCAAATATTGATTCCAATGGAGAAACATGCCACTTTGCGTAACGGCAAAAGAGTAGAAAAGGAGAAAATAAGTCTCCCTGGCTATATCTTTGTAGAGGCTTCCCTGGTTGGCGATGTGGCGCATACCTTGCGCTTTATGCCTAATTGCTTAGGATTCTTAGGTGGCTTGGATAATCCGTCACCTGTTCCTCAGTCCGAAATCAATCGAATGCTTGGTGATGTCGAAGAGACCGAAATAACGAACGATGTAGAAGTTCCTTATGAGGTTGATGAGGTTGTCACCGTTACCGACGGTCCTTTTAGTGGCTTTAGTGGCGTCATCGAAGAGGTGAATGTCGAAAAGCATAAACTGAAAGTCATGGTAAAGATATTTGGTCGAAAGACTCCATTGGAGTTAAGTTTTATGCAAGTGCAAAAAGAGGTTTAACGACTTTGTTACGGGGTTAGACTTTCTTTTTTATATTTTTCAATTTTAATATTAACAAAAAATGGCAAAAGAAGTAGCTGGATTAATCAAATTACAGATTAAAGGTGGTGCTGCGAATCCTTCTCCACCAGTAGGACCTGCTTTGGGTTCTAAGGGTATTAATATCATGGGATTTTGCAAAGAGTTCAATGCCAGAACCCAGGATAAAGCAGGGAAGATTATTCCTGTTGTTATCACTTACTATACTGACAAGTCATTTAGCTTTGTTCTCAAAACTCCTCCTGCAGCTGTTCAGTTGAAGGAGGCTGCAAAGGTGAAAACCGCTTCTGCACAGCCAAATCGTCAAAAGGTAGCGAGCGTTACTTGGGATCAAGTACGCACTATCGCTGAAGATAAAATGACTGATTTGAACTGTTTTACAGTTGAGAGCGCTATGAAACTTGTGGCAGGTACTGCTCGCAGTATGGGTATCACAGTAAAAGGGGACTTCCCTGGAAAATAAATTTAAACTTCAATTAAAAAATGAGTAAACTGACAAAAAATCAGAAATCAGTAGCTGATAAGGTTGAAGCAGGGAAGGCATACACATTAAAAGAAGCTTCAGAATTGGTGAAGGAAATTACTACCACCAAGTTTGATGCCTCTCTTGATATTGATATGCGTTTAGGCGTAGACCCACGAAAAGCGAACCAGATGGTGAGAGGTGTCGTTACACTTCCTCATGGAACTGGTAAAGTTACTCGTGTGCTATGTCTCTGTACTCCTGACCAAGAGGCTGCTGCGAAAGAAGCTGGCGCTGACTACGTTGGTCTTGACGAATACATCGAAAAGATCAAAGGTGGATGGACGGATATAGACGTGATTATTACGATGCCATCTTGTATGGGTAAAGTTGGTCCTTTAGGTCGTGTACTTGGACCACGTGGCTTGATGCCTAACCCCAAGAGTGGAACGGTGACGATGGATGTTGCTAAGGCAGTGAAAGAAATCAAATCAGGTAAAATTGATTTTAAGGTTGATAAGTCTGGTATTATTCATACCTCTATCGGCAAAATCAGCATGACTCCTGAGCAGATTTATGATAACGCAAAAGAGTTTGTCTCTACCGTTATCAAGTTAAAACCAACTGCTGCTAAAGGTACATATCTCAAGAGTATCTTTATTTCAAGCACTATGAGTAAGGGTATCAAGATTGATCCTAAATCAGTTGAATAACTCTAAAAGTTTTGTAAAATGAAGAAAGAAATAAAAGATACTATCATTGTAGAATTAGGCGAGAAACTGAAGGAGTATCCTCATTTTTACTTAGTAGATGTTACTGGGTTGAATGCAGAGGCTACCTCTCAGCTACGTCGGAAGTGTTTTAAGAATGAAGTGAAGATGGTTGTAGTTAAAAATACACTTCTTCGCAAAGCTCTTGACGCATCTGATGTTGATTTCGAACCTTTATATGACTGCTTAGTGGGAAGCACTGCTGTGATGTTTGCACAGACAGCAAACGTACCTGCCAAGCTGCTGAAGGAATATGATAAGCAAGATTTTCCTGCACTGAAGGCAGCTTATGCTGAGGAAAGCGTATATATTGGTGCTGATAAGCTGGCAGAGTTGGCCGCATTGAAGAGCAAGAACGAAGTTATCGCAGAGATTGTTGCATTGCTGCAATCACCCGCAAAGAATGTTGTTTCTGCACTTCAATCTGGTGGTAATACCATTCATGGTGTACTCCAAACATTGGGAGAACGTCCAGAATAAATTATTCCGTTGACTCTTCCTGTTGATGTGTAGAGTCATCTACCAAAAGTCAAATCAAATAAAGAATTAAAAATAAATTAAATTTAGAATAAAATGGCAGATATTAAAGCTATTGCTGAAGAATTAGTAAATTTGACAGTTAAAGAAGTAAACGAGTTGGCAACAGTCCTCAAGGACGAGTATGGTATTGAGCCTGCTGCAGCAGCTGTTGCTGTAGCTGCTGGTCCTGCTGCTGGTGGTGCAGCTGGTGCAGCTGAAGAGAAGACGTCTTTTGACGTTGTATTGACCGAAGTTGGAGCTACCAAGCTTCAGGTTGTTAAGGCTGTAAAAGAAGCTTGTGGTCTTGGCTTGAAGGAAGCTAAAGATCTTGTTGACGGTGCTCCTGCAACCATCAAGGAAGGCTTGTCTAAGGAAGAAGCTGAGAACTTGAAGAAGGCCATCGAAGAGGCTGGTGCTAAGATTGAATTGAAGTAAATCTCTCTTTTAGGAGATGCGACAGCGTGAATAGTCGCATCTCCTAAACCCACTTATTATGATTACGGTTAGGATTTGTCCAGTAGGCGAATCCTGACCTTTTTGTGTCTTAAGACAACAAATTGTTAACGAGCAAAGGGGAGACTACTCCCACTGATTTTATTTATGGCTACAAAAAGTGTTGATAACAGAATTAATTTTGCAAGCGTGCATAATCCGGTACCTTATCCGGATTTTCTCGATGTGCAGTTAAAGTCCTTCAAGGATTTCTTACAGTTGGAAACTCCTCCGGAAGAACGCAAGAATGACGGTCTCTATAAGGTGTTCTCAGAGAACTTCCCTATTACCGATACAAGAAATAACTTCGTTCTTGAGTTCTTGGATTATTTTATAGATCCGCCCCGTTATTCTATTGATGAGTGTTTAGAGCGTGGGTTGACCTATAGCGTACCCTTGAAGGCCAAGATGAAGCTTTATTGTACAGATCCAGATCACGAGGATTTTGGTACGTTTATACAGGATGTATTCCTTGGTACTATTCCTTACATGACGGACAATGGTACATTTGTTATCAACGGAGCCGAACGTGTGGTTGTTTCTCAATTGCATCGCTCGCCAGGTGTCTTCTTCGGACAAGGCGTCCATGCCAATGGTACTACCCTTTATTCTGCTCGTATTATCCCATTTAAGGGCTCTTGGATTGAGTTTGCTACAGACATAAACAATGTGATGTATGCTTACATTGATCGAAAGAAAAAATTACCCGTTACTACCTTACTGCGTGCCATAGGCTACGAATCAGATAAGGACATTCTTCAGATTTTCGACCTTGCCGAGGAGGTGAAGGTGAATAAGAAGAATATGAAAGCTTCGATTGGTCGCCGTTTGGCTGCTCGCGTTTTGAAAAGCTGGAATGAAGACTTCGTAGACGAAGATACAGGCGAAGTTGTATCTATTGAGCGAAATGAGGTCATCATGGAGCGCGAAACAGAAATTACGGAAGATAATGTGGCAGACATTATAGACAGTGGTGCATCTACCATTTTATTACACCGTGATTCTGAATTGGCTAACAAGTTTGCGATTATTTTCAATACGTTATCGAAAGATCCTTCCAATTCAGAGAAGGAGGCTGTTAATTATATCTATCGCCAACTTCGCAATGCCGATCCTGCCGATGATGCCAGTGCAAGAGAGGTCTTTAACAATCTTTTCTTTTCAGATAAACGCTACGATTTAGGTGAAGTAGGTCGCTATCGTATCAATAAGAAATTAGGTCTTGAAACGGATATGGATATCCGTGTTTTGACGAAAGATGATATCATCGAGATTATCAAATATTTGATACAGTTGGTTAACTCAAATGCAACGGTTGATGATATTGACCACTTGTCAAACCGCCGTGTGCGCACCGTTGGTGAACAGCTATCCAACCAGTTCTCTGTAGGCTTGGCTCGTATGAGCAGAACCATTCGTGAGCGCATGAACGTTCGCGATAATGAGGTCTTTACACCTACTGACTTAATCAATGCCAAAACCATAACCAGTGTAATCAATTCGTTCTTTGGAACTAATCCTTTGTCACAGTTCATGGACCAGACGAACCCCTTGGCAGAGGTAACACACAAACGTCGTTTGTCTGCATTGGGACCTGGTGGCTTGTCTCGTGAGCGAGCTGGCTTCGAAGTTCGTGACGTTCACTATACACACTATGGTCGTTTGTGTCCAATTGAGAGTCCTGAAGGACCGAATATTGGTTTGATTTCCTCCCTATGTATCTATGCAAAGATTAATGATCTTGGCTTTATCGTCACCCCTTATCGAAAGGTGAAGAATGCCAAGGTAGATATGAATAACGACCATATCGTTTTCATGACTGCAGAGGAAGAGGAGGACTTGATTGTTGGACAAGGAAATGCACCATTGCGTCCAGATGGTTCGTTTATCCGTGATTACGTGAAATGCCGTCAAGATGCAGATTATCCTGTGGTAGATCCTGACCAGGTTGCACTGGTAGACGTCTCTCCACAGCAGATTGCTTCCGTATCCGCAGGGTTAATTCCTTTCTTAGAGCATGATGATGGACACCGCGCATTGATGGGATGTAATATGATGCGTCAGGCTGTTCCTTTGCTCCATAACGATGCTCCTATCGTTGGTACGGGCTTAGAGAAACAGGTATGTGAAGATTCACGTACGATGATAACAGCAGAAGGCAATGGTGTCGTGGAATATGTAGATGCTACTACGATACGTATTCTCTACGATCGGACAGAAGACGAGGAATTTGTAAGTTTCGAACCTGCATTGAAAGAATATCGCATTCCAAAGTTCCGACGCACTAACCAAAATATGACCATAGACCTTCGTCCTATTTGCAATAAAGGGCAACGTGTCAAAGCTGGTGATATTTTAACAGAAGGATATGCTACGGAAAATGGCGAATTGGCACTCGGTAGAAATCTTCTGGTGGCTTACATGCCTTGGAAAGGATATAACTACGAGGATGCCATCGTGATTTCTGAACGGGTAGTTCGTGACGATGTGCTGACATCTGTACACGTAGATGAATATTCTCTGGATGTTCGTGAAACCAAACGAGGTATGGAGGAATTCACCAGCGATATTCCTAATGTCAGTGAAGAATCAACCAAAGATTTGGACGAAAATGGTGTCATCCGTGTTGGCGCAAGGGTGGAGCCAGGAGATATTTTGATTGGTAAGATTTCTCCAAAGGGAGAGAGTGATCCTTCACCAGAAGAAAAGCTGTTACGCGCTATCTTTGGCGACAAGGCTGGCGATGTAAAAGACTCTTCTTTGAAAGCCAATCCTTCGCTGAGTGGTGTGGTTATCGACAAGAAACTTTTCAGCCGTGCCATTAAAACAAGGGAATCAAAGAAACATGACAAGGTTATCTTAGCTAAAATTGATGAAGAGTACGAAGCTAAGAATAATGACCTGAAAGATATATTGGTTGACAAACTCCTTACGTTGACCGAAGACAAAAAGTCACAAGGAGTTAAAGACTATACGGGTGCTGAAATCATTACGAAGGGAAGTAGCTTCACCGCTGCTGCTTTGAAAAACTTAGAGTATGATGGCATACAGTCGAATGATTGGACCGATGATGAGCATACCAATAAGCTCATTCAAGCCTTAATCATGAACTATATCCGTAAATATAAAATGTTAGATGCCGAGCTGAAGCGTCGTAAGTTTGCTATTTCGATTGGAGATGAGCTACCTTCTGGCGTGTTGCAAATGGCAAAAGTTTATATTGCGAAGAAACGTAAGATTAGTGTCGGAGACAAATTGGCTGGTCGACATGGAAACAAGGGTATCGTATCAAAGATAGTACGTGCTGAGGATATGCCGTTCTTAGAAGATGGTCGTCCAGTAGACTTGGTACTCAACCCATTGGGCGTGCCTTCTCGAATGAACCTCGGTCAGATTTTCGAAGCGATTCTTGGTGCAGCCGGATTGAAGTTGGGCGTCAAGTTTGCTACTCCGATTTTCGATGGCGCAAAACTTGAAGACCTGTCTGAATGGACCGAGAAAGCGGGGTTACCTCACTTGTGCTCTACTCACCTCTACGATGGTGAGACAGGAGAGAAGTTTGATCAACCAGCTACCGTAGGTATTACTTACTTCTTGAAGCTCGGTCACATGGTTGAAGACAAAATGCACTCACGCTCAATAGGCCCTTATTCATTGATTACCCAACAGCCACTTGGTGGTAAAGCACAATTTGGTGGACAACGTTTCGGTGAGATGGAGGTATGGGCACTTGAGGCCTTTGGCGCCAGCCACGTATTACAGGAGATTTTGACAGTTAAGTCTGATGATACTGTAGGACGTAGCAAGGCATACGAGGCTATCGTGAAGGGTGATGGAATGCCAACACCAGGAATTCCAGAATCGTTGAACGTGCTGCTGCATGAATTGCGTGGACTCGGATTGAGTGTGAAACTCGATTAATTTTTCCTACATTGTATTCACACAATAAAGATATAGAACATGGCTTTTAAGAAAGATACAAAAATAAAAAAAATTTTACCAAGATAACCATTAGCTTGGCATCTCCTGAGGAAATTCTCGAAAATTCGTATGGTGAGGTGACAAAACCCGAAACCATCAATTATCGAACCTACAAGCCTGAGCGTGATGGCCTTTTCTGTGAGCGCATTTTTGGACCAACGAAGGACTATGAGTGTGCTTGTGGTAAATACAAACGAATTCGCTATAAAGGGATTGTCTGCGATCGATGTGGAGTTGAGGTGACCGAGAAGAAGGTTCGTCGTGAGCGTTCGGGTCATATCGAGCTGGTTGTTCCTGTTGCCCATATTTGGTATTTCCGTTCATTACCCAACAAGATAGGTTATCTATTGGGAATGCCCACAAAAAAACTTGATTCCGTTATCTACTACGAGAAGTATGTCGTTATCAAGCCTGGTGTCATGGAAGGACGCAAGGATGGCGATGGTATAGAGATGAACGGCTCTCATGTAATGGATTTACTGACAGAAGATGAATATTTAGATATTCTTGATCATCAGTTAGATCCTAACAATGACCGCTTAGATGATGCCGACCCCAATAAGTTTATCGCTAAGATGGGTGCCGAGGCTGTGTATGATTTGTTGGCTAACTTGGATTTGGATTCAATTTCATATGAATTGCGCGATCGGGCGAACAATGACACAAGTCAGCAGCGTAAAACGGAAGCCTTGAAACGTTTACAGGTAGTAGAAGCTTTCCGTCAGAGCAAAGATATCAACCGTCCAGAATGGATGATTCTAAAGATAGTACCAGTCATTCCACCCGAGCTTCGTCCGCTGGTTCCGTTGGATGGTGGACGCTTTGCCACCTCAGACTTGAACGACCTCTATCGTCGTGTTATCATTCGTAATAATCGCTTGAAGAGACTCATGGAAATCAAAGCTCCTGAGGTGATTTTACGTAATGAGAAGCGTATGTTGCAAGAGGCTGTCGACTCTCTGTTTGATAATTCTCGCAAGAGTAGTGCGGTGAAGAGTGAGAGCAACCGTCCTTTGAAATCTTTGTCTGATTCTCTCAAGGGTAAAGCAGGACGCTTCCGCCAAAATCTTCTTGGTAAGCGTGTAGACTATTCGGCGCGTTCGGTAATTGTGGTTGGTCCAGAATTGAAGATGGGCGAGTGCGGTTTGCCTAAATTGATGGCTGCCGAACTGTACAAACCATTTGTGATTCGCAAGCTCATTGAGCGTGGCATCGTGAAGACTGTGAAGAGTGCCAAGAAGATAGTTGACCGACGTGAGCCTGTGATTTGGGACATTTTAGAGAATGTGATGAAAGGACATCCCGTTCTGTTGAACCGTGCTCCTACTTTGCACCGCTTGGGAATCCAAGCATTCCAACCCAAACTTATTGAGGGTAAAGCTATTCAGTTGCATCCGTTGGCTTGTACAGCGTTCAATGCAGACTTCGATGGTGACCAAATGGCGGTTCACCTTCCTTTAAGCAACGAGGCGATTCTCGAGGCTCAAATACTGATGCTTCAGAGTCATAACATCCTCAACCCAGCCAACGGTGCTCCTATCACTGTTCCGTCACAGGATATGGTGTTAGGCTTGTATTATATTACTAAAATTCGTCCAGGTGCAAAGGGTGAAGGTCTTTCGTTCTATGGTCCTGAAGAAGCAATTATTGCCTACAACGAAAAGAAGTGCGACTTACATGCGCGTGTCAAAGTAGTGGTGAAGGACTTGGTGGATGGTAAGTTGCAAGACCGTGTGGTAGAAACCTCCGTGGGTCGTGTTATTGTGAATGGTATCATTCCCGATGAAGTGGGCTACTTCAACGACATCATTTCTAAGAAGACTTTGCGCACCATTATTGCAGATGTAATTAAGGTTGTTGGTATGGCTCGCGCATGCGAATTCCTCGATGGTATCAAGAACTTAGGTTATCGCATGGCGTATGTTGCAGGTTTGTCTTTCAACCTTGATGATATTATCATTCCTGAAAGTAAAGTGGGAATAGTGAAGAAAGGGCAGGACGAAGTCAACCAAATCAAAGCTAACTATGAAATGGGATTCATTACCGACACCGAGCGTTACAATCAGGTGATTGATGCTTGGACTCATGTGAATAATGAGTTGGGTGATGTCCTCATGAAAGAGATGACCGAAAACGACCAAGGTTTTAACGCTGTCTACATGATGCTTGATTCAGGAGCTCGTGGTTCTAAGGACCAGATTAAGCAGCTCTCGGGTATGCGTGGTTTGATGGCTAAACCACAAAAGGCAGGAGCAGAGGGACAACAGATTATTGAAAATCCTATTCTCTCCAACTTTAAGGAAGGTATGTCAGTGCTCGAGTATTTTATTTCCTCACACGGTGCTCGAAAAGGTTTGGCTGATACGGCTATGAAGACAGCCGATGCTGGATACTTGACACGTCGATTGGTGGATGTTTCTCATGATGTCATCATCAACGAGGAAGACTGTGGAACTTTAAGAGGACTTATCTGTACGGCTTTGAAGAGTGGTGATGAAATTATCTCAACACTCTATGAGCGAATCTTAGGTCGTGTATCCGTTCATGATATCATACATCCAACAACGGGCGAACTTATTGTTGCTGCTGGTGAAGAGATCACAGAAGAGAAGGCACGACTCATTGACGAGTCTCCTATTGAGAGCGTAGAGATTCGTTCGGTCTTGACTTGTGAAAGTAAGCATGGCGTTTGTAAGAAATGCTACGGACGAAACTTGGCAACGGCGCGCATGGTACAGAAAGGCGAGGCAGTTGGTGTGATTGCTGCACAGGCTATTGGTGAGCCAGGTACACAGTTGACACTTCGAACCTTCCACGCTGGTGGTGTGGCAGGTAACGCAGCTGCCAATGCTTCTATTGTTGCTAAAAATGATTGCAAAATTGAGTTTGACGAGTTGCGTACTGTTCCTTATGTAGAGAACGATGGAGTGAAAGATGTTAAATGCTTGAAGGTTGTTAGTCGTCTGGCAGAAATTCGTTTCATCGATCCTCATACCGATATTGTGCTTAGTACGATGAACGTTCCTTATGGAAGTTCGTTGTATTATAAGCATGGTGATACCGTTGAGAAGGGAACGCTTATTGCAAAATGGGACCCATTCAATGCTGTCATCGTTTCAGAATACGAAGGTAAGTTGAAGTTCAATGACGTGGTTGCTGGAAAAACTTATCACGCTGAGACGGACGATACTACAGGTTTGACCGAAAAGATTATCAGTGATTCTAAGGATAAGTCTTTGGTTCCTACTTGTGATATTATCGGAGAGAAGGGCGAGGTGCTTGGCACCTATAACTTCCCAGTAGGTGGTCACGTGGTAGTTGAAGACGGTGCTGAAATTAAGACGGGTCAAACGATGGTGAAGATACCACGTGCCGTTGGAGGTGCGGGTGACATTACTGGTGGTCTTCCTCGTGTCACAGAGTTGTTCGAGGCTCGTAACCCCTCTAACCCTGCTGTCGTTTCTGAAATTGATGGCGAGGTTACCATGGGTAAGGTAAAGCGTGGAAACCGCGAAATCATTGTCACCTCTAAGACGGGTGAGCAGAAGAAGTATCTTGTTTCTTTGAGTAAACAGATTTTGGTTCAAGAACATGATGCGGTACGAGCAGGTACGCCATTGTCTGATGGTGTCATCACTCCGAATGACATTCTTGCAATTAAGGGGCCAACCGCTGTACAAGAGTATATTGTGAATGAGGTACAAGACGTTTATCGTCTGCAGGGTGTGAAAATCAATGATAAGCACTTCGAAATTATTGTACGTCAGATGATGCGTAAGGTTCAAATTAACGAACCTGGCGACACTACATTCTTGGAGCAAGAGTTAGTCGATAAGCTTGATTTTGCAGAAGAGAATGATCGCATTTGGGGCAAGAAAGTGGTGACCAATGCCGGAGATAGTGAAGTGTTGAAGGTGGGTCAAATCGTGACTGCTCGTAAGCTACGCGATGAAAACTCTTCGTTGAAGCGTCGTGACTTACACTTGGTGGAAGTTCGAGATGCTGTTCCAGCAACTTCAACTCAGATTCTGCAAGGTATCACTCGTGCTGCGTTACAAACCAAGAGCTTTATGAGTGCAGCATCGTTCCAGGAAACGATAAAGGTACTCAATGAAGCTGCTATCCATGCCAAAGTTGACTATCTGGAAGGTATGAAAGAGAATGTAATCTGCGGACACTTAATACCTGCCGGAACTGGACTTCGTCAGTGGGAGAAGCTCATCGTTGGCTCGAAAGAAGAATATGAGCGCATTGAGGCTAATCGCAAGAATGTACTCGATTTCTCCGAATAATTTGGTGAGGTAGCATTGCGGCACAGGCTGTATGCACTACCAAGAAAACTATATAAGGGAGGTGGATCACTAATAATGATGCACCTCCTTTTTACTTTTTATATGAGGTAGATTTTCACAATCTCGCTCTATTTTGAACCTAATCATCGAGTTGCTCTGTTTTCTACCCTAAATTTAGTATCTTTGCATCAACGTATGTTGACTGTTATTTGATAATGGGGAAAATAAAAATAGTGAAAGGCGAGTTCGCCAAACAACTCTCATTGCAGATAGCTCCTGCTATCAAGGCTGGCTTTCCAAGTCCAGCAGAAGATTATTTACAAGACAGGATTGACTTTAATCGGGATTTGATAAAACATCCCGAAGCTACGTTCTATGGGCGTGTGTCGGGCGACTCCATGATAGGAGTAGGCATCTATGACGGTGATATCGCCGTGATTGATCGGGCTGAAGAACCAAAGGATAAAGATATTGTCGTGGCTTATGTGAATGGCGAGTTTACCTTAAAATTCTTGAATACAGCGCATGCCCAGGAGGGATATATCGAATTGATGCCTGCCAATGAGAATTTTAAGCCCATTAAGGTTGTCAATGATGACGATTTTGAAATATGGGGCGTTGTTACCTTTGTCATCAAGAATTGTAAAAACCTCAATGTATTACGCGATTTGTGATTGTGACAGCTGTTATGTGAGTTGTGAGCGCGTGTTCCGCCCCGACCTCAAACATAAGCCCGTTGTTGTGTTAAGCAACAACGATGGATGCGTTGTAGCCCGCAGTAAGGAAGCTAAACGGATGGGAATACCAGCTGGCATGCCCTATTATCAACTCAAGGAGCAATATCCTGATAATGAGATTGCCGTTTTTTCCAGCAATTACGAATTATATGGTGAACTTACGGCACGAGTGATGCAGCTCATTCGAGAGGCGTCACCTCAGAGTTTCCGATATTCCATCGATGAGTGTTTCTGTGTCTTGCCCGATATGAGTTTTACAGATTTGAAACAGTGGGGCGAGTCTTTGTGTCATCGCATACTAAAATATACGGGAATGCCTATTAGTATTGGGATAGCGCATACTAAGACTTTGGCAAAAATGGCAAGTCATTATGCGAAGAAATACGAGGGGTATCAGCATTGTTGTATCATTGACACAGATGAGAAACGGACAAAAGCGCTGCAACAATATCCTATTAGTGAGGTGTGGGGTATCGGGCGTCGCCATGCCACGAAATTAGAATCCATGGGCATTCATTCGGCTTATGATTTTGCCATGCATGACAAGTCGTGGATACGTTCACTTTTTACGGTGGTTGGCATGCGCACTTGGCAGGAGCTTTGGGGAGAGGATTGTGTGCCAATAGATGAGATGACGCATAAGAAAAGTATCTGTACCAGTAGAAGCTTTACTGGTATGTTGGCGGAGTATGATGCTGTGCGTACCCACATTGCCAACTTTGCCGCACGGTGTGCGTATAAACTTCGGCAGCAACAATCTGTTGCTTCTGTGGTGAGTGTCTTTGTACACACCAATCGTTTCCGTGAAGATTTGGATCAGTATTGGAATTCCACTTCTGTACAGTTGCTCACTCCTTCAAATTCCACACAGGTCATTGTGCAGGCGGCAGCGCAAGGGTTACAACACATTTTCGCCAGTGGATATCAATACAAGAAAGCTGGAGTTGTGGTTATGGGACTTCAGTCGGATGCTGCGATACAAACTAATTTCTTGGATTTCCACGCTACTCAAATGGAAAAGCACATCAAATTAGATCAAGCTGTAGATCGTCTGAACAAACTCATGGGTACGGAAACCGTTAAACTGGGAGCTCAGCAGTACAAGCAAAAACAACAAAACGGCAAGGCTATAGTGTTTGCAGATGCGATACAGCATGTTTTTAAGAGCAAAAATCCAACCACTCGTTGGAGCGACATCATGGAGTTGAAATAGTTTGAAAATCAACCACTTATCCTTCGTCAGATTGTAAGCATGAGTTAACCTCCTTAACCCATGCACTTAACGCTCCAATCTTCATGGGTTAAGCCCCTTATCTCCATGGGTTAATTTTGATACCTCAATCTCATTGTATTTTCTGTCTATTTCTCCATTCCTAAAACTTACACGTGCGTATATTCAAACTGCAAATAGTGCAATGTAAAATTTGGGTAATTAGAGTTTTTTATGTACTTTCGCAATAAAGAGCGAAAGATGTTGGGCAAGACTAATCCGAAAGGAGTATAAGACGTATCACGCATAGCTCCTTGAACACAGTGAGTGGCTTGATGTGTCACCCTATAAAAAGGTTTTAATTTTCTTCCAAACCAAAAATAACTATCCTTGCATTTAATCACTCTTTGCAGAATGGATGTTCGCTTGTAAAAACAATATATGATAAGTAAATCCCTAAAGGCAAAACCTTTTATCAAATGGGTTGGAGGTAAAACTCAATTGATAGACCAAATAGATAAGCAGCTCCCAATTGATTTTGACAATTGGGAAAATGTAACGTACATAGAACCTTTTATAGGTGGAGGGGCAATGCTTTTTTATATGCTGAGGCAGCATCCAAATATTAAACGGGCTGTAATCAACGACATTAATTCAGACTTGATTACTTGCTACAAAACAGTCCGTGACAATGTAGAGCAGTTGATTCCTGACTTACGGGAAATACAAGGGCAATATTACTCTTTGCGCAACATGGCGGCTAAACGTGAGATGTTTATGACTGTTCGCCAACGATACAATGAGAAAAACTTGACCAGATAGAGAACACTACAAAAATTGCATGAAAAAAGGGACTCAAGAATATCAAGTAATAGAAGCTTTAAGAAAAGAAGGTGGGTTTGCAACTCTTCGCAGACTTAACGAAATTGTTGATTTTTCGTCATGGAAAACAAAAACACCAGAAGCTTCAGTAAGGAGAATAGTTCAAAATAGCCAATCTATTTTTAGAATACAATCGGGGCTTTGGGCTTTGGAAGATTGTCGAAAAGTAGTTCTTAAAAAGTTTAATATAAAAGAAGGAGACAAATATAGTGAAGAGCAATTTAGTCATGGATATTATCAAGGCTTGCTCGTTGAAATTGGAAAATATAGGAACAAGAAGACTTATATTCCGTCACAAGATAAGAATAGAATGTTTCTTGACAAGCACTTATGTGAAGTCGCTGATACCTATACTATCCCCTCTTTTACCTATGATTATTTGTTGAGAAAGGCAAGGACTGTAGATGTAATATGGTTCAACGAACGTGAAATGCCTTCTGATTTTTATGAAGTTGAGCATACGACAGACATTAAGAATTCGTTATCCAAGTTTTATGAGTTGCAGGATTTCTTCTCTAATTTCTATATAGTGGCAGATATATGCCGCAAAAAAGAGTTCTACGACAAGATAAATGCTTCTATGTTTAACGACATAAAGTCTCGTGTGCAATTTATAGATTATGAAAGAGTAGTCGCTATGCACACGGGCTTGAAATGTGTAAATATGAATAATTGGCAAATTATTTAACTATGAATGAATATGTTTTTTATACAACAGAAGGAACAACGTTACCCCCTGATAAAGATGAAGATGTTGATAATTGTCAAATATTAGGATTCGTTGAAGCCAAGAACAATTCTGAAGCGATGGATTTGTTACTCACAAATAATCCATGGATTATTGAAACAGGTTTTTCTATGAGAGAAATTATGGTAAAGCAAGTTTTAACAACAGAACAAATAAGAGACATTCAAACTATTGTCGATTATAATTGGACAGACGAAGAGAAACATTATGAAGAATATTGTGAATATCCCAAGAAGCATATATTTGAAGTGCTAAAACGATTAAAGCAAATATGTACATCTCTTTAAGCTTCAAAGGGAGTTTGATTTCAAATTCGACATGATATTTGCGGATCGTCCTTACTTCTTATCTGGAGGAGGCATTAGCTACCAAAGTGGAAAAGTCGTGTGTGTGGATAAGGGAGATTGGGACAAACCTGTTACTTCTGAAGAGTTAGATACATTTAATTTGCGTTGGTTGACGGCAGTTCGTGAACACATGAAGGACAATGCTACCATCTGGATTTCTGGAACTCACCATAATATTTTCAGTGTGCAGCAACAACTGTTAAAATTGGGCTTCAAGGTGTTGAATATCATTACATGGGCGAAAACAAATCCACCGCCTAACATATCTTGTCGTGACTTTACTTTCTCAACAGAGTTTATTATTTGGGCTCGTAAATCTCCTAAGGTACCCCATTATTTTAATTATGCCTTGATGAAAAAGCTGAATGGAGATAAACAGATGACAGACGTGTGGCAATTACCTTCAATAGGAAAGTGGGAAAAATCGTGCGGTAAGCATCCTACTCAAAAGCCTTTGGGTGTATTGGTTAGAATTATTCAGGCGAGTTCTGAGCCTCATTCGTGGATTCTCGATCCTTTTAGTGGTAGTGGTACTACGGGTATTGCTGCAAATCTGTTAGGCAGAAACTATCTTGGTTTGGAAAAGGATGAAGACTTTTTGCTCATGAGTAAAAAACGAAGAGAGGAAATGGAAAATCCGAGTGTCCGATTTAATTATCTGAAACATTTAGAGCAAAATGGAATGATATCTCAATCAGAGGATTTTCTTTTATCGGACAGTTCTGTATTACAATACGGAATCCCTTGGCTATAAATACGTAAAGTTGGTATTGGATGGTGTAACCGTTACATATTGGTTTTGTGGGTATAACACCCCACCCCCTTCGATAGGGAGTGGAGGAAAGCTATAAACACTTAGCGCATATGGTTTGTGATGCCAATAATGAGTCATGCTATGTCGTGGATTTCTTCCTGACTTTAAATTTGTCAAATCCTAATCCATAAACGCCAATGACCGAACTTTGAGATACGAAGGCAGCAGGATCTATTTCGTCAATGGTTTGGAATATCATCGCTGATTCGGTTTGTTTGGCTAATACGAATAACATTTTAATGTCGCGTCCTGAATAGAAACCATTGGCATTGATGGTGGTACATCCTCGTGGCACTTGAGTGTTGATGGCACTCCCAATCTCTTTGTATTTATCTGAAATAATGAAAAACTGGACAGAACGTCGACTCATGTTCACTACCTTGTCTACACAAGCGGAGGAAACGATGAGAACTACGTACCCATATAATACTTGCTGCCAGTCATGTAACACCAAGTAACTCGAGGTAATAATAGATATGTCGCAACACAAAATAATCTTGCCTAAGGAGATGTCATGATATTTGTGAATCATTGCGGCAATGACATCCGTTCCGCCTGTGCTACCATTGCAGGAGAGTCCCAATCCAACGCTACTACCCAAGAGCACTCCGCCTAACACCGCCGCCATAAAAGGTTCATCACGAATAATGGCTTGGTCATTAGTTAGATGTCTCATGAGCGAAACAAATAGTGAGAAAACAATGGCGGCATAAATGGTCTTCAGGCAGAAACGCCAACCTAAAATCTTTAGTGCAAAAGAAAGCAGAAATGCGTTGAACGCTAAATAACTTAGTTCTACAGGGATGTTCATTCCCCAGAACAACACAGAGGAGATTCCTGCAATTCCTCCAATTCCAATATGATTGGGTAATAGAAAAACCGTCCATCCAATACTGCCGATGAGCATGGCTAAGGTCAAAATAATATAATCTTTTAGCTCTGTTGACTTTTTTCTCTGCATGACTACTTATTTTATTGTGCAAAAAATAATTGTTATCTTATTTATTAGAAATATGGTGCAAAGTTACAAAAAAGTTGTTTATCTTTTCGGTAATTGCCATCTAAAAACAAGTTATTGCTTTGTTCAATGAAGTGGTGGTTCTCCGCGATACCTCTTTGCTCTGTATTATCAATTCCGCGGACGTATGAGAGGAGCTTGAATGCTAATAAAACGTCAATGGTGTGATAAAAAGCTCGTGTTGTTAGGGAAATTGAAAAAATATGTCTAAATTTGAATGCTCATTATATTAACGATTAAATAAATAAAAAATGGAAGAGAATAATCAACCACAAGGTTTGCAGCTTGAGTTATCCCCAGATGTTGCGGAAGGTAAGTATGCCAATTTGGTTTTAATATCACATTCAAACACAGAATTTGTTTTAGACTTTACCAGTATGTTACCTGGTTTGCCGAAGCCACAGGTCGTTAGTAGGGTGGTGATGGCTCCCGAGCATGCTAAACGTCTTCTATTGGCTTTACAAGAAAACATGTACAAATACGAGCAACAGTTTGGTAAAGTATTATTGCCCGAAGCTGCAGGTAAAACCATAGCTCCTTTCGATAAGCATAAGGGAGAGGCGTAGCCCATTGAGTTTTGAGGACTTACCAAGTAGATGTACTTTGATGGACATCCTTATTTCATACATTGCATTGTTGTGGTAAGCGTCAATAAACGCCTAATTTAGCAAGTCAAAAGTTATTTTTAGTTAAAAATAGAGAACTCGTAAAAAACAGAAACATACTTAGTAGGTGGTATTCATATTTTTTTGTACCTTTGCAGCCCGAAAAGGCTTATTTTGTCTTGTCGTAAAAGATGGAATGCCTGAATCGCACTGTTTTGATAATATACAAATAAATATATAAATAAAAAAGTAAAATTATGCCTACTATTTCACAATTAGTAAGAAAAGGCAGACGTGTGATTGAAGAGACGAGTAAGTCACCAGCGTTGGACAATTGTCCTCAGCGTCGTGGTGTCTGTGTTCGTGTTTATACAACCACACCTAAGAAGCCTAATTCAGCAATGCGTAAAGTTGCTCGTGTACGTTTGACCAATCAAAAGGAAGTGAACTCTTACATTCCTGGAGAGGGACACAATTTGCAAGAGCACAGTATTGTGTTGGTTCGTGGAGGTCGTGTTAAAGACCTTCCAGGTGTTCGTTATCATATTGTACGTGGTACATTGGATACGGCAGGTGTAGCGAATCGTACACAGCGTCGTTCTAAGTACGGTGCAAAACGTCCTAAGGCTGCAAAGAAGTAAACACGGCAGCAGCGGGTTTCTAAATCACCGAGTTCTGCAGTTGGTAAGAATGTAGCAGATACATAACTTCAGAACGTGAGGTGCAAAAAGCTTCGAGAGCTCGATGATTTAGAAATTTTACTTCAAAGAAATATTCATCGTTTTGCTGGAGAATTATTATCAAGGTTGAGTAAATGCTCAGGAGTGAGTGTTGAAGAACAGTAAATAACAGCCTCCGCAGACATAAATTAATAAAAAAATGAGAAAAGCAAAACCAAAGAAGCGTGTGATCTTGCCAGATCCAGTTTTTAATGACCAAAAGGTTTCAAAATTCGTTAACCATTTAATGTATGATGGGAAGAAGAGCATTTCTTATGCTATTTTTTATCAGGCTCTCGAAACGGTAAAGGAAAAAATGGCGAATGAGGAGAAGTCTCCCCTTGAAATTTGGAAACAAGCTCTTGATAATGTGACACCACAAGTAGAAGTAAAAAGTCGCCGTATTGGTGGTGCTACTTTCCAGGTGCCAACAGAAGTACGCCCAGAGCGCAAACAAAGTATTTCAATGAAAAACTTGATTCAGTTTGCACGTAAGCGTAGCGGCAAGAGTATGGCTGAGAAACTCGCAGCAGAGATTATGGATGCATACAATAATCAGGGTGGTGCTTATAAGCGTAAAGAAGATATGCACCGTATGGCAGAGGCAAACCGCGCATTCGCTCACTTCAGATTCTAACATAATAAATAAGGTAAAAGACAATGGCAAATCGCGATTTACATTTGACTCGTAACATCGGAATTATGGCGCACATCGATGCCGGTAAAACAACCACTTCTGAGCGTATCTTGTTCTATACAGGAAAAACTCATAAGATTGGTGAAGTGCATGATGGTGCTGCTACAATGGACTGGATGGCTCAGGAACAAGAGCGTGGTATTACTATTACCTCAGCTGCAACAACATGTAATTGGAATTACCTCGGCAAAAAATTTAAGATTAACTTGATTGATACTCCGGGACACGTTGACTTTACAGCAGAGGTTGAACGATCGCTGCGTGTATTGGATGGTGCGGTAGCAACATATTCCGCTGCGGATGGAGTACAACCACAGTCAGAGACTGTATGGCGTCAGGCTGATAAATATAACGTTCCACGTATTGGTTATGTAAACAAGATGGATAGATCTGGTGCAAATTTCTTTGAAACAGTGCAGCAGATGAAAGATATTTTGGGTGCTAATCCATGTCCTATCCAAATTCCTATTGGGGCAGAAGAAAACTTCAAGGGTGTAGTTGACCTTATCAAAATGAAGGCGATGTACTGGCATGACGAAACAATGGGTGCCGAGTACGATATTGCTGAAATTCCCGCAGAATTAGTGGATGAGGCTAATGAATGGAGAGAGAAGTTATTAGACTCGGCTGCAAACTTCGATGACGACCTGATGGAGAAATACTTAGAAGGTGAAGAAGTTTCAGAAGAGCAACTGATCAAAGCTATCCGCAAGGGAACTTGTGCCATGGAGCTTACTCCAATGGTTTTGGGTTCTTCTTATAAGAACAAGGGTGTTCAGCCTTTGTTGGATTACATTTGTGCTTTCTTGCCTTCTCCTTTGGATACAGAAGCTATTGTAGGTACGAACCCTGATACAGATGAAGAGGAAGATCGTCTACCTTCTGACGATGCTCCTACTGCTGCATTGGCATTTAAGATTGCTACCGACCCATTCATGGGACGTTTGGTATTCTTCCGTGTTTATTCAGGAAAGATTGAAGCAGGTTCGTATGTGTACAACCCTCGCTCTGGAAAGAAAGAACGTATCAGTCGTTTGTTCCAAATGGATTCTCACAAGGAAATTCCTATGGATTCTATCGATGCTGGTGATATTGGTGCTGGTGTAGGATTTAAGGATATTCGTACAGGTGATACTCTTTGTGATGAAGCTCATCCAATTGTATTAGAGTCTATGTCGTTCCCTGATACGGTGATTTCTATTGCAGTTGAACCTAAGAGCCAGGCTGACATTGCCAAGTTGGACAACGGTTTGGTTAAGTTAGCAGAAGAAGACCCTACTTTCACTGTACGTACAGATGAGCAGAGTGGTCAGACAATTATCTCTGGTATGGGTGAGTTGCACTTGGACATCATTATTGACCGTTTGAAGCGTGAATTCAAGGTAGAATGCAACCAAGGTAAGCCACAGGTGAACTACAAGGAAGCTATTACCAAAGACGTTACACTGCGTGAAGTTTATAAGAAGCAGAGTGGTGGTCGCGGTAAGTTTGCTGACATTATCGTTACAGTAGGTCCTAAGGACGAAGATTACACAGAAGGCGACTTGCAGTTTATCAACGAGGTTAAAGGCGGTAACGTGCCAAAGGAATTTATACCTTCAGTACAAAAAGGTTTCCAAGACTGCTTGAAGAGCGGTGTTCTCGGTGGTTTCCCTGTAACTGGCTTGAAGGTGACTTTAACGGATGGCTCGTTCCACCCTGTGGATTCTGACCAGTTGTCTTTCGAACTCGCTGCACACAACGCATTTAAGAATGCATGTCCTAAGGCAGCACCAGTGCTGATGGAGCCTATCATGAAAGTAGAAGTAGTTACTCCTGAGGAAAACATGGGTGATGTGATTGGTGACTTGAATAAGCGTCGTGGCTTGGTTCAGGGTATGGACGAAGCACGTAGTGGCGCACGAATTGTGAAGGCTATGGTTCCATTGGCAGAGATGTTTGGTTACGTAACTGCATTACGTACCATTACTTCAGGTCGTGCAACAAGTTCTATGGAATACGATCACCATGCACCTGTTTCAACTTCTATTGCTAAAGAAGTTTTGGAAGAGGTAAAGGGTAACGCGAATCTATTATAATTAAAGCTAATGAGGATGGAGTGCACGCTTTAGCGTATGACTCTTAAAACGTGCCTTCGTTCTTCAATATATTCATTCAATTATAACAAACATGAGTCAAAAAATTAGAATTAAGCTGAAGTCTTACGACCACCAGTTGGTTGACAAATCAGCAGAGAAAATTGTGAAGGCAGTAAAGGCAACAGGTGCTATTGTTAGCGGTCCTATTCCATTGCCAACACATAAAAGAATTTACACAGTAAATCGAAGCACTTTCGTTAATAAAAAAGCTCGTGAGCAGTTTCAGCTGTCAAATTACAAACGTTTGATAGACATCTATAGTTCAACAGCAAAAACAGTTGATGCACTGATGAAACTTGACTTGCCCAGCGGTGTTGAGGTTGAAATTAAAGTATAATTAATGAGCTTTCTAAGTAAAGAAGTGATAGAGCTTAAACGTTGATTGTAAATACGTTGAGATGAAATGTGAGGAAATTGATTGAATAATATTAAAACTCCTCCACGCATTGACTCTAAAACTCTAAAATTCGTAAACTTGTAAACTCGTAAACTCGTAAACTCGTAAACTCGTAAACTAACAAACTAATTATTAATATTTATTGAAATGCCAGGATTAATAGGAAGAAAAATCGGAATGACATCCGTTTTCAGTGCCGACGGTAAAAATATACCGTGCACTGTTATCGAAGCTGGTCCTTGTGTTGTAACCCAGTTAAAGACTGTTGAGAAAGATGGTTACAAGGCTGTTCAATTAGGTTTTGGAGAGGCAAAAGAGAAGAGAACTTCTAAGCCTCTGATGGGAACCTTCAAGAAAGCCGGCACAACACCTAAAAAGCACTTGGCCGAGTTCAAATTTGAAGAGGAGTATAACCTCGGTGATACTATTACAGTTGATCTGTTCAGCAATGCTGACTTTGTTGATGTAGTAGGAGTCTCTAAAGGTAAAGGCTTCCAAGGCGTTGTTAAACGTCATGGATTCGGTGGTGTAGGACAGTCCACACACGGACAAGATGACCGCGCTCGTAAGCCAGGATCTATTGGCGCATGTTCATACCCTGCTAAAGTGTTCAAGGGAATGCGCATGGGTGGCCAGATGGGTGGTGACAGAGTAACTACCCAGAACCTGAGAGTATTAAAAGTAATCCCAGAACAGAACTTACTGATTGTGAAAGGTTCTTTCGCCGGATTCAATGGTTCAACTGTTTTAATTGAGAAATAATGGAAGTTAGCGTATTAAATATCAATGGTCAGGAGACTGGAAGAAAGGTTACGTTGAACGAATCAATCTTCGGAATAGAACCTAACGATCATGTGCTATATCTTGATGTAAAGCAGTATCTTGCCAACCAACGTCAAGGAACAGCCAAGACCAAAGAGAGAAGTGAATTAAGTGGTTCTACACGTAAATTAGGACGACAAAAAGGTGGCGGTGGCGCTCGCCGTGGTGACATCAATTCGCCAGTACTTGTTGGTGGCGCACGCGTTTTTGGACCTAAACCACGTGACTACGGTTTCAAACTGAATAAAAAAGTAAAACAGCTTGCTCGTAAATCTGCGCTTTCTTATAAGGCACAAGAAAATTCGATTGTAGTTGTTGAAGACTTTAATTTAGACGCACCAAAGACTAAAGATTTTGTAAATATTGCTAAAAATCTTAAAGTTGATGGTAGAAAGACACTTTTGGTTTTGCCAGAAGTAAATAAAAATGTATATTTGTCGGCTCGTAATTTGCAGCAGGCTGAAGTGATGACAGCGTCTACACTCAATACTTACAAAGTTTTGAATGCAGATGTTTTAATTATGACAGAAAACTCGCTGAAGGCGATCGATGAAATCTTAATAAAATAAAGGAGACAATAGAATATGGCATTTATCATTAAACCTTTGGTCACTGAGAAGATGACTAAGATTACAGACAAGTCTTCTATTGAAAAAACTTACCGAGTAAAGGGCGAAGACCGTAAGAAAGTAGCGGAAATCAAATATGGATTTATTGTTCGTCCAGATGCAAGTAAGCTCCAAATTAAGAAAGAGATTGAAGGCCTGTACAATGTTACAGTAATAGATGTGAACACAGCTCGTTATGCGGGTAAGCGCTCAAGCCGCTATACTCGTGCTGGTCTGGTAAAAGGTCAGAAGCCTGCGTTCAAAAAGGCTATCGTCACTTTGCAAGAGGGCGATACGATAGATTTTTACAGCAATATTTAAATAAAAAATGGCAGTACGTAAATTAAAACCGGTAACTCCGGGACAAAGACACAAGATTATTGGCACGTTCGAGGATATTACTGCATCCGTGCCAGAGAAGTCTCTCGTTTTCGGTAAGCGTTCTTCAGGTGGTAGAAATAACACTGGTAAGATGACCGTTCGCTATATTGGTGGCGGTCACAGAAGAAAATATCGCTTTATCGACTTCAAGCGCGAGAAAGATGGTGTTCCAGCTGTAGTGAAGACAATCGAATACGATCCGAACCGTTCGGCTCGTATCGCATTGTTGTATTATGCTGATGGTGAAAAACGTTACATTATTGCTCCTAATGGACTGCAAGTGGGTGCAACATTAATGTCGGGCGCAGATGCTGCTCCCGAAGTTGGAAATGCACTTCCACTGGCAAAGATTCCTGTTGGTACGGTAATTCATAACATTGAATTACGTCCTGGACAGGGTGCTTTGTTAGTTCGTTCGGCTGGTAATTTTGCTCAGTTGACTTCTCGTGAGGGCAGTTATTGTGTGATTAAGCTCCCTTCTGGCGAAACACGTCAGATTTTGAGTACTTGTAAAGCAACGGTAGGTAGTGTCGGTAACTCCGACCATGCATTGGAACAATCAGGAAAGGCTGGTCGTTCACGCTGGTTAGGTCGTCGTCCACATAACCGTGGTGTTGTTATGAACCCTGTGGATCACCCAATGGGTGGTGGTGAAGGTCGCCAAAGCGGTGGTCACCCACGTTCACGTAAGGGCTTGTATGCAAAGGGTCTGAAGACTCGTGCACCAAAGAAGCACTCTAACAAGTACATCATTGAAAGAGCAAGTAAATAACAAGTAAACAAAGAGTAAATTATGAGTCGTTCACTTAAGAAAGGTCCTTATATCAACGTTGCTTTAGAAAAGAAAATTCTCGCTATGAACGAGAGTGGCAAGAAGAGCGTTGTAAAGACATGGGCCAGAGCATCAATGATATCCCCTGAATTCGTGGGACACACTGTTGCAGTTCATAACGGAAATAAATTTATCCCTGTTTACGTTACAGAGAACATGGTAGGACATAAGTTCGGTGAGTTTTCTCCGACCCGACGTTTCGGTGGCCATGCTGGTAACAGGAAGTAAAAGGGACAAACCATTTAAAAAGTTAAATTAATAATGGGAGCAAGAAAGCATATAGCGGCTGAAAAGTTAAAAGAAGCCCGCAAAAATCTATACTTCGCAAAGCTTAAAGGCGTTCCTTCTTCCCCTCGAAAAATGCGCTATGTGGTAGACATGATTCGTGGTTTGGAAGTAAATCGTGCACTTGGAGTATTGCGATTCTCCAAAAAGCAAGCAGCGCAGGATGTTGAAAAATTACTCCGTTCAGCTGTTGCTAACTGGGAGGCAAAGAATGATCGTAAAGCTGAAGATGGCGAGTTGTATATCAGCCGTGTCTTCGTTGATGAAGGCGTTACGATGAAGCGTATGAGACCGGCACAGCAGGGTCGTGGATACAGAATACGTAAGCGTAGTAACCATGTTACATTGTTTGTTGATGCCAAAACTAATGACGAAAAATAATTAATAGAATGGGACAGAAAGTTAATCCAATAAGCAATCGACTTGGAATTATCCGTGGTTGGGATTCAAATTGGTTCGGTGGTAAGGACTTCGGTGACAACCTCGTTGAGGACAGAAAGATTCGTAAATATCTGAATGAGCGTTTGGCTAAAGCAAGCCTTTCGCGCATTATCATCGAACGTACCTTGAAGCTCGTTACCATTACTATTTGTACAGCAAGACCTGGTATCGTCATTGGTAAAGGAGGTCAAGATGTAGATAAGTTGAAAGAAGAGTTGAAAAACCTCTTTCATAAAGACATTCAAATCAATATATTTGAAGTTAAGAAACCTGAGCTTGATGCAATCATCGTGGGTAATAACATCGCTCGCCAAGTAGAGGGTAAGATCGCTTACCGTCGTGCTATTAAGATGGCCATTCAGAATACGATGCGTGCTGGAGCAGAGGGTATCAAGATTCAGATTACTGGTCGTTTAAATGGTGCCGAAATGGCTCGCAAGGAGATGTATAAAGAAGGACGTACTCCTTTACATACATTCCGTGCCGACATTGATTACTGTCAGACAGAAGCACTTACTAAAGTAGGTCTGCTTGGAATCAAAGTTTGGATTTGCCGTGGCGAAATTTATGGTAAACAAGAACTTACCCCGAATTTCTCACAAGAAAAGGCAAATAATTCTCGTTCAAACTCTGGTAGAAACGGTCGTGGTAATCGTAGAAGAAACAATAACCGTTAAAAGTAGAAGCTATCATGTTACAGCCAAAAAGAGTAAAATATAGAAGACCTCAAGATGGGCGTGGAAATAAAGGAAACGCTCATAGAGGTACACAATTGGTTTTCGGTTCGTTTGGTATCAAGACTCTTGAGCCCAAATGGATTGATAGCCGACAGATTGAAGCTGCACGTGTTGCTGTGAATCGATACATGCAACGTGAAGGTCAAGTCTGGATTAGAATTTTCCCAGATAAGCCAATTACTCGTAAGCCTGCCGATGTCCGCATGGGTAAAGGTAAAGGTGATCCTATGGGTTGGGTTGCGCCGGTTACACCCGGTCGTATCCTTTTCGAGGTTGAAGGAGTGAGTTTAGATGTTGCAAAAGAGGCTTTGCGCCTTGCTGCACAGAAACTACCTGTGAAGACCAAGTTTGTTATACGACGTGATTACGATAAAAACGCTTAAGCTATGAAGATGACAGAATTGAAAGCACTCGCAGACAAAGACTTGCGCGAGAAGTTGGAGAATGCAGTAGAAGCATACAACCAGCTTAAATTAAACCATTCAGTGTCTCCATTGGAGAACCCTTCGCAGATTAAGATTGCTCGTCGAGATATCGCTCGTTTGAAAACAGAACTTCATCAGCGAGAACTTAATAAATAACAATGGTTCAGATGGAAACAAGAAATTTAAGAAAAGTAAGACAGGGTGTCGTTTTGAGTAACAACATGGATAAGACCATTGTTATTGCTTCTAAATTTAAAGAGAAACACCCAATATATGGTAAGTTTGTTCAAAAGACAAAAAAATACCATGTACATGATGAGAAGAATGAGGCTAATGTAGGTGATACAGTACTCATTATGGAGACTCGTCCTTTGTCTCGTACAAAGCGATGGAGATTAGTTCAAATTGTAGAAAAAGCTAAGTAATTATGATACAGGCAGAATCAAAACTTACAGTATGTGATAACAGCGGCGCACGTGAAGCTCTTTGCATCCGTGTCCTAGGAGGTACTGGTCGCCGTTATGCAAGTGTGGGAGACGTTATTGTCGTTTCAGTCAAAAACGTTATTCCATCAAGTGATTTGAAAAAAGGTGCAGTATCTAAGGCTTTAGTCGTTCGTACCAAGAAAGAGATTCGTCGTGCAGATGGGTCATACATTCGTTTCGATGACAATGCATGTGTATTGCTGAACAATGCGGGTGAAATTAGAGGTAGCCGTATCTTCGGCCCTGTTGCTCGTGAGCTTCGTTCGGTGAACATGAAAGTCGTTTCTTTGGCACCAGAGGTACTTTAATATTTTAAAAGATTAATCAATGAGTAAGTTACATATTAAGAAAGATGATACCGTTATTGTTCTTACCGGACAGGATAAGGGCAAAACAGGTAAGGTGCTCAAAGTATTGGTCGCTGACGAACGTGCTATAGTAGAAGGTGTCAATATCGTTACAAAGAGTGCCAAGCCTTCTGCGAAAAACCCACAAGGGGGCATCGTGAAGCAAGAGGCTCCTATACATATCTCTAATTTGAGCTTAATAGACCCAAAGAGTGGTAAGGCTACTCGAGTTTCCGTTAGACGTGATGGAAAGAACGTGGTACGTATTGCTAAAAAGTCAGGGGAGGAAATCAAATAATGGATACAGCACAGTTTAAAAAAGCATATAAGGAGAAGATTGCTCCAGCATTAAAAGAACAGTTCAACTATTCTTCATCCATGGAAATCCCTGTTCTCAAGAAGATTGTTATCAATCAAGGATTAGGAGATGCTACAGAGGATAAGAAGATTATAGACGTAGCTGTGAATGAGATATCAACAATCACTGGTCAGAAGGCCGTTGCTACTTATTCTAAGAAAGACGTTGCAAACTTCAAACTTCGTAAAAAGATGCCTATTGGAGTCATGGTAACACTTCGCAGAGAGCGTATGTACGAATTTTTAGAGAAATTAGTACGTGTTGCTTTGCCTCGTATCCGAGATTTCAAAGGTATTGCGAGCAAGTTTGATGGTCGTGGCAACTACACCTTAGGTATTGAAGAGCAAATTATCTTCCCAGAAATTAACATCGATTCTATTGATCGTATTCAGGGAATGAATATCACTTTCGTAACGTCTGCCAAGACAGATGAAGAAGGTTACGCATTGCTCAAAGGCTTCGGACTACCTTTTAAGAACGCTAAAAACGATTAATAGATATGGCAAAAGAATCAATGAAAGCTCGTGAAGTAAAGCGTGCCAAGTTAGTAGCTCGCTATGCTGAAAAGCGTGCCGCACTGAAAGATATCATTGCGAAGACAGATGATCCAGCTGAAGCTTATGAGGCTGCACGTAAATTGCAGTCTATTCCTAAGAATGCGAACCCTATTCGTTTGCACAATCGTTGCAAGGTTACGGGTCGTCCAAAAGGATATATGCGTCAGTTCGGACTCTCACGTATTCAGTTTAGAGAGATGGCTTCGGAAGGCTTGATTCCAGGAGTGAAAAAAGCAAGTTGGTAATTGTCTTACGTGATGAGTTACAATTACACAATACAAAAAAGAAGCTAATTTAATATTGTCGGGGTAGTCCCGATTAATTAAACATTTATAAAATGACAGATCCAATAGCAGATTATCTGACAAGACTCAGGAATGCAATTATGGCTCATCACCGTGTGGTGAACATACCTGCGTCTAATTTGAAAAAAGAGATCACTAAGATCCTTTTTGAGAAGGGATACATTTTGAACTATAAGTTCATCGAAGATGGTCCCCAGGGTACAATTAAAGTGGCTTTGAAGTACGATCCTACGACAAAGCAAAGCGCTATCAAGCATTTGAAGCGAGTGTCTACACCAGGTTTGCGCCAGTACACCGGGTATAAGGACATGCCGAGAGTAATTAACGGACTAGGTATTGCAATATTATCTACGTCACAAGGTGTAATGACAGATAAAGAGGCTACTGCTCAGAAAATTGGCGGTGAGGTTCTTTGTTTCGTATATTAATTGGAGGTTCGAATATGTCAAGAATAGGAAAATTGCCAATTAGCATTCCATCAGGAGTGACTGTTAATTTTGATGAGAAAACAAATATCATTAAGGTGAAAGGCCCTAAAGGTGAGCTCACCCAAAAGATTGATCCTTCTATTAAGGTGATACAAGATAATGATACTTTGTCTTTTGAAGTAGATGAGAAGAGTCCTGTAGATTACAAGCAAAAGCAGGCTTACCATGGTTTATACCGTTCTTTAGTGAATAATATGGTAGTGGGCGTGAGCGAAGGTTATTCCAAAACATTGGAGCTGATTGGTGTCGGTTTTCGTGTTTCTAATCAGGGAAATCTTGTAGAGTTCTCTTTGGGTTATACCCACCCAATCTTTATTCAGCTTCCTAAGGAAGTGAAGGTTGAGACTAAATCAGAAAGAAACCAAAACCCACTTATTACGTTGGAGTCTTGCGACAAGCAATTGTTAGGACTCATTTGTGCAAAAATTCGTTCTTTCCGTATGCCTGAGCCTTATAAAGGAAAAGGAATCCTCTTCCAAGGCGAGGTTATCCGCAGAAAGTCTGGTAAGACAGCTGCAGCTAAGTAATTTTAATGGTTTACGATTATGACAACAAAGAAAGTAGAAAGACGAATAAAAATCAAGTTCCGTATTCGCAAGAATGTAAACGGAACAGCTGAGCGTCCACGCTTAAGTGTATTTCGCTCTAATAAGCAAATCTACGCTCAGGTAATTAATGATATAACTGGTACAACTATTGCTTCTGCATCTTCGCTTGGACTTGAGAAGTTACCCAAGTCAGAACAAGCTCAGAAAGTAGGAGAGCTGATTGCAGAAAATGCAAAGTCAGCAGGTGTAACGACTGTAGTTTTCGACCGTAATGGTTATCTTTACCATGGTCGTGTAAAAGAATTGGCTGACGCTGCTCGCAAGGGTGGTCTTAATTTTTAAACGATTATGGCAATGAATAAAGTAAAAATAAATAGCGACGTAGAATTAAAAGATCGTTTGGTAGCTATCAACCGTGTTACGAAGGTAACCAAGGGAGGACGCACCTTCACTTTTGCTGCTATTGTCGTAGTTGGTGATGGCAACGGTGTGATAGGTTATGGCCTCGGTAAAGCTGGAGAAGTTACAGCTGCCATTGCTAAAGGTACTGAAGCTGCAAAGAAAAACTTGGTGAAAGTTCCAGTTTTGAAAGGTACTATTCCTCACGAGATTGAAGCTCGTTATAGTGGTGCTCAGGTGTTCTTAAGACCTGCTGCTGCTGGTACGGGCTTGGTTGCAGGAGGTGCAATGCGTGCCGTATTGGACAGTGCTGGTATTACAGATGTATTAGCTAAGTCGAAAGGTTCTTCTAACCCCCACAACTTAGTAAAAGCAACCATCTTGGCATTAAGCCAAATTCGTGATGCCTATACCATTGCTGGCATACGTGGTGTCGATATGAATAAGGTATTTAACGGATAAAGGAGAAATAAAATGGCAACAATTAAAGTAAAACAAATTAAGAGTAAGATTGGTGCACCTATAGATCAGAAGCGAACACTTTCTTGTTTAGGATTGCGCAAGATTTCTCAAATTGTTGAAGTTGATGACACTCCAAGTATTCGTGGTATGATTCGTAAAGTGCATCATCTTGTTACAGTAGTTGAATAGTATAACTTTTAAGAAGCAAAAAGATGAAATTAAATAGTTTGAAACCAGCAGAAGGTTCTACGCATTCACGTCGTCGTATTGGTCGCGGTCCAGGCTCTGGCTTAGGTGGTACCTCTACACGTGGACACAAGGGTGCAAAATCTCGCTCTGGTTATAAGAAGAAAGTCGGTTTTGAAGGAGGACAAATGCCACTCCAGCGCCGCGTTCCGAAAGGAGGTTTTAAGAATATCAATCGAAAGGAATATTTTGCTGTGAATCTTGGTACATTACAAGCGCTTGCAGAAGATAAAAACCTGACAAAGATTGGTATTGCAGAACTCGTTGCAGCAGGTCTGACAAACGGTAAGAAACTGGTGAAGATTTTAGGTACTGGCGAGTTAAAAGCTAAAATTGATGTAGAAGCTAACGCATTCTCTAAGACTGCTGAAGAAGCTATCAAGGCAGTAGGTGGTAACACAACTATAATCTAAGTAATGAAAAAGTTTATTGAGACACTAAAGAACTGTTGGAAGATTGAGGATTTGCGTCAGCGTCTCCTTATTACACTTCTGTTTACAGCCATTTATCGTTTTGGCTCGTTCGTAGTACTTCCGGGTATTAATCCTGCTTCCTTAGGACAACTCCAAAAGCAGACAGAAGGCGGCTTGATGTCGCTCCTTGACATGTTCTCTGGTGGTGCATTTTCTAATGCGTCAATCTTCGCATTAGGAATTATGCCATACATCTCAGCTTCTATCGTTATGCAACTTCTTGCTGTCGCTGTTCCTTATTTTCAAAAGATGCAGCGAGAAGGAGAGAGTGGTCGGAAAAAAATAAGTATGTACACTCGCTATTTGACAGTATTTATCTTACTGTTACAGGCACCGAGTTATCTTATGAACCTGAAGTACATGGCATCACAGGCCTTGGCAACAGGCATCTCATGGACTGTGTTCATGATTCCGGCTACCATTATCCTTGCAGCAGGAAGTATGTTCATCCTTTGGTTGGGAGAACGCATAACTGATAAGGGAATAGGAAATGGTGTTTCATTGATTATTATGATTGGTATTATCGCTCGCCTCCCTCAAGCGTTTGCACAGGAATTGGGCTCTCGCTTGCAGGCTATTAGCGGTGGTGGTCTGGTCATGTTTATCGTTGAAATATTGATTCTCTTTGCAGTTGTATGTGCAGCAATCTTATTGGTACAGGGAACTCGTAAGGTTCCTGTACAATATGCCAAACGACTTGTCGGCAACAAACAATATGGAGGTGCGCGTCAGTACATTCCATTGAAGTTGTTTGCAGCAAACGTAATGCCTATCATTTTTGCACAGGCATTGATGTTTATTCCGTTGGCAATTGTCCAGTATCAATCTGATAATGCATCACCCATCTTGCGTTCTCTGATGGACACTCATAGTTTGTTGTATAACACAATCTATGTAATACTGATTATAGCATTTACTTACTTCTATACAGCTATTACACTGAATCCGACACAGATGGCTGAGGATATGAAACGTAACAATGGGTTTATTCCCGGGATTCGTCCAGGGAAGGAAACAGCAGACTATATTGATGGAATCATGTCTCGTCTTACTCTTCCTGGCTCGTTGTTCATTGCATTCATCGCTATTATGCCAGCTTTGGCTCATCTTCTAAATGTTCAACAAGGATTTGCACAGTTCTTCGGAGGTACATCCTTGCTCATTTTAGTTGGTGTTGTGATTGATACTTTGCAACAGATTGAGAGCCACTTGCTCATGCGCCATTATGATGGATTACTAAACTCTGGTCATACTCGAGGCGGTAATGTGTCTGCCTACTAATCATCAACACTGAAAGAACTCTTATCTCTGATTGATGTTTTATGGCAAAGTGTTCTCAAGGGGATGAGCAAGGTTGAAATGTACTTGTCTATTTGGTTCAAATCAAGTGAGTTAAAGATAGTTTGTGCATAAGGAAAAAATATCATGCTCGTCTATAGTAGTAGAAGATTGGCAATGAAACATTCAATTAAGATTAGGAATTAACTTTTAGAAAGAAAATAATTATTATGGCAAAACAATCCGCTATTGAGCAAGACGGAACAATTGTAGAAAGTTTATCAAATGCAATGTTCCGTGTAGAACTTGAAAACGGTGTAGAGATAATTGCGCACATCTCTGGAAAGATGAGAATGCACTATATCAAGATTCTCCCTGGTGATAAAGTAAAGGTCGAAATGAGTCCTTACGACTTGACAAAAGGTAGAATCGTTTTCAGATACAAATAATCATGTAAAGATATGAAGACAAGAGCATCACTAAAGAAACGCACACCCGACTGTAAGATAGTACGTCGTAAAGGTCGCTTGTTCGTTATCAACAAAAAGAACCCTAAGTTTAAATTACGTCAGGGCTAAATCAAGAAATGGTGGATTTCTTGTTCAATGTGAATTGAACAACTACCGCCCAATTTAAAACAATTATTTAATTAATTATCAACAAATGGCAATAAGAATTGTTGGAGTAGATTTGCCCCAAAATAAGCGTGGCGAAATCGCATTGACCTATATCTATGGTATTGGTCGAAGTAGTTCAGCAAAGATATTGGATAAGGCAGGCGTCGACCGTGATTTGAAGGTTAGCGAGTGGACTGACGACCAAGCTGCAAGTATCCGTGAAATTATCGGCGCTGAATTCAAAGTAGAAGGTGATCTCCGTTCAGAGGTCCAAATGAATATCAAGCGACTGATGGATATTGGTTGCTATCGTGGAGTTAGACATCGTAATGGTCTTCCTGTTCGCGGTCAGAGCACTAAGAATAATGCTCGTACACGTAAGGGTAAGAAGAAGACTGTTGCTAATAAGAAGAAGGCTACTAAGTAACATTTAGTTGTTAGTTGAACATCGGAATCTTCAAGGTTCTGATCTTTAAAACTTCTAACTTTTAAACTAAAAGAAATTATGGCAAAGAAAACAACAGCTTCTAAGAAAAGAAATGTGCGAGTTGATGCTATCGGTCAATTACATATCCATAGCTCATTCAATAATATTATCGTTTCTCTTGCAAACAGCGAGGGACAAATTATCTCATGGTCTTCTGCAGGTAAGATGGGCTTCCGAGGTTCTAAGAAGAACACTCCTTATGCTGCTCAAATGGCGGGTGAAGATTGTGCAAAAATTGCTTATGATTTAGGATTGCGTAAAGTTAAAGCTTACGTAAAGGGTCCAGGCAATGGTCGTGAATCTGCAATCCGTGCCGTTCATGGTGCAGGAATTGAGGTAACCGAAATTATTGATGTAACTCCATTACCACACAATGGTTGTCGTCCACCTAAGAGACGTAAAGTATAAATTTATTCACTGGAGAATTGATGTGATGATTAATTCTCCAGTATATTCATTATTTTATTATATATTATGGCAAGATACATAGGTCCGAAATCTAAGATTGCACGCCGATTTGGTGAACCCATTTTTGGCGCTGACAAAGTTTTGTCCAAGAGAAACTTCCCTCCTGGACAGCATGGCAACAACCGTCGCAGAAAGATGTCTGAGTACGGAGCCATGTTGGCAGAGAAGCAAAAGGCAAAGTACACTTATGGTGTACTCGAACGCCAGTTCCGTAATATGTTTGAGAAGGCAGCTAAAGCTGATGGCATTACCGGTGAGGTATTGCTGCAGAACTTAGAGAGTCGTCTTGACAATATCGTTTTCCGCTTGGGAATCGCACCGACTCGTGCAGCTGCCCGTCAGATGGTAGGTCATAAGCACATTGTGGTTGATGGAAAGGTTGTCAATATTCCTTCTTACGCAGTTAAACCTGGTCAGATTGTAGGTGTTCGCGAGAAAGCAAAGTCTCTCGAAGTTATTGAGGAATCTTTGGCAGGTTTTAACCACAGTAAATATCCTTGGATAGAATGGGATGAGAGCTCAAAGAGCGGTAAGTTTTTACATCAGCCCGAGCGAGCTGACATTCCAGAGAACATTAAGGAGCAGTTAATCGTTGAGTTGTACTCTAAATAAATCATTAAATTAATGGCGATATTAGCATTTCAAAAACCTGAAAAAGTAGTAATGCTGGAGGCTGATGATAAGTTCGGTAAGTTCGAATTCCGACCATTAGAGCCTGGCTTTGGTATTACCATTGGTAATTCATTGCGCCGCATTCTCCTTTCATCACTCGAAGGTTATGCTATCAACACTATGCGAATTGCAGGGGTTGAGCATGAATTTTCTTCAGTACCTGGTGTAAAGGAAGATGTAACCAACATTATCTTGAATCTCAAGCAAGTGCGATTCAAGCAAGTAGTAGAAGAATTCGAGAATGAGAAAGTTAGTATCACCGTAGAGAATTCTACAGAATTCAAAGCTGGTGATATTGGTAAGTATCTGACTGGATTTGAAGTGTTAAACCCTGATTTGGTGATTTGTCATTTAGATGCCAAAGCTTCAATGCAAATTGATTTGACCATTAATCAAGGACGTGGATACGTCCCTGCTGATGAGAATCGTCAATTCTGCACAGATGTTAATGTACTCCCAATCGATTCGATCTACACCCCAATCCGTAATGTTAAATACTCAGTTGAACCGTATCGTGTAGAACAGAAAACCGACTACGACAAACTGGTGATTGAAGTCACTACGGATGGTTCCATATCTCCTAAGGATGCGCTGAAAGAGGCTGCAAAAATCCTCATCTATCACTTCATGTTGTTCTCTGATGAAAAGATTACACTTGAAAATCCTGATCAGGATACCAACCAAGAGTTTGATGAGGAAGTGTTGCACATGCGTCAATTGCTGAAGACTAAGTTAGTAGACATGAACTTAAGTGTTCGTGCACTCAACTGTCTGAAGGCAGCCGATGTTGAGACACTTGGCGACTTAGTACAATATAACAAAACAGACCTCTTGAAGTTCCGCAACTTTGGTAAGAAATCGCTTTCAGAGCTTGATGATTTGCTCGAGAGTCTGAATCTATCATTTGGAACCGATATTTCAAAGTACAAACTGGACAAGGAATAAGGAAAGTTTTTAGTTGATAAGTTTTTAAGTTTTGTATTCTTTCTTCTTTATGGATAAGTTAAGATAGTCATGCTAAAAACTTGCAATGCTGAAAAAACAAGAGATTCCAACTCCACAAATGAACAAAACAAAAAATGAGACACAATAAAAAATTCAACCACTTAGGTCGTACTGCATCTCACCGCAACGCTATGCTTGCAAACATGGCTTGCTCGCTGATTATGCACAAAAGAATCACTACGACCCTCGCCAAAGCCAAAGCTTTGAAGAAATATGTAGAGCCACTGATTACACGCTCTAAGGACGATACCACTAATTCGCGCCGTGTTGTATTCCGTTATTTGCAAGACAAAGTTGCTGTTTCGGAACTTTACAAAACCGTTGCTCCTAAAGTAGGTGACCGCCCAGGTGGTTATACTCGTGTTATAAAATTAGGTACTCGTCAAGGCGATGCTGCTCAAATTGCATTTATTGAGTTAGTAGACTTTGATGAAAATATGGCAAAAACTGAAAAGACTGCTAAGAGAACTCGCCGTAGTCGTCGTTCTACTGGTAAGAAAGATGAAACTACAAAGGTTGAAAATTCTGTTGAAACAGTTGACGCTACTGAAGTAGTATCTGCTGAAGAAGCACCAAAAGAAGTTTCAGAAGAAAAAGCACAAGACGAAAAAGCAGCTGAGTAAGTTTTCCGTATCTCTTTCAATATTAACGCTCTCATCCAATTTGGTTGAGAGCGTTTTTGTTTTCTCTCGCCTGAAATTGCAACGTATAGTAAGTATATTTCAGCTTCTACTCCTTTAATAATGAAAATTCTTGTTTGCGTGTCATTATTTTGTAGTATATTTGTCATGTAAAATCTTTGTTTTCATAAAAATGTCTAATCGCAAGCACTCTTTTAGTCGAACGTCTCATCGTACAGAAAATGATTATTCTTTCGATGTTATTTTTAAACTTTACTATCCTAAAGTCAAGAACTTTGTGTATGGGTTTGTCGGCGTGGAGAGTGAAGCTGAAGATATTGCTCAAGATATTTTTCTTAAATTATGGATGAAGCGAAACAACATCCAAATCATGACAAATTTTGAAGCCTATCTTTATACTATGGCACGAAACTGCACCCTTAATGCCTTGAAATCCTCCAGTGTACTGTGTAAGTTTCAATCATTAACCGATGCAGATGTTGAAGACGATGCTGGTGTAGAAGACATTATCTTTAGTGAAGAATTACAAGAACTTATCAATCGCGTGACAAGCCAAATGCCTGATCAGCGGCGCAGAATCTTTACAATGAGTAGGTTGGACGGTATGAGTAATGAAGAAATTGGACACAGGTTAAATATCAGTAAGCGAACTGTAGAAACGCACATCTCCCAAGCACTTGCGCAGATAAGGCGGCTGCTCGAATGTTTCATCCTCTTTCACTATCTCTAAACCAGTCATGGCTCTTTCAAGGAATGTGCGGAGATTCCATACCCCTAAAAAAGTGTTTCCGAGACTGGATTCTTTCAAGAGATTATTGATAAAGGCAAGCCTTGTTTTTGTCCTGTAATTTTACCAAAAAACGACCATTGAAAATTTGCGAAATAGAAAAAAATAATAGGCAAACGATGGACAAAAATGGGCTGATTTTAACAAAATAGACGACTTTTTTAGTCAGAACATTGACTTAACGGTCTTGGAAACATGTATTAGAGGTGTTATTCACATGCTTCAAGAGCCTTAAAGCATGCAAATAGGAGGCTTATCTCAATGCTTTAGTCGACAAAAAGTGGTAAAAATAGGAAAGAAAAGAGTTGACATTGGCGTAACATTCATTATAACAATGAATTACGAACCTTGTTCATTACTCGCGTATTTGCGATCAACTTTGTCGTTGGATGTTTTCACCCGAGTTATGAGAGGCACTTTGTAAAGAAAATTCAGCATTTATTACCTTTTAATAAAGCGTATCACTCATTTTATTTTTGATGTTTTTGAGGGCGTTTGTTTTCGTAAAAATGTCATATAATGAAGAAGCCGTGTAAAACTGCCTTGCCTTATAGAATGCGGATGTAGCACGCAATTCGCTTTTTAATATTTATTAACTACGTGTGACGCTCTTTGCTGTTGTCTTATAGAAAAGCACCTAACTATGAATCAACAACCAGCCTACAAAATCATGAGATTTTTTGTTGACGGACTCATCCCAGCCCGTTATCATCATCGTATTATAAGGTGGCTGTCTGACTCCAAGGATAGTGAAGCCAAGGAGGAAGCGATGAAACAAATATGGAGTGAAACTTCCAGTAGGATGGATAGCCGCTCTTTGGATCAATCTTTTGATAGATTTAATCGGCAACGGTCAGTGTCAACCGTGCATCCAGTGGCAACCAATCGATTAAGAAATCTATTAAAATATGCTGCAATTTTTACGCTTCCTATTTTGTTGAGCCTTGCTGTTTGGTGGGTCACTTCCTATCAAAACACAAAGAACATAGCTTTGACCGATTTTTATGTTTCCCAAGGGCGTATTGGTACGCTCACTTTATCTGACGGTACACAGGTTAAGCTCAATTCGGGGTCTACTTTATCCTATCCTCAGCACTTTAGTACCTTTGCACATAGCCGAGAGGTGTATTTAGATGGCGAGGCATTTTTTAAGGTCACTCATCAATCAAAGCAGCCATTTATCGTCCACATCGGTAATTTGAAAGTTAAAGTGTTGGGTACACAGTTCAATATTAAAGCTTATCCTGCAGAAGAAAATATAACCACAACCTTAGCTCAGGGTAAGGTACTCGTGTATGAAAATAAACAAGCCATGACCATTCTGCCCGATGAGCAGGTGGTGTATAACCGTGTCAATGGTATGATGAGAAAGCAGCGAGTAGAAAATTACGATTATAGTCAGTGGATGCACGGAAGACTTTACTTTGACCAAGCTCCTCTTAAAACAATTATAGCCGATTTGCAACGGCGATACAACATACGAATGAATATCGCATCGGATGTTGACTTGAACCAGAAATATACCATGGCATTCCGTGAAGATGAGACCATAGACGATGTCATGCACGTGCTTTGCAAAATTTCTGACCATTTACATTTTACAAAACAAAATAACATTATCATCATCTATACCAAGAAAGGAGGTCGTCCAGCAGATATTCACAAATAAAACGCAATCAGGTAATTATGCTCAATATTGATGCTTGTTTAGCAGTCAAGCGTACTAATTTCCTGTAGACACATAAGAAATAAATTCTAACAACTAAATCTATTTTATTTAAACAAAGGTATGAAACCTAAGACTAAAAAAACACTTCTAACAATGATGCCATGGAATAAGCTGTTTCTTGTAAGTGCATTGTTGTTGATTTCATTGGCAGGTTTTTCTCAAAATCAAGTCATCAAGTTGCAGAAGCGTGAGGCCACTCTCAAGACCATGATTACTGCCATAGAAAAGCAAACAAATAAGTCTGTTGATTACGGGCAGAATGTGATGAATCTTAAAAAGGTGGTGAAAGTAAGTGCTACCCAAATGAAGCTATCCGACTTATTGAGAGAGCTTTTTATGGGCACCAACATAGAATATACCATCACCGACCGACACATTTTAATCAGTCAAAAAAACAAGCCTCAGACACAAAACACCCTTCAAAGTGGCGCAACGATTCGTGTAAAAGGACAGGTGACTGATGAGAATGGCGAATCGCTCCCAGGTGTTACGGTGAGAGTAAAGGGCAGCAAGACTGCAACTGCAACCGATATTGATGGAAACTATAGCCTCGATGTTCGTAGCAATGACATACTCGAATTCTCGTATGTTGGATTTGCTACTCGCGAATTCAGAGCTTCTGATGTCACCTCTACTACTGTCTTGAACGAAAGTTCTAAACAACTGGGTGAAGTGGTAGTAACGGCTCTTGGTATCAAGCGCGAAGAGAAGGCTTTGAGCTACAATGTACAACAAGTAAAGAGTGAAGAACTGACTCGTAACAAGGATGCCAACTTTGTCAACTCGCTCAGTGGTAAGGTGGCAGGCGTAAGCATTACCAAAAGTGCCAGTGGCGTGGGTGGTGCTACACGTGTGATTATGCGTGGTGCTAAATCTATTGAAGGCAGCAACAATGTGTTGTATGTAATAGATGGTATCCCCTTGTTCAACTTCAATGGAGGTTCAGATAGTGGTGTTTTAGGAGAGGGACGTGTCAGCAGTGAAGGCATTGCAGACTTTAACCCCGAAGATATTGAGAGCATCAACGTTTTGGCGGGTCCTTCTGCCGCTGCCTTGTATGGTAGTAATGCAGCGAATGGAGCTATCCTCATTACCACAAAAAAGGGTAAAGAGGGGAAGATGGAGATATCCTTCTCGTCAACAGCTGATTTCAGCTCTCCCTTGCTCATGCCTAAGTTCCAAAACACTTATGGTAACAAAGCAGGTTCTTACGAGAGCTGGGGTGAAAAACTTGCAACGCCCAGTTCATACGACCCTGCGAAAGACTTCTTCCGCACAGGTACTAACTTTATCAACTCACTGACGGTAAACACGGGTAATGAGTACAATCAAACCTTTGCATCGGTAGCTTCGACTAATTCAAAGGGCATTGTGCCAAACAATACGTACGACCGATTGAACTTTACAGTTCGTAATTCTTCAAAACTCTTTGGTGGTAAGGTGCAATTAGACTTAGGCGCATCGTACATCAAGCAAAAAGACAACAATATGGTATCTCAAGGTGAGTATTGGAATCCCATTGTTGCTGCTTATCTCTTCCCACGTGGCGAGTCGTTCGATGCTATCAAAACGTTTGAGCGTTACGACAACACACGAAACTTCCCATTGCAATATTGGCCAATCTTAGATGGTAAATTTGCTAATCAAAACCCTTATTGGACAGCTTATCGTAATTTAGCTCCTGATGATAAAGACAGATATATGTTTAATGCAGGTCTCACTTATCACGTCTTAGATTGGTTGGATCTTGCTGGTCGTGTACGTTTTGATAGAACTTTTATGACGAGCGAACGAAAAATCTACGCTTCTTCATACGATGTGTTTGCCAAGTCAAAAGGCGCATACGATTATTATAATTATAAAGATCACCAGACCTATGTCGACTTTATTGCCAGTATCAACAAACGTTTTGGAGACTTTAGCTTAGCTTCCAACATTGGTTACAGCTATTCTGATTATGGCTCACTCACCAGAGGCTATGGTGGTAACCTGACATTAGTACCCAATAAGTTCTCTTTGACCAATATCGATCCTACCGATAGTAAGATTCGTGAGACTGGTGGCGATAGCAAGGTGCGCAATGTGGCAGCCTTTGCCAGTGCCGAATTAGGCTACAAGAGCATGCTCTACCTTACCTTGACAGGCAGAAACGACTGGAATTCGCGCTTGGTTAATTCTTCTGAAGAGTCGTTCTTCTATCCTTCGGTTGGTTTGTCAGGCATCATTTCTGAAATGGTAAAATTACCCAAAGCCATTTCTTACCTCAAAGTAAGAGGTTCGTTCACCGAAGTAGGTTCTCCTGTATCACGTTCGGGTATGACACCGGGAACCATTACAACGCCTATTTTGGGCGGTAGTTTGAAATCAACCGACATTTATCCGTTTACCGATTATAAGGCAGAACGTACAAAGTCGTATGAGCTTGGTTTGACGGCACGGTTATTCAAAAAGCTATCCTTCGACTTCACATGGTACAAATCGAACACCTACAACCAAACGTTTATTGGTGAATTGCCCGAAAGTTCTGGTTATAAAGCCGTATATCTACAAGCAGGAAATGTGGAAAACCGCGGTGTGGAGATGACCTTGGGTTATCACGACACCTTTGGCGAGTTAGGTTGGAACTCTTCGCTTACCTATTCGCACAACAACAACGAAATTATTGAGATGGTGAAGGATTATACTCACCCCATGAGTCCCAAACCTATTAACATTCCTCAAGTTTCTAAAGACAATGGTCGCGTTATCTTAAAGGTTGGAGGCTCTATCAACGACATCTACGCAAATAAGTTCTTGGCTAAAGATAATCAGGGCTTTATCAATGTTACTTCGTCTGGTGGCTTCAACGTAGAGAATGTAGATCCCGTGTACCTCGGTAAGACCACACCAGATTTTACGATGGGTTGGAACAACTCATTCTCTTATAAAGGCTTCGGACTAAGTTTCTTAATCAATGCACGTGTGGGCGGTGTTGTTACTTCTTCTACACAAGCATTGCTCGACAAGTTTGGTGTGTCGCAAGCCTCTGCCGATGCTCGTGATGCTGGTGGTGTGCTGATTCCAGAACAGGGAGTGTTCGATGCCAAAAACTATTATAACTTGATAGGTACAGGCGAAACAGCCTTGGCTGGCTACTATACCTATAGTGCAACCAATGTGAGATTGCAAGAGTTAACTTTCAGTTACAAGTTTAATTCTCGTTGGTTCAATAATGTGGTGAAAGATTTAACACTCTCGTTTGTGGCTAACAATCCTTGGATGATTTATTGCAAGGCACCTTTCGATCCAGAGGTGACTCCTTCTACAGGAACTTATGGACAAGGAAACGATTACTTCATGCAGCCCAGTCTGAAGAGTTATGGATTTAGTGTAAAATTTAAATTCTAATCAACTATGAAATTTCTAAGATATAAACAATATATGATAGGTTTATTGGCTTTGTCATTGTTTGCTTCGTGCGACTTTGAGAAAATCAATACCAACGAGTTCGAGATGCTTCCCGAAGAAGGTAAAATGGACGGTATCTCTGTCGGTGGTCCTATAACAGCTTTGCAAAAGTGCGTAGTACCTGTTGGTACACAAGACGACGGAACAAATGTTGCCAACGAATATCAAGTAGCTTATCATTTGGCTGCCGATTGTTGGAGTGGTTACTTTGCCCAAAACAACAACTGGAACAGCGGTCGTAACAACTTAACCTATTTCTTGATGGACGGTTGGGTATCGGCATCGTACACCTCGGCTTACACCAAAGTGATACCGTTGTGGCAAGACATTAAGATAAAGACCGAGAAAGATTTCCCAGAGGCGTATGCTTTGGCACAAATTCTCAAAGTATCTACTTGGCATAAGGCTACTGATATGTTCGGCCCAATTCCTTACAAAGAGGCTGGAAAGGGACTTATTAGTGTGCCTTACGACAGTCAGGCAGACGTGTACAAATACATGTTTGAGGATTTGACGAATGCCATTGGCGTGCTGACAAATGCTCTTGAGCATGGTACTACCAAATTGTTGCCCAATGCCGATGCCGTATATGGAGGCAATGTGAAGAAATGGATAGTCTATGCCAACTCCTTAATGCTTCGCTTGGCGATGCGTGTATATTATGCCGATGAGGCGATGTCAAAGAAGTATGTACTGCAAGCGGTGAACAATCCTTACGGTGTAATGCAGTCTAAGGACGATGAAGCAAAAATGGAAAAGGGTGCGGGACTTACCTTTATCAACAATATTGAGATTTTATCAAATCAATATAATGAGTGCCGCATGGGTTCATCAATGCAGGCTTATTTAGGTGGATACGAAGATCCACGCCTTCCCAAGTACTTTACAGAGTCTGAAGCTTATTACGCTCAGGACTTGGGACAATACGGAAAATACCTGGCAGTACCAACTGGTAACATTACGGAGCAGAACGATGTATATAAAATGGCGTCAAGACCCAATGTAACCAAGACAACCGCCACTTATTGGATGCGCGCCTCTGAAGTGTATTTCCTTTTGGCAGAAGCAGCGTTACATGGCATTTCTGTCAACGGTTCTGCTGAAGACTTCTATCGCAAGGGTATTGCCATGTCATTCGAAGAGAATGGCATTCCTGTCAATGAGGTAGACAACTATATGAACTCTGGCCGTACACCGATGAAATATGAGCTAAGCATGTGGTATCCTAATGTGAATGTTTCAGAGCCTCCAGTTACAAAAGCTACCGTAAAGTGGGGTGGCAGTAACGAAGAGAAGTTAGAGAAAATCATGATTCAAAAATGGATTGCACTCTATCCTAACGGACAAGAAGCTTGGAGTGAATATCGTCGTACAGGCTATCCAAAACTACACAAGGTAATGGCGAATTACAGCAACGGTGAGGTTGATACCAATATTGGTATTCGCAGAATGCGTTATCCAGCTAACAGGGCTACATCTGATGAGGATAAGCAGAACTTGGACAAAGCTCGTCAGATGCTGCGTGACGGACAAGATAAGGCTGGTACTCGCCTGTGGTGGGACAATAAGAATAAATAATATACTTAAAATCGAAAAATAATGAAACGTTTTAAATATCATCAACTATTTCTCGCTCTTGCGATAGGAATGTTCATGACCTCCTGTAGTGATATGGTAGAACCCGAAGCAAAGGAGTTTGACCATGTAGGTGGTTATAACACCATGAACAATGAGCAGAGCGAACAATATTACGCTGATTTAAGAGCTTATAAGAAAACGGCTAATAATTATGGTCGCCCTGTAGCATTCGGTTGGTATTCTAACTGGTCACCAGCAGGCACTTATCGTAGAGGCTACCTTAGTTCGATGCCCGACAGTATGGATATTGTGTCTATGTGGAGTGGTGCCCCTAACAGATTTGAAATTACACCCGCACAAAAGGCTGACAAAGAGTTTGTGCAAAAAGTGAAAGGAACCAAACTGCTGGAGGTAACTCTACTTTCTTATATCGGAAAGGGTAGAACTCCTGATTATGTGTACCACGAAGTGGAGAAAAAAGCAGAGCAAGAAGGTTGGAGCAAAGACGAGGAACGACTAAATGAGGCAAAGAAACAAGCTCGTTGGAAGTTCTGGGGTTACAATGGCAAACGTGGATCAGAAAGCCACAAACAAGCATTGGCAAAGTTTGCGAAAGCTCTCTGCGACTCGTTGGTAGCTAATGATTGGGATGGTTATGACATCGACTGGGAAATAGGAAGTGGTGTCTTTGACATGGATGGAACTTTAGAAACCAATGAAGACTTAATTTATTTGATTAAGGAAATGAATAAGTATATTGGTCCAAAGAGTGACCCAGAGGGCAAAGGCCACAAACTAATTTGTATTGACGGACAATTCCATGGTCTAACCAAAGCCTTGGATGGCTATGTTGATTATTGGATTGCACAATCGTATGGCTGGGTGCCCAGCTTAGATTACTATGACTTTGATACCAAAAAACTGATTATCACAGAGAATTTTGAATCCAACTTTAGTAGTGGTGGTAAGCTGTTAAAACAGGCAGCCTTGATGCCAACCAACGGATGTAAAGGTGGTGTAGGTGCTTATCGTTTTGACAACGACTACGACAATACGCCTAATTACAAGTGGATGCGCCAAGCTATTCAGATTAACCAGAAGGTTTATAATGAATGGAAAGCCAACCAAAAGAAAAAGTAAGTTTAGTGAATCATCAAAAATGAGATAACAATGAAAAACAAACATATATGCCGTTCTCTTTTAATGGGAGGGTTAGCCCTCTTGTTAGGAGCATGCAATAATGAGAGCGAAAGTGATTTGCTCGCTGAAAAGGTTTACTTCGAGAGCAGTGAATATCAGGTAACGATGAAAGAAGAAAAAGATGTGATGGATGTAAATATCACCTCTCGTCTTAGTAATCTTCTGTCGTCGGATGTGAATGTATCGTATGAGGTAGCAGAAGAGTCATTGGTAAAAGAGTATAATGCGAAGCATGGTACAGGCTATTTACCGTTCAATGCACAAAATGCGAAAATAAACACACCGCAAGCTGTGATTGAAGCAGGTGCGACGCACGCCAAACCAGTGGTACTTACCCTGTCTGGATTGAATAGTCTTGAAGCAGGAAAGTCTTATATCTTGCCTGTTCGAGTAAAATCAAGTAGTGTTCCTACAGTGGCTGGTGAGGATATAGAATATGTTATTTTAGCGAAACCAATCTTAATTAACAAGGTGGGTACGTTCACAAATCACTATATTTCTGTAAAATTCCCAGCAGGAACTTTCTTTAAGTCGTTTACCTATGAGGCTTTAGTTTATTCTACAGGCTGGGGATCGAATAATACCATTATGGGTTGCGAAGGTATCATGATATTACGTGTTGGTGATGAAGGCGGTGGCATTAGTAGAGGTATTTTGCAAATTGCAGGAAACCAGCATTACGAATCACCTGACAAACTGCCCGCAAACAAATGGTGTCACGTTGCCATCACATACGATCAACCTTCTGGAAAGACTGTTCTGTACTTGAATGGTACCAAGTGGGCTGAGTCTACTTGGAATATTGCTGGCTTCGATCCTAATAAGGATGTTGGCTTTAACATTGGTAAGTTGGCTGGATTCCCTTGGGGCGAACGTCCATTCCGCGGTTATATGAGCGAATTGAGAGTATGGAGTGTGGCTCGTACCGACAAGCAAATCAAACAATTCATGTTAGGAGTAGATCCTAAGTCTGACGGACTTGAATTGTATTATAAGCTTGATGGCTCCGAGAAAGTCGAAGGCGATATCATCAAAGATGCAGCCAAGAATTTGGATGGTAAGACAAACGGTATTGATATTGCTCCCTTAAATGAACCAATCTCTATCAAATAATTTTTGAGAGTGACATAAAACGTAAAAAGGAGGTGTGCCCATGGTCGTTCACCTCCTTTTTTACGTGCTTTCAAATCTACACATGAAAACCATTATTCTTTCCTTGTCATCACGTGAAGTCTACAGATAATCACTTTTAAGGTTGTTTTTGTGGCAAAGTCAACTTAATTTCTTATTTTTGCGTGTAGATATTTATGTAGAACATAAAAAATGAGAATATGGAACTTATTGTATTTCTGGTATTTTTAGCAATAGCCTTATTAGGCTGGGGATGTGGTGCTTTGCACGATAAAGTTTTTAATTATCAGCCTCTGCCTGAAGAGCATGTCGATGATTCATCTGCTGCGCACGAAGAGTTGAGTTTGCGAGACATCTTGAAAACCAACAGTATAAAAGGTTATCAAGCGATTTAATTTTTTTGCTCAATTTGAGACTGGTGGGGATTGTCCCAATCCATTCTATTTTGCAGAATAACAAGAATTTAGGGGAAATCCTACGGCTCATGGGGAAATTCCCTCTCGAGGTTAAGAAGAGTTTTTGTATATTTGTATCGTGCGTTGAGTGTGATTCTATACTCCGGCTATAAATCAAGAAAACATGAAAAAAAACTTACTTATTTCGTTGTCTATCCTCATTGTATGCAGTGGTTGCGGTACTTATGCGGGGAGTGGAGCTTATGCAGGTTCCTCTTTAGGGTCAATATTGGGGAGTGCTATTGGAGGTATCTCTGGAGGCCCTCGTGGAAGTGATTTAGGAACGATAATAGGAATGGCAGGAGGTGCTGTGGTTGGTGGAGCTATCGGAGCAAATGCAGATAAAAAGCGAGAAGCTGATTTAGACCAGTATCAGCGAGATAAGGAGATAAGAGCCCAGAAGAGGGCGCAGCGCCAACAAATCAAGAAGCAGAAACAAGAAAACATGTACGATTATCAGCGAGAGGGCTGGGATGCAAGTGGATATGACGAAACAAACAGTGGGGATGACCGTCTCTTAGATTTTGAGAGAAAAGGCGATGAAGATTCACTCATGATTCAGTATCCAACGAAGAAGACTCCTGCCACCTCCAGCGTAGAGAAGTTAGCCAAAGGTCTCACTTATGCGCCAACCATGGAAATTAGAAATGCACGACTGATAGACCAAAATCAGGATGGAGCCATATCGCGAGGGGAGGTTTGCAGAGTGGTGTTTGAAGTTTACAATCATGGTACTCAGACTTTATATAATGTAGAACCGATAGTTTTAGAAACTACCAACAACAAGCATCTTACCATTTCCCCGAGTGTTCGTGTAGAACAAATCGAACCGGGTACAGGAATCCGCTATACTGCCATGGTGAAGGCTGACAATAGAATAAAGTCAGGGCGTGCAAAGATATGCGCCACTGTGGTGCAAGGAGGTCGTACGATTTCGAAAGTTTGTGAGTTTGATGTCATCACGAAGAAATAAATAAAAGTGAACCACAACTTCTACGAATGACATAAATATGTCAATGAGCGCACGTTTCAACAACGAATAACGCCAACTAAACAGCGATTGTAAAATTGGTATTACGCTGTATGAAATGATAATTATTGCTGAATTTTCTTTACAAAGTGCCTCTCATAACTCGCGTGAAAACATCCAACGACAAAGTTGGTCGCAAATACGCGAGTTATGAGAAAGTTTCATAATCCGTTGTTATTTAACGCATTACGCTTGGTGCACTTCCTTTCTTTCTTAATTTTATCACTTTTTGGCAGTTAAAGCATTGAGATAAGCCTCCTATTTGCATGCTTTAATGCTCTTGAAGCATGTGAATAACATCTCTAATACATGTTTCCAAGACCGTTAAATCAATGTTTTGATTAAAAAAACCGTTTATTTTGTTAAAATCAGCCCATTTTTGTTGGGTGTTTGCCTATTGGTTTTCTCTATTTTGAAGATTTTAGATGGCCGTTTTTTGGTAAAATTACACAACAAAAATGTTATTTTGAGACTGTTGTCGTTGTTCAGTTTTAATAGACTTCAAAAGTTACGCAAGGAGAGGCATAACCGCATTGTGGTAGGGGAGTACGGCTTGTGTGTCCGCCCAACCAAGATGTAACATCAATTCAATAGGTGTTTGATTGGCTGCACGAATCGTGTGCCTTTATGCCTTAGCGCAAGCGATATGCTGGTGTCTTTCATGCTTTTATTTGTTCATTACCAACTCAATATTCTTCTGGAAGAATCGTGCTGTATAGGCATAATCCCGTTGTTAATATGTTAATAAACGTTTAATTTGTAAATTTCTGTTTGGAAAAATTTGCTAAAATTGCAGGTTTAGCTTATTTATGCATAATACGATTATTCGACAAACGCTTATAGTTTATTTTGTAATGAGGGGTTTGGACTTTTGTAATGTTTGTTTTTATTCGTAAAAGTTATGAATAATAAGTGAATGATTTGAGAAGACTTTAACTTAACAATGAGGTTATGAAACAAAGATTAACAATGTTGCTTGTAAGTTTGTTTCTCTGTGTAGGCTTGGCTAATGCCCAGACACAGATCAATGGTACTGTTACATCAGCTGATGATGGGCAGCCAGTGATTGGAGCATCGGTCATGATCACAGGAACAAAGACAGGCGTGGTAACTAACGTAGATGGTAAGTTCTCGCTTACTTCTAACAAGAAGAATCCTATGATTACGGTTTCGTACATAGGAATGAAGTCACAAACCTTGCACGGTACGCAAAACATGCAGATCGTATTGCAATCGGACGCACAGAAAGTGCAAGAGGTGGTGGTAACTGGTATGCAGAAGATGGACAAGCGTCTCTTTACTGGTGCGGCTACCAAAGTGGATGCCGAGAAAGCCAAACTTGATGGTGTTGCCGACATTAGCCGTTCACTCGAAGGACGTGTGGCAGGTGTTAGCGTGCAAAATGTATCAGGTACTTTCGGTACGGCACCGAAGATTCGTGTGCGTGGTGCTACCTCTATTTATGGTAGCAGTAAGCCACTTTGGGTGGTAGACGGTGTTATTATGGAAGATGTAACCGAGGTGGATGCCGACCAGCTGTCGTCTGGAGATGCTGCTACCTTGATTAGTTCTGCCATAGCAGGGCTTAACTCGGATGACATCGAGAGCTTCCAGATTTTGAAAGACGGTTCGGCTACCTCTATATATGGTGCGCGCGCGATGGCGGGTGTGATTGTAGTTACCACCAAGAAGGGTAAGGTAGGAACAACACGCATTAATTATACAGGTGAATTTACGTCGCGCCTGAAACCCAGTTATAGTCAGTTCAATATCATGAACTCGCAAGAGCAGATGGGTATTTATCGCGAAATGGAGGCAAATGGTTTGATTTCGTTTGCTCGTACCTATCGTGCGTCATCAAGCGGTGTCTATGGTAAGATGTACCAGTTGATGAATACTTACGACTCTACTACAGGAAAATTCTTGCTGCCACATACGCAAAAAGGTATGAACGATTATCTGATGAAGGCAGAAATGAGAAATACCAACTGGTTTAACGAGTTGTTTAGCAGTGCTATTTCCATGAACCACTCGGTGAGTGTGTCGAGCGGAACAGAGAAAGCACAATATTATGCCTCGTTCAGTATCATGGATGACCCGGGATGGACAGAACAGAGCAAGGTGCAACGCTATACTGCCAGCACCAATGCCTTGTTTAACTTGAGCAAGAAGGTGTCGTTGAACCTCATTAGCAACGCTGCCTACAGAAAGCAAAAGTCGCCTGGAGCATTGAACCAGCATGTAGATGCTGTCACGGGAGAGGTGAGTCGTGAATTCGACATCAACCCTTATTCGTATGCCATCAATACTTCAAGGGCGTTGGATCCAAATGAATATTACACAACTAACTATGCGCCTTTTAATATCCACAATGAGTTGGCTAACAACTTCATGGATTTCGATGTGATAGACATGAAGATTCAAGGCGAATTGAAGTACAAACCCATCACGAAAGTAGAATTGGCAGTCTTGGGCGCTTATAAGTTCTCTACCACAACACAGGCTAATCAAATCAGAGAGAACTCGAACATGGCTATGGCTTTCCGTGCCATGGACGATGCCACCATGCGTGATAACAACCCACGATTGTACAAAGACCCTGACAAACCTAACTCGCTACCGTTTTCGGTATTGCCCAATGGTGGTTTCTATCGCGAGACAAAGTACAAGATGAACAGCTGGGACTTCCGTGCCACAGCAAGCTATAATGATGTGTATGCCAACGACCATATCGTGAACTTGTTTGGTGGTATGGAAGTGAACAACACCGATCGTAGCCGCAGCTACTTCAATGGTGTGGGTATGCAGTATGATATGGGCTACTTAGGAGCATACGACTATAACTACTTCAAGCAAGCCAGCGAGGAAAATGATGTGTATTACAGTTTGGGTAATGGTTACAACCGTGAGGTGGCTTTCTTTGCTACGGGTACCTATTCTTATAAGGGACGTTATACCATTAACGGTACCACCCGTTATGAGGGTAGCAACCGATTAGGAAAAGTGCGCAGCGCACGTTGGTTGCCTACATGGAACGTGTCGGGAGCATGGAATGCTCACGAAGAAGCATGGTTTGGCGATGCATTCAAGAATACATTGACGCATGCTACGCTCAAGGCATCATACTCGCTCACCGGAGATAAACCTGCCACGATTAACGCGCAGCCTATTATTGAGAGCTTTAACCCATGGCGTCCGTTTGCAACAGATAAAGAGTCGGGACTCGAAATGTACGATTTTGCCAATCCTGATCTGACCTATGAAAAGAAACATGAGTTGAACTTGGGCATTGACTTAGGTTTCTTGAACAACCGATTGAATGTTACATTTGATTGGTACACTCGTAACAACTACGACTTGATTGGTCCGCGTACAACAAACGGTACCAAGGGAACCATTACTGAATATGCCAACGTAGCATCCATGAAATCAAACGGTGAAGAGTTTGCTATTACCAGCAAGAACATTGTTACCAAGGATTTCCAATGGACTACCGACTTTATCTTCTCACATGTGAAGACCGAAGTAACCGATCTTGACAACCGCAAACGTTTCATCGACATGGTTACTGGCTCTGGATTTACCATGAAAGGTTATCCATATCGCTCACTCTTCTCTATTGACTTCCAAGGATTGAACGCGAGTGGTGTGCCTACATTCCTTAACCAAGACGGTAAATTGACAACCAGCGATTTCAACTTCCAGTCACGCGTGTTGGATTTCTTGAAGTATGAAGGTCCTACTGATCCTACTATCACAGGTTCGTTTGGTAACGTATTCTCATACAAAGGCTTCCACCTCAACGTGTTTGCCACCTATGCCTTCGGAAACAAGGTGCGTTTGGATCCTGCATTCTCTTCTTATTACTCTGATTTGGATGCGATGCCAAAGGAGTTTAAGAACAGATGGACAGTGGCAGGCGATGAAGCAAAAACGAATATCCCAGCTATTGCCGACTTGCGAACGATGCAGCGTGATACCAGATTGGGATATGCCTACAATGCCTACAACCGCTCTACGGCACGTGTAGCAAAGGGCGACTTTATCCGCATGAAGGAAATTTCGCTGGCGTATGATTTCCCACGCCATCTGCTCACTCCGTTGCATCTTAACACACTTAATCTAAAATTACAGGCCACAAACCTCTTCTTGATCTACGCTGACAAGAATCTCAATGGACAAGATCCTGAGTTCTTCAATGTGGGTGGTGTTGCCGTACCTATGGCACGCCAGTTGACATTGACGGTGAGAGTTGGCCTTTAACGCATAAAGAAGTACACGATATGAAAAAAATAAGTTTTTTATTATGTATCGCTTTGGCAACTTTGAGTCTCACAACCGCTTGTGATGACTATTTGGACACACTGCCCGATGACCGTGCCGAAGTTGATAATTTAGATAAGGCTGCCAGCTTGTTGGTGACGGCTTATTCAACACAGTCGCCAAATTTCATCATGGAGATGAGTAGCGACAATGTCCTAGATAATGGTAGACTGTATAATGCTCAAATAATGCAGGAGGAAGCTTATCGTTGGAAAGACATTACAGTTACTTTCAATGATAGTCCCCGAAGCGTTTGGAACAATGCGTATGTAGCCATTGGTACTGCCAACGAGGTGTTGGCTTCGCTCGAAAAGTTGCCAGATAGCGAGAAGTTGCAGGCTATCAAGGCAGAGGCTTTGTTGTGCCGTGCTTTTGCCATGTTCCGTTTGTCTAATATGTTCTGTATGGCATACGACCCAACGAAAGCCGATAAATATTTAGGACTGCCTTACCCTAAGGAACCTGGTGTAACTGTGCCTACGCGTGGTACTTTGAAACAATTGTATGAAAACATCAGTGCAGACATTGAGGCGGCTTTGCCTAAGGTGAGCGATGCACACCTGAAGGTGCCTAAGTATCACTTCAATACAGCAGCGGCTTATGCCTTTGCTGCTCGCTTCAACTTGTTCTATCACAACTACGACAAAGCCATTGCTTATGCAGATAAGGCTCTGGGCGTAGCTCCCTCTTTCCGTGCTGTAGACACGTATAAGAGTCTTGGTGGAGTAGATGAAATAGGCAATGCGTATGTGCGTTCTGGTGATAAAGCCAATCTTTTGCTTATGACTGCCTTATCATCGTCAGGAAGAGCTATGTGGTCTTCACGTTTTGTCCGTTTTAATCACGGCCGCCCTATTGTGAGCAACGAAACCTTTTGGGCAAAGATGCCTTGGGGAAGTGGTTCTGTCGATAATACGCTGTATGAATCGCATTTGCTGTATGGATCTAGTCAGCAAGTGAATTATCCCAAGATGCAAGAAATGTTTGAGGTAACAGATAAGGTAAATCAGGCAGGTTTTGCGCATACTATTGATGCTGTTTTCACTACTGAGGAAACACTGTTGGTACGTGCTGAGGCTTACGCCATGAAGAAAAATTTTGCTGGTGCCATTGCCGACATCAATACTTGGATTACTGCTCACTGCGCACCACAAACCAAAAAAGCCATTCGACCAGTGTTAAACGAGAAGTCTATCAACGATTTCTGGGGTGATAATAAGGTGACTCATGTTGTACCCGATACCATTAAAACGGATAGAGACAGAGGTGTAAAGAAACTATTGCATCCACAAGGATTTAACGTTGAAGAAGGAACGCAAACCAACTTGATTTACATGATACTGCAAATGCGCCGTTTGGAAACATGGCAGCAAGGTCAACGTTTCCAAGATATCAAACGTTATGGTCTTGTAATTTGTCACAATATTGATGGTGAAAATCCACTCATCTTCAAGTCTGGTGATTTGCGCGGAGCCATTCAGCTACCTGCCGATGTGATAACAGCTGGCTTGGAACCAAACCCAAGAGAGAACACTAACGAGAAAAAATAATAGAATTATGAAATACATCAAAATATTAATGTTCGCAGGGATACTTTCGGCAGCCAGTGCTTGTACCACTGACGAGATAAACTCCGATAGTATTTTCAAGAATAAAGAAACTGTGCAGACAGATTTTGACAAGTGGTTGACGAAGAACTTTACAGATCCGTACAACGTCCAGTTCAACTATCGCTACATTGACAAACTGTCGGACAATCGTTACAACGTAGTGCCTGCCGATGAAGAAAAATCTAAAGTGATTGCTCAATTGGTGAAGCACGTGTGGCTTGATGCTTACAAAGAAGTTGCAGGTGAGCCTTTTATGAAGCAAAATTGCTTCCGTGTAATGCAACTTATTGGTTCGCCCGAATATGACGGACAAAACAAAATTGTACTCGGTACTGCAGAGGGAGGATTGAAAATCTTGTTGTTCCGTATTAATGAGCTTGATCCCACAAATATCTATGTTAATCAAGACAATCCCTATGCCAACAAACGCAGTAAACCACTGGATCTGAACCATTGGTACTTCCATACGATGCACCATGAGTTTAGCCATATCTTACACCAAAAGAAGAGTTATTCTACAGAGTATCGCACTATTTCGGCTGGGAAGTATCATGCTGCTGACTGGGTAAACGTCAAAGATGAGGATGCTGCTGCCGATGGTTTTGTTACAGGTTATGGAAGTTCTGAGCCAAATGAAGATTTTGCAGAACTTTATTCTACCTACGTCACCTATACTGATGAGGCATGGCAGAATATCTTGGATCACGGAGTAGTAGTGAAGAAAGATGCCTCTGGTGCTGTTATTTATGCGCGAGACAAGAATGGCGATTACGTGTATCAAAAAGATGCTAAAGGTAATAGAATCTTGGAAACTGATGCAAATGGAGACTTTATTCCTGTAACCGATGCTAATGGCAATGTCGTATATGCGACTGATAAGGACGGAAAATATGAGTTCTTTAAGGATGAAAAGGGCAATCGTATACCAGTGTATAAAGTTCATCAACAGCTGGGAGTACATTACACCATGACAGATAAAGGACTTACACCTTATTTTATCTTTAAGGGGAATGCGTACCCTTTAACCGTGGCAGTAGGAGAACCTGTATACCAGCGTACGGCAGATGGAGAAATCGTTTATGATAAAGACGGTAATCCACAGCCAGAGTATTTTAGAGTACCCCAATTCGAGTATCTGAAACAACCCGAGGTAGATACGTTTGGGCGCGATGCCATTTTGAAGAAACTTGCTATCATGAAGAGTTATTTTCAAGATTCTTGGGGTATTGACTTGGATAAGTTGCGCAGCGTAGTGCTTCGTCGTTCAAAGGAAGCTTCTACACTGGATTTGAAAACACTTAAATAAGACAGTTTTATGAGAAAAGTATTTAATATATGGTTCTTGTTGATGGCACTTGTCGCAATGACCTCTTGTCAGCAAGAAATAGAAGATTTGTTCGACAAGTCATCGTCTGAGCGTATTGATGATGCCATGGATAACAGCGTGAAAATTTTGTCTTCTGCATCCAATGGTTGGGTCATGGAATATTATGGAGGAAGCCAATATGGCGGTTACAATGTCATTTGCAAATTCAAACCTAATGGAGAGGTAACAGTAGCCAGCGAGGCAGGCAAGCCAGACGCTACTTTTACTTCGCATTACAAGATAGAACAGAGTCAGGGTGTTATCCTTTCTTTTGATAGCCACAATCCATTGATTCACTTCTATTCAGATCCACACAATCCAAATAACATTGGAGATGACGGTAAGGGTATGAATGGTGACTTTGAGTTTCGTGTGCTTAAGGCTGCTGCCGATAGTGTTATCCTTGTTGGTAAGAAGCACGGTGCTCGTATCCTAATGACACCAATGGCTAAGGATATGAAATGGGATGCATACCTTAAGAAGATTGCAGAAGTAGAGAAGGCAATGCGTTTTAAATTTTATAACTTTGTTGTAAATAAAGATGCAAAACTGCTTTCTCCTTCTTATCGTACCTTTGCTATTCCTAACGAGGTAGATGGAAATACTGTAGATGTTATTTGCAATTACATCGTCACACCAAAGGGACTAAAATTTTATAAGCCTTATACAATCAATGGCAAGACCTTGACAGGCTTCAAATACACCAATGATGGTAAATTTAAGTTCCCAGAGTCTGTGAATTCAGAGGTATCGCTGAATGGTATTATAATCCCATTAAGTCAACAGGTCGTTTCATTGAGTTGGTACATGAAGTTTAGTACGATGGGTAAGGTTGGTAGACAATTTTGGAATAAGATGCCCAGTATACAAGAGCAATTGGGTGAGGGCTTGAAATCTACAGCCTTAGGAAAATCGAACGGCAAGTTTGGCTTTGTTTTCATAAGCGGAAAATATCAGGGCTGTATGTATATGGACTATAAAATTATTGATGACACACATATCCAGTTGTGGGGAACTGGTAAAGGTGATGGCAACGGTGGATGGTATGCAAAGAATGCTCTCTTTTATAACTATGTAGCTCCTTTCGGTTGGGGAGATGTAAAGAGAACATTTAAGATTGAGGGTGATGATTTGCAGTACACCACAGAACTTATCCTGACAGATGTAGACAATCCCGACAATGTCATTCATCTATATTCATCAAAGATTTCTAATCCTTTGGATCATTAAGAAAACGACTTTATGTTGAACACTTAATTGATAACATCAAAGTGCATTTCCAACATTAATGGAAATGCACTTTTTAGTTATTCACTGCTAAGATAAAAAGGAAAAATCACCATGTTTATAGGAGTATCTTTCAGTAATGAGGGGTAGAAAGTTGATGTGATTATAGTTCAGACTTATTAAAAAATGTTGAGTGGGAGAAAAGAGAGAAATGGAAGGCAAGGAGAAATCTGTTGAATGGCGAGGGCTGACTTTGTGTAATGATAAAAACAAAGATTTTCAGTAGGATTCTGTATCTTAATGCTCAGCAAATCAGATTTAATGTTTACCTTTGCTTTTAGAATATAGAAGTTTGCGTATTGAAGAAGGCTTGATGCTTTTAGTTGTGCGAGCTTCACAAAAATAACATCACATGAAGTTAGTCAGACCCAAGAAAAATTTAGGCCAACACTTCCTGACCGATTTGAATATTGCAAAGCGAATTGCTGACACGGTAGACGCTTGTCCAGATATACCCGTTCTTGAAGTAGGACCAGGGATGGGCGTGATGACCCAGTATTTGGTGGAGAAGCCTCGTGAAATCAAAGCTGTTGAAATTGATAGAGAGTCGGTAGCGTTTCTGCATACCCACTTTCCAAAATTGCAGGGCAATATTATAGGTCAGGATTTTCTTCGCATGGATTTGCAAGAAGTCTTTGAGGGACGTCCTTTTGTCTTAACGGGGAATTATCCTTATGACATCTCCTCCCAAATCTTTTTCAAGATGCTTGAAAACAAAGAGCTCATTCCTTGTTGCACTGGAATGATACAACGAGAGGTGGCTTTGCGCATTGCTTCGGAGCCAGGGCATAAAGCTTACGGCATTTTATCAGTATTGATACAGGCTTGGTACGATGTAGAATATCTTTTCACTGTTGATGAAGATGTGTTCAATCCGCCCCCCAAAGTAAAAAGTGCAGTTATTCGGATGACTCGCAATGCGACCACTGATTTGGGATGTAATGAGCAATTGTTCAAACGATTAGTGAAAGCAGTCTTCAATCAACGTCGAAAAATGCTCCGTGTAAGCTTGCGACAGCTATTTACAGGCAACAATGCCTCTGCCGAATTTTATGCGGGAGAGTTGATGACCATGCGTCCCGAGCAACTTTCTATCCAACAGTTTGTTGACCTGACCAATCGGGTCGAGGTAGAATTGCAACGAGTTCAGGCTTCAAACCAGTAGCCTTCCTTCAAATCAACACCAAGGCACGGAGGGTAGAAAGCGACGAAGGCTCAGCTTCTATTGCTTGAAATGCTCGCTGTAGGTGGGATATGCGAACGCACAACTCCGTCAGTAGAAACCATGGCGAGTGTGCTCGTGATGGAGAATTCGCAGTTTGCTTTCTTTGATTGATCCGATTCGAAAGGGCAAATGTAAGCTGTTCATCCAGCTGCCCCGCCTTTGTCTGCTCCCATAATTATTTCTACGAAACAGTTGTATAATTCGGAATAAATCCCTATTTTTGCATAAGATAGGCTGCGCCTCACCAAAATAAGTAAACTTTTTTTGGTTTCGGCTTGCACTATCTTTGCATATACAGGTTGTTGAAACGTCCTTTTTATGGATGAATTTGTCTTGAACAGCCTCCATTTTTGAAAACAATAAAACTAATACAATACAGAATATGATAGACGTAAATGCTACATTGAAAGAGGCAGAAGAGCGTATGCAAATGGCTGCCACGTACTTAGAAGAGTCTTTGAGCCGCGTCCGCGCAGGACGAGCAAACGTAGCTATCTTGGATGGAGTCATGGTAAACTCGTATGGTTCCATGGTGCCACTTAACCAAGTTGCAAACGTTTCGGTACCCGATGCACGTACCATCGCCATTAAGCCATGGGACAAAAAAGCCATCAAGGACATTGAAAAGGCGATTATGGACTCTGATGTGGGTATTACTCCCGAGAATAACGGAGAGATTATTCGCTTAGGTATTCCACAACCCACCGAAGAGCGACGTCGTGACTTAGTGAAGCAATGCAATAAAATTGGTGAGAAAGCCAAGATTGAAGTGCGTAACGTGCGTTCCGAGATTAAAGACAGACTGAAGAAAGCCGTTAAAGATGGGCTTTCAGAAGATGCAGGAAAGGATGCCGAGAATGAATTGCAGAACGTTCACGATAAATATATCAAGAACGTAGACCGTCTGCTTGAGGAGAAAACAAAAGAAATAATGACCGTCTAAAAGCAATGTGTTGGCGAATGAACAAGCAAACAAACCGCTTGTCCATTCGTCAATTTCCTTGCTTTCTTTTTACACATCAACTTGAATCACATTCATGCACGGATTGGTTGTTAAGAATACGGGTAGTTGGTACACCGTAAAGACAGACAGTGGACAACTGATAGATTGTAAGTTAAAAGGTAACTTTCGTCTCAAAGGCATACGTAGCACTTCGCCCGTAGCCGTTGGTGACTTTGTGCAAATAGTTACCAACGCTGAGGGTACGGCAATGATTACGGCAATTGATGACCGAAAAAACTATATCATTCGTAAATCCCCCAATCTGTCAAAGCAAAGCCAAATTATTGCTGCCAATCTTGACCAAGCTTTTTTATTGGTCACCATTAAATATCCCGAAACATCTACTATCTTTATCGACCGCTTCTTGGCTGGGGCGGAGGCTTATCGCATACCCGTGGTGTTGGTTTTTAACAAGACCGATTTGCTGAATGAAGAGGAGCGCCATTATCAGCAAATGATGATGAATCTCTATGAAACCATCGGCTATCATTGTGTTGAAATCTCCGCAGAGACAGGTCAAGGAATGGAGGTTATTGATGCACTGTTGGCTCAAAAAGTAACCCTATTGAGTGGAAACAGTGGGGTAGGAAAGTCTACACTCATCAATGTACTCATCCCTCATGCCGAACAACGCACTGCCGAAATTAGTGATGCGCATGGCACAGGCATACACACCACTACCTTTAGTGAGATGATAGCACTTCCGCATAGTGGTTATGTGATTGACACGCCGGGTATCAAAGGCTTTGGAACTTTTGATATAGAGCCAGAAGAACTGACCAGTTATTTTAAGGAAATCTTTGCCTTTTCAAAAGATTGCAAGTTCAATAATTGTACCCATACGCATGAACCAGGCTGTGCAGTGCGCACGGCTGTCGAAAACCATTATATCTCCGAAAGTCGCTACCAGAGCTACCTTAGCATGCTGGACGACAAGGACGAGAACAAATATCGTGAGCCCTATTAGACAAAAGCTCTCTGCAATTCTTCTTACCTCTGTGCCCTTTGCAATCTACAGCATTGCTATCACCCAACTGTTCCAAAGGCTTATGGCTCTAAAGTGATTGCGTTCGGTTTTCAATCCCTTGTTCTTTATTTTTTCTTCTATCACGAGAGGGAGTCTGTATCAACAATCATGTGCCCTTTGCCTCCTTCGGCAAGACAGTCTGAGAGTCGATGAGCTGTCTTTTTTTACCTTCTTTTACACGTATGAATTTTTAGTTTCAACCATTAAGCTTTTGCTAAAAATGCTTTGTAGACTTGGTACGTTCCATGATTTTTTGTATATTTGTGTCATCCTTCACCTACTAATTTAATGATGATTATGGAAAATAAGGAAGTAAATTTTGTTGGGATGAGCATCAATGGTTTTGTGGTGTTGCCTGTCTTTTTTGTGCTTTTAGCCATTAGTATCTGTTTGTTTGTCATGGGCATCAATACCAGCGACGCCCTCTCCGTGACAGGCAGTGTGCTTTTTGTTTTAGACTTAATTCTCTTGGCTGGTTTTGTACAGATAGAACCCAATGAAGCCAGAGTAATGATGTTCTTTGGAAAGTATAAAGGCACCTTTAAGAAAGTCGGCTTCCATTGGGTGAATCCTTTTATCACTACAAAGAAACTATCGCTACGCGCACGTAATCTGAATGCCGACCCCATTAAGGTTAATGACAAAGTGGGCAATCCTGTGATGATTGGTTTGGTGTTGGTGTGGCGCTTGAGAGATACCTACAAAGCGATTTTTGAAATAGATTCGCAAACTATGGCTAACGGTATGCAGGGAGAAGCACTCAAAAATGTGAATTCAATTATGCGTGCCTTCGAAAATTTTGTTATGATTCAAAGTGAAGCAGCACTTCGACAAGTCGCTGGTCAATATGCTTATGATTCGAATGAAGTGGATAAGGATGAAATCACTTTGCGCGATGGTGACGAATCCGTCAACAAGGAATTGGAAACGAAGTTAGCCGAACGTTTGCAGATGGCAGGTATCGAAGTGATAGAGGCACGTATCAATTACCTGGCTTATGCGCCCGAGATAGCAGCTGTGATGCTACGACGTCAGCAAGCTGATGCGGTGATTATGGCGCGTGAAAAGATTGTAGAGGGCGCGGTATCTATGGTAAAAATGGCTGTCGATAGACTCTCGTCAGACCAAGTTGTTCACTTAGATGATGACAAAAAAGCTGCCATGGTAAGTAATTTAATGGTGGTTTTGTGTAGTGATGATACAGTTCATCCAGTTGTAAACACTGGAAATTAAGATAGTTAGCAAAGGTGGAAGGTGCCGTTTAATGCTTTCTACAGCACTTATCTCTTTGAAACTCTAAGTGTAGAATCATACTTCGAACACTATCACCAGCTATAAAAATGCCAAGAAAGACAAATATCTCTCTTGGCATTTTTGTGTTTTACACTCTTGGTAAGCGCAGTCTTACTGAACTAACTTTAAGTCAGTGTTAGTTCCTTCACCTGCTTCTTCAAAATCTTTAGATACTAAGCGCAGGGTTGTGTCATCGAGTTTGAGGAATGTAACCGAGTCTTCCTTGTGCTCCTGAACACGAACATACTCTTTACCATTGTGCTGAATGAGGTGTGCAATACCCGTGGTTCGAGCCATCGTTTCTGTACCTTTAGGGGTAACGGCTACTTGCTCGTAAGCAAACTCTGTGATAGAATCACCATAAAGTTTCAGACTGTACTTGTATGTACCGTCAGCAGCAGGACCTTCACCAGCATAAGCCATGGTATCTGTGTTTACTACCGTTGCAGAATCTAATGCTGCATCTTGAGAATCTCCTGCGGTTGACTTCTTTCCGTTTGATTGACATGCAGCAAGCATCAAGCCAGCTGCAAACATAATAGCTAATTTTTTCATTTTTATCTACGTTAGTTTAATAATGATATAATAACTCAAAAGTACGAACTATATTTTATATATCCAAGTTAAAAGTCATAAAATTACACATGAAGGTCACGGGGCTTACATGAAGAAAGGTGGTTTGTAATGAAAGATCATCTTTTTTCTCTTGTTTCAACAATAATGCTAATGCGGTGAAACGGCTGCTGCTTTTTGGTTAAGGCAGGAGTTGTTTTTGTCCTATTATTTTACCAAAAAACGGCCATCTAAAATCTTCAAAATAGAAAAAATGAATAGGCAAACGTACCACAAAAATGGGCTGATTTTCACAAAATAGAGGGCTTTTTTAGTTCAAACATTGACTTAACGCCCTTGGAAACACTCTTTAACGGTGTTATTTACATAACATAGAGGCATTAAAGCATGCAAATTGGAGGCTTATCTCAATGCTTTAATCGCCAAAAAGTGGTAAAAATAGGCAAGAAAAGCGGCGTCATAGATGTAACGTCTTTAATGACAATAGATTACAAACCTTGCTCAAAATTCGCGTATTTGCGACCCACTTTGCTGTTGGATGATTTCACGCGAGTTTTGAGAGGTACTTTGTAAAGAAAATTCAGCATTGATGAGCCTTCCATGCAGCATAACATCAATATGACTTACGTTGCTTCGTGGGTGCTCTTCGTTGTATAAATATGAGTCTTCAATGAAAGAGCTGCGCATGGAAGTTAAAAATAGGGATGTGTCAACAGCATGCGATATTTTGAGTGAACACAGTGGTTCTCCACAAGTAGACCATAAAATCGCCTTGCAATCATCGTATAACCTGAAATAAATCATTATCTTTGCACTATCAATCACAACATAGATGAAAGGGCTATTGCATTGATAAACATAGATGAAATAAAGGATAAGCGTATTGCGGTGTTGCTCTCTGGGGGCGTTGACAGTTCGGTGGTCGTGTACGAGTTGGTGCGTATGGGTGTACAACCCGACTGCTTTTACATCAAAATCGGACCAGAAGAGCAAGAAGAATGGGATTGCACATCGGAAGAAGATTTAGAGATGGCGACCCATGTAGCAGCCAAATACGGTTGTAAGTTGCAGGTGGTGGACTGTCACAAAGAGTATTGGAACGAGGTGACTCGCTACACTATGGAGAAAGTGAAGGCAGGGTACACGCCCAATCCTGATGTGATGTGCAATCGACTTATCAAGTTCGGTGCCTTTCATGAAAAGATGGGGTATCAATACGATTTGATAGCGACAGGACATTATGCTCAAACCGAGATAATAGAAGGTAGGAAGTGGCTTACTACAAGTCCTGACCCAGTGAAAGATCAAACAGATTTCTTAGCGCAAATCTATGATTGGCAACTCAAGAAAGCCCTGTTTCCCATAGGGCATTATCAGAAGGGTGAGGTGCGTAAAATCGCTGAACGTGAGCACCTCATCAATGCCAAACGGAAGGATAGTCAAGGCATTTGTTTCTTAGGGCAAATCAATTACAACGAATATTTGCGGAGGTATATCGGTGAAAATCCTGGAAAGGTCATTGAATTAGAAACGGGAAAACAGATAGGCGAGCATCGTGGACTGTGGTTTCATACCATTGGTCAGCGTCACGGGTTAGGCTTTGGAGGCGGTCCTTGGTTTGTGGTGAAGAAAGATGTCGCCAACAATGTATTGTATATTAGTAAGGGTTACGACCCCCAAACCGCCTATCAAAAGGACTTCAAGATACATGATTTCCATTTTTTGACAATGCCTGTAGACATGCATCATGTTACCTTTAAGATTCGACACACCCCAGAATTTCACTCGGGCATCATCGAACAAACAGCACCAGATAGTTATACCGTTCATGCAGAGACTGCAATACATGGTGTTGCACCAGGACAATTCTGTGTGGTGTATGATGAACAGCACCATTGTTGTATTGGTTCGGGAGAAATTACAGTATGATGACAACGGTTTCACAACAGGAATTTCCTCTCAATGGGAGTAAAAATGCGGAACACTAATTTGTGCAACAATACCAGAAAGTTCTTTCTGAACATGGTGATTCTTTGCAGACCCGCTATTGTAAACGAGCTATTCGTCGCACTTTGAGCAACATGTAAAACATGGTTTCTTATCTTTTCTAAATATTTTTCAGCTATGAAAGCAGACATCGATCTTATTATTCACATTCTAAATAAAGCGGGCGTCAAGCCTACTTCCAATCGCATATTGGTGTTGCGCACCATCATTGAAATGAATCGACCTGTGAGTCTCTCCGACTTAGAGAACAACCTGTTGACTTTAGAGAAATCAAGTATCTTCCGTGTGTTGCGACTCTTTTTAAGAAAAGGAGTCATTCATTCCATAGAAGATGGTAAGGGCTTGGCACGGTATGAAATCTGTACGACCGATAACACGCATGTAGATGACGACATGCACGTCCACTTTTATTGTGAAGCCTGCGAGAAAGTTTTTTGTTTTAAGACGCTACATGCACCAATTCTTGAGTTGCCTGAAGGTTTTCAGGTTCATGCTGTCAATTATATGTTGAAAGGCTTGTGTCCAGACTGTCAAGCGAAGAAAGTCTCCCACAGATAACACAACATTTGAATTTCCGCCCTTTCGAACACGATAAGGGTTTGACACCGAGTTGCATCCCCGTATGGTTACCTTTGCATACAAAACAATTAGATGTATGTTTAGACCATTTATTTTTAAGATTATTTTAGGGGGGATGTTTCTTTCAGCTTGTCAAAGCAATCCCCAACAGCATTCAAATTCACCAACGGAGCAAGCAGAGGAGGCTTCGCATGAGCATGCTAACTTGATTGAGTTAGACCAGAAGAAAGCGCAAGCTGCTGGAGTTGTGGTACGAGAGATAAAGCCAACTGCCTTTCATGGCGTACTGAAAGTGAGTGGTAAGGTGTTGCCAGCTTCTGGTTCTGAAAAGACTGTAGTGGCTACGGTGGCAGGTATTGTGTCAATGCTGCACCCCCTGACCGAGGGAATGTCGGTGGGTAAAGGCACGAGTGTGTTCCGCATTTTCTCTGATCAACTCCCTGAAGGAGATGTTGCACAACGGGCTCGAATTGCTTATGAGACGGCTTTAGCAGATTATAAGCGAAAGAAAGACTTGGTAGCTGACAAAATTGTGACACAAAAAGAATATTTAGATGCCAAAGCCAACATGGAACGAGCCGCACTCGCTTATAAGGCTTTGGGAAGAAGTAATTCGAGTGGAGTAGCTGTGGTTGCACAGATGTCTGGGTTTATCAAAGAGTGCTTGGTAAAACAAGGCGACTATGTGGAAGTAGGGCAGCCGCTTATGACGATTTCTCAAAACAAGCATCTTTATTTGCGAGCAGAAGTGCCAGAAAGTAGTTATGGTATGTTGAGCCAAATTACATCTGCCAACTTCAAGACCTCTTATAGTCAACAGGTGTATCAGCTTTCATCTATGGGTGGGAAACTATTGACTTATGGTAAGGGCTCCAGCATAGAGTCGGCTTTCATACCTGTCACGTTCGAATTTGATAATCGCAATGGAGTTATTCCTGGTGCGTTTGCCGAGATTTATTTGTTGACAACGCAACGCCCCAATGTGTTGAGTGTTCCTATATCTGCCATTACAGAAGAGCAAGGAGTCTATTTTATTTATATCCAAGAAGAAGCGACTCACTATCGAAAGCAGGAAGTGAAGTTAGGTGAGTCGGATGGTACACGAGTAGAAATCCTATCGGGATTAAAGAGTGGAGAGAATGTAGTGATACAAGGAGCAATTCATGTAAAGCTCGCCGCATCTACAATGGAGATACCAGGTCATTCGCATTAATAGGGGGAGAGGAACGTTATGTTAGATAAAATTATCAAATTTTCATTACACAATCGTCTTCTGATATTGGTGTGTGCTGTGGTACTCGTCCTCATGGGCTTGTACAGCGTTCACCGAACAGAGGTGGACGTATTTCCTGACCTCAATGCACCCACTGTGGTGGTAATGACGGAGGCAGAGGGAATGGCGGCAGAGGAAGTGGAGCAGTTGGTTACTTTTCCCATTGAGACTTCCGTGAATGGTGCCACAGGCGTGCGCAGGGTACGCTCTTCATCAACAACAGGATTTTCGGTTGTATGGGTTGAGTTTGATTGGGGGACGGATATTTATCGTGCACGCCAAATTGTTTCGGAAAAGCTTTTGACCGTTTCAGAGTCATTACCCAGCACAGTGCGCCGACCCACCTTGGGACCGCAATCGTCTATCTTGGGAGAGGTGATGATAGTGAGCCTGACATCGGATAGCACTTCCATGTTAGATCTTCGTACTTTAGCCGACTGGACGATTCGCCCACGACTGCTCTCCATTGGTGGTGTTGCACAAGTTGCAGTCATTGGAGGTGATCAGAAAGAATACCAAATACAGGTGAATCCCCGCAAGATGAATCACTATGGGGTGAACTTGGCAGATGTGATGGCAGCCACTCGAGGCATGAATAAGAATACGAATGGCGGTGTACTCTACGAATTTGGGAATGAATATGTAATTCGAGGGATGATGCCGACTCCTGCTCTTGAGCGCATCGGCAAGACTGTGGTGAAGAAAACAGGCGATTATCCCGTGACTTTGTCTGATGTTGCAGAGATAAAAATTGGTTCGGAAAGTCCCAAATTAGGTGTTGCCTCCGAAAAGGGGAAGCCAGCAGTGTTGCTCACCGTAACCAAACAACCCAATACTGGAACCATAGAATTGACGGAAGTCTTGGATAAGGCGATTGAGGATTTGCAGAAAGATTTACCTGCTAATGTCCATGTGTCTACAGATGTGTTTAGACAGTCGAGCTTTATCCAAAGCTCTATTGACAACGTAAAGGATTCGCTCCTTGAAGGTGCACTTTTTGTGGTGATTGTACTGTTCTTGTTTTTAGCCAATGTACGTACCACCATCATTTCTTTGGTTACCATTCCGTTGTCACTTTTGGTCTCCTTGTTAGTGTTACACCAGTTAGGAGAGAGTGTCAATACCATGAGTTTAGGTGGTATGGCTATTGCCATAGGGTCGTTGGTAGACGATGCTATCGTCGATGTTGAAAATGTTTGGCGCAAGTTGCGAGAGAATCATCTCTTGCCCAAAGCCGAGCGGTTGGGTATCCTGAATGTGGTTTACCATGCTTCCAGAGAAGTACGCTTGCCCATCTTGAACTCTACACTGATTATCGTTGCCAGTTTTGTGCCTTTGTTCTTTCTTAGCGGTATGGAAGGTAGAATGTTAATACCCTTAGGCATCGCCTTTATTGTGGCATTGTTTGCATCAACCGTTGTGGCGCTTACCCTCACTCCCGTGCTGTGCAGTTATTTACTTAATGTACACATGAATCAAAACAATGTGAAATGGAAAGAGCCGAAAGTTGTAGATTGGTTGAAGCGACATTACGCAACTGGATTGTCTTGGGTACTCTACCATAAACGAGTAGTGCTATGGAGTGCCTGCGGTGTGCTATTGGCAACGTTGTGTATTTTCTTTTCCTTAGGACACAGTTTTTTACCACCTTTCAACGAGGGGTCGTTTACCATCAATGTGAGTTCCATGCCAGGCATATCCTTAGAGGAGTCCAATAAGATTGGTCAGCAGGCAGAAAAGATTTTACTTTCTATTCCAGAGATAAAGACGGTAGCACGTAAAACGGGACGTGCAGAGTTGGATGAGCATGCATTGGGTGTGAATATGTCGGAGATAGAAGCACCCTTTGAGTTGACAAATCGTTCACATCAAGCGCTCTTAAATGATGTAAGAGAAAAGCTGTCTACCATAGTGGGGGCTAACATAGAGATAGGGCAGCCTATTACTCACCGTATTGATGCGATGCTCAGTGGTACAAAAGCGAGCATTGCCATAAAATTGTTTGGTGAAGACCTCAATAAGATGTATATGCTTGGTGGTCAAATAAAATCTGCAATTGAAGATGTAGATGGCATAGAAGATCTTAATTTAGAGCAGCAAGTGGAGCGTCCTGAGCTGAAAATAGTGCCTCGACCTGAAATGTTGGCGCGCTATGGAATCACAGAACCCGAGTTCAATGATTATATTGCAGTGTTCTTAAAAGGCGAGCAGGTGTCACAAGTGTACGAAGGAAACAAAAGTTTTAACCTCATCGTACGCTCGGATGAAGAGAGCCGACGTACGATGGCGGATATACGAAACCTAATGGTGGATACCTCTAACGGCAAGAAGATTCCATTGAGTAATATTGCAGATATTATCTCTTCCACAGGTCCCAATACCATTCATCGTGAAAATGTGGCTCGTAAAATAGTGATTTCAGCCAATGCCAATGGGCGAGATTTGGGAAGTGTTGTGAACGATATTCAAAAAGAAATCAATGCAAAAGTGAATCTTCCTGAAGGGTATCATATAGAATATGGTGGACAGTTTGAAAGCGAGAAATCTGCCAGTAAGACCTTATTGCTCACCTCTTTGCTGAGCATTGTCGTCATCTTTTTGCTTTTGTATATGCAGTTTAAGAATGCCGTAGAAAGTGGTGTCATTCTTCTGAACTTGCCTTTTGCACTCATTGGAGGCGTGTTGGTTCTTTGGATGACATCTGGCGAAGTGAGCATTCCTGCCATTATCGGGTTTATCTCTTTATTTGGAATTGCCACACGAAACGGGATGTTGCTCATTACTCGCTACAATTCGTTAAGGGAAGATGAGGGACTGTCGGTGCGAGAGAGTGTGCTAAAAGGTTCTTCCGACCGTCTTAATCCCATTTTGATGACTGCCCTAACCTCGGCGTTGGCGCTCGTTCCTCTTGTTTTTCGTGGTGATTTGCCTGGCAATGAGATTCAAAGTCCTATGGCAACAGTCATCTTGGGCGGACTCTTAAGTTCTACTTTCTTAAACGCCTTTATTATACCGATTGTTTATGAGTGGATTTGTCGGAAGGAAATAAATAATGAATTTATATAAAATGGTCATGATAAAAAGAACAACTATTTTGTGGGCAATCCTACCTTGCGTTTTGTATAGCCAAGCGCAAGGTATTGACGATGTGCTTAAAAGCATTGAAAAGAACAATATAGAATTGCAGGCAGCACAAAAAGACATAGCGAGCGAGGTCGAAGAAATAAAACAAAGCAATACCGTTGAAGGTCCCTCTGTGGAGTATAGTCCATTTATGAGGAGTGGCATTCCTGGCGTTTCCAGTTCCGAACTCATCGTCGCGCAAGAGTTTGATTTCCCTACATTGTATGGCGCCAGGCGATTATTGGCAAAGAAACAGCATCGTGTATTGAACTTGGAGTATCAGACAAAGCGAAGAGACCTGCTACTCGAGGCGAAAATTAAATGTTTGGATTGGATTCAGTTGAATCAATTGAAGAACGTTTTGGCAGATCGTTTAGAGAAAGCGCAGCGGCTCTTGGAATTGTATCAAAAGCGGTTTGAACATGGAGAGGCTACTGTCCTTGAACTGAACAAACTAAAAATGGAACAAATGTCTCTACATGCTGATATTGCAAAGAATGAGGCATCCCGACAGCGAGTATACCAAGAGTTACTGATACTTAATGGAAATCAATCCCTTCTCTTAGAACATTTGGCTTATCCTTTGGTCATGACCAAGTTTAATGCGGATTCGTTACGCACTCACTTATTGCAAACAGATGCGGAAGTTCTCGCTGCTAAAGGTTATGGGGAGGCGGCTCAACAGCAACTGAAAGTCAATAAAAATAGTTGGTTGCCACGCCTTACCATTGGATATCGCCGCAATACAGAAGGAGATTTAATTAGTAATGGAGTGCAAATAGGATTTGCTTTGCCGCTTTACACAAACCAACACAAAAAGAAAGCTGCGCAGGCTGCTTTAGAAGGAGCGTTGCTAAGAAAAGCCAATGTGCAAATGAAAGTAAGTAATGAGTGGAGGGCACGCCAGAATGAACTCGAACAATTGCGCACTTCTTTGAGCACCTATGATTTGATTTTCTTACGTCAATCGCTACAAACTCTTCGAAAGATTGTTGAAATTGGCGAGATGTCCTTATTAGATTATTATACGGAGGTCGATAAAATCTATGAGAAATGGCAAGATTATATAAATATAGAGCATCAGTTCCAACAGGTTTATGCCGAATTAACCAAGAATAGTTTGTAGATTTCCAAATGAGATTTGAGCATGGTGTCCATGCTTCTTTAGGATATCTCATGATAAAACCTATCTGAAAGTGTCAGACTTTGGACAGCTTCAGATAGGTTTTTATTTGTATCATTTCATTGTCTAAATCATTTAGGCAATGTTGGTTGCAACATTATTTCTTTAGCATCTCCTCAACAGCCCGTTTCAACTGTTGGTCGTTGCCATTGATATAATCCTCTGGAGTGTTATACACTTCAATATCAGGATTGAGTTGTGTGTTCTCTCCGAAGTTGCCTCGCATGTCTCGGCAACCTACCTGTGGGATTCCAAAGACCATGGTATTGTCGATGAGTGTCTCCCACCAAACGGCGGTCATAGTACCAGCAACTGGCGTACCAATCAGTTTTCCAATGCCCAACTCTTTGTACACGAACGGGAATCCATGTCCATTGCTGTAGTCATCTTCGCACACCATGACACACGAAGGCTTGGTCCACTTGTTCCAAGGGTCTTTGCCAATGAACTGTCCACGTGGGACAAAGCTCTGATATTGCTTGCCTGAGAGTAGCGTACATAAGTCATCGTGCAACCATCCGCCACCATTGTGACGCTCATCTACAATCACTGCCTCGCGATTTCTGTTCTTGTCACTCAGCAATTCATGGAATACAGTGCGGAAACTCTCACTATCCATGGCTTTCACATGTACGTATGCCAACCGTCCATGCGACAGACTGTCTACCAATTGGCGGTTCCTGTCCACCCATCGTCTGTACAGCAATTCGTCTTGGTAGCCCTTGCTAATGGCCTTAACCGTTACATCGAAACGCTTTTTGGTGTTGGGATTGTACACCGATACCCTGACATTGCGACCCGATTTTCCGTCCAACATATAGTAGTAGTCTTTGTCTCTCAATATCGGTTCACCGTCTATCTTCTCAATGATACAGCCTTTCGTAACCCCGGTTTTCTTCACCGAGAAAGGTCCACGATTGATAACTTCCTCGACTTTCAGTCCATCTCCATCGTACGTCTGGTCGTAGAACAAGCCCAAGGTAGCAGTGCTAAGGTTGGCGCCACCGCCAAAATAGCGCGCACCTGTGTGTGATGCGTTCAGTTCGCCCAATATTTCGCTCAGCATTTCACTGAAGTCATAGTTGTTATTGATATAAGGTAAGAACCGTGCATAACTCTTTTTGTAGCCTTCCCAATCGACACCGTGCAAGTCTACCTTATAAAATTTATCCTTCACCTGCTGCCAGATGTGGTTGAACATGTACTCCCTTTCTTGATAAGGCTTGTAGTTGAAGCGTGCTTCAAAGTCGACATTTTTCGACGAGTTGCTGCCTATATCTATCTTCTTGATGCCCCCTCCAGAGCATAGGTACAGATTCTTGAAGTCTTTGTCCGCCAGCATACCGCCGCCTCCAACACCTTTCAACACAATTTTTGTACTCTTATCTTGTAGATCATGTTTCCATAAGTCGTAACCACCTTCGAAGGCAGCCTGATAATAGAGGGCGTTTCCGTCGTTGCTTAGCACAGCATCGCCCAATCGGCATGAGTTGACAGTGAGCCGAAGCACACGGTCGCGACAGTTGTCCAAGTCCAATTTGATAGGCTCTTCCTTCTTTTCTTTCTTCTTCACCGTCACGTCTACCGTCTTTGGCTCTTCGGCTTTCTTCTTCTCTTTCTCTGCTTCGTCGAGGAGACTCTTTTCCTCTTTCGTCATTTTGAACTTCTCAAATTCATCCAAGTCGAAGAACATGATGTACACATCGTCCTCCGTTCCCCAACTTCCATGACTGCGATACCCAGCCCGATCGCTTTGGAAGATGATGGCTTTTCCGCCTAATACCCATTTTCCGTTGCCGGCATTATACCCACTTTGCGTAAGGTTGTAAATGGGCTTTTTACCTTCTGCGTCAATCAAGGCGATGTCTTGGTTGTTCCATCCTCCTGTTCCGATATAATTGGAGATGAGCCATTTGCTGTCTGGACTCCATTCAAACCAAATATCTCCGTCGCTATAAGAGTAAACATATTTGCCGTCCATCACGGTTCTTACTTTCTTGCTCTTCACATCAAGCACCTTGAGCGTACCCCTGTTCTCAAAGAAGGCAATGCTTTTCCCATCGGGACTGTATTGCGGTTGAAAAGACGTGTAAGCCGAATGGATAAGGCGTTCTTCCTGTAGGTCGGTGGCATACGCAAACTGTTTCTCCGCTTTATTCTTCATGGTTGTTTGGTAAATCTGCCACAACCCTTCCCGTTCCGATGCGTAGACAATTGCCAGTCCGTCGGGAGAGAATTCAATCGAACGCTCTTGTTCGGGTGTATCGGTGATTTGTTTGGTGGTTTTGTATTCGATGTTGGTCACATACACGTCACCATGTAGCACGAATCCTATTTCCTTTCCGTTGGGGGAAAGAGCAATCTCTGTCGCTCCCCATGTCTTTATCTGTCGACTCAAGTCGATGTCATTACGGTCGGCAGTAATGCTCACGTTTACTTTTTGTGGTGCAGCCGACCCCATTTGGGTGTATATCTCACCGTCGTAACTGTAACAAATTCGCCCATTTTGTGCCACCGACAGATAGCGCACTGGGTGTCTGGTGTGGTGAGTGATTTGTGTCTTGTTTGCGCTTTTCACCCCTCGTTTATACACATTGAAAGTCCCGTCTTCCTCACTTAGGTAGTAAAAAGAGGTGCCATCGGGTGCCCAGCGTGGTGTACGATCCTCACCATTGAAAGTAGTTAGTTTGCTAAAGTTGCCATTTTGGTTGAGCCATATATCCCTTGTGATAGGCGATCGGTGATGTTTACGGAAGGGGTCTTCGTATCCTTTCTTGTCATGATACAATATCTCACCCTTTTGGTTGATGCTCAAGTCCTCCATGTTCACAACAGAGAAAAGTTTTGGGCGGTCGCCTTTCAAGTTTACCTCGTACACTTGTGGGAACTGACTGCTGGCAAAAAAGATAGATTTTGCCGTTGGCATGATAGCTGCACTGAACAGAATGTGTTCGTTGTCACGCCATGCAATGGGAGTTTCGTTGGTGCTTCGGGTGGTCAACCGCTTGGGTTCGCCACCGAATTTGTTCATTACGAAGATATCCAAGCTACCTTCACGACTCGATGCGAAAGCAATCTTTTTGCCGTCAGGACTCCAAATGGGGTAGGAATCGTATGCTGCATTCGAGGTAAGCTGTCGTGCCTGACCGCCCGAAGCGGGTACGGTGAACACGTCGCCCTTGTACGAAAACGCAATGGTTTGCCCATCGGGAGAGATAGAAGTGTGTCTCATCCACAACGGATTGGTTTGAGCTGCCACAGATAGAGATAGTGTGAGGGCAGCAAAAATGAGTGTTTTTTTCATAAATGTAGGTTTTTTATTATTTAAGATGTTTATTCTTTTAAGCTATTTTTAATCCCATTTGGATTTGCCACATAGTTTTCGCATCCGATTGACCATCGCCTCTTTGATGCGTTTGAAATTGCCTTTACGTAAGTTGATGAACAGCTCTTCTACCGATCGTCCTATCTTGAGCCAAGGATGTCCCCAGCCCATGATGCGGAACATGCGGTGCTTATAGCCCACATTTTCAATGACATATCGTGGGTGTTTCAGCGGAAACGACAGTTCGTGGCGTTGCATGGTGAAGATTCCTCGAATGGCTTTGGGTAAATCGTCGTTGCTCCCACTGAGGTGAACACCGTCTTCAGTAGCTCCAGCATTGCTAATCATGTTCACTCGGGGAACGATGCAGAGTTGTGAATGGAAGAAGATGGCTGCATGAAAAATCGTTTCGTAATACGCTTTCCCCACCGAACGGTGATACTCGCAAAACTCAATAAAGTCGCTTTGGTATTTCCTTTCTTTAATAAGGGCTTCCAACTGCTGCCGATTGTACTTGTCGTCAAGGAATGAATAAGTAGCGTCCCATTTGTCAACTACCCGTTTCCACGATGCCCAACCACTTATGCTAAAGGTGGTGGTGAAGAAATAATCATCGGGAATTCCCTGTGTTTCTTCATCGTAATTCATGCCCGCAATCATGCCGATGCGCTCATCATGAGCGTATCTGTCAAGCAATTCTTTGCAAAAAGGGAAGAACGAGAGGGCAGGCACGTTGTCATCTTCCAAGACAATGCACTTGTCTTCATGGCTGAATGCCCACTTTTGGGAGAGATATTCAGAAGGATCGCAGCCCCTGTTCACCTCTTGGTAGTTGCGATGTACCTCACATTCCCAGTCTATGTGTTCATCGTCGAGCAGCTTTCGACACGCTTCCATGCGTGGCAAGTCGCTGTCGTTGCGTGGTCCGTCCTGATACAGATACAACTTGCTGGGACGAGCCAGTTTGATTTGTTCAAACAGGTTGCCCAGTTCCTTGGGACGGTTAAAGAAGAGTATCAGTACCGCCACGTCTGTTTTTGCAGGCTGTTTCATGTCCTATCAATGTTTGTTGGTTTCGTTATTGTATATTTCAATGCTGCCTGTATGAGGTTTCAGTTGACTTAAATCGGGCAGCTTCATATAGTCGCCATAGATGTGTCGCAACATGCGATCGCTGTCATGGGGAGCCATGAAGGGTCGGTTCTCAAACACAATGGTTGTCAATGGGAATATATCCTCCTCGTATCGGGGATTGTGAAACGGAATCCCAAGTCCGCTGGTGATGGTCTTTGCGCCCGTGATGCGATTCACCAAGCGCAGTAATGGGTAGATAAATCTTACATTCCACGCATACAGTCGTTTCACTTTTTTCATGCACTCCTCGTCGCTTCCCTTGTAAGTACGCATAAGTTTATACGCATGACCGAAGGAAAGTTCCGAAAGTTTGTGTGTCCACATATGTTGCTTCTCCAAAGGGAAGATGTCTATATAGATGCCACGATGCTTAAAAAAGCGGTCGTAGTTGGGCTTCTCTTCGATATAGGAACAACGGTCGCGCACCTTTGCGTAATGGTAACAATAATTTGGATCGGTACAATGGGCTTGCAATACTAAGTCATCGGGCAGTTCGTGAGGCAGAATTTCCAAAAGTCGCTCGTAGTCTGAGCGCATCATCTCAATGTCCAAGTCATCGTCCCAGGGTATAAAACCGCCATGTCGAACGGCACCTATCAACGTTCCACTACTGAGCCAATACCGAATGTTGTGGCGTTGGCATATCTTGTCAACCTCAACAAGGATGTGCAGCATGCGCATCTGTTGGCGGCGCAGCAACGAGCCGTCGGGATTATATCGTTGGCGCAGTTCCTCGTGTGGTATGAGTGGTGTGTTCATGAGTGCTGTTTTATTTTGATAATTGACGCATCCCCCATTCATAAACCTTGTTGATATGTGGAACCTCTACACCGTGTTGATGCGCCAAACGGTGAATGATAGCAAGTCCATAAGGGAAGTCTTCTGTGAAATACCTACTGGAAAAATCAGGTTGATAACCTCCCTCAACGGCTTTCATGGGTGCAGGTATGCCTTGAAAGGCAGCAATGGACGACAGTTTTTTGCCTAAACTATGTGCATCCGTACTCTCGTAATAATCGAGAACAGTGGGTATTGCGCCCTGCTTTACCTTTAATTTGCTCAATAGAGTTTGAAGTTCTTCATCCATTTGGATGTATAATTGTGCGGCTTCATCGGTCCAATCGGTGTAGAAGAGCGGCACCTCTTTATATATAATCTCCTTGTGCCAAGTGTGCCATAGCTCGTACAAGCGAGCGGTGTGCAACAGCGGATTGCTATTTGTCAAACTCGCTTCGTAATAATTATCTAACAAACTGATGGGGGTATGCAACATTTCTTGCAATGTTTCCCTTAATGCGTCAGTAGCCTCGCCACCTCGTTCAATCGCTAAATTGAGTTGAGGTTTATAGCCCAACAACGATGCTCGATGTCCATATTGAGTGGTTCGGGCAATGAAAGGTACGCGCTGAAAGCCAAAAAGAGGAGTGGTATCGGGCAATATGTCCAACGCCTCAAAGAAGAATCCCGTACTCGACACGATGCTTCCCACAGGTACGTGGGGCGACAGGTACTTACTTATTTGCTCCAGTGTATCGTGCAGTGCATATCCCGGGAGGCACAGCAAAACCAACTCTGCAGAAGGTATTACTTCTTTGGCATGCGTACTGATGTGGCATAACTCTCCCTTCAACACCTCTCCATTGGGGGTGTCAATGAGCAAATGGTGCGTCCATCGTTCGGGATGTCGTGTCAACAAACTCACCTCATGTGTGGGTTGTGCAGCCAAGAAACCAGCCACCACATGCCCTAAATTACCTCCTCCGCAAATACATATTTTCATTTATATGGTTTCGTTTTGTAGGTTGAGCAATGCTGTGATTAGTTGGTCGTTGTCCACTTGGTTGCGGATAGAGATGCGAATATAGTTCAATCCTTTGAGCGATGTCTTGCTGTTACAATCTTTTATCATGATGTCAAAGCGTGCCAACAGCTGTTTAGTCAGTTCGGCTGCGGTATAGGGCGGTTTTACCTCACAACAGAAGTAGTTGGCTTGGGTTGGCAGAACACGCAAAAAATGTATCTCCTTCAAGCGTAGGGCAAAGCGATTGCGCTCGTCAATAAATTGCTGACATGCTTTTTCGTATTGCGCTTGATATTTATTGTATATCTGCATGAAGAACTCGGCAAACGAGTTGATATTCCATATTGACACGTCTTTCTTGATGCGAGCAATGGTTTCTCGTTGCGAGGTAGCCAAGATACCTAACCGAAGTCCGGGGACGCCGTACGATTTTGAAATACTTTTCATGACCAACAGATTGGGATATGCTTCCAATGTCTCATCACAGAGAAGTGAGTTGTGTAGAAAGTCATCACTAAAGTCTACAAACGATTCGTCAACCACTAACTGTATATTTCGCTCCTTGCACCATGCTGCCAGTCTCACAACGTCGGCTTTGGGTATGAAGTTACCCGAGGGATTGTCCGGATTGATGAGCAACAGCATGTCTATGGACTTGTCTTTGTAAAAATTCATCAAGTCGTTGGCAGTATATCGCAGCGTGTCCAAGGACGGAACAAACGCTACTATCTGCTCTTTTCGCAGTCGATGTGGATATTCCTCGAACGTGGGGAACACCATGCCCACATTACCTTTAACGTTCTCCATGAGGCTCTTGATGAGTTCTGCTGCACCGTTGCCCACCACCATGTATTCTTGTTTGATGCCAAAACACTTGCCTGCCAACAGCGAGTTGACATACATACCCGAAGGATATTCGGTCAAAAGGGTGTCAAAGTTGGCTTTCATCTCGGCTTTCATCTGCTTACAAGGAAAGTAGGGGTTTACCAAATAGCAATAGTCCAGCATTTTCGGAAAACGCCAATGCCCACCATAGCGATAGTTATACCGCTTGAGCATCTCGTCGTCTTTAGCGAAAATGGTTTCTGCAATGTCCAAGTCTTGCACATCGTCTATCTCGTACCACTTCTCATTACCAATGTCAAGTGCTTTGAGGTTGGTTTTATCTAACAACGTGATGACGCGCAACACCTGTTCGTAATATTCGTTATTTCCCAAAGCTTTACAATAAGCATCGAGAAAAGGAACGTACTGTGTTTGCGAAAACGTTTTGCTAAACTTGTAAATGTTCACCGTTTTATAATACGAGTCAACCTCCTGATAGTTGAAAGCCTTTTTAGGAACAAAGTTCACGATGTTACCATCACCGTCAATGCGCACCATGGTACCGTCCATCCATGTCTCATATTTGGCAACGAGGGCAATGTTGGGACGTTCATCGGCAAGAATCATGGAGAAAAGTTGGTCAGAGAAGATGAGGTCCGACTCTATCAAGAGCGTGTCGTCTTCTTGCATTTGCTCCTTTACCAACGACAATGAATAAATATTATTGGTGCGGTCGTAAATAGGATTTTCTACATATTCTATCTTTAGAGCGTCTGCATATCGCTCTCCGATGTGGTGGATGAGTTCTTTTCCCTTATAGCCCACCACCATCAGTACACGCTTTAGATGCAATGCGGAGAGTTGCGTGAGTACGCGGTCAATGAGTCTTACCCCATTGACGGGTACCATACATTTGGTGTTTTCCTTGGTGTAGCTTCCTAAACGACGCCCCATTCCTGCGGCTAATATAATGGCTTGCATGTGTTAAATTTCTGCTTTGATTTTCAATAATGAGCAAATATACATAAAAATATGGATTTTGGGATGTCCTTAGCGCTTTTTCTTCCATTTAGAAAGAATGGCTGCTTGGCATTCGCGGAGTATTTCTGCTTTGGCAACGCGCATGATGACGTAATACAAAACAGCTGCCATTACCACCCTGACGACTAATAACGGGAGCAGATGAGTGATGCCCAACGTGGCGTAGTAGGTCACAACCATGACCCCTGATGCACTGACTGCAAAGGGTAACACATCCTTAAAAAACTGCGGAAGCGTGTATCCTGTGGACTTTCTCACGAAGTAGAACCACACAAAAAGCCAACTCACATTGAGGCATACATAGGCAATAACCATGTTGCGGATGCCGTAGGGCCACAGCAATAGCATGAGGATGATTTGTAATACGCCCAAGGCAACGGTGCAACCAAGGTAAACATTGGCTTTCCCTTTGCTGATAATGAGGTTCGACATCAGTGTGATGAGGGGGAAGATAGCCCCACTCACGCACAACAGCCGAAGGAGTTGGGCACTGGGAAGCCATTTCTCGGTAATGGTAAGCACGATGAATTCGCGCGATACCAGTCCCAGTCCCAACAAGAGGGGGAAACTGAGAAATGCTGAAAAGCGCATCATCTTGCGAAAAGCGTGCAGCTGTCGGTCAGCCTCGTTCTTCAGTTCAACGAGTACAGGTTGTGCTACTTGGCTCACTATGCTCTGCACCAACTGAAATCCCTTGCTGTCCCATTGGTAGGCTTGGTTGTATTGTCCCACGTCGTGTTTGGTGTATAACCTGCCCAACAGAATGTTCAGCACGTTGTTGTTGACTTGGGTAATGAGCGTGGTGAGTAGGATTTTGAATGAAAACTTGAACATTCGTCTCACGGGAGCAAACGAAATGTGGTGTACGGAGGGTCGCCAAGGCGAATAATGCCAGTAGAGTAGGGTACACAGCAGGATGTACACCAAACTTTGAGTGGCTAATGACCAATAACGAAAACCACCCCACGCCATCAGTACTCCCGTGATGCTCGACAGCAATACGGCGACGATGTTGGCTTTGGCTTGTTGCTTGGCGTGTAAGTTCTTGAACAGCCATGCCGATTGGGCGGTGCCGAACGAGGCGAAGAGGATGCCTAAAAAACTGTATCGGCACAAGGATGTCAGGGCTGGCGTATCGTAGAAGGAAGCAATTAGAGGAGCGGATAGGAACAAAAGGATGTACAAGGTGCCGCCAACCAAGATGTTGAACCAGAATACAGCGTTGTAGTCATCGTGGGTAGGGGATTTCATATTGGTAATAGCTACCGTGAACCCACTGTTTTGAAGGGCAATGGCAACCAACTGAAAAATGGCTATCATCGCCATCATGCCATAGTCTTCGTCAGACAGGATACGACCCAGCATGATGCCAAACACCACACCTACCAATTGCAGGGTGATGTTGCTCATCGCCCCCCAAAATATACCTTTTGCCGTTTTCTCTTTGAGTGTCTCTGTCATCCGCAGGGAATTTGGTTACAAAAGTACTTGTTTTTAGGCAGAAGTACAAGTTTTTTGAGCTGTGATACGTTTCACTTGATTTTTGAGGATTATAATGATTGGGAAAACAATAGGAAAACTTTAGCCATTGAACCACCAACTTTTTATTAAAAAAACGAATAATTTGCTTGTTTCGTATTTCTTAAATGTTTATATTTGTACACAGTAGTACACTGTGACAGCGAATGATAAATTAACAATTCATTCCCAATCTTTGGATGATCTTTATTAGTTTAGATTTTTTTCGACATACCGTAACTATAAAAAAAGTAGAAATGAAGAAAGTACTATTTTTATTATTGCCATTATTTCTTATATTGAATGTTGGCTGTAGCTCTGATGATTCAAAAGAATTAGAATCGTCAAATTACCCAGTATGTAAAGATAATACAGTTAGGTTCACCTTAACTGACAGTCCTGGGGAAGTGATTTTTAATACCGAGTATCATGTTTATTGCATTGTATGTAAGCTTCCTTATGGTATTGTAAATATTTACCCTCAACACAACTCACTACCTTTAAGTTTTAGAAAAGCTGGAATAAAAGTTATTTTTAGCGGAGATATTTTTACAGATACACAACATCGCGGTTGTGCTAGTGTTCCAGATGATTATGTTGATCCTATGTTGCATTTTGTCAAATTATCTAATATAAGAGAAAAGTGATGAAAAAGATAATAGGATTCCTTGATAAATTTCAGCGAGACCACTTATTTAGGATGTCCTAAAAATGTTGATTTTTGGGGATGAAAAATCGTCTTAAAAAATCTGAAATATATTGACAAATGCTCTCAGAATACTCGCGTATTTGTAACGAAGTGGAGACTTGTTCGCAAATACGCGAAAAATAGGAATGCTTGATAATCAGCGTGTTACAAAAATAGTGGTATCATTTAGCCGCAAAAACAGTGCGAAATAGCAGCTAAAAGCATGGTTTTGGGTCGATAAAATAATGATTTAAGGGCGTTATTCCATTAATGTAGGCTCATTAACTCAATGGAGTAACCGGTCAAAGTCATGTTTATAGTCCGATTGAGGGTTCAGAACACCCTAAAAATACCTTATATTTTTTCTATTTGTGAGGTTCCAGAAGTGTTAAAATTAGGGAAGAAAAACGGACAAAACCTGTACTTCGCACCTTTTCATCGATTCTCCATATCAGGTTGAACTGGGCTTGTTGGTCGTGGTACAGGTGTCGTGCCATGCAGGTGGGGCATAGAGCGCAGCTTTTTAGTGAGCCGACTTTTGGTAGACCTTACGGCTTGTTCTGAGCAGCAGAATGCCTTTGCTTTCTCGCTGTCGGCCATGCCGTTGCGCTCCATGATGCAGAAGAAGGTTTCTTTGGGTGTCAGTGCCAACGACTGGTTGTTGAGCAGTTCAGCCGGTTCGGCATCGATATTGGGCATGATGCTGGCCACGGCAACCTGCTCTTTCTTGCCAAACTGGCTAATGTTGCCATTGTGTAGGATGGCATCAAGCACGTCGATGCCCAGCTTGATTTGTGCCACCGACTCATAATTGCGGTCTGCTTGCATGGCTGGGGGCAGCTTGCGTTTCAGTTGCTCCAACTCTTTCAGTCGGCTGTCCATCGCCTGCTCGGCATCGTGTCGCCATGGGATATTGTACCAATATTGCGACTCTCCATGCATTGTGTTGTTTTTTGTTTGACATTTTAAAAAATATTGTGTAATTTTACATCCGCCAGCCTGTTTTGTTGTTGTGGTTGGTCTATTAAAACAGCAAGGTAATAAAAAAAGATGAGGATAGTTTATGAATGAACTGAAGATTAAACGTGTTTATCTCGCAGCTGATGATGGTGACGGTTATCGCATTCTGATAGACCGTCTTTGGCCGAGAGGTCTTTCGAAGGAGAAGGCAGGGGTAGACGAGTGGAATAAACTCGTGACGCCTTCAACAAACCTACGCAAATGGTTTGGCCATCAAGAGGAGAACTACGAGGAGTTCGCTGTGCGGTATCGGATAGAACTTGATGGAAATCCGGAAGCACTTTCCTTTGCAGAGCATATCCGGAAACTTTTGCGGGACGGTGACGTTACCCTTCTTTACGGTGCCAAGAATGAGAGTTGCAACCATGCTATCATACTCCGAGATTGGTTGATGGTCAGGTTGTGAGCTTATCTTTTAGATAACCAAATACCGCCCAATGCGGATGTTTTACTCCCAAAATATTCTTCATAAACAATCGGATGCATGGACCTGATGCTCCGAATACGACTTTGAGATCAGCAGAAGGTGCTTGGCCCGCAATGGAATTCGGGTTAGGTTGCCAGGTATGGGGATTGTTGCTCAGACGGGCAGTTGTGATGGTTGCCGGAAAATCGGTTAGGAATATGCATGAGCGGAAGTGTGGCAGAAAGCAGCATCACGAGTATCTTTTGCATACGGCTGTGTTTTGGTCTTTTTTGTTCAGGGCAAAGATATAAAAAACAATTCATATTCGTTCTTTGATGTGTCAAAAGAGATCTTTTGGGTATTTTAAATACCTGACAGTCAGAAGTTTGTATTTTCTGCGTGTGTCAATGTCTGTCGGGCTATTGACAAGGGCAGTCAGAAGTTGTATCTTTGTCTGCGAAAGCTATATGCAAATCTGAAGTACAGTTCGCACCTGTCTTTGGTTTCGTCGGTCATAGACGGTGCGGATGTACTTTTTGAAAGGATGGAACAATGTTTAAAAAAGATAAGATATGAAGAAATATGGTATTTTGTTGGTTATGTTTTGCTTCGTTGTTCTTCAGATGACGTGGTCGCAAAGTCACAAGAAAAGCTTGCCACGACCAGATGGAAACATATGTTGGTCTGTCATTGACGACATGCCTGTTTATCCTGGTGGAACAGTCGCCTTGCGCAAATGGATGATAGATTCTGTGGCTCCGGGGCTGGACAGTATTAAAAGCTCGGCAGAAGGAAGGTTGTTGATATCGTTTGTCGTTCTGGAAAATGGAGCTTGTGACAGTTTTAGAGTGGTAAAATCGGTGGCTCCCGAGATTGATACCTTATTTCTAAACGGACTGAAAAGGATGCGGAGGTGGACCCTTTGTAAGCACAAAGGCAAGGCTATGCCTGTAAAATTTTGCTTTCCTATCACGATTAAGAGGGAGCGTGAGAATGAAAAAAATACTGTTCCCAAAGCTAAATAGTAAATATGATGATGAGAAAAAGTGTGTTGTTGATTTGGCTTATCATGGCTGTTTGGGCGGGAATATCGGCACAGTGTGTGGGCTCATCGAAGTATGTTGAACCATCGGAAAAGATATTTTCCAATCCCGAGGTGATGCCAGTTTATCCCGGAGGGGAAAAAGCGTTGATGGCATTTGTGAGCGATAGGGTGATTCCTAAGCTGATGAAGGCTGACTCTACGTTAACGGGAACCATGGTTGTGAATTTTGTTATCGATAAAAAAGGTCGTTGCAAGGATTTCAAAGTGTATCGGTCGAAAGGCCCAAGGTTTGATAAAATCATTATTAGAGAAATGAAACACATGAAACGTTGGACACCTGGCATGCTAGTGGGTAGACCAGTCAGTATGCGTTATTGCGTACGTATCAGAATGAAAGTGAAGCAAACACAGAGGGTGAAGCGCATGGAAAAGCCTTGATCTGCATGTCAATAACGCTGATACTGAGTTGGATGAAAAGTCTCAAACAGCTGACATAATGGCTTGGTTTTTGGGTTAAATAATGGAATATATGTCATAATGACACGGTTTCTTCATTGGTACGCTCCTTGCAACAATGGTTAGTGAACTCGAAAGAGCAAATAAGAATAAACAAAATAAAAATAGGAGGAAATGATTATGTTACCAGTAAGAAACAGAAATTCATGGTTACCAAGTGTGTTTGATGATTTTTTTGATACCGGTCTTGCACCAAGATTGAACAGTACAGCACCCGCAATCAACGTAATCGCTCATGACGGTGAGTATGTTGTAGAGTTGGCTGCACCTGGCTTGAAGAAAGACGATTTTATCGTGAATATCGATAACGATGGAAATTTGACTATCAAGATGGAAAAGAAGGTGGAGAACAAAGAAGAGGACAAGAAGGCTCACTACTTGCGTAGAGAGTTCAGTTACTCGAGTTTTGAGCAGACACTGATATTGCCAGATGACGTAGACAAAGAGAAAATTTGCGCAAAAATGTCGGATGGTGTCTTGACCGTTACCTTGCCGAAACGTGAGGAAATCGTACAGACATTAGGCAAGCAAATCACCGTGGAGTAATCATTACTTTGGTATTTAGATAGAGAAAGCCCTGCAATCTAAACGGATTGTGGGGCTTTTGCGTGGATGAAAATTGTGAAGTATTCTTGTATTTATAAGGTGTAGATGATGCGTAAGTCAGAAAATTGCAGTACCTTTGCATAAGATAGGCTGCGCCTCACCAAAACAAGTAAACTTATTCTGGTTTCGGCTTGCACTATCTTTGCAAAAAAGATTTTAATATAACAGGTAACAATAATTATGGCAAAGAAAGCTTTATTGATGATCCTCGATGGATGGGGAATAGGAGACAAGGGTAAAGGCGACGTGATAAGTAATACGCCGACACCTTATTTAGATTATCTGAATGCTACATGCTCGCATTCGCAGTTGCAGGCTTCGGGTGAGAATGTAGGATTGCCCGATGGACAGATGGGTAACTCGGAGGTAGGACACTTGAATATTGGTGCAGGACGTGTGGTGTATCAGGATTTGGTGAAGATTAACAGAGCCTGTAAAGATGGGTCAATTCTGCAAAATCCTGAAATCGTTTCTGCCTATACGTATGCACAGAAAACGGGGAAGAAGCTTCATTTAATGGGATTGACCAGCGATGGTGGTGTTCACTCCTCTTTGGATCATCTATATCAGTTGTTGATCATCTCTAAAAAATACGGTCTCAAAAATACGTATGTACATTGTTTCATGGACGGACGCGACACAGACCCGAAGAGTGGAGTTGGCTTTATTGAGGCTTTGCAGCATGTTTGTGAAACGAACGATGCGCACATTGCCAGTATCATAGGGCGCTTTTATGCCATGGATCGTGACAAGCGATGGAATCGAGTGAAAGAGGCTTACGACTTGTTGGTAAGTGGTGTGGGTAAGAAAGCAACGGACATGGTGCAGGCGATGCATGAGAGTTATGCCGAAGATGTGACCGACGAATTTATCAAACCCATTACCAACGCTACTGTTCAAGGACAGATAGAAGAGGGTGATGTGGTGATTTTCTTCAACTTCCGTAACGACCGTGCCAAAGAACTCACACAGGTGTTGACCCAAACCGATATGCCCGATGAGGGAATGCACACCATTAAGGACTTGCAATATTACACGATGACGCCCTACGATGCTAACTTTAAGAATGTGCATGTGCTGTTCCCGAAGGAAAATGTAGAGATGACATTGGGCGAATATCTTAGCAGTCTGGGCAAAAGACAGTTGCATACAGCGGAGACGGAGAAGTATGCACACGTTACATTCTTCTTCAATGGAGGACGTGAGGAGCCTTACAAGGGAGAGGATCGTATCTTAGTCAACTCGCCCAAGGTAGCGACTTACGACTTAAAGCCCGAGATGAGTGCCTACGAAGTGAAAGACAAACTGGTGGATGCCATTGGTACACAACAGTACGATTTCATTGTGGTGAACTTTGCCAACGGTGACATGGTGGGACATACGGGTGTCTATAACGCCATCGCCAAGGCGGTTTGGGCAATTGACCATTGTGTGAAAGAGGTGATAGAGGCTGCCAAAGCCAACGATTATGAGGCGATTATCATTGCCGACCATGGTAATGCTGATCATGCAATTAATGAGGATGGCACGCCCAACACGGCACACTCGCTCAATCCTGTACCGTTTATTTATGTGACAGACAACAACAGTGCCACCGTGAAGGACGGAAGATTGGCTGACGTGGCACCGTCTATATTGCACATCATGGGCTTGGAACAACCAGAAGCCATGACAGGTGAAAATCTGATAACAGACTGATTATTGAATTTTTAAGCACAAAAGAGCATCAGAATTGAACCACTTGTTGGTTCAATTCTCGTTTCTTTGGCATATAGTAGTTAAGCTGTATCAATCTTGAGGATATGGAAGTACAGATAGAAGAAAGTTGGAAGGCGCATTTACAGCAAGAGTTTGACAAGCCTTACTTTGCCAAACTGACCGAGTTTGTGCATAACGAATACAGCCAGTTTGCGTGCTATCCTCCCGGAAAACTCATTTTCAACGCTTTTAATCTCTGTCCGTTCGATCAGGTGAAAGTGGTGATTATCGGGCAAGACCCGTATCATGAACAGGGTCAGGCACACGGTTTGAGTTTCTCTGTTAATGACGGTGTGCCGTTTCCACCTTCGTTGCAAAACATCTTTAAGGAGATACAAGCCGACTTGGGACTGCCTATTCCGACAACAGGTAACTTGACTCGCTGGGCGAAACAGGGCGTGATGCTCCTCAATGCCACACTCACCGTGAGGGCGCATGCAGCAGGAAGCCACCAGCGAAGAGGGTGGGAAACGTTTACAGATGCTGTCATTAAGGTGTTGAGCGACCATAAAGAGCACTTGGTGTTCTTGTTGTGGGGCGGTTATGCGCGTTCAAAATCCTATCTCATTGACAAGCACAAACACTGTGTTTTGGAAAGCGTACATCCCTCACCGCTATCTGCCAATCGAGGCGGCTGGTTTGGTAATCATCATTTCTCACGCTGCAATGAATACTTAATACAGCAGGGCATTGAACCCGTGAAATGGTAAAAACTTCTCAATGTATGAACCATTCATATCCTCCCATTATACAAGTAGGCAACGTCTTGGTGTCTCCAGATGTTTTCACGCAAAAGTTTTGTTGTGATTTAGAGGTGTGTCATGGCGCTTGTTGCATTGAAGGCGATGCAGGAGCTCCTGTCACTATTGAGGAAATTGCAGGCATCGAAGAGAACGTGGATGCTGTGTGGAACGAGCTTTCTGCTTCGGCTCAATCGGTAATTGACCAGCAAGGCGTGGCTTATATCGATAGAGAGGGCGACATGGTAACCAGCATCGTCGGTAGCAAGGATTGTGTTTTTACTTGTTACCAAGAAGGGTGTTGCCTTTGTGTGTTAGAAAGAGCTTACCGAAAGGCAGAGATTGATTTTTGTAAGCCCATCTCCTGTGCGTTATACCCCATTCGGGAAAAGGCGTTGGGAAATGGACTTGTTGGACTGAATTACCACCGTTGGAAGATTTGCCAATGTGCAGTGGAGAAAGGTAAAGAGCTCAATTTGCCGCTTTACCAATTTCTCAGAGAGCCTTTGATACGCCGCTTTGGGCAGCAATGGTATGACGAATTGTGTGTGGTGGCACAGCAATTGGCGCATCAAGATTTTCTATAACTCGAAGGAGACATCCCTGTTCGGTCCTTAAAGTATTTGCCCAAAAAGCTTTGGTTGGGGAAGTTCATGTCTTTCGCAATTTCTTTGATATTCTTTGCGGAGTTCTTTAATTGTACTCGTAGCTCCGTAGTTACATAACTATCAATCCAACTGTTTGGCGTTTCTCGGCTCACCTTCTTCACCGTTTCCGACAAATATTTAGGGGTAATCTTTAATTGTTCGGCATACCATCCTACTCTTCGAATCACTCGGAAGTTTTGTTCAACTAATTTAATGAAATCAGAAAAGATTTTCTCTCCTCGACTTTGCTTAAAGTTTGTTTGGTCTTGTTGATTGTACCAAATGTAGTTTCCCATATCGTAGATAAGGGCACCAAGTAATGAACAAACGATTTCTCTTCGAAAGCGGTGATTGACATCGATAACCTTCTTTTGCGTCATTCTATAAATGTCCAAGAAGGAATTGGCATTTTGTTGTTCTAAATGCAACACAGGATGTGTTTTCGAGTAGATGAACAGTGAGGAAATTTTGTTTACTCCCCTGGAGATATCCTGCATGAAGTTCTCGGATGCCAACATGGCAATGCCTTTGAAATCGTGACTGAGCATATAGTCACTGACTACCTGTCCGTCACTCAAAATAAGTATATCGTTCTCTGAAATGACACATTCTTTAGTGTCAACGGTGTATTGTGCACGCCCTTTAAGGCACATCCCAACCAAAACACAATTCATTTTGCGTGGCTCGAGTGGGAAAGGAAGATCCTCTAATCGGTCGAATAATAATAAATCGTCGCCAATGAAGGTAGATATTTTGGTGATTTCTTTGATGCGTTTAATCGTTAGTTTCGCTATACTATTTCTTTCCATAATTGTTTTTGGTTTTGTATATTTGTCAATGACACTTCCTTAGAAGAATGTAAAATTCATTAAACACACTTCTATATTCCGTACAAAGGTAGCGAAAATTTGGAATGTAACCGCACATTTATCTGTTAATATTGGTAGCTTTGATGGAAATATGGGACAACTTCTAATCCTTCTACCTGTTGAATCTGCTCGGGTTTGAAATCTTTATCGCCTGAAATCAAAACTCGATAGACATCTTTTACCGCAAAACGAGGGTAGGCTTGTTCGTCAAGTTCACCGTTGCAGGTATAGGTGAGTCCATTAAATTGTATTTTCTGTCCACGCTTAGCGCCACGCAGTGTCACACGAACTTGTCCCTTAAATGCTTTATCAAACTGGTAATAAACGCTATCTCCAACGACATCAAAATAACGAGGTGTCTGAATTTTACTCACCTTCACAGCGGGATATCCAGCAAAATAATAGGAATAGGGAAGAGAAGGACCCTCAACGGCTGTTGCCGATTGCCAGGTTGCGACGTCTACATCTTCGGAATTCCATTTTGCACCATACACATAACCATCATCCTTTTCTCCTCCATCCAAGGTCAAGGATGTGGTAGCAGGTCGTGTGAGCCAATTCTCGTCAGACTGTAAACATGTGTATTCATTATTTGCATATCGTGCATGCAGCGCAATGGCTATTTGTTGCCTTTCAATATGTGTCCATGAGGGGGCATACCAAATAGCGATGACGTTGTTACCAGGCTGTAGAAAACGAGTAACATCCAGTGTGATGCATATTGGTTTGCCGTCGTTATTGGAACGAGCAGGAAACCACAGCGCTGTTGATATGTTTCGCTCGTTGATGTATGCGTTCACCTTTCCTGTACTGGCAATAGTCATCGTGGCATGTGTGGGATAATCTCTCAGCTTCCAATCTTGCCTAAACCATACTTCCGAGGTGCTGTCTGCCTGTGGGCAAGCAATCCATTGTAGGTTGAAAGATTGTGCAATACTGACTTTGATGCACATTCCTAAGAAGACGATGAGTAGTGATTTTTGCATTGTCAGATATTTGTTCTTTTCTATAAACTATGATGTTTGGTGCTCAGTCTCAGAAAAATCGTTGTACAAAAGTAAACATTTCTTTCCAATCCTTGTCAGTGATAAGCATAAAAAAACGAGGATGTGCTTTGTGGTGCATACATCCTCGTGTGTGTTCTTTCTCGTGTGAAAGCTTATTGCTTAATCATCTTCTTGCCATTTCTGATGTAGATGCCAGCAGGTAAACTTTCTATCGATGTGCCTACATACTGTCCTTGCAGGTTGTAGATGCGAGTGTCAGTGCTGTTGTAGTCTTGCTCAATGCCATTGACGCCAGTCTCCTTTGACAATCTTCCATATACTTTGATTTCTTTGAGTGCCAACGAGGTGGCGCCTTTCATCTGTGCTTCGGTAAATTCAAAGCGGACATATGGTTGGTGAATAGGAGTCTTTAGGCGGATAGTACTCTTATTATAGTAAGGTATACGTACCTTTTCAAACGCTGTCCAGTCCTTTCCGTTGTCACTCACCCAAATGGTTACCTTGCCTGCATTGTAGTTTCGCGATTTCTTTTTGTTGCCTATGATGGCTTGAACAAGGGATAATGTCTCGATACATCTTCCAGATGAACTGTTCTGCACATCAATGGTATGTGGATAAGGAGTGCCGTCTTTGCTGCGCCACTGTGTGTTTTCATTCCCATCTACAGCGTTGCTTGCCTTTTGTTTTGCGTTGTTATTCTCATCTGAACAACTCTTGAAGATGAGCTGTACAGGCTGCTCAAGACTGGCATCGTTAGCTTTCGTACCATAAAATTCAACTGTGTTCAGCGTCATGAGGCTTCCTTGCCATGCGTTTTCATTGAAGGTTAGGCGCATATAGCGTTTTGTCACCGGCTTCATGAGGTTGACGGCAGGGCTTTCCATATCTAAGAAATGATGGTTGTTGTCAAGCATTTCCCACTGATTCATATCATCACTTTGCTCAACGGTTACGCTGACAGCCCTGTATCGGCTTTCTCGTTTGTTCGTTATCTTCAAGGCATGAATGACGTCAAGGCTTGCTCTGTCGATGGTGAAGCTATGAGGAAATCCCTTTTCGCCACCAGAATATTGACTATGCCAAAATGTGCTTTCATCAGCATCGAGCGCCAGTTCAGCAAATCCGTTGCCGTTTTGTTCGCTCTGCGTCTCTTCATCGCTCACCTTTACGATGCGGTATGAAGACCTATCCAACGAAGTGTAACCGTTAATCTTTTCCCCTTCGGCAGGCGAGAAGTCAATGGCAAACACGCCTCGTGATGATACCCAGGCATCTCCACCAGGACCAAAATTGTTGCGAGTGGCATTACATCCACGTCCAGATTGGTCAGGAATGTTAGTCCCGTCCTCAATGGTATTGAATTGATAGTAGCACTTTAACTGGTTGTCGCTAACGGCTTTGGTTAGCTCTGTACCACTCAGAGGAGCAATGCAGTAACGGCGTAGGTCGGTTTGACTGAGTGTTTTTCCCCAAACCCTGAACTCATCAAAGATGCCGTCGGCTTGTGCTTCGCCTCCTACTCGTACCTTTGCGATGTTTTCAGTGTTGTTGCTACCGGAGAGAGTGAACGACTTGAACAAAGTTCCGTCACGATACAATCTCACCGTAGTTCTATCCGCAGTTATGGCGTAGTGGTGCCATTGTCCGGAAATGATGAAATCATCGTTGATTTGGAAAGTTTGGTCGCCCACCTTTAGTGTCGCACCTCCCTTGGGTTGTGCTATTAGGCTTGCCACCTCCCTACCATTGGTACTCAGCGCATAGACGCCATTCGATGCCGATGAGGCAAATGTTGGCTTCAGCCAATAATCAATAGTCCAATCGGTAGTGATATTGTCCAACTGACCTGTAGTCATCGTTTTGTATGACTTGTTGCCGACTATCGAGAAATTCAAGCCACGTTGTGCGTCTGCATTGCATACGATGACAGCTTGATCTTTGACCAACTTGTCGCTCCCCTGCGCATTTTCAACGGTGTAATACAATTTGTACACGCCTGCTCGTTCTGGCTTGAAGCGATATGGATTGCCTGTTCCGTTGTACACCTGATTATGACTTACTAACGACCAGTAGAACTCTGTTGGCTCATATTTGGAAGCGTCTGTCAGCGTCACCTCTTCGTTTTTCAATACTACAACGTCATCTTTACTTGTTTTATAACCAGCCTTGGGAGCCGAAGCAGCCACGTTGAGGTGTTTTTCCTGCGTGTACTTCTTGCCTTCAGCAGATGTGACGGTAAGGGTAACGGTATGTGTGCCGGCCTTCATGAACACGGCAGAAATGTTGCGATGATCAGAGGTTTTTATGTCGGCTCCATCTAATTGCCAAGCGTAAGTACAGCCCGACACTTCGTTCTTTGCCAAGAATGATACCCGTTCGGATGCCTTTACTGTCTTGTTGGTTATCGTAAAGTCTGCCGAAGGTTCTATGGCTTTGACGTTGACTTGGTGGGTTGTCTGCTGCGTTTGCCCATTGATGTCGGTTGTTGTCAGTGTAACGGTTTGGTTACCTGCTGCATTGAATTAGAAACTTGCATAGTGTGCCGTGGTTTGTGCAGGTGTTGCACCTGTGGCTGTCCATGTTCTCTTCATGACACCTACCGATGTCGTAGACGATAATGTAACTACATCGCTCTTGTTTACCTGTGTTGGTCCTTGAATGGTAGCAGAGGGTAAGGCTTGTTTACGAATGGTCTCATTGTTTGCTTGTGCTGTGTTGTGTGTGCCATTAGGCAAGAATTTGGCATGGTTGCCGTGGGCTGCATCAACCAAGAGTGTGCGTCCCTTCTTTTTGATGGTGTTCATTTTGAAATAAGCTAACAATCCCTTCTCACTTCCTGGATTGGCAATAGGGGTTTGGTAGTTGTCTTTTATCTCTTGTGCAGTACGAGCTACTTCCCATATTCGCAGGTCGTCAATGCATCCATGCAATCCATCGTTATTGGTTGCCCCAAAAAGAAGTCCATCCGAGATGGCAGGCATGCCACTGTGGAACTGTGAGCTGAATTGCCCCTTGCGTTCGCCATTGGCATACAGTGTCATGGTGTTCCCATCGATTACCAATGCGATGTGTGTCCATTTGTTGGTCTGTAAAATGGGTTCAGAGTCGCTTCGGTTGCCATTTTGCGTGTTCCAGCCAAAAGTAAGTGTACGGTTGTTGTTGGCATGTAGCCAGAATGTACCCCATCCAGCATCAACTTTTTGGTTCCAGTTGTATACAGATGAAGGCTTGAGCCAATACTCTATCGTAAATTTTTGGTGGGGCTTGGATGTTACGTTGGGCACAACGAACCCTCCGCTACTTTTGAATTGCTGAACATCGTTGTCGTAAACGGCATCTGCATTTTGTGGCAATGCTGCCGAGTTGGAAGCAGCACTTAGCTTTTGCTTGCCATTTATCTTGTATGAAGCCTTTACATAGAAAGATCCGTCTGTTGATGTTGGTGCATAATGGGTGGATGTTGTCTCTGTGATTTTATTTCCGTTTTGGTAAACAATATATGTCTCAGGCTTGGACAATCCGTTCACAGGCTCAGCCCATGTAAGCTGTTTGTTGTCATCGAATGCTAAGTTGTAGGGCGCATTAACCGATTCTTGCGTCACTACACCCGACACACAAGTGGTCTGTCCACCGTTCTTAATAGGAACGTCTTCTGTGCATATAGGCATTTCCACACCCTTTTCGTTCATAGCATAGTCGATGATGCTTACCGATTTCACACTTCCTTTACCCGTTGCGGTACCCTTACTGTTGATGGTGAGGAAAAATTTTATGGGGCGTGAAAAGTCTATTCCTTCACAAAGGTCGGTCAAGTCTACGCCAAACTCCATTGGCTCGTGATGCATTTTGCCATCCGCCCATCGTCCAAGTAGCGGTGTTTCGGCATCAGCAGGGTCTTTATCCCCATCGCCGGTATAGTTGATATACCTAAACACAGACTCTTTTTGTGGTTTTGTAGCCGTGGGGTCCTCACTTACGCCTACCTTCACGCTGATTTCCGACCGCTTGCTGTATTGCATAGTTACTTTCATGGTCTGTTGTGGCACATAGTTCTGGCGTAGGTAGTACACCTCTGGCCACCAGCCGCCACCCGTATATACCTCTACTTTTGAGCCGTCTTCATTGGTCAAGATGTGTTTGTCCGTCTTGCTGTTGGTTACTCCTCCTGCCATGGGATAGGGTACGTAGCACAATCCTTTATCTGCCCAATCGCCCCATGAGTTGGCAAAAATCCATGCGCCTCGCTCGTCTTGACCTAAGCGATTCTTTTCCTCGCCATATACGCCATTCTTGTCTAAGTCGAACACCACACGGTCATCGTAGCCCACTAAGGTAATGGCGTGGTCGGCAGTGTCAAACCTCCACCTCTCGATGTAATGTTTACCAACGACGCCTGCCTTTCTGTTGGCTTCCACATCGGCTACTTTTTGCATGACGCAGCCCGATATACCACAGCCCAAACCAGCAATGCCACCTACAATATGGGTACCATTTTCATCGGTAATGGTAGGCCATGAGGGGTCACCATTATGGTTGAATAGCCAACGTTTGATGGCTTCCATTCCCTCAGGGGTGTTCGACCCTTTGGGAAAGTTAGCCGTTCCAGTGATGCGGTTGAACATGGCGTTGTGCCAACTGTCATAACCTTGCATCCATCCAGCATCATTAGAATCAACTTCGTATGCTCCGTAAATACTGCTTATGTCCCAACCTCCGTACACATCGCCAGTAGGATAGCCTATATACTGTGCCATGTGGTCTTTGCTGAGTCCATTGTACGGAAACGGATACTCAAAATGTGGCGGCAATCGATGTTCAATCTTCGATGCATCTGAGAGCCTAAAAGCATTCCATTCGTATGTCATCATGTAGCCAATACGTGATGATGCACCACACGACCCACCTGTTTGTCCGAAGATAGGTGGAAACCATTTGGCATTGGCATTGTTGACATAAGCGGGCAGCGGGGCGCGCGTCGCACGGGTGCGCATGCCTACTTTGCCAGCTTTTCCACTGACATTACGCATCAGCGAAGGGTCTGGGACGTAAATAGGTGAATAATCCTTGTATTTGCTCTTGTCCACTTTCTCAAACTGTTGTGCTGAAGTGCCAAGGGCAGAAGATAAAAATGCAAGTAGTAAAAGTTGATACTTCATGAATGTTGTTATTATGATAAGGATGGTTAGTAATTTCCTACATTCTTATATGATAATTGATTTGTTCAATTATTTCTATAAGATATTGCAAAAATACACCTTTTTTTTCAAATAAATGATATTATGTTCAAATACAATTACCTTTTTGATATGATAATTGAGCGTAACATCGATATTTTTATCAAATGTCATTATGTGGGTGTACGCATGAGACTATCCTGTATCAAAAAATAGTTTGGGTAATAGTTTTCGAGCGATTTCCAATGGTGGTATTTTGGATGTTTGGACTAAGATGTTGATATTTTGCAGGTTGTTAGTAAAAGATTGTTTGTTTGTGATACCTTTCTTATATGGTATAGGCGATGTAGAAAATAAAAACAAAAACCGCATCTCAATATTATGGAGATGCGGTTTTTATGAAAATATCCTATCGAAAGAGGCATTTGCCTTTGATGATGATCTTTATTTATAGGTGCGCCAACTCAATAACTTTGTCGACTGCAGCGCTGATGCCATCCACGTTCTTTCCACCGGCCGATGCAAAATGAGGTTGTCCGCCACCGCCTCCCTGAATGAGTTTGGCTGCCTCACGAACCATTTGACCTGCATTCAATCCGTGGTCTTTCACCATATCTTCGCTCAGCATAACACTCAGAAGTGGCTTTTGATGTGCCGTAGAACCGATGACGCAAAGCAAATGCGACGGTATGGCCTCACGAATCTTGAACACCAAGTCCTTGGCAGCGTTGCCATCGATAGGCAATACTGCCTTGATGACGGTAACGCCATTGATAGTCTCAGCACGTCTGATGAGTTCGTCTTTGGTTCTTTGCACCGCTTGTGCTTGGAACTGTTCTATCTCCTTGCGCATGGTGTCGTGTTCGTCCATGTACTTTTCGATGACTCCTTTCAAGTCCTTGGCATTATTGAATAAGCTGCGGATGGCCTTCACCGTGTCTTCTATGGCATACATGGCTTCTTCGCATTTGCGACCAGTAATGGCTTCAAAACGACGAACACCAGCAGCTACCGAACTTTCGGATAGGATTTTGAACAGTCCGATGCGTCCTGTACTCTTGGCGTGAATACCTCCACAGAACTCACATGACGGTCCGAAGCGCACTACTCGCACCTTGTCGCCATATTTTTCACCAAACAATGCAACGGCTCCCATTTCTTTCGCCTCTTCTATTGGAGTGTCACGATGTTCGTCCAAGGGGATGTCTTGACGAATGAGGTCGTTTACCAACCGCTCTACCTGTCTGATTTCCTCGTCGGTCACCTTTTGGAAATGCGAGAAATCGAAGCGCAGCGTGTCGGGCGATACATACGATCCTTTTTGCTCCACATGGTCGCCAAGCACCTGCTTGAGTGCATAATCCAGTAGGTGAGTGGCTGTATGGTTTGCCGCACAGGCGTCACGTTTGTCGGTATCCACGCAAGCCATGAAGTCAGCCTCGGGATGTTGTGGCAGTTGCTTAATGATGTGAATGCTTTGGTTGTTCTCGCGTTTGGTGTCTATCACGTCCACCGTCTCGTGCTCGCTCACCAAGACACCTTGGTCGCCTACCTGTCCTCCCATTTCTCCATAGAAGGGTGTGAAGTCCAAGATGACCTCGTAAAAACTATTTTTTTTCTGGGTTACCTTGCGATACTTCAAGATGTGGCATTCGTATTCGGTATAGTCATAGCCCACAAACTGCTGTTCGCCTTGTCTTATTTCTACCCAGTCGCTGTTTTCTACTTGCGCTGCATTGCGGGCACGGTCTTTCTGTTTCTGCATTTCTGCATGGAACTGTTGCTCGTCAACGCTGAATCCGTGCTCTCTGCATATCAATTCTGTGAGATCGAGTGGAAAACCATAGGTATCGAAAAGACGGAAGGCTTGTTCGCCATCGATTTGCGTCTTGCCTGCTTTTTTCAGCTCGTCCATGGCGTTGCTCAATAGGTTGATACCCTTTTCGAGTGTCCGCAAGAACGAGTCTTCCTCTTCTTTCATCACCTTGCCAATCAACTCACGTTGGGCAACGAGTTCAGGATATGCTCCTCCCATTTCGTCTACGAGTACTGGGAGCAACTTATATACAAAGGCTTCGCGCTGCCCCAAGAACGTGTAAGCATAGCGAACGGCACGGCGGAGGATGCGGCGAATGACGTAACCCGCTTTGGCATTGCTGGGTAGTTGCCCGTCAGCGATGGAGAAGGCTACGGCTCTAAGGTGGTCAGCCACTACACGCATCGCCACGTCTACATCTTCCTGCTCACCATATTTCTTGCCCGACAGGCGTTCCATCTCATGGATGAATGGCTGAAAGATGTCGGTGTCGTAGTTGGAATTCTTTCCTTGCAGCATTCTGACTAATCGCTCGAATCCCATTCCGGTATCGATAACGTTCATGGAGAGTGGCTCCAAAGAACCATCGGCTTTGCGATTGAACTGCATGAATACGATGTTCCAAATCTCGATGACCTGTGGATGATCCTTGTTCACCAACTCCCGGCCGGGTAGTTGGGCTTTTTCTTCGTCCGAACGCGAGTCTACGTGTATCTCCGAACAAGGACCGCAAGGTCCTGTGTCACCCATTTCCCAAAAGTTGTCGTGCTTGTTGCCATTGATGATATGGTCGGCAGGCAGGTGCTTGCGCCAATACTTCTCTGCCTCGCTGTCGTGTGGAATGTTTTCTTCGGGTGAGCCTTCAAACACCGTCACATACAAATCTTTTGGGTCCAAGTGCAGCACGTCCACCAAATATTCCCACGCATAGTCAATGGCGCCTTCCTTAAAGTAGTCGCCAAAGCTCCAGTTGCCGAGCATCTCGAACATGGTGTGGTGGTAAGTGTCTCGTCCCACCTCCTCAAGGTCGTTGTGCTTTCCGCTCACGCGGAGGCATTTCTGCGAGTCGGCTCTGCGGCGTGGTTCCGGTTGTTTGTTGCCAAGGATGATATCCTTCCATTGGTTCATGCCTGCATTGGTAAACATCAGGGTGGGGTCGTCTTTGATCACCATGGGTGCCGAAGCCACGATGGTGTGTCCTTTCGACTCAAAGAATTTCTTGAACGATTCACGTATCTCGTTTGCTGTCATCATTGTCATTTATATTTTTGTTCGTGCAATGTGTAAATGTTTCACTTCTTTATGAAGGAGCAAAATTATAAAAAAAAGCAGGAAGCACCAAAATTATCGGTTGAAATTGGTACGAGGCTCTTTGGATAAAAGCATGACGAGATTAACCGAATATCAAATGTCTATTTGGGAAAATGGATTACACAGTAGGGTGGAAAAGAGTGGATTTTGTCTTAAAAAATGACAAAAAGGAGAGTTGTAGAAATTCTCAAAATAGAGAAACGAAAAGGGATTGAAGGCATGAATTCATGCCTTGAAAGGTGTCTTAGCATGCTTCACTGGGGTTGAAGCATTGAGATAATGCCGTTATTAGCATGCTTTAGCATCGTTATTTGCATGACTTAATGGCATTGGAAACAGTAGATAACGCCTCAAAATGAATGTTTTAGGATTTGAAGCATTGGTGTAATCCCTGCTTTTATTTGTCGGTTTTTGTTAATATGTTGATTCATAAGTCGTTATCAAAGTTCCCCATTTTTGGCGTATTTTCGCCCGAGGTATATGTTGTTTGTAAATATCGCCAGCATTTTGGTGCTGTTGTCAATAAAAATGACAATGCACAGCAGGAGATTGAGCGGCACAATTTTTCCATTCCTTTTGCTCTTTCAGAGCGCTAAATAGAAGTTCAACCGTACCCAGAGCGTTGCTCTGGGCTATATTCCTTTTGGGCTTTCAGCCCGTCATTGTTGTGTGCCAATTCTCCATAGTAAATGGTGATGAATTCAATGTTACTGCGCAGCAGCCGATGTGTCGTGCAATGGCGGGGCGAAGTTCGAAAAAAAATAAAGTTCTCTTTCAAGGTGGAGAGGAGAATTCATAATCAAGTGTGGTACGGAATGTGATTGAACAAGTTCCTTTCCTCATCCTATTCGTGTTAAGCCCGCATTGCCGCTAAAACCTTTTGAAAGGATGCAAGTCGCGGAACTGCTGCTGTGATGAAACGGAAGTAACATTTCTCATCATCGCAACGGAATGGCACGGAACGACACGGACGTGTCGTATAATCTCGAAAAATTTTGTAGCGGCAGGCAGTGCATCCAATGAATAAAGGCAATAGCCTGTATTGCAACAGTCATGGTTACGGGCAGTGGCGGGGCGAAGCCCCAATAGGATTATAGCCCAGGGCATTCGCCCTGGGTAAAAGGTTATCAATTCATTGGCGCGCTGTAAGCGCAACAGGAGGCAGTGAGGCATTGTTTTTATCTTTCCTTTTGCTCTTTCAGAGCGCTAAATAGTTGGACAACTTGTACCCAGAGCGTTGCTCTGGGCTATATTCCTTTTGGGCTTTCAGCCCGTTTTTGCGGCAATGTAAATAGCACAATTGCTGGAGATATTTCCTAAACGGTATTACCATGAGATATATCCTTGCTTGGCTTTCTGCCCGTTTTTGCTAAGAGGTAAACCACATCCACTGTTGATATCTCTCTCAGAGCGTTGCTCTGGGCTATATACCTTTTGGGCTTTCAGCCCGTCATTGTTGTGTGCAAACAACACAACTGCTGGTGACTTATTTTAATGGTGCTTCACAGAGATAGCAATGGGTGGACTTATGCAGAGAGAGAAAGAATGAAAGAAATGTGAAAGGAGGGCGTAGCATATTCAGTAAACGTATGTTTCCGATAAAGAAAAAGTGCTTTCTTTATTTTGCTGACGTATAATTCGAAAATTTTATCTACATTTGCAAAAAGATATATCGCCATGGCACTGAATGCAAACAAGAATGTAAAACTCTATTATTCTATCAAGGAAGTTGCCCAAATGTTTGGTATCAACGAAAGTACCTTGAGATATTGGGAAACAGAGTTTCCTAATTTACGTCCAAAGACGGTGGGTTCTAACAAGGTACGACAGTATACCGATGCCAATGTTGAGGACATTCGGATTATTTATAACCTTGTCAAGGTCAGAGGGTTTAAGCTGTCCGCTGCTCGCAAGATGTTGAGTTCTAACCGCAAGGGGGTAGAAACGAGTTCTGAAATTTTGGATACGCTGCTTTCTGTTAGAGATGAATTGCAGGAACTGCGTAGGCAGCTGGACGTAATAGTGTGAGGAGACGCTTGTTCTCGTTCACTAAGCGTTTAGGGCAGTTCTGGCTATTACCACCGTAAAGCTTTTTTCTGTTGGTCGATTTATGTTTTGTCATCTTGTGGTCTCTTTTTGGTTCAATCTGCTTGTTCGTTCAGTCGTATAGCTCGCTATACTCCTTTCTCTCTTAAACAAATTGACCACAAAAACAGCCTCGCAATCTGACAAAGCCAATTGATAGACCCGCCCTTTACATAATTTGTTGCAGTTCTTGTATGCCTTTTACCTTTTTCAAACCATTGATGATATTCTTCACCTCCTGACGGTCGTGAACTTTGATTTCTATGATTCCCTTGAAAATATTTTCGTTGCTGGAAATTGTAATCTTGTGCATATTGACATTCATCTCGTCCGAAATGACATCCACCACATCGTGTAGTATGCCTTTTCGGTCGATGCCCTTGATTTCTATCGTGGCATCGAAGAACCTTGTCTTGAGCATATCCCACTTCGCATCCAACAGTCTGTTGCCATAACTCGACTTTAGTTTGCTGGCAACGGGACAGTTGCGCTTGTGAATTTCCACATGGTTTTGATTGTCAATAAACCCTAAGATGTCGTCACCGGGTATGGGATGGCAGCAGTTAGGGAAGATAAGCGAATCGATGTTGCTATCGTTAATAATGATAGGCTTTTTCTTATTGTAGGAATCTTCGATGGTTAAAGGTTCAACCGTTTGCTGCTCTTCGCCTTTTTTGTCGTGTCCAATGAAAGGAATATACTTGAGCCACTTGCTTGGTGTTCCACCCTTCTTTTTGTTTTGCAGCTCATCAAGATCTTTTTCGGTTAGGATAATCGATTTGTTACCAATGCATAAGAAGAGACTTTCGTGTTTCTTGAGATGATGAAATTCGCACAGTTTGTTGAGTACACCCATGGTCATCTCCATGTCGTTTCGTTCCAACCAAGCCCGAAGGATAACCTCTCCCTCTTTTTGTTTTTCGCGATTATCGCGCCTGAGCATGGCTTGAATCTTTCCCTTTGCTTTGGCTGTTGTGGCAAAATTGAGCCATGAGGGTTGTACACGTTGCGACTTACTGGTGAGAATCTCTACTTGGTCTCCACTTTGGAGCTTATGACTTAGCGGAACCAACTTATGATTGACTTTGGCGCCAATGCAATGACTGCCGAGGAGAGTATGGATTTGGAAGGCAAAGTCGAGTGCAGTACAGCCTGCTGGCATGGTCTTGATTTCGCCTTTAGGGGTGAATACAAAAATTTCAGAGGCGAAGAGATTCAGCTTAATTGTATCCAAAAAATCCATTGCGTCAGGTTGCGGATCGTCTAAAATCTCTTTGATAGTTCGTAACCACTCATTGAGTTCGCCCTCATCTTCTGTGTATTCGCCATTTTCCTTGTATTTCCAATGAGCCGCAAATCCTTGTTCTGCCACCTCGTTCATGCGGTCACTTCGGATTTGAACCTCAATCCAGCGTCCCTGTTTGCTCATCAAGGTAATGTGCAGCGCTTGATATCCGTTGGCTTTGGGATGGTTGAGCCAGTCGCGAAGACGGTCGGGATGCGACTTATAGATACGACTGATAGCCACATATATTTTGAAACATTCATTAATTTCGTCTTCTCTGACTTGTGGTGTGAAGATAATACGAACCGCCAAGATGTCATAGATTTCGTCAAAAGTAATGTGCTTGGTTTGCATCTTATTCCATATCGAATAAGGACTTTTGACGCGAGCCTTTATTTCATAATCAACACCCATGGCGTCGAGTGTCTCTCGAATCGGACCTGTAAACTGTTCGAAAAGGCGTTCTCGCTGTTCTTTCGTAAATGAAAGTTTGTTGGTAATGTCCTGATATTCTTCGGGATGTTCGAATTTGAAACTAAGATTTTCAAGTTCGGTCTTAATCTTGTTCAGCCCTAACCTGTTTGCCAATGGCGCATAAATATAGAGTGTTTCTCCAGCAATCTTGTATTGTTTATTAGCGGGTTGCGACTCTAAGGTGCGCATGTTGTGCAGGCGGTCGCATATCTTGATGAGAATGACGCGAATATCATCGCTCATGGTGAGGAGTAGCTTCTTGAAATTTTCCGCTTGGGCAGATGCTCTATCACCAAAAATGCCACCGCTAATCTTCGTGAGTCCATCCACAATTTGGGCGATTTTGTGACCAAAGATATTTTCGATGTCTTCTACCGTATAATCTGTGTCTTCCACCACATCGTGCAAAAGGGCAGAACTGATACTGGTAGACCCTAACCCCATCTCCTCGCAGGCTATTTGTGCAACCGCAATAGGGTGAAGGATATAAGGCTCACCCGAAAGACGCCGTACTCCTTTGTGCGCTTGACGTGCAAAATTGTAAGCTTTGGTAATGATATCCACCTTTTTTCTGTGGCGCGAAGCCAAGTAGGTATCTAACAGGTGTTGGAATGCGTCTTGAATGATTTTATCTTCATCGACCTGCTTTTGAGTATCTTTCATATCTTGCTCATCCATAATCGTCCTCTTACAAAAACAATGATTATTTAACTCTGATCTTCTTTCCTTTGCGAATATTAGATCCCTTGATGCCGTTCAATTTCTTTAATTTCTTGACGGTTGTATTATTGCGTGCAGCTATTTCGGAAAGCGTATCTCCACTTCTAACGGTGACAGACTTTTTAGTGGAGCGCCGCTGACGGTGCTTTCTGCTCTTGCTACGTTTTGACGAATAGGTTTTACGTGTGGAGTTGATATTCGCTCTACTGCCCGTGAAGGCAGGTATATCTTCATTGACTTTCACCTCAGTGCGCTTGGAAAGTAGCACGTCGGCTTGGTGTGCATAGATGGAATCCTGCTGATCAATAAAGGCATTAATCATCGGAACGGGCAATCTGAGCGTAGAAGGTTTGGTGTAGCCAATGACAATATCACGACGGTACTGTGGATTGAGTGACTTGATGAGTTCTTTGTCCATCTTGAGTACATCGGCAATTTGCTGAAAATGAATGTCTTTGCTCACCACGATAGTATCTGTCTTCGCAGGCAAATCGGTCGTCATTGGACAGATATTGTGCTCGCAATAATAGTTCATTACATAATTGGCAGCAATGAATGCCGGCACATACCCACGCGTTTCGCGCGGCAAATAGGGGTATATCTTCCAATAATCCTTGCTTCCACCTGCTCTGTGAATGGCTTGTGTGAGTTTGTCGGGACCGCAATTGTAAGCGGCAATGACCAAATTCCAATCGCCGAAGATGCGATATAAATCTTTTAGGTAATTGGCAGCAGCGTACGATGACTTGATAGGATCGCAACGCTCATCTAGTAGTGAGTTCACTTCCAGTCCGTAGTTCTTAGCAGTAGCCAACATGAATTGCCACAATCCAGTAGCTCCTACACGTGAAACGGCTAAGGGATTCAATCCCGATTCAATGACAGGAAGATATTTTAATTCTAAAGGTAAGCTATATGTCTCTAAGGCTTGTTCAAAGATAGGCATGTAGAAATTGGAAGCCCCGAGCATGATACTTACCGAATTTCGCAGTTGGTTGGTATATCGATCAATGAACTTTTGGACAACATTGTTGTAAGCCATTTCCATAATCGTAGGAAGGCGGCGTAGGCGTTGTTTGTAAACATCAGGCTCGTAAGTTCTGTTGACATTCGGTAAGTTACAATCAGCGTCTTTCCTTAGATAAGTTTTGGTGTTGTACAAATGAAGCAGACTGTCAATCTCAGACGTCAGTGCCTCAGGAAGGTCAATTGTTTCGTTTTCTCCTTTTTCGTTGGTTACTATGATTTCTGTCTTGTCATCTACTACCTGTGCATGTAGAGAGGTTGAGAAGACAGCAAGCATAGTTGCAATGTATAAACAAGTTTTTTTCATTATTGAAATATTTTCTGTATAAAATAGTTCTGTCCGAACATTAAAATGTAAATCGGCATTGTATACCAAATCCTTCAGGTAGTAGCTGTCGGTGAATGGCATCTTTTTGCATGATGGTGGGTTCGATTCTTAAACTTAAATCATCAGAGATGTCGAATTCGGACAATGATGCATCTACATAGGCATCAATCACAGATAGCGCATAAACCCCAATGATAGAGAAAACACTCAAGTCACGCCATCTTCGGTAGCGGTCTTTGCGCTTGCGGAACAATTCTTTATATCGTTCTATATTTGATTCATTAATTTGGTTACCCAAATGTAGAAACTGTTTGTAGCTTTCTGAATGAGGATCATTATCCATCAGGTCGATATATGCTTGTGAATAATCATGGTACATTTGGTTGTTCCAACGCAAAGCATACATACAACCAACGAATCCACCATATACAATCGGTAATTTCCAGTATTTACGGTTGTATATTTGTCCTGCTCCGGGTAGAACGATAGCCAACCACATCGCCCTTTTTGCGTCTGGACGCCACTTGCTCCAGTCGCGCTGAACCTTTTTACTTACTTTCCCATTGTCCTTGAAAACCAATGTGTCTTGAGGAGAAAGCGCAGCTTCAGCAGGAATGACTTTAGTGTCAACGTCGCCTAAGATAATGCGAGGATCGCTGTCAGGGATGCTGTCATTGGTCGGTACCTGCGCTCTTACGCTGGTAACGGAAAGCAACAGTATGAGCAGACAACAATACTGGATGACGCAGAAAGTATGTTCGGTGGATATTTTCACAATCGACGGTTAATCTTTCAGATGATCAAAGATATTCATCAGTCTTTCTAATTCCGCTGCGTTGGCGAACGGGATGCTTATTTTCCCCTTACCATTGGCAGAACAAGTTAATTGAACTTTGGTATCCAAGAAAGAGGATAAACGCTTTTTCAGCATGTCATATTCTTCTGGCATGCTCTTTTTTGTGTTCATCTTCTTTTTAGCTGTTTGCAAATCCTCTCCATTTTTGAGTTGTTGAGCTAACTCTTCTACTTTCCTCACCGAGTAGGCATTCTTTACCACCTCTTTGAAAAGTTTGATTTGTTGAGAAGGACTGTCTATTGCCAATAAAGCCCTGGCGTGTCCCATGTCTATTTCTTTCTTCTGCAAAGCCATTTGGACTTGTGCAGGAAGTTTGAGCAGACGTAAGTAATTTGTAATGGCAGTGCGACTTTTCCCTACGTGCTTGGACACTTTCTCTTGCGTCATGCCACTCTTTTCCATGAGTTTTTCGTAAGCCAGTGCAATTTCAATGGCATTAAGGTCTTCGCGCTGAATATTCTCAACCAAAGCCATCTCCATGACAGTTTCGTCATCTATCGTTCGAATATACGCAGGTATAGCCTCCAAACCAACTATTTGTGAGGCACGCCAACGACGCTCACCAGCAACGATTTGGTATTTGTCAGTAGCGACTTGGCGTAGGGTGATGGGTTGAATGATACCAATTTCTCGAATACTTGATGCCAATTCTTCCAATGCCTCTTGGTCAAATTCGCGACGAGGCTGATTGGGATTTGCTTCAATTTGTTCTATTGGAATTTCATTAATAGTTGAACTACCTTGCGTCTGGATGTCATCTGTGGAAATGAGTGCATCAAGTCCGCGACCTAAAGCACTACCTTTTCCCGACTGGCTGAATTTCTTGCGTACTGCCATGAATATCTATTGTTTATATGCTGATGTTGAATTATCTTAGTGGAGGTGTCTCTTTGTTATTGCGGAAGCTCCATTTCATTCGTTTGGTGCAATTCGCCTTTTTTGAATGTTAGCCCCTTCTTTATTTTGAATTAAACGTTCTTGCTGATAATTTCCTTCGCCAATGCCAAGTGGTTTTTAGCACCTGAAGACCCTGCATCGTATAAAATGACCGGTAATCCATGACTTGGACTCTCACTGAGTTTTACATTTCGTTGAATCACCGTCTTGAAAACTAATTCTTGGAAGTGGCGTTTCACTTCGTCGTATATTTGGTTAGCTAACCTCAACCGACTATCGTACATGGTGAGTAAGAATCCTTCAATTTCTAATTTGGTATTGAGTTTACTCTTGATAATCTTAATCGTGTTGAGCAACTTGCTAATTCCTTCCAATGCAAAATATTCGCATTGCACAGGAATTATGACCGAATCGGCAGCTGTGAGGGCATTCACGGTGATAAGACCTAATGAGGGACTACAGTCAATTAAGATATAATCGTATTCTTCTCGGATGGGTTCTAAGATTTGTTTGATAATTTTTTCACGATTATCAAGGTTGAGCATCTCTATTTCGGCACCCACTAAATCAATGTGGCTCGGAATGATATCTAAGCCATCAATATCTGTGGTATAGATGGCGTCACGTACATCAGCCTTGTTGATAATGCATTCGTAGATTGAGCAGTCCACCTCTTTGAGGTCTACTCCTAAACCACTGGATGCATTGGCTTGAGGGTCAGCATCGACAATCAATACAGACTTTTCAAGTGTGGCTAATGAAGCTCCTAAGTTGATAGTTGTGGTTGTCTTACCAACCCCTCCTTTTTGATTTGCTAATGCTATAATTTTTCCCATATCTATGAATCCTTCTTAAGACAATATTGATTTGCAAAGTTACATATTTTGGTTGAGAAAGCCACCTTTTAAACCTTTTTTCGTACTTTTGTAGGTAAATCAGTAAAAACCTATTGATTCGGCAATGCTCACGTACTTTCTATGTTAAGAAAACTTACGAAGCTGTTTGCGATGTTTTATAAATGATAAAAAAGATGCTAAACGAAACTCCTCTTATTTTAATTTCTAATGACGACGGTTATCATTCTCCTGGGATTCGTGCTTTGGTAGATATGGTTTCCGACTTGGCAGATGTCATTGTCTGCGCACCAGAGCATGCGCGGTCTGGATTCTCTTGTGCTTTCTCTTCGGTTGAATATCTGCGTTTGAAGCGTAGAAATAATATAGGAACCGTCCCAGTATGGTCTTGTAGCGGTACACCTGTCGACTGCATCAAATTAGCGATGAGTGAGTTGTGCACTGATAGGAAGCCTTCTCTTATTTTAGGCGGCATCAATCATGGAGATAATTCCACGGTGAATACCCATTATTCGGGTACAATGGGCGTGGCTATGGAAGGATGTTTGAAGTACATTCCCTCTATAGCGTTCTCCAGTTGTTATTACAATGAAGATGCGAACATTGAGCCTTTGCGACCTTATGTGGTACAATTAGTAAAAAAAGTGCTTGCCGAAGGGCTGCCAAAGGGTGTTTGCTTGAATGTTAACTTCCCTGCAAAAGAATCTTTTCAAGGCTTAAAGGTGTGCCGTATGACTTATGGGAGATGGGTGGATGAAATCGTCACCGCACATCATCCTCGTGCCTACGATTACTATTGGGTAGTGGGAAGGTATCAAAATGATGAACCTGAAAATGCCGATACCGACCAATGGGCGCTCAATCATGGCTATGTTGCCGTTACACCCATCACCATGGATGTGACTGCTTATGAGTTTTTGTCTAAAATAAAACATTGGGAAGTCGAGTAATCTGTGCCTCTTGTTTGTCTAAAAAGCAGAAGATAGGAGGCGTTCAAATAAAGTGTAGTTTATGCGGTATTATTTAATAGTAGGAGAAGCCAGTGGTGATTTGCATGCTTCGCATTTGATGATGTCTTTAAGAAAAGAAGACCCAGCTGCAGAATTTCGTTTCTTTGGTGGCGATTTGATGCAGCAAGTCGGTGGAACATTAGTAAAACATTATCGTGAAATGGCATTCATGGGCTTTATACCCGTACTGATGAATCTCCCGACAATCTATCGCAACATGAAACAGTGTAAGCAAGATATCTTGACATGGCAGCCAGATGTTGTTATTCTTGTTGATTATGCGAGTTTTAATCTAAAGATTGCACATTATATAAAGACACATACAGACATCCCAATTTTTTACTATATCGCCCCTAAAATATGGGCTTGGAAAGAATACCGCATCAAATCAATCAAGCGAGATGTCAACGAACTTTTCTCTATTCTGCCGTTTGAGGTAACTTTCTTTGAAGGAAAACATCTCTTTCCCATTCATTATGTTGGTAATCCTACAGCAGATGAGGTAAAGCAGTTTAAGGCAAACTATCATGAAGACTTTGCTGCTTTTTGCCAAAAGAATCATCTGAACGATCAAAAACCCATTATTGCCCTTTTGGCAGGTAGTAGGAAACAAGAAATTACAGCGAATCTGCCGACCATGATAAAAGCTGCCCAACGTTATTCAGACTATCAAATCGTAATCGCTGGAGCGCCCGCCATTGAAGAAGATGTATACCGACCTTTATTGGAAAATACCGAAGTGCATTTGGTAAGAAATCAGACTTATCCCTTGTTGGAACATGCTTCTGCTGCATTGGTTACCAGTGGTACAGCAACGCTCGAAACAGCTTTGTTGGGCGTACCACAAGTTGTGTGTTATCAAACTGCTGTTCCCAAGCTCATACGTTTTGCATTTAACCATATTATTAACGTTAAATACATTTCTTTAGTGAATCTCATTGCAAATCAAGAAATTGTTCCTGAATTATTTGCCGATCGCTTTACGCTTTCTCAAATAACTTCAGAACTGGGGAAAATCTTGCCGGGTGGCGAACATCGCCAAGCCATGCTTGAAGGATATCAGACAGTACACATGGCTTTGGGTGATGAAATAGCTTCAGATAATGCAGCTCGGCTGATGGTATCTCTGTTAAGGAAACATCGTGAATCTTAAAAACTTTTGAGCATTATCAACCAATCTCTCTTATTATTTCTATAGAGGGATAGGTGTGTCTTCTAATCATCATGAAGCTATTTTTATATCCGTTTCTGAGAAAGAAGGCTTCTTTTTTCCCCACTATTTATAAGAGAGTGAGGGTGTACAAATAAACCACAGAGGCAGGAATGGCCATAAGGGATGAGTCAAGTCTGTCAAGGATTCCTCCATGTCCTGGCAAGATGTAGCCGCTATCCTTGATGCCCAAGGTGCGCTTTAACAATGATTCTACCAAATCGCCCCAAGTACCAAAGACGACAACAACTAATCCTAATCCGAGCCATTCTATGAGATTAAGTCCAGATAAGTTCTCCCCTTGAGACTCGATATAGTATATAACGGAAGCTACAATCAAAACAAGGATACCGCCTCCGATGCTTCCTTCCCAACTTTTGGCGGGTGATATGCGAGGAAAGAGTTTGTGCTTTCCGAAAAGCGACCCTGTGCAATAGGCACCAGTGTCGTTGGCCCATAAAAAAATAAAAGTGCTCAGTGGCAAAAGATAATAATAGTAGTTCAGTCCATCTGCAGCTTGTCTAAAGGCGATAACGTTAATCGTGGACAACGGTAGGGCAATGTACATTTGTGAAAGCATTGTGTATGCCCAATCGTTGACGCTGTCACTGCTCTTGGTATATAGTCCGCTGATGAAGAGATAAATAATGGTCAACAGATAAGGAACAAAGACTGCATTTGTTTGAATGGCTCCGCTATTCACGCCTGCCACTGCTAAAAAGAAATAAACACCTGCAACAGTGGTGATAAGTCGGTTCACGTTTACGTGTTTATGCTCATTGACTAAGCCTGTAAATTCCCAAGTAGCCAAACCTGTGATGAGTGCAAACACAATTACCATATTAAAGGCCTGTAAAAAGCACGTTACCAAGATGGCTACGTATAGAATACCAGTAATGCTTCTTGTGATGAGATTTTTAAGTTTTGATGTCATGGATGTAAAGAATTTTAGCTTTTCTTCCCCTCCCTCTTGAGGAGGTGGCAGGGGAAGAGGCTGTTGTTAACTCTCTTGTTGGCTCTCTTTCAATGTCCGTTGATGTTCCTCTTCTGCTGCCTTCACTTCGTCTGGCATATCTTCCAGCTTAGGTTCATTGTCTTGCATGATTTCTTGTGAACGGCTAATCCATGGGCGTTTCCCAAATATCTTTTCTACATCTTCGGCAAAAATCACCTCACGAGTTTGCAATAGTTCTGCCAAACGGGCATGACCCTCTTTATGTTCCGTGAGAATTTGCTTAGCACGCGCATATTGGTCGTTAATCATCTTCAAAACTTCGCTGTCAATAATCTTCGCCGTTGTTTCTGAATATGGTTTTTGGAACTGATAATCTTGGTTGTTATAATAGCTGATGTTGGGCAGCACTTCGCTCATTCCAGCGTACGCTATCATGCTATATGAAGTCTTGGTGGCACGCTCCAAATCGTTAAGTGCGCCTGTCGAAATATGTCCTGTACACAGCTCTTCTGCTGCACGTCCACCTAACAGGGCGCACAACTCATCCAACATCTGCTCTTTGGTCGTAATCTGACGCTCTTCAGGAAGATACCATGCTGCGCCCAATGCTCTACCACGGGGGACAATAGAAACTTTGACAAGTGGGTTAGCATGCTCGCAGAACCAAGATACCGTGGCGTGTCCTGCTTCGTGCAAGGCAATGGTACGTTTCTCATTGGCAGTAATTATCTTGGTTTTCTTTTCCAGTCCACCAATAATTCTGTCCACTGCATCCAAGAAATCTTGTTTTCCTACACTTTTCTTGTTATGCCGTGCCGCAATCAGAGCAGCCTCATTACAAACATTCGCAATGTCTGCGCCAGAGAAACCTGGCGTCTGTCTGGAAAGAAAATCGATGTCTAAGTCTGGAGATGTCTTTACCTTTCTCAGGTGAACCAAGAATATTTCTTTTCTTTCAGGCAAGTCGGGGAGGTCAACACTGATTTGTCTATCAAAGCGACCCGCACGCAACAGTGCGCTGTCTAACATGTCTGCACGGTTGGTGGCAGCTAAGATAATCACACCACTATTGGTGCCAAAACCATCCATCTCGGTGAGTAAGGCGTTCAAAGTGTTTTCTCGCTCGTCGTTACCCCCCATGGATGGGTTCTTGCTTCGTGCCCTTCCGACAGCGTCAATCTCGTCGATAAAAATAATCGAGGGAGACTTCTCTTTAGCTTGGCGGAACAAATCGCGCACGCGACTGGCTCCCACGCCCACAAACATCTCTACGAAATCCGAACCGCTCATCGAAAAGAAAGGTACTCCAGCCTCGCCTGCAACAGCCTTGGCAAGAAGAGTTTTACCTGTTCCAGGAGGACCTACCAACAATGCTCCCTTAGGAATTTTTCCGCCTAAGTCAGTATATCTATGAGGATTCTTCAAGAAGTCAACAATTTCTTGTACTTCCTGTTTAGCACCAGCCTGTCCAGCCACGTCCTTAAAGGTAACGCCAATGTCATTACCCTTTTCGTACATCTTTGCTTTACTCTTACCAACATTGAAGACGCCACCGCCTGCACCGCCAGCTCCTCCACCCATTCGGCGCATGAATAGAATCCACAAGACAATCAGGAAGATGGGGAATGAGAGATTCATGAGGATGTTCCAAAACTCGCTACCACTCTCATTTTCATAGCTAAACCTTGTTAGTTTTCCTGCTTGTCGTTCAGCCATCAGGAACTTTTCCAATTCAGAAACAGAGCCGAATTCAACTTCTAAGTAGGGTGAAGTACCTGTTTGCTTAGCTGTAGCCTTGAATATCTCACGGATATATTTAGGCTTAACAAACATCTTCAGCGTACTCTTGTCTTTATTAATCACGACTTTGTCAGCATAACCTTTGGCAACATACTGCTGAAACACTGTATAGTCAGCTTTTTTGCTGGTGTTTGGAGCAGATAATAGATTACCCCCATTGGTCAAAATGAGAATACCCAAGGTAATAGCTACCAATGCATAAATCCAGTTCATATTGAATTTAGGCATCTTGGGTTGATTGTCGTTATTATTATTGTAAGGATTTTTATTGTTGTCCATAATTATTATTTAGCAGTGACAGCAAGTAGACATCAAAATTGATGCCAACTTAATCAATGTTTGGTATTTTGGTCAATTTGGCATCTTCCCATAAATTTTCAAGATCATAGAACGCTCTTGTTTCTGGTAAAAACACATGTACCAGCACATCTGCAAAATCAATAGCAACCCACTGATTGAGACCTAATCCCACGACATTGATGGGTTTCTCCTTCAAATCTTTGTGGACAGTCACGCCTACCGATTCTGAAATCGCTTCTACTTGTGCAGGAGAGTTACCTTGGCAAATTACAAAATAGTTGGCAATAGCTCCATCGATGTCACTCAGGTCTGCAATAATGATATCTTGTCCTTTTTTCTCTTGAATTCCTTTGGTAATAGTTTTAACCAATTGGTTTGATGATTTCATTCAGTTATATCAAGTATAATTTATCTGTAATAATATTCCACAAAGTTAATGGTAAATAACCGAAAAAGGTAGAAAATAAGGATTAAATTTATTTTTTTAAGAAAAAACTGTCTTTTCTTATGGTCATCTCAAAAATAAATAGTAATTTTGCAGCGCAATTTAGTAATTGTAATTTCAATATTGGGATATGGTGTAATGGTAACACTACAGATTCTGGTCCTGTCATTCTTGGTTCGAGTCCGAGTATCCCAACTATTATAAAGGTGTTTTCTTCTCGTAGAAAGCACTTTTTTGATTTTCTAAAGACAGCATTCTCACTATCTTCATCCACAAAATGTGTTCAAGGACGGTTGCTTTTCATTTTTTTAAGTGTATAATTTTGCGATGCTTCAAATTTTTTCATAGATTTGTAAATCATCAAAAGATTGACTCGGGTGAGAAAAATATGTTATCAAATACCTTGTTTGTTATTGGCTTTCCTGTGGATGAGTTGTCATGGGCGAGCACAAATAGCTACAGTAAAAGAATCAAATATGAAGGAACAAGCTGAATTGTACCTAGCGGGTGGTTGCTTCTGGGGTACAGAACACTTTCTAAAACAAATCAATGGAGTTCTCCACACCGAAGTGGGATATGCGAATGGACGCGGACAAAATCCCTCTTATGAGGAGGTTTGTACGGACCGGACGGGTTTTGCAGAAACGGTACATGTCGTTTATAACCCTCAAATACTGCCCATTTCTTTGCTTCTACATTTGTATTTTAGAACGATAGATCCTACCTCTTTAAATAAACAAGGTGTGGATGTCGGTACACAGTATCGCACAGGTATTTATTATACCGATGCACATGATTTTCCTTTGATACAAGCCGAGATGGCAAAACTCGGTACGCAATACACGAAGAAGCTACAGATTGAGGTGCTGCCACTTAGAAATTTCTATGCTGCAGAAGACTACCATCAGGATTATTTAGACAAGAACCCGAGTGGATACTGCCATGTTCCGCAAGCTTTGATGGCGTATGCACGTGTTGCCAACAAGGATACAACAGAATCTTCACGCTATGTGAAGAAAACGGATGCTGAACTAAAGCGGTTGTTGACACCTCTGCAATACGAAGTTACTCAGCATGCTGCCACCGAACGTCCTTATGACAATGCGTACAATGATGAGTTTAGACCAGGCATCTATGTGGACATCACCACTGGCGAACCGCTGTTTTTGAGTACTGATAAGTTTGAATCGGGCTGTGGCTGGCCTGCATTCAGCAAACCTATTGACTCGCATTTCTTGGAAGAAAAGCAAGATTCGTCTCACGGTATGCAACGCACCGAAGTACGAAGTGCCAAAGGTCAAGCACATTTGGGACATGTTTTTAACGATGGACCTAAAGACAGAGGTGGGTTGAGATATTGTATAAACAGTGTTTCTTTGCGCTTTATTCCCCAAGAAGAAATGAAAGCACAAGGATATGAAAAATACCTAATTTTGCTGGAGCATTAGAATAAGATATTTTAGATATCGTTTGAGCAGCGATAGGGTATTTTCTCTAAAAAAAAGAAATAAAACTAATAGATATGAGTTTACAAGATATTTTGAATCATAGGCGTGCTGTAAGGCATTACGATCCGACAAAACCGTTGGATAATGAGCGTGTAAAACATTGTTTAGAATTAGCTACATTGGCTCCTACCAGTTCGAACATGCAACTGTGGGAGTGCTATCATGTCACAGATCCTGCGGTACTTAAAAAGTTGGCACATGCACAGTTGGACCAACAAACAGCAACAACCGCCCAACAAATGGTTGTTTTTGTTACGCGAAGAGATAAGCATCGGGCGCATGCCAAGGCTGTAAAAGCTTTTGAAATTGAGAATGTGAGGCGGAACAGTCCTGCAGAGAAACACGAAAAGCGCATCAAGAAATGGAAGTTGTATTACGATTTTGTGATGCCTTTGTTCTACACACGTTGTTTTGGCTTGCTTGGCTTAGTGCGTAAACTCTTGGCACAAGTCATCGGTTTGTTTCATCCTATCGTGAAACAGGTGACCGAAGCAGATACACGAATAACCGTTCATAAAAGTTGTGCCCTTGCAGTACAGACGTTTATGTTGGCTATGAGTGAAGAGGGATATGACACCTGTCCAGTGGAAGGCTTTGACAGTTGGTTGGTCAAGAAGGCATTAGGCTTGCCTTATTGTTCAGAGATTAACATAATTATCACCTGCGGCATCCGCCTACCCGATGGTGTTTGGAGCGATCGCTATCGCTTGCCGTTTGAGGAAATGTATCATCATGTGTAAATAGTTTCATGTTTGCATGTCTTGCAAGTCCTTGACTTGATGATGAGACTTTCATGGAGTTGGGTCGATTTGTCACCACAAACGGACAGCTTGATTGCGCTTTACGCAATGTAGTTGTAGCGAAGAATTTTAATTTCTGTAACAGTACCCAAGATAAATGAGACGAATGAAGAAGATAAATACAAAAATCCCAGCAGCATCGAACTGTTGGGATTTTTAGATATCATTGTTTGCTAATCGCCTAACCTTTTAACTTCTCTCGTTATAAAGGTTATTCTGTTTTCTTATTTTCTGCATCGATAGCCTTGATTTTGGCGCGAATCATCTCGCAATCTTCTTTCAATTTTTCTACTTTCCGATTCATTTCGTCCAGCAGACTCGAGCCTTTTTTGCTTGAAGCATTGAGGAACCCCAAATTTGTCTCATAAGTAGTGATGTCTGATTTGAGTTGTTCGTATCGATACATCAACCGTCCGCGTTCATTGTCCAGCGCATTGTCGCCTCGTTTTGCTACGTTTTTAAGGTTGTTCTTGAAATTATCAAGATGACGGCGTGCATTAGAAATGTGTAAATCGCTATACAGTTTGTCTAAAATGTCGTGGAATTCTTTGTACACGCTGTCTTTCTCTTTATACGGAACATGCCCTATCTGGTTGAACTCGTCAACTAAGGCTTGAACCTTTTCCTGAAGTTCTTCACCCACTTCTTCGCTCATTTCTTGGAGCTTTTTGATAATGTCTCGCTTCTTGTCCAAGTTTTCTCGTTCCTCGTTGTGCGCTCCTGCATTCGCCTGGTTGCGTGCTTCAAAGAACGTGTTGCAAGCGGTGTTGAACTCATTCCACAGTTGATCTCCGCGTTTTCTGGGCACCATACCGATAGTCTTCCATTCCTTTTGCAGCGCAATGAGTTTGTCACTTGTCGACTTCCAATCCGTGCTATTTGACAAAGCTTTTGCCTTTTCAACCAATGCTTGTTTCTTTTCAGCGTTTTCCGCAAAGCGTTCTTTCATCTCTTTGAAGAAAGTAGCTTTGTTCGTGAAGAACTGATCGCAAGCTGTTCGGAACCTTTCAAAGATTTTGACATTCATCTTTTGTGGGGCAAACCCTATGGTTTTCCATTCTGCTTGAAGGTCTATTACCTCTTGTGTACGCTCTTCCCAGTCCTTCGCCTTTGTATTTTCTTGCGCTACAATTTCCTCTGCTTTTTCACAGAGTGCTATCTTTTTTTCTAAATTCTCATTTTCTTTTGCCCGCAATTCTTCGAAATGCTGCTGATGACGCTTGTTGACGACAGTAGAAGCAGCTTTGAAGCGGTTCCATATCTCATCGCGCAATTCTTTGGAGACGGGACCTATTTCACGGTACTGTTGATGTAATTCTTGCAATTGGTGGAAAGCACTTACGACATCTTCCTCATTAGCAAGATTTTCAGCAGCTTCACACAGCTTTGTTTTCAGCTCCAAATTTTTCTTGAAGTCGTATTCTCGTGCCTCTCTGTTCAGGTTTAACAAGTCATAGAATTGCTCCACATACAACTGGTAATTGCGCCATAGCTCATTGGCTTTGTCGGCAGGTACCGACTTTATCTCTTTCCATTGCTGTTGAAGTTCCTTAAAATCATGGAAAGATTTGTTCGCCTGATCGGGCGATGTTGCCATGCCTTTGATTTGCTCAATAATAGCTTCTTTCTTCTTTAAGTTTTCTTGCTTTTCTTCTTCTTGTTGCTGGAAAATCTTTGCACGCTTTTCCTTAATGACTCCCATTTGTGTCTTGAATGTTTCTTCCAAGCTGTCAGGTACTATTTGATAGGACTCAGGGTCCCCGCCTTTGTCAAGATATTCCTTTTGTTGGGCTTCTCGTTCAGCGATATGAAACTTATAGAACATCGTTTTAAGATGGTCTAACTCTTTCTTTACAGGGTATTCATCGCTCGATACTATCTCTTTGAGACGGTCTAAAATCTCTTGCTTATTTTGGTAAACGCGCGCGGCTTGCTCTGCATTATCAGCGTCCTCTTCCTCTTTGAGTGTATGTTCAGACGTTTCTGGTGTTTCTTCTTGAGTTGCTTCAGTTTCAACTTCTTCGTTTGAGGCACAGGCATTCTCTACTTGCGCTTTTGCTACTTCCGAAGCAGCCTTATCACTCGGCGTTTCTTCCTTGACCATTTCAGCCTCAGAAGAGGTTGCTTGCTCGGCATTGACAACTTGTTTTTCGCTTTCTAAATTACCCTGATTGAGGGTGTTTTCTTGAGAGTCCATCAATTCACTGTTTTAAGTTTATGATATGGTATTTCAGTGTTAGGCATCAATCAAATAGCTTATCACGATGCCATTGCAATTATCTATTATAATATTCTTGTTAGTTTATAGGGCTGAACAATGTTGCAAACTTAAATAAAAATACGCTAACTTCCTAAAGAAACGTAGAATTTTTGCTGTTTTTGGGGTTATATAAAGCGTTTATAGCGCATAATAGCCCAAGAAAGGACTGCCACTAATATTGAAATTCCGATAGCAACGATAAATCCGTACTTATAAGTTTCCATTCCATTGATGACGTTCATTCCATACAGTGAGGCCACTAACGTGGTAGACATCATGAGAATAGATACTGAGGTGAGCGTTTTCATCACGGTATTCATATTATTATTAATGATGCTCGAATAAGTATCCATCGTCGATTCCAAGATGTTTGCGTAAATACTCGTTGTCTCTCGAGCCTGCGTCATCTCAATATTGACGTCTTCAATGAGGTCAACATCAAGTTCGTCCACTTGTAGTTTGAACTTCAATTTTGCCAATAAGTTCTCATTTCCACGTATCGAAGTGATAAAATAAGTCAGAGAGTCTTGCAGTCTACTAAGTCCTATCAGGCTCTCGTTGTTTACTTCGTGATCGAGATTGTGTTTGGCTTTCTCTATCAACGTGCTAATCTGCTTCAATCGTTTTAGGTACCATACAGCACTTGACAAGAACAATCGGAAAATCATGTCAACATAATCGGTGAAACCAGAATTGCGTTTTTGTTGATAACTCACAAAATCTATCATCATATTGGTTTCGTAATAGCAAACGGTAATGGTGACATCACGTTTATGAATGATACCCAACGGGACTGTCGTATAGGGTGTCCGCGATCTTATTTCCTTCACATAAGGAATACGAAGAATAATGAGCATCCAGCCATCGTCATATTCATAGCGGGCACGCTCATCCGTATCACTGATATCTTGGAAGAAATAATCTGGGACTTTGAAGTGCTCAACTAACTCCTGTTGGTCTTCTTCTGTAGGACAAGTTACTTGAATCCAGCAATTTGGCTGCCATTCTTCAATGGGACGTAATATATCGTTTGTATTCCAATAGGTTCTCATGATGACTAATCTCCATTATTAATGTTGCTGAAGATTAGTCTTTTTTAGGCCTATTCTTCAACGTTCCGTTTACATTTTTCCGAATGATAATCGTCCATATATGTTTTTTAATTATTCGCTATTGTATAACTAAACGAGGTGCTGTGATTCCTATTTCGTTCAAGACATCTTTGGAATGTTTTGTTATACACTTGCAAAGGTAACGAAAAAATATGATATTGACCCGTCTAAAAGCAAATTTATTTATCTTCTTTCTGACAGAAAAAGCATTTCGACACTGTTGGAGTGTGAGGCGCATAGACAGAAATCGCACAAAAGAAGGTGTGTTTGTTTTAGTTCTAAGGACAGCGAAAGTGAAATAATTCGCATTCAGGTGTCTGAGTTTCATCAATTATCACTATCTTTGAAGTCTAACAATAAAGATAAATCTATGAACATGAACAAATTAAAAGGATTGCTAATTATGATGATGGGTAGTATTTTTGGAGGATGTATTCAGCCGGATGGAATCCATACGATGAATGCAAATGCGTTTGAAAAAGCCATTCAGGCACCTGATGTCCAATTGATTGACGTCCGAACTGCTGATGAGTTTGCGGCTGGAAAAATAGGCAATGCTGCCAATATAGATGTTCAGCAGCCCGATTTTCTTCGTCAGGTACAGGCAAAGTTCTCAACGGAAAAGCCTGTATTCGTATATTGTCGTTCGGGAAAGCGTAGCCTGAATGCTGCACGTAAGTTGCAAAAGGCTGGTTTCACTGTCAACAATTTGAAGGGTGGTATCTTGGAATGGGAGCAAGCTGGCAAACCAATAAAGTCTTCGGACACAAAACTATAGAACGTTTGATAATGTAGATTTTGCGGTTAGCGACTTCTTCTCTATATAATAGGTGAGTGATTCACGAATAATAAAATTTAGTTATTTTATGTAAAAATTCTAACATAAGTAAAAAAGTTTTATTATCTTTGTAAGAGAAGAGAGGGTACTTATGGTTGTCGTTTATAGACAGTGGAGGTGATTTTTTTATTATTGCATTCCATAATGAGTCTTTTCTTTCGACTAACTTTCATCCCTGTAAATGGATGTTCTGTTTTTTGAACGGCTTAATTTATTAATAACTTAAAAAATAGGAATTATGTTTGGACTTATTGGATCAATTATCATTGGATGTTTAGCAGGTTTTATTGCAGGTAAAATCATGCGTGGTGGAGGCTTCGGCTTTTTATGGAATTTGATTTTAGGTATCATTGGCGGTGTTGTCGGTGGTTGGACATTGAGTTTGTTCAACATCTCTTGGGGCGGAACTATTGGCTCTTTGGGAACCGCAGTGGTAGGTGCAGTGTTGTTACTTTGGATAGCTTCTCTTTTCAAGAAGTCATAATACATGCTTATAACCACAACTCCAACGATTGAAGGAAGTAAGATTCTTTCCTATAAAGGTGTTGTTACGGGTGAAACCATTATTGGTGCAAATGTCTTCAAGGATTTTCTTGCTGGAATACGTGATTTTATTGGCGGGCGCAGCAATGCGTACGAAAAAGTATTGAGACAGGCAAAAGAAACCTCCATGCAAGAGATGCAAGACCGTGCAGCCGAACTTGGAGCTAACGCTATTGTAGGGATAGATATTGATTACGAAACCATTGGCGAAGGTAATAGTATGTTAATGGTAGCTGTTAGTGGCACGGCTGTTGTCATATAGCACGGTTATATGGAAGTGATTGCTTTTCAATCGGAAATTGGGTAAGAGGTAAATGTTACTCGTAAAAGGCATTTCCCCCTACTTTCACATTTACTGACCTCCCACATCACCGTACGTGCCCTTCGGCATACGGCAGTTCGTACTTTTACGCCTCACAGTGTGTGACAAGTTGTTTTCGGCCATCCCTTAGAGATATGTCACTTCTAATCTGTTGTCGGATTCCATCCTGTTGTGTGAATAGAGAGTTCCTTTTTGGACTAATTCCCGCTATTAGAACTTACTCGGGACTTGTACCCGTTAGATAATACTCATGTCGAGCGTACCAAATAAGGCTGAATTTCGAATGAGGAATTCAGCCTTCATGGTGAAATGTAATAAATCTTTCTGTGGGTACCCGTCATCAATCAAAAAGTCAGGCTCAGTAGAAATTTCCTGGGGAATAATTTGTTATTTATCTTAATAATTCCGACCTTCGCATTATGGAAGAAAAAATGTTACGCACCTTGGCAACTCTTGTTTTGCCTTCTCAAATATTAGATTATTTTACTATCGTTTCTGTCTGCGAGGTTGGACCTGAGTTTCATATTAGTCTTGACGAACGTATGGACAAGACTTTGTCAGGTAATGCCACCTTCGAGTCCAAGGGGTTCATGGAAGCAGTTAATATAACCGAC
>NZ_HG417099.1:29756-32542 GCF_000455445.1 Hoylesella timonensis 4401737 = DSM 22865 = JCM 15640 | reverse complement strand
TTTTACGAGCATTATGATGAGATATTGAACTTCTATAACAACAGATCTTCGAATGCCATGGCAGAATCGTTCAATGCCAAAATTAAACTTTTCCGAGCCAATCTAAGAGGAGTGGCAGACAAGAAGTTCTTTTTATTCAGAATTGCAAAACTATATGCCTATCCCCATTGATTTTCTACTGAGCCAAAAGTCAAGGTAGTAAAGCGACAGGTATGTGACTGTTGATGCGATGAGTTGCTAATTCTAAAACACTTTTCCCTACACAGCCAGCATGTGTGCAATGAATAGATGAGCCTTCAAATTCAGGTACTCCAATTTTCTCCTTATTCTATAGTGAGACGACGGTATTTGTCATACTTCACCTGATAGCCAAGCGACAGCTTTTTAACTTCACCTGGAGCAAGTGTCAGCTTCCAGACTACCTGCCCGTTCAGCTTGTCGAGTTGTCCGCCACTTAATTCTTGAGGCATGACTGTGATGCTTGAATTTCTCGAAACGGGCAGTTGGTCGTAAATGCTGATGACCACTTGTTCGGCTCGGGCATTGCGTATGCTGATTTCCCAGTCCATGGTCTGCACTCTGCTGCTACCCAGCAGTCTGCGTGAGGTGTTGTTCTTGATGAGTTTCCGTTCGATATGGATGCCATTGTCGCGCCCCATGGCGAGGTGGAGGGTATCGATTTGTTGGTCGGGATTGAGGATGGTTTTTCCCACGTAACTGTTGTCGAAGAACACGGTGGCCTCTCCCTGAATAAGGTTCAGCTCGTTCCAGCCGGTAGCATCAGCCACGAGGAAAGCGCTCTTGTCAATCTTGGGAACACCCTTGTAAGCATAGGTGGTGGGTAATTGGCATTTGCCTATCTGGCAACTCACGGGCTTGTTGTCGGAGAGAATGGTCAGCGGATGCCCTATCTCAAACTCATATCCAAACTTGGCGGCAGTGGAACTGACATCCATGCTGTTTTCATCAGCGATGCTTTCGGCCTTCACCTCCCTGTCGGCCTTTATCACTGGAGCTGTAAATTTTACGTTCGATTTAATGTCTTTGCTTGCAAATCCCGTGACCACCACTTCTTCCAATGCCAGTTTGCTATTCTCCATGCAGAAGTCGAGGCGGTTTCCTGTGGCTTGCTTCACTTGTGTTTCCATGCCAATGTAGCTCGCTTCCACATTGCGATTGCCATTGGGAAGCGTGAGCGTGTAGTGTCCGTCGATGTCGCTTACGGTGCCGATGGTGGTGCCTTTCACTTGGATGGTGGCGCCGATGACGGGATTGTCTTCCTCGTCGGTGATAGTGCCAGAGACGCGATTGTTATCTATACCAAAGTCATAGGTGGGTGCCGCGAGGCCGTAGTCGAGCCAATAAGTCTTTAGCTCGGGCGACACATTGCTGCGGTTGGGATTGGCCGACGATAGTGTGACGGGCACGTTGCGCCAGTCTTCATTGGTTTGTTGCGTGATGTTGGCTTTGTAGGTGAGTTGCAGGGGAGCCGCAGTGCTGGCGGAACGGAGTTCGTATGTGGGGTACCAAGATGCTCCATTGACGTAGTAGACAAAGGTGAAGTTCGCATTTGAAGCTCGCGGCGCATCAACCTTGACATCGATTACGGTGAGCCGTTTGGTATTGAGTCCAGCGAGGGAGTCTATGACTTCTTGTTGCTTTTCCATATTGTGGTTGGCCTGCTGCTCTTCTTCGTCGAGCCCGATGAGCCGCTTGTTGATGGCCATGGTTTCGTCATAATAATATTGGTTGAGCTGTTTGATGGCTTCGAGGGGTGTCGCAACGGTGCGTGCAGCTGTGGAACTGTTGGTTTTCACCATCTCCAGTTGCGACTTCATCACCGTTCGCTTGGCTTTTACCTCAGCTTGGTGGTTGCGTGCTTTCTTTAGTGCAGCTTCTGCAGCACGCAGCTGTCCGGAAAGCATGGCACTGTCGGGACGAATGAATCGCTGACTGACGCCAAGTATTGTCACGTTGCCTCCGGCCTTGACCTGTATGCTGTTGACATCTATGTAGGGTGACAGTCCCGTGAAACTGAGTGTTTGTTCGCCGGCTTGCAGGACCACTTGTTTGTGACGGTATACCTGTGCGCCTTTTGAAAAGATGGTTACCTTGTCGAGTTTGGGCATCATTCGGCCTTGTGCCGATGCTCCTATGGACAAGACAGTAAGGAACAATAAAAGAATAAAAGTCTTGGTTTTCATCGCTTTCCGTTTAATGTTGTTACTTCGCAAAAGTAGAGAAAAAAACAAATTGGGGCAAAACTACAGAGAAAAATTTTTATGTGTGTAACACAAAAAGCCACAACCAGGGGAAAAATTTGGCATTCGTGTGTTGCCTTAGACACATTTAAACCAACACAAACAGTACGAAAACCAGTTGTGCTACCATTCACCAAGCATTGAACTATCAATCAATAATGAGCAATGCTACAATGTCAATGATACACAAACAAAGCTTTCTCAAAAGGAGATAGCTACGGATATAAACAACGAAAAATATGTCGTACGTATTGAACTTTTGTAAGATTTATTTGATAGATTCAACTTTTATTGCAATTTTGAGATGATTAAGAGCAACTAAATGGATGAACAATTTATTGAAGGGTTTTATTATCGTGATATTAAGTACGCTATTTACAAGCTGTTCCAGTCATCAAGGAATCAAATCTGTAACAGCAGACGGGTTTGAAAACGCCCTCTATGACAGACATGTACAATTGCTGAATGTGCGTGCAGCCGAACTTGGAGCTAACGCTATTGTAAGGATAGATATTGATTACGAAA
>NZ_HG417099.1:24320-29730 GCF_000455445.1 Hoylesella timonensis 4401737 = DSM 22865 = JCM 15640 | reverse complement strand
TTACGAAACTATTGGCGAAGGCAATAGTATGTTAATGGTAGCTGTTAGTGGCACGGCTGTTGTCATATAGCACGGCTATATGGAAGTGATTGCCTTTCAATCGGAATATCATAAAGTGGCTATAACAATGGTTGTTAGCCACTTTATGTTTTGGTGTCCATGTGAACAGTGATAGTGACAGACTTCTTGCAAGGAATTGGAATGTAATTTCGGTACAGGTAGCTTAATGAGTTGCCACTTGTATCAGTTCGTCCCATTGCTGTGCAAAGGTCATCATGTCAGGATAAATCAAATCAGCTCCTTCTTCAAGTAACAACTCATTTGGAAGTGGTCCGCTGTTGATAGCCACCGTGAAGATTTGAGCTGCCACACCTGCCCGTACTCCCATGGGCGCATTTTCTACAACAATTCCTTCCCAAGGTTGAAATCCTCCTGTGAGTTCCAGTCCTTTCAAATACGGGTCTGGTGCAGGCTTGCCATGCCTAATACTATAGGCTGTCACGATATGTTCGGGCAGAACGAAGTCCTGAAAATCTTTTGCAACTCGATTGATGAGCGGTTTTTGTGCACTTCCTGTTACAACGCCAATGCGCATGCCACATTGTTTCATTTTGCGCATGATGGTAAGCACCCCTTCGAAGATAGGTGTTTGAGGCATCTCATGAAACAATCTACCCTTCTCATCGTACATTGCTTGCGCCTCTTTCTCGCTCATCTCACGGTTTTGCTGTTCACGAACTAACATTCGTATGGTGTCAATTCCTTTCATGCCTTCGGTTGCATATACATCTTTTTCCGTCATGTCAATGCCGAAAGATTGCATTGCTTTCTGCCATGCAACGACATGGTGTGGCATGGAGTTGTATAACACCCCGTCCATATCAAAAAGCACGACTTTGGGTGCGAATGTCCCAAAGCCATGCTTTTTTAGATAGTTATTTATTGTTTGTTGAAACATTTATCTTATTTCTCGTTTGCCAAACGCTCTTGGATAGCTTTGCTTTCAGCTTCGTATCCAGGTTTGTTGAGTAGAGCAAACATATTCTTCTTGTAAGCTTCTACCCCCGGTTGGTTAAAAGGATTAACGCTTAGCAGGTTGCCACTGATTCCGCAAGCAATTTCAAAGAAATAGATGAGCTGTCCAATGTAGTATTCATTCAGTTCGGGAACGCTAATTCGGAGGTTTGGAACACCACCGTCTACGTGTGCCAAACGTGTACCTAACTCCGCCATCTTGTTGACTTCGTCCACTCGTTTGCCTTCTAAGAAGTTCAATCCGTCAAGATTTTCCTCGTCCTTTGGGAACAACGTTTTGCGTTGAGGCTGCTCTATGCTGATGACAGTTTCAAAGATAGAGCGTTCACCCTCTTGTATCCACTGTCCCATGGAATGAAGATCTGTTGTGAAATCGCAGGCAGCAGGGAAGATGCCCTTGTGTTCTTTGCCTTCGCTCTCACCGTAGAGCTGTTTCCACCATTCTGCCATGAAGTGGAGCTTTGGTTGATAATTCACTACAATCTCTATTTTTTTGCCAGCATGACTGTACAAAGCGTTACGAACAGCTGCATATTGTGCGGCTATATTTTCTTGATAAGGAACGTCTTTGCCCGTTGCCTTTTCCATATCGGTTGCACCTTGTACTAATTCTTTGATGCTGAACCCTGCACACGCAATGGGTAACAAACCTACTGGAGTAAGGACAGAAAAACGTCCACCTACATTGTCGGGAATGATAAAACTCTTGTATCCCTCTTTGTCGGCACAAGTTCTTGCAGCTCCTTTCTTGGCGTCTGTAATGGCGACAATCACTTTTTTAGCCTCTTCTTTACCACGCTGTTCTTCACATTGTTTTTTCAGCAAGCGGAAGGTAAGGGCAGTTTCGGTAGTCGTACCCGACTTAGAAATATTGATAACTCCAAACTTTTTGTCTTTCAAATAATCGGTAAGTTCTGCTAAATAGTCTTCACCGATATTGTTTCCTGCAAAGAGAATGGTAGGATTTTTTTTGTCATTAACCAACCATGCAAACGAGTTATTCAAAGCCTCTATCACGGCACGAGCTCCTAAATAGCTACCACCAATACCTGCAACAACAAGCACTTCGCAATTTTCACGTAGTGTATTCGCACACGCTTGAATGTCGTTAAGAAAATCGGAAGTGATAGACGATGGCAGGTGAAGCCAACCTAAGAAATCGTTACCGGGGCAAGTGCCCTTCTCAAGCGCATCTTGAGCCTCTTTTACCTTTGATTCAAAGTCTTCCACTGTTCCTGGTTTCAAGAACTGGGTGGCTTTTGTAATGTCTAAACTAATACTTTTCATTTTCTATTATCTAAATGAATCTGTTAATAACTTAATCTCTATTTGCGGACTGATATGCTCATATAGAATATTATACACGGCATCCAAGATGGGCATGTTTACGTGCATGTGTTTATTGATTTCTTTCATGCACTTCGTTCCAAAATATCCCTCAGCAATCATCTCCATTTCTATTTGTGCACTCTTCACGGAGTATCCCTTGCCAATCATCGTACCAAACGTTCGATTGCGTGAAAAGTTTGAATAACAAGTCACTAACAAGTCGCCCAAATAGACGGAATCGTAAGGACTCCTTTCGATAGGGTGAACAGACATCAAAAATCTATTCATTTCTTGTACAGCGTTAGCAATCAAGACCGCCTGGAAGTTGTCGCCATATTTCAAACCGCTACAAATACCAGAAGCTATGGCGTACACGTTCTTCAAGACGGATGAATACTCTATCCCTAACACGTCGGTTGAAATCTTTGTCTTTATCACCTCGCTGGCAATCAGCTCTGCAAAAGCTTCTGCTTTCTCAATGTTGGAACATCCAATAGTAAGATACGACAACCGGTCTAAAGCCACTTCTTCGGCATGTGAAGGTCCTCCAATAACGGCAAGGTTTTCGTAAGGCACGTCATACACACGATGAAAGTACTCGGAGCATACCACATTTTCATCTGGCACAATACCCTTGATAGCGGTAATAATGAACTTGTCACGTAAACGAGTCTTGAGTTTCTTCAGATGATTCTTAAAGTATGGTGACGGAGTGACAAAGATGAGCGTATCGTAAGCCTCTGCAATTTTATTGATGTCTGATGAAAAGAAGATTTCCCTGACATTGAAATGAAGACTCGTGAGGTAAGCAGGATTGTGCTCCAGTCGTTTGAAATCGGCGATACGGTCGTCACGTCGCATATACCATCCAATGTGATGCGTATGCGATACAACAATCTTGGCTATAGCTGTTGCCCAACTACCGCCTCCAATGATTGCTATCTTACCACAGTTGTAATTCATTATTTTTCGTTCTTCATACTACATTGCCATTCGTTCTTCATTTTTCTTACCTCTATTATTCTGTATAAACAGGTGAAGGAACGTATGAATGGGGAGTGGGAAATTATGAATTCTTTTGGCTTCTGTCAATCCATTCTTGGAATTGCTCTACTTTAGGTTGCTCATAACCCAACTTATATTTCTTGTTGATTCCACAGACATTCATTTGCAAGGCTTGTGCTTTTACGTCTTTGATGTCTGAAATCAAATTGTATCCTGCTTTTCTAAAGACAGCAACCCACTGCTCGGGAACACCAATCTCCGCCCACTCTTCAATGGTACTTTGAGGTATCTTCTTTTCTGGTTTCATTTGTGGGAAGAGCAAAACCTCTTGTATAAACGTTTTTCCCGTCATGAGCATTACCAATCTGTCAATGCCAATACCAATACCAGAAGTAGGAGGCATACCATATTGTAGCGCACGCAAAAAGTCATGATCGATAATCATGGCTTCGTCGTCACCCTTGTCTGCCAATTTCATTTGCTCCTGAAAGCGTTCTTCTTGGTCGATAGGATCGTTTAATTCTGAATAAGCATTTGCCAATTCTTTACCATTTACCATCAATTCAAATCGTTCAGTGAGTCCCGGTTTGCTACGGTGCATTTTGGTAAGTGGCGACATTTCTACTGGATAGTCTGTGATAAAGGTGGGTTGAATATAAGTTCCTTCGCAAAATTCGCCAAAGATTTCATCAATCAGCTTGCCTTTTCCCATGCTATCGTCAATCTCCATGTTGAGCTTCTTGCAGATTTCTCTTATCTCGTTTTCATCCTTTCCGTTCAGGTCATAGCCCGTTTTCTCTTTGATAGCATCAAGGATAGGCAACCTTCGGTAAGGCGCCTTGAAGCTGACTAACTGTCCGTCAATCTCTTTTTCGGGACTACCGTTTACGGCAATACATACGGTTTCGAGCAATTTCTCTGTGAATTCCATCATCCAGTTGTAGTCCTTGTATTGTACATATAGCTCCATACAAGTAAATTCTGGGTTGTGGTTTCTATCCATTCCTTCGTTTCGGAAATTCTTGCCTATTTCGTACACACCCTCGAAACCGCCCACGATAAGACGTTTCAGGTATAGCTCCGTGGCAATTCGCATGTACATATCTATGTTCAATGCATTGAAATGCGTGGTAAAGGGGCGTGCACTGGCTCCTCCTGCTATCGATTGCAGCGTAGGGGTCTCTACCTCCGTATAGCCTGCATCGTCTAAGACCTTACGCATGGTACGCAGTACGGTGGCACGTTGTAAGAATGTATCCTTCACTCCATCATTCACTACCAAGTCAACATATCGTTGACGATAGCGCAATTCGGGGTCTTCAAATTTATCGTATGCTACACCGTCTTTGTATTTCACAATAGGGAGAGGCTTCAACGCCTTGCTGAGCAGGGTTAAACTTTGTGCATGTACAGAAATTTCGCCCGTTTGTGTCTTGAACACAAAGCCTTTGATGCCCACAAAATCACCAATGTCCATCAATCTCTTAAATACCACATTGTATAAGTCTTTGTTGTCATCGGGGCAAATGTCATCGCGAGTGATATACACCTGTATTCTGCCTTTCGAGTCTTGCAGCTCCATAAAACTTGCTTTTCCCATGATGCGGCGTGTCATCATGCGTCCAGCTATCACCACTTCTCGTTTCTCTTCGCCGTCCTGATATTGTTCTTTGATGTCAGTACTGAAAGCGTTGGTAGGAAACTCTGCAGCGGGGTAAGGGTCTATGCCCATGTTGCGCAACTCTTGAAGACTCTGTCTGCGACCAATCTCTTGTTCGCTCAATTCTAAAACGTTCATATATTGATTATAGCTATTTTTATATATGTAGGAATCATGCCCAACAATCACTCCAACGTTGATGGTAGAGTTTGCGTGGCATTACCCATTGATGCAAAAGTACGAAATAATTCTGAATGTGCCTATTATTTCATATTTTTTATAAATATGTGTAACATGAAAGAGGGCACCATTTAATTTGTAATTTGTCCTAAAAAATGACAAAAAAGCGGGTGTTTATTTTTTGCGAAATAGAAAAAAATA
>NZ_HG417099.1:0-22462 GCF_000455445.1 Hoylesella timonensis 4401737 = DSM 22865 = JCM 15640 | reverse complement strand
AAAAAATAAGAGGTTTTGAGCATAGATTTTTTCCTTAAAACGAGCAAAAATTGCAAATAATTAGACAAACCCATGGAGATAAGACGCCAAAATACATACTTTTGTCCGCTTAGTATATGTTGACAGACCCCTTAACCCATTACTTCAATCCATCTAACTCATTGCTTTAATGTCTTATCCCTGCTTTTTATTCGGCTCAAAAAAGTGCTATTAACGCTTTAACCATCTGATATTCATTGCGATATAGCTTCTTCGAAATGCTGCGCATATTTGCGAGCAAGTGGAAGTGTGTTGGCAAATATGAAAGTTATGAGAGGGGCTTTGTAAAGAAAAATACCACTCCCACCGTTACAAAATAACGATGAGAGTGGTCGGTTTGTGGGACTTTTTGCAAATCAAGAGGATGCGATAGTGGAAGTGATGTTGTTCCTTCTCTATCATGAGGTTTGTTCCTCTTGATGACGAGTGCCGCTGTCTCTCTCTTACATGGATAGACTGTGAATTGATAGGGTTATCGTTCAACCTCCGATGTACAAAGTCCTTATTTCATTGGTACTTGCGGAACATTCTGCAAACTTTGAGCAATGTCTTCGTCACTAATCGTGTAGTTGCGCAAGTCACCGCTGAGATAGCTCTCGTAGGCGGTCATGTCAATGAGCCCGTGACCAGAAAGACTGAATAAAAGTACCTTGGCTTCGCCACTTTCTTTGCATTTCTTGGCTTCACGAATCGTGCAGGCAATGGCATGACAACTCTCTGGTGCTGGGATAATTCCTTCTGTTCGTGAAAACAACAGCCCTGCATCGAAGGCTTCCAGTTGTGGAATATCAACGCCATGCATCAACTTATCTTTTACCAGTTGTGAGATAATGGTGCCTGCACCGTGATAGCGAAGACCGCCAGCATGGATGTTGGCAGGCTTGAAATCGTGACCTAAAGTGTACATCGGCAATAGGGGAGTATAACCAGCCTCGTCACCAAAGTCGTATTCAAACTTGCCTCTGGTTAGTTTGGGACAACTGCTGGGTTCGGCAGCGATAAACTCTGTTTGCTTTCCGTCCAGCAAGTTATGGCGCATAAAGGGGAAGGCAAGCCCAGAGAAGTTGCTACCACCTCCAAAACAGGCGATAACTTTGTCGGGATATTCGCCAGCCATTGCCATTTGTTTCTCGGCTTCCAACCCAATCACTGTTTGGTGTAACGATACATGATTAAGTACCGAACCCAGAGTGTACTTGCAGTGAGGAGTGGTAGTCGCCAGTTCTATCGCTTCTGAAATAGCTGTTCCAAGACTTCCTTGATGGTGTGGGTCACGGGTGATGATATCTTTTCCTGCGCGTGTAGACATAGAGGGCGAACCTTCTACGGTTGCGCCAAAGGTGCGCATAATACTGCTGCGATAAGGTTTTTGCTGCATGGAAATCTTGACTTGATACACAGCGGCTTCCAAACCAAAAATCTTTGCCGCATAACTAAGAGCCGCTCCCCACTGCCCAGCACCTGTCTCAGTGGTTACATTTGTAGTGCCTTCTTGTTTACAATAGTAGCATTGTGCCAATGCCGAATTGATTTTGTGTGAGCCAAGTGGATTGACACTTTCGTTTTTGAAGTAAATGTGAGCAGGGGTGTCAAGTGCTTTTTCCAATGCGTATGCCCGTACAAGGGGTGTTGCACGATAGTAGGTGTACATTTCACGTACGGGTTCGGGAATATCAATCCAAGCATGTTGCGTATCTAATTCTTGTTTAGAACACTCTAAATTAAAGATTTGCGCTAAATCTTCTACTGTGACAGGTTGCTTTGTTTTTGGATTTAGTAAAGGCAAAGGTTTGTTCACCATGTCTGCCTGAATGTTATACCATTGTGTAGGTATCTCGTTCTCCTGAAGTATAAACTTTTTTTGTTTACTCATCTTCTGTTGTTTTTATTTGTTCTTTATAATGATGAAACCCTTAGTGATAAGAAAGTTATTGAGACAATAGCAATCTGTCTTTGGGTGGTAGTTTTTGCAAAGTTAGCAAAAAGATATTACTTCTCTTGCAAGCAACCAATGATATTATGTATCTTTGTGTCGAAATATGACGATTATTCTTACCATATTGTCTTACTTTGGGGTGTTGCTTTTGGTCAGTCGACTAACAGCAAAGCAGTCAACCAACGACACTTTTTATCGTGGAAACCGGCAGTCTCCATGGTATTTGGTGGCTTTTGGGATGATAGGTGCTTCCATCTCGGGCGTTACTTTCGTCTCTGTACCCGGCATGGTGAATACCATTGGGATGACCTATCTGCAAACTTGCTTGGGGTTTGTCTTGGGCTATGTAGCTGTAGCCTTTGTTCTTCTGCCCATTTATTACCGATTGAATCTCACCACTATCTATTCTTATTTGCAGCAACGGTTGGGGACAAGGTCGTACAAGACAGGAGCTTGGTTCTTCTTGTTGTCCAAGATGTCGGGTGCAGCGGTGAAGTTTTATGTGGTTTGTATGATACTTCAACGTTTCGTACTCGATGCCTTAGGAATCCCCTTTGTGATAACGGTGTTGGTATTGGTTGCGCTCATTTGGCTTTATACTCGTCGAGGAGGTATCAAGACGCTGGTATGGACGGACACCTTTCAAACATTTTGTATGTTCATGGCGCTCATCTTTATCATCATTAATGTCATGTCAATGCTCAATCTGAGTGTCAATGAGGTTGTGACAACGATTGTCCAAGATGAGAGAAGTAGGGTCTTTGTGTTTGATGATTGGGTGTCTAAGCAGAATTTCTGGAAACTCTTTATCAGTGGAATCTTTATTGTAGTGGTGATGACAGGGCTTGATCAAGACATGATGCAAAAGAACCTGACCTGTAAAACGCTACGAGAAGCCCAAAAAGACATGTGTACTTATGGGCTTGCCTTTGTGCCTACGAACCTCTTATTTTTATGCTTAGGGGTGTTGCTGTCGATGCTCGCACAGCAAGAAGGGATAGCACTGCCAAGCTCGGGCGATGAACTGTTGCCCATGTTTGCAGCAACAGGCAAAATGGGAAACATGGTCGTGGTGTTGTTCACCATTGGTATTGTGGCGGCATCGTTCAGCAGTGCCGATTCTGCACTGACGGCATTGACTACGACCTACTGTGTGGATATTAAGGAAAAAGCCGACGATGAGGCATTACGGCATCGAGTACATGCAGGAATGAGTGTGGTGTTTATTATCTTCATACTGCTATTTAGAACCTTTAATTCAACCAATCTCATTGATGCCATCTACATACTTGTCTCTTATACGTATGGACCTTTGTTAGGACTCTTTGCTTTTGGCTTATTTACCAAGTATCAAGTGACAGATCGTTGGGTTCCTTATTTTGCCATTCTCTCACCGATTTTGTGTTATGCGTTGGACGTTTTGGCACAGCAAATGTGGGGGTATCATTTTGGATATGAACTATTGATGCTCAATGGTGCCCTTACTTTTGCTGGTTTGTATGTAACGAGGAAGAAAGAACCTTTACGCATTGGGCATTAAACGATGCTGGTTTTGTACATGAAATCAGGCACATGGCACTTTTATTTCCCGCAACCTCCTTCTCTTTCAGTTGCAGACTTTGGCATAAAAGAAAAGAGGAAGCACGAACAGCGATGGTGTCTATTCACTTAACCACCCCTGTTGATGTTTCCTCTCTTGCTGTGATTGTAGGTGAGATTAGAGCTTGTCAAACTCCAAATGGAAGTTGACAACGGCTTCGATGCCACGCCAAATCATGTCTAATGGCATGTTCTCGTTAGGCGAATGAATGGCGTTCGATTCTAAGCCAAATCCCATCAATATCGTTTTTACACCTAATATCTTTTCAAAGGTGGCAATAATAGGGATGCTACCTCCACGGCGCACGGGTAAAGGACGCTTACCAAAGGCCTTTTCGAAACCACGCTCGGCAGCCTGATAAGCTGGTAAGTCAATAGGACAAACGTACGCCTGACCGCCATGCAGCGATTGGATGTCCACCTTAACTGTCTTAGGTGCTACTCGTTTGAAGTAGTCTACCACCAACTGTCCAATCTTCTCATGGTCTTGGTGAGGTACTAATCGGGTGGAAAGCTTAGCGTATGCCTTTGAAGGAAGTACCGTTTTCGACCCCTCGCCTGTATATCCACCCCAAATACCACATACATCGAACGATGGACGGAAACCGTTTCGCTCAATGGTGGAGAAGCCTTTTTCGCCAAAAAGCTCGTCTACTCCAATGTTTTGTTTGTATGCTTTTTCATCAAAGGGTATAGCTGCCACCAACTTACGTTCTTCTGTTGGTATGTCTTCTACGTCGTCATAAAAGCCGGGAATGGTTATCCTGCCATCCTCGTTAGTGACATCCGCAAGGAGTTTGCATAGCACATTGATAGGATTGGCAACAGCACCACCGAAGTGTCCCGAATGTAAATCGTGGTTAGGACCCGTCACTTCTATCTGCCAATACGCCAAACCACGCAGCCCAGTAGTGAGAGAAGGCAGGTCGGCAGAAAGCATACTGGTGTCTGAAACCAAGATAACATCGCATTTTAGCAACTCTTGATGTTCGGTACAGAAGTCGCTCAAGCTTGGCGAGCCAATCTCTTCCTCGCCTTCTAAGATGAATTTGACGTTGTGTTTTAAGAGGTTGTGCTTGACAACATATTCAAATGCCTTGGCTTGGATAAACGACTGCCCCTTGTCGTCATCGGCACCACGCGCCCAAATATGTCCATCTCTTATCTCTGCCTCAAAGGGATTGCTCTTCCAAAGCTCAAAAGGTTCGGCAGGCATCACGTCATAATGTCCGTAAATAAGCACGGTCTTTGCCGTTGGATCGACCATCTTTTCGGCATAAACAATAGGATTTCCCTTGGTAGGCATGATTTCTACTTTGTCTACTCCTGCCATGAGGAGCAACTCTTTCCATCGGTTAGCGCAGGCAATCATATCTTGGTGATGTTCTGGTTGTGCACTTACGCTGGGGATGCGGATAAGGCTAAATAGCTCATCCAACATTCTTTCTTGGTTTTCTTTGATGTAGTTTTGCATGATTGTTAAGTTGATAAGGGGGTTAGTTGAATAGTTGACGAGTGAGTAGTTCACAAGTTGACGAGTGGATAGTTCACAAGTTGACGAGTAGTTTGTTGACGAGCGGAGCGTTTTTGAGTAGGAGTGATGGGTTAATTGTTCAACAGTCCATAAAGCTTTTTCGCTTGTTCGTCTCTCAATCAGTCAACAAAATCTTTTAATACCATTGTATTGCATTTCCGTATCCACTGCGTTTGTCATATTTTAGCGCATCCATAAGGGTGGCAGCATTGGCACGGAACGTGAAATTATAGCTGGTATAAGGTGCCAACACCACAGAGCAACTCATGTTGAAGCAATGTAAATCTCGTTGAAGAGAAGCGGTTGTCATGGACAAAGCTTTGTTCTCAAAGTCATAACCAGAAGAGAAACTGATGTTCCAGCCGTCGCTCAATCGGACATTCCCACTGACATTCAGAGTCTGCGTAAACTTATAAGGATAGCGCATGGTATCATAATTAAATCTTGACACAGTGCGGTCTTCGCTCATAGTGATGCCATAACCGAAAGTGATAGACCAAGGAAGTTTGAATGGCATATAACCATCATCATCCGTTTCCGCCATCTCACCGCCTTTTTTGCGCTTTGCTCCACGCTGTGCGTCAATCATATCTTTATCCAAGTTGGTATCAATATCGGTATCGGGACCTTCTTCATCGTCTTTGTTTCGTTGCTTGTTGTCGGTCTCTTCACTCTTGCCACCGAACAGTTTTTTTATCTTTTCGGGCGTCAACGTATAGGAGATGTTTTGTGACATGCCTTGAAAACGTCCGAAACGTCCCATTCCCCATTCCGTTCGGTTGCCCTCGTAAGGGATGCCTTTCTCATCAACTTCGTAAGCGTATGAAGCAAATCGGGCATTCATGTTAAAGGTGTAATTCTTCCACCACTTCAAACGAATGCGCATATTCAAATCGCTTAGTGGCTTTTCTTTGGCTGCCATGTTGTATGACATCTGAAGTCCAAGCTCGTCAATGATACTGATTTTCTTGATACCTGTGGAGTCTTTGTCGCTCTTTACCTTCATCTCGATGTTATTACCCAAATCGACAGAGATGTTTCCGCTGCGTCCACGACCCGGAACAGAATACATGCCGTTTTGATAAGGTGAATAGCCTACGAGCGATACGTTGCCATCAGCATCAGTTTTTTGATAATAATCATAATAGCCATAACGACGACTACCAAAGTCGGGTGCATAACTAAAAGATATAGAGGGCGTGATGACGTGACGAATAGCCTGCACTTTATCACCAAAAATCTTACGGTTGGGAATAAACCTACCATACAATTTGGTGGACATACCCAAGTTGAGCGACCAGTTATAAACGTTATTAAAGCCGTAAATAGTATCGGTTTTTTCTGTTTGGGTGCGGTCATTCCACGACTTCTTCACTTTACTTGAGTACATTCTATCCGTGAAATTGAATGACGGATTCACGTTGAGATAATTGAATAAGGTAAAGTTTGCGCTGATTGGAATATCGTGTTGAAAACCGTTCTTCCAGTCTTTAATCAAATTAGATTTGAAGAGTTTGTCTTCTTTTGTGGTGATAGAATTGGAGAAACGTCCTGTATAACTCATCGAAATCTTTTCATACCAGCGTTCATCTCCTACAAGGTGCTTGCGCTTGAAAGGGTAAAAACGGCTAATGCTGATATTCAAATCGGGCAGTGTCATTGCGATAGAAGAGTCGCGCATGTTCTGTGAAAGGTTCGCAGAACTGCTGAGTGACATGCCTATACTGGAGAAGGTGGTGCTCCAACTGACGGAAGATGTTCGTGTACTCTGTGTCAGTGATTGTGGATTATACAAGCTCGTGAGGTTATTTCTCTCATAACTGGAGGATGCAAAGTTCACACTGGCTGATAAAGAACTAAAAGGATTGGCTTTTTGGTCTTGTCGATGACTCCACTGCACCTTGTAGCTTTGTTGGCGAGAGTAATCTGGCAGCCCCTTGTCTCCTGTTCTTGAATCTTGATAACTCAGAAGCACACTACCATTAAAGCGGTAGCGTTTGTTATAATTGCTGGCTAAGGTGATGCCCCATGAGCCTTTGGTATAAATCTCGCCTAAAACCTTCAAATCGATTTTGTCACTGATAGCAAAGTAATAACCACCGTCTCTTAGATAGAAACCTCTATCCATTTCATCTCCGTAGGTAGGCATGATGAAACCCGATGAATAACTCTTGGTAAACGGAAAGAATCCGTATGGGACGGCAAGTGGCAGGGGTACATCGGCTACAACCAAGTAAGCAGGACCGAAGACTACATCCTTACCCGGACGAACCTTACCTCTTGACAGCGCAATATAGAAGTCGGGATGAGGCTTGTCACAGGTGGTATAACGCCCATGTTCCATATATACCACGCCAGAGGAGTCGCGTTTGGAGCGCTCGCTTCGCAAAAATCCATCCTCCTGTTGGGTGTACACGTTGTTAATAAGCCCTTTCTTGGTTTTGAAGTTGAACGCCATGGTGTCGCTCTCGTATGAATCTTGTCCTAACTTGAACACGGGTGTACCTTCCAATGCCTTGGTGGCAGTATCTTTTATGGCACCTGTGGCGTGTACAATGTTGCTATCCAAGCTCATTCGTATCTTCTCACTTTTAAGGTCCATGTTTTCGTATTTCACCGTTGAAGAGCCAAATAGGTGGGCTGTCTTGGTTTTAGCGTCGTAGATAAGAGAATCGTCAGCGGTATATTCTACAGGTGCATCAATACCTTTTGATTTTTTACGGTTAAGCGAGTCCAACCGAATTGAGTCGTCAATGATTTGGTTGTGCTTCTGAATGGCAAGCTGCAACGAGTCTAAGGTGAGCGTGTCTTTGGTGTTGTTGGTATGTTGCGTCTTTGCTGTGTCTGTTCGATGAGATTGCGTAGAGTCACCTACACGCAAGGTATCGCGTAAAGACGCTTGTTGCTTGGCGTAGGAATAAAAATTATTGACGTCTGCCATTACGAATACGAAGACGAACAATAGCAAAGCTATGACCGAATGAGTCCTCATTTAAGTTGCAAAATTACATAAATAAGCCTGAATAGACATGCAATTTTCTATTTTTAACTAATAGAACAAATAATGACGAATGCGTACGTTCTATTCAAACTTTTGCATCCATTGTTTGAAGCGTTGAGCTCCTCCGTTGCCAAACCTTTCAACACTTTTCAGTGCCTGTTCTGGTGTTCTAATACGGTCAAGATGCGTTTTTGAAAAAAACTTATCCGCATAACAGATGACCTGTTCTTCCAGTGTCTCGGGTAGAAAATTCTGATGGGGGAGTGGTAAATTTTGTTCGAGGATATTGCTTAATTCAATTCCTGCACCTGTATGGCGTTCACAAACACGTGCATGACGCGGAAAACCTGCCGAGCGTAACATTTCTGCACCAATGATACCATGCTTAATATAAGGCTCTGTACCAAAGCAAAATATACCTGGCGCATTGCACTTTACAATGCCTATGTCGTGTAACATCGCCGCCTCTTCAATGAATTGTCGGTCGAGTTGTAACTCTGGATGACGATCCACAATCTGTAAAGCCTTATCTGTAACACTTTTACTGTGCGTTAATAGAATCTTTTTCAGCTCGTTTTCTTCGGGATAATATTGATTGATAATGGAGCGATAATCCATGATAAAACCAGTTTTAATTATCAAAAAGCTCACCTTTCAAAAGAATTTAATGAAAGATGAGCTGTAAATATGCAAGTCGAAAACGGCATTATGATGCCTGTTCCCGTTCGATATAGCCAATGACGTCGCCCTTGTTGAGTTTGCTGCCTTGCTTTGCATTCACTTCAACAAGTTTGCCTCCCAAGGCTGCAGGTATCTCTACAAACTCACCCCATGGTGCTTGAATGTAGCAAAATACATCGCCCTCTTGGTATTCTTTGCCAATGTAAGGCTCTACGGAGGGTGCGCATTCGCCTTCTCCGTTGAACTCCCAGAACACTTGTCCTTTGACAGGAGCTACGATGGCATCGGCTTTGGCATGCTTAAAGGCTGTGAGTTCTTCTTTAGACACCTTGCTACCAAGCTTAGCATCTTTTGCCTTTTGCAGGTCTGCCAAGAAGTTTTTCTTGGCTTGTCCACTCTTGTAGTTGCGATATTGCTCTGGGTGCATTGCCAATTCGAATAACTCTTCATCGTCTTTTCCAAAGTCCCAACCATTCTCTTGCATTTCCTTCTTGAAGTCGTCCAAGTTGTTTTTGAGCAATGTATGAGGGTCGGCATCGGTAAATTCGTATCCTTTTTCCTTCGCAAGGTCGACTAATACTTGGTCTACCTTGCCAGGTACCTTGCCACTCTTGCCGAGAATCATGCCCCACATCGAGTCGTCCATCATGACAAAGCGTCCTTTTCCTTGCTCAATTGTCAAGAGATTCATCAAAGCGATGTTCTTGGTATATTGCGAGAATGGCGTTACCAAGGGTGGATAACCTACGCGTGGCCATACGTATGCCACCTCATCAAACAGTTTGATGAGCATGTCATCAGTAGAAAGCTCTTCTTCTCCTTTCTTTTTGCGGATGTTGTTAATGGTGCTATGAATACCAGCTAAGTCTGCCATCATGCTTCCCATCATTCCTCCTGGCAAGCCACAGCCCAACAGCAATGAACTCATAATCTTGTTTTGGGGATTGATGAAATATCCCAACCAGTCGTCTATGAACTCCTGAGTCAAGGCACGTGCCTTCATGTAAGCGTCCATATTGATTTCTGGTACATCGAATCCAGCTGTTTTCAACATACTCTGAACAGAGATAACGTCAGGGTGTACCTTGCCCCAAGATAAGGGTTCGATAGCCACATCCAAGATATCAATACCGTTTTTGGCTACCTCCAACATCGACGCCATCGACAGTCCGGGACCCGTATGACCGTGATATTCGAGGATAATTTCTGGATGTTTGTCTTTTATCATCTTGGTTAACTGTCCCAAGAAAGTAGGTTGACCGATGCCAGCCATATCTTTCAAACAGATTTCTTCTGCACCAGCCTCTATCAAAGTGTCTGCGATTTGAACATAATAATCCAAAGTGTGGATAGGAGAAGTGGTGATACACAGTGTTCCTTGCGGTGTCATGCCCGCTTCTTTTGCCCACTTGATGCTTGGAATAATATTGCGTACATCGTTCAGACCGTCGAAGATACGTGGGATGTCCACGCCTTGTGCATGCTTTACACGATACATCATGGCGCGCACATCGTCTGGAACGGGATACATACGCAAGGCGTTTAATCCACGATCCAACATGTGTGTCTTGATGCCTACCTTATTAAAAGGTGCACAGAAAGCACGAACGGCATCATTAGGATTCTCGCCTGCCAACAAGTTAACCTGTTCAAAGGCACCACCATTGGTTTCTACACGAGCAAAACACCCCATCTCTATGATGACGGGAGCAATTCGTTCTAATTGATCTTTGCGTGGCTGAAATTTACCAGATGACTGCCACATGTCTCGGTATATGAGACTAAATTGTATTTTTCTCTTCATATTTTTCTCTTTATCAACCTTTACACGGTGTTGCAAAATTACGCAAAAAAAATCAATTAGACCATTGCCATATTCATTTTTTAAGATTTATAGCATTTCAACTTTTCAAAACAAGCGAGCCGAAGTGCTTTTCACAATGAAGGCACATCGGCTCGCTAAAGGTCTTATTGGGATAGAATGATTTGTTCAAAGACATTGTCTTACAAACTTATTCTATTCCATTACACGTTTTTTATTTCGTAGGTACTTCTTCCAAAGCTTGCTTTAAGAAATGCCAGAAAGGCTCTACAGTCTTGATAAGGCAACGCTCTGTCGAGGTATGTGGGCTGCGAATGGTAGGGCCAAACGATACCACGTCCAAGTGAGGATATTTGCCTAAGATGATAGAACACTCCAGTCCGGCGTGGTCTACCTGTACGATACCTTCTTCGTTGTTTTGTTCTTTATAGACTTTCAACAGCATTTTGAGTAGTTCACTATCAGGATTTGGATCCCAACCGCCATAACTACCACTGAAACTTACTTTCATTCCTGCCATATTGAAACAGCTCTGGAGCATTTCAGACACATAGGCTTTCATCTCTTCGCTGGAAGAACGAGCCAATATCTTGAACGAAGCCTTGCCAGCTTCAATATCTATAATGGCTAAGTTTGAAGAGGTTTCTACCACTGAAGGTAAAGACGGAATCATGCGCTCTACACCATTGTGACAGGCATAGATAGCTGCTATCAGGTTGTCCTGAATAGGTTCTGGAACTTGTGTCTTTGGCGTTGCAACCTCTTCTACTGTCAATTCGATACCTTTCTCAATATCTCTGTATTCTTCAATGAACTCTTCTTTCCAGTCAGTAGCCAATTCTTTCAGTGCTTCAACATTCTCTTTGGGGAGCGTAAGAACCACTTCGGCTTTGAACGGAATGGCATTGCGCATGTTGCCTCCGTGCCATGTAGCGAGTCTTGCTTCTGTTTGGCGAATGGCATCGTGCACAAAGCGCACCATCAGTTTGTTGGCATTGCCACGACCCTCATGGATTTCCAAACCAGAGTGTCCGCCACGAAGTCCAGATAATGTTACCTTTACAGCAGCATCTGTGCTATCTGTTTCTACTTCTTTATAATCTAATTCAGCAGTAATATCGATGCCGCCTGCACTACCGATGACGAATTTGCCCCAAGTCTCTGAGTCTAAGTTCATCAAGATATCGCCATCCAGTTCTCCTTCTGGCAGGTCGTTAGCACCAAACATACCTGTTTCCTCGTCAGCAGTAATGAGTCCTTCAATAGGTCCGTGCTTCATTTCTTTGTCTTCCATGACAGCCATGATAGCTGCCACACCCATTCCGTTGTCAGCACCCAATGTAGTATTGTTGGCTTTTACCCATTCTCCGTCAATATGTGTTTCGATGGGGTCGGTTTCAAAGTTGTGATGACTCTCTGGTGCCTTTTGAGGAACCATGTCCATGTGTGCTTGTAAAATCACCGTTTTACGGTTTTCCATGCCTGGTGTTGCAGCTTTTTTCATGACTACATTGTTCGCTTTGTCGATATAGGCTTCAACACCTGCCTTTTTAGCAAAGTCGAGTAAGAACTGTTGCACTTTCTCCAGATGTCCTGAAGGGCGTGGAACTTGTGTCAATGCGTGGAAATTACGCCACACACACGTTGGTTTTAGATTTTTAATTTCACTCATAGTATTTAAATTTATGGAGTTTCAGCTGTCATGTAATTCTACATTTAGCTAACTGCTCCGGATGAAAAAATGCACTGTTTGTTATGTTTCGTCAGCAAACTGTAGGTTACCAGCTTTCACTGATTTTAGTCTTTTTTGTGTGAATGATAGCATTATCCACGCATAAATGCCCAATACCGCCACGAGCAATGTTTGTACCGAGTGTACAATGAGCACAAAGTACAAGGCATCTGTATCGGCAACACCGTACAAGATGAGCATGGTTTTCACGGCAAAGTGCCATGGCCCTGCACCGTTTGGCGTGGGTACGATGACCGCAATCGACCCCACGATGAAGGTAACTAACGCACACGACAGTCCTAAGTGAGCCGTTGCCTCAAAGCAATAAAAGGTGAGATAGTAGTGCAGGAAATAGCACAACCATATTGCCAAGGTAAAAATCAGGAACAAAGGGATGTTCTTTACTTTTCGTAAAGAGGTGATTCCTTGCCCTATATCGTGTAACGTCGTTTTCACCTTATTATATATAGACAATTTTTTCGCTAAGAAGAACACCAATATCAATACGGCTACGGCACATATAGCCGTTACGATGTAACCAGCAGTGGAAAATTGTTGGAGGATAGTATCTACGTTTGTACCCGTATGGATAAAGAAGGTGTCGAAAATCTTGATTTGTGCAATGAAGGTCAGCACGGTAATGAACAGTACCAATATGGAGTCAATGACTCGCTCGGTGACTACCGTTCCCAAGGCTTTGGGAAACGAAACGTTATCGTAGCGGTTCAGTACACCACATCTGGCAAACTCGCCAATGCGTGGAATCACCAAACTAACGGCATACGAGAGAAACACAGCATTGAGTCTGACCGATGTTCTGGAACGTTCACCTAAAGGCTCTAACGTTTGTTTCCAGCGCCAACCTCTGAAAGCTTCTGCCAAGATACCAAAGGGAAAGGACAGCCACATCCATGTCCAGTCCATCTCTTCAAGCACCACATTCTTGATGAGTTGGAAATCAAAATCGCGATACATCCAAAACAGAATAGCACTACCTAATAGTAAGGATAAGGCAATATTGACAGTTTGATGATTGAACAGTTTCATAAAGTGCTATTAACGAATTTGGAGTAATGTGCAATTAAGCATTTTCTATTTTTTGTAATGACAGCGCAAGCCGAAACCAGAAAAAGTTTACTTATTTTGGTGAGGCGCAGCCTATCTTATGCAAAGACAGTGCAAGCCGAAACCAGAAAAAGTTTACTTGTTTTGGTGAGGTGCAGCCTATCTTATGCAAAGATAGCGCAAGCCGAAACCAAAGAAAGTCTACTTATTTTGGTGAGGCGCAGCCTATCTTATGCAAATTTACAGTAATTTGCGAGGATATCCAAATAAATAAAAAGCTTTTTACGGATGTTTTTCTACCTGTTTCTTTGATTTGTATCAACAAAACGGGGTAAAAATGGGTAGAATGCGCTAAATTGTTTGCGCACACAGTTAATTGTCCCTATCTTTGCATCGACAATAAGAAAAAGGATAACAAATTAAAAAGAAAGGTAAAAAGATTATGGTAACAATTATGACTTTAGCTGTTGTAGCGATAACTGTCGCACAAGCTATTCATTTAGGAAACAAGATTAACTTCAAGAGCAAGTAAATCTTGTCTTTCCTTTTTAGAAAGAAAAAATTTTTAGTTTAACATATCAGAGGGGTTGTGTCGGTGTCGGCATAACCTTTTTTCATTTTCGATTGTTTGGAGTAAGAAAAGGAAAAAGGTTTTTGCACATTAACCGTCCTTTGTTTTGTAAGAAAACTTTACCATTTAACCCTCTGAATACTTGCGTTATAGTCCATTTACCCATATTTTATCTGAAATATCGCAAAATTTTAAGTGCTTGATTATCAATTGTTTGTGTTTTTATGTTGAAATTTTGCGACCTTGAAGCATTCATTTAGTGGTGTTGATGCATGGAGATAAGCAGATTATTTGCGATAGATAACGGTGTTGAAACATTGTTTCAGCACGGTTAAGTCATGTTTCTATCAAAACTATGAGCTGTTTTTAGGTAAAAAACTCCAATCTTATCTTCTTTTTAATTCTATTATAAAGAAAACTCAGATAAAAATAATAGCGATTTTGTAAATTAAATTCAGAGGAATTAACTTAATTCCAAACCTAAGTTATGACAAAGTTTGTCCAGTTGTGGGTTCTCTTTTTTGAGCAGTTCAAAGATTTCACGCTTCGAGTAAATCTTCGTCACTTCCTGCGCTTCTGCCAGTCGAAAAGAGAGTAATAGGCTGTTGTTTTGAAGTAGCATGCGTAGAGTTGCTTGAATCTTGCCTTTGATGTCCTGCAACTGCTTTAATAGAATGTCATTTTCGATGACCACTTCTACCTGTGGAAAGGTGGTAATTTGTGGTAAAAGGTTTTTCATTCTTTGGGATAAACCTATCTTTTCTGGTGGCATTCGGTTGCACATCACGTTCCACTGTATCCTCAACTCTTCGTTGCTAAAAGTTGTGCTTGCAGAAGTTGTTTGCTGTTGGGTTTCTGGCTGATGAACCTCTTTTGTAGAATCTTTCCGTAGACTCTTGAACGAAACACCTAAGTCAGAGAATTTTAGACGAGGTCTGGTAGGTTGTGTGTTGGGGTTGGTTTGTACATTCGAATCTTTCTTCTCGAATGCAGAAGAGAGTTGAGAGTGGGAGGCATTTACTGGAGACACCTTGCTGGTCTCTAAGCCTACCACCTGTTGTGTTGTCTCTCCACCCTTCATGGGAGCCAACTTTTTGAACAAGGATTTTAAGCGTTTGGGGCTACGCCCCACACCCGCAGGAGTGTCATCGGGCTGCGTAATTTGAGCTATCTGAATCAAGGTAATCTCTACAAGTAAGCGTTTGTTGCTGCTTTGTCGATAGTTGATGTCGCATTGATTGAGCAATTTCAATGCTTGGTACAAGAAAGTCGTAGGGCATTTCTTTGCTTGTTCTTCGTATTTTTGGCGTTGTTGCTGGCTTACCTCTAATAAGGGAAGCGTTTGCACATCCTTTGCCATGAGCACATTCCTGATGTGTGATGCCAATCCGTTAATGAAGTGACCTCCCGCAAAGCCTTTGGCAATGATGCTGTTGAGTAGGAGCATCGCATCGCTCACTTTGTTTTGAAGGCATAGGTCTACAATGTTGAAATAATTATCTGTATCAAGTACATTGAGATCTTCTGTCACTTTAGCGTACGTGATGTTGCCTTGACAAAAACTGGCAGCTTGATCAAAGACAGATAATGCATCGCGCATGCCGCCGTCTGCCTTTTCTGCAATGATATTGAGTGCCTCGTCTTCGTAAGTAATTCCTTCCTTTTCGGCTACTTTTTTGAGATGATTGATGATGTCGTTCGTCGTCATGCGTTCGAAATCATAAATCTGACAGCGTGACAATATCGTTGGCAAAATCTTATGTTTCTCGGTAGTTGCCAGGATAAAAATAACGTGTGCTGGTGGCTCTTCTAATGTTTTCAGAAACGCATTGAATGCCGATGTGGAGAGCATGTGTACCTCGTCAATGATGAACACCTTGTATTTACCAACCTGAGGCGGTATGCGTGTCTGATCCATGAGCGATTTGATGTTCTCCACGGAGTTGTTACTGGCAGCGTCAAGTTCAAAGATATTGTATGATCTTTGTTCGTTGAAGGCTTTGCAACTCTCACATTCGTTGCAGGCTTCGCCATCTGCTGTGGGGTGCAGGCAGTTGATTGCTTTGGCAAAAATGCGAGCGCAAGTTGTTTTACCTACGCCACGAGGACCGCAAAAAAGGTAGGCGTGTGCCAGCTTTCCGCTTTTTACGGCATTTTTAAGAGTGGTGATGAGCGCTGTTTGCCCTACCACTGTGTCAAACGAAGTGGGGCGATATTTGCGCGCAGATACAATATAATCTTTCATTATAAGGGATATTAGTGGTGCAAAGATAACAAAAAGATTACAGATGTTCACATGGGGTAACTGTTTATTTGTTAATTAGATAAAATTCTGAATAAGACATTTTTCGATTCCGATTATATTCATTATTTTTGCAACATATTATAATTATTGCTTGTGAGTCGGTTCAATATCATACTGAGTTTTATCAGTCATTATAAATATCTGATAGTCATTGTCGGAGGTATTCTCATCGTTGGATTTCTCGATGAAAATAGTTTCTTAAAGCGTGTCCAATTGGAATGGCAAATAAGTGATTTGAAAGCAGAGATTGAGAAATATAGAACTCAAAACGAAATTAGCACTCAAAAGCTGCGTGAGCTAAAGCGTAATCCCAATGCTATCAAGAAAATCGCCCGTGAAAACTATTTCATGAAAGCCGATGATGAAGATATTTTTGTGCTGAGTGACGATCAAGCAACACAACAATCAAAATCTACAGATGAAGCAACTGAGTAAAGTTCAGAGTATTTTATTTCTTTCTGGCGGAGCGATGATGGTTATCGGAGCAGGCTGTTTCGCCTTTATGTGGCAGCAACACATTGTGTGTTGGATCTATTTATTAGGAGCTTTGCTCTTTGGTGTCATACAAATGATGCAAACGTATGAAGGGAGTTTGCTCACTGTGAAACGCCTAAAAAAAATCATGACCTTTGCAGATGTGCTTTTCATACTATCTGGTTTGCTCATGGTGGATATGGTATACCAATTTTTTAAGGCAGCCTTTTCCAACTATCTCACCTATTATCAACTTGTTTATAATAAGTGGGTCGTCCTTCTTTTGGTTGCTGCACTGTTGGAAATGTACACCATGCATCGGATAGGGCATGAACTATCCAAAGAGAAGTCGTAGACCTTGTTGTATTCCCAAAAAATACTAAAAGCAAAGGTAGTCATGATAAATTGCCTTAAATATTTTTGTTCGTCCGCAATACATATTATCTTTGCATTTGATAGACGACTTTCCTACATTGAAATTCAGAGCAGTGAATATCGATTGGTGTCATCTTTAACGAAAATAGAATCAGACAACATCGGTTTTCATACTGTTGGATTGAAATCTCTACTCGTCTAAATTATAATTGCTCTAAGAAAACATATATGAATAAAACCTTATACCTACTTATCGCTGTATTAGCTTTTACCTCTTGTGCTAATACGTATAATATCCAAGGTTCATCGAATGTAACCGACTTGGATGGCCGAATGTTGTATCTGAAGGTACTGGAAAACAATGATTTTAAGAGTGTTGACTCCAGTGATGTGACTCATGGACAGTTCCATTTTACGGGTCATATCGATACTGCTCGTATGGCAAATATCTTCATGGACGACGAGAGCGTGCTGACATTTGTATTGGAAGAAGGCGATATCAACATCAAAATCAACAACACGCAGCAAACAGTCAGTGGCACACCATTGAATGAGAAGTTGTTTAAGTTCTTCAAAGAGTACAATCAACTCAAAAATCGGGAAGCTGAGTTGGTGCATAAACATGACCAAGCCATTATGAATGGTAGTGATATGGCTTTAGTCAATGCCGAACTGAATGCGGAGGCAGCCAAGTTAAGTCAAAAAGAAGACCATTTAGTAACAACGTTTGTCACCGATAATTTTGATAATGTTTTAGGACCGGGTGTTTTCTTTATGGTTACTATTGGTAATCAATATCCTGAATTAACTCCATGGATAGAGGACATCATGAGTAAAGCTACATATCAATTTAAGAATGATCCGTATGTCAAGGACTATTATCAGAAGGCCTTGGAGAATGAGCAAATCATGAATGGAATGAAAGAAATGCCTGCTGCGGTTAATCAAATTCCATCCAATGCACAACAACTGCCACCGCCAGCTTCGCCTGCTGATTTGGCAAAACCGTCTGAACCAAAAGAGTAAAAACATTATTTTTCATGGCTATCTTTATACATGGTGGTACATTAGTCAACGAGGGGAGGGTCTTTCGAGGTTCTGTCGTCATCGAAAAGGATCGTATCGCCCACATTGTTCCAGAAGGTCAGCAACCCTGTGGCAATGATTATCAAGTGATAGATGCTACGGGGTGTTTTGTAATTCCGGGTGTGATTGATGAACATGTACATTTTAGAGAGCCAGGACTTACCGCAAAGGCTGATATTGAAACAGAGAGTAGGGCAGCTGCTTATGGTGGAGTAACTTCGTTTTTCGACATGCCGAACACAGTTCCTCAAACGACTTCGTTGGAGGCTTTGCACCAAAAACACGAATTGGCACAGCGAAACAGTCACATCAATTACACTTTCTTTTTTGGTGCGTCCAATAACAATGCTGACCTGTTTTCACAACTTAATCCACATATCGTGCCTGGCATAAAGTTGTTTATGGGTGCCAGTACGGGAAATATGTTGGTAGATAGAAGTGATGTATTAACGAAAATCTTTCGCACAGCACCCCTTCCAGTCATGACACACTGTGAGGACACCGAGCTGATTCGTCGTAACACGACTGCCTTTAAGGCAAAGTTTGGCGATGATCCTGCCATGAAATATCATCCTTTGATTCGTAGCGAAGAGGCTTGTTATCAGTCTACAGCTTTGGCTGTGCGTCTTGCCAAGAAATATGGGACACGTCTTCACGTGGCTCACCTAACTACTGCAAGAGAGTTAGAACTGTTTGGCGAGCAAGAAAACATTACGGCAGAAGCGGTGATAGCGCATTTGATGTTTTCAGAAGAAGATTATTCAAGATTGGGAAGCAAGATAAAATGTAACCCTGCAGTAAAACAAAAAGCTGACCGACAGGCACTGCGAGCCGCTTTGACCAATGGAAAAATATACACCATCGGCACCGATCATGCGCCTCATTTGCTTAAAGATAAAGAAGGAGGAAGTTGTAAAGCCGCTTCTGGCATGCCCATGATACAGTTCTCGTTGCCTGCAATGTTAGGGTTGGTAGATGAGGGTGTACTCACCATAGACCGTCTTGTTGCATTGATGTGTCATCATCCAGCCCAATTGTTTGAAGTGAATGACCGCGGTTTTTTACGTGAAAACTACAAGGCAGACATCACGATAGTAAAACCGCATACCCCTTGGACGGTGACCGAGGATATGATTCAAAGTAAATGTAAATGGAGCCCAATGTTGGGACATACTTTCCATTGGAAGGTTATGCAAACCATTTGTAACGGTCACATTATCTATAATAACGGTCAATTTGATAGTAACTATCGTGGCGAAGCCTTGCGTTTCAGGTAGTCATTGAGCCAGTGGTTTTATATCTTTATACTCCCTTGGGGGCTAAAATGAAGCTATGATTGCAAGAATATTGATTTTTTTGCTGTTTCTCATCGTATTGCCAGATTTATATATAGATCTACATTACCTCCGAAAGAAACCCACCTATACCCGGTGGAAGCGATTGTTGTGGTGGCTACCAGCCATTTTGATGTTGGTATATACGTTCAAAATGGGGACTGAAAAGAACTTCATACCCGACAATCCTGCGTGGATAGACAACTATCTGCTTCTCCTTGGATTATTTGTTGTGCCGAAAGGCATCTTTACTCTCTGCTCTTTGATAGGGTTGGGGTATTGCCGAATTTTCAAAAAGCATCATAATTGGGGCAATTTAGTGGGGCTGTTTTTATCCATTATGGTGATATATATATTGGTATATGGGTCGACTTTCGGTCTTCGTCAATTAAAAATCAATCGTATAGATATCGCTTTTAAGGACTTGCCCCCAGCTTTTGACGGATATCGCATCGTGCATTGGAGCGATGCACATGTAGGAACTTATATGAAATCACGCCGTCCTCTCTTGGAAAGAGCAGTTGACAGTATCCGAAAACAGCAAGCAGACATGGTTGTCTTTACTGGCGATTTGCAGAACTTACAGCCCTCAGAACTCTATCCATTTCAAGACTTGTTCCGTTCTATTCATGCCAAAGATGGGGTGTTTAGCGTGTTAGGAAACCATGATTACAGTGGATATATTGCCGCATCAAATGCGATTAAAGTGGGCAATGAACGAGAACTCATCTCTCGACAACGCCAATATGGTTGGCAACTACTTTTGAACGAGCATCAAACCATTCATCGTGGAGCCGATTCTATTGTCATTGCAGGCACAGAGAATGACGGACTTCCACCTTATCCTGCAAAGGGAAATGTGCACCAAGCCTTACGAGGAGTTGGGGACAATGCGTTTGTTGTCATGCTTCAGCACGACCCTTCTGCTTGGCGAAGAATCATTCTGCCACAATCGCATGCACAACTAACGTTGAGTGGGCATACGCACGGAGGGCAGTTAAGTCTGTTTGGAATTAGAATCTCCCAACTCTTATTAAAAGAAGATTACGGACTCTATCGTGACGGCAGTCGTGCACTTTATGTCACTTCTGGCTTTGGTGGTCTTATTCCTTTTCGCTTTGGCGTGTCCAGTGAAATTGCTGTCATCACCCTACATCGACAAAAATAACAATCAGCACATTCTCTATGAAATATTTATATCGTATCTATCAGCTCTTAATAGCCGCCCCCTTGGTGGCATTACTCACCCTGTTAACCACCTTAGTAACAACCCTTGGCTGTATTTTAGGTAACGGACACTTTTGGGGATATTATCCTGGAAAGTGTTGGTCGTGGCTCACCATTCGCATTCTGTTGTTGCCTGTGAAAGTCGAAGGGCGTGAACATCTTGACAAAAAGCAGTCTTATGTTTTTGTTAGCAATCATCAAGGCGCCTTCGATATCTTTCTGATTTATGGTTTTTTGGGTCGAAACTTTAAGTGGATGATGAAGTATCAGCTTCGCAAGATGCCATTTATTGGAATGGCATGTCAAGCTGCACATCATATTTTCGTGGACAAAAGAGGGACAGCCAAGATAAAACAAACTTATTTAGAGGCGCGCCAAACGCTGAAAGACGGTATGTCTTTGGTTGTTTTCCCTGAAGGAGCGCGCACCTTTACAGGGCATATGGGCGATTTCAAGCGTGGCGCTTACATGTTAGCCAGTGATTTGCAACTGCCTGTTGTGCCGCTAACTATCAACGGATCTTTTCAAGTAATGCCTCGTATGCGTGATATGAAATGGGTTCAATGGCACCCACTCACGCTGACCATACATGAGCCTATCCCACCAAAAGAGCAGAGTCCAGAGAACATCACTGCCACCTTGCAGGAGAGTTATCAAGTGATAATGAACGCTTTACCAGCAGAGTTACAGGGCTATCAGCCAAACTCAGACCAATAAGGTTTTAGACATTCAATAAATATAGACGCATAAAAAATAGAATAGAACGTTTTGTAAATCAAGCGGTTTACATTATCTTTGCATCTATCTATCACCCTCAAACATAGCGATTATGAACAAAAGCGACAGCATCGTCATCATTCCGACGTACAACGAGAAAGAGAATATTGAGAAAATTATTCGTGCCGTCTTCGCACTCGATAAATGTTTTCATGTGTTGGTCATAGACGATGGAAGTCCAGATGGCACAGCTTCTATCGTGCATGGCTTGATGCAGAACGAGTTTCAGGATCGATTGTTTATCTTGGAGCGTTCTGGTAAGTTAGGATTAGGAACCGCTTACATTACTGGTTTTAAGTGGGCGTTGCAACAAGATTACGATTATATATTTGAAATGGACGCCGATTTCAGCCACGATCCCAATGACCTGCCACGTCTCTATGCAGCTTGTCACGACGAAGGATACGATCTTGCGATAGGTTCACGCTACGTCAGTGGCGTCAATGTTGTTAATTGGCCCATAGGAAGAGTGTTGATGAGTTATTTCGCATCCAAGTATGTACGGTTTGTTACTGGTTTCAACGTCCACGATACCACTGCGGGTTTCAAGTGCTATAAGCGACGTGTACTCGAAACCATTCCTTTAGATGAAGTTCGTTTTAAGGGTTATGGATTCCAAATTGAAATGAAATACACCGCCTATAAGATAGGCTTTAAGATTAAAGAAGTACCAGTGATTTTTGTCAATCGCCGTGAGGGAACCAGCAAGATGAGTGGTGGCATCTTTGGCGAGGCGTTCTTTGGCGTGATGCGCTTACGCTTAGATGGGTGGGTACGTAAATATCCACCAATGCCAAAAGATTAAGGCTTTTGTCTCGTTGGTGATTATCTTATTATCAATATATTTTAATGAAGGAAATGAACCCATTGACGCTGTCGTGTTAAGTCAATGGGTTTGTTGATT
>NZ_HG417098.1:126090-183595 GCF_000455445.1 Hoylesella timonensis 4401737 = DSM 22865 = JCM 15640 | reverse complement strand
ACGTGAAGTACGCCGCCGAACCGCTGTTGCTCAATGTGGAGATGTGCGACTTCATCCATGACGGCAGCACGGTGAACCGCCCGAATAACGCACAGGAAATCTATCTGAAAGAGCTGGGCAGCGAAAGCCCGATGCTGGTGCGACTTATCATGAAGTCCATCCACAAACAGAACAAGCGCGAGGTGAAGCATATCGGCTGCAAGCGTTTCGGCATCCAGTATCTTCTCAAAGGCATCTACACGCACAACGGATTGCTCTATTTCCACACGGAGATAAAGAACCAGAGCAACGTGCCTTTCGATGTGGACTACATCACTTGGAAAATCGTGGACAAGAAGGTGGCGAAGCGTACCGCCGTGCAGGAGCAGATCATCCTGCCGCTCCGCGCGCAGAACTACGCCACCCTCGTGCCGGGCAAAAAGAGCGAGCGCACGGTCTTCACGATGGCGAAGTTCACCATCCCCGATGACAAGTGCCTCGTGGTGGAGCTGAACGAGAAGAACGGCGGCCGTCACCAGTCCTTCGTGATTGAGAACGAGGATTTGGTACGTGCGGGTACCATCAACGAACTTCAAGTGCGCTGACCATGAGAAAGTACATCGCAATAATCATCGCGTCGCTTGCCCTTTTTACAGGGCAGGCGCACGCCCAGCGGTGTCTGCCGAAGATGCAGGGCATCGAGGTGAGGGCGGACATGGCGGACGGCTTCAATCCCGGCGGCAAGGACGGCGGGTACAGTTTCGGGGCGGCTCTCTCCACTTACACGAAGAGGGGGAACAAGTGGGTGTTCGGTGGCGAATACCTCCTGAAAAACAATCCCTACAAGGATACCAAGATACCCGTGGCGCAGTTCACGGCGGAGGGCGGATATTACTTCAAGATACTGTCGGACGCCCGAAAAATCGTGTTCGTCTATGCCGGGGCTTCGGCTCTCGCCGGATATGAATCGGTGAATTGGGGGAATAAGGTGCTGCATGACGGCTCCACGCTGCACGACCGGGACGCCTTCATCTACGGCGGTGCGCTGACGCTCGATGTGGAGTGCTACGTGACAGACCGTATCGCCCTGCTTGCCAACCTGCGTGAGCGTTGCCTGTGGGGTGGCGACACGCGGAAGTTCCACACGCAGTTCGGGGTCGGCGTCAAGTTCATCATCAACTGACACGGGCATGGAACGGACGGAAATAGATGCTATCAGAAGGATGCCGCTTGCGGATTTTCTCGCACGGTTGGGGCATGAGCCTGTCAGAAGGAGCGGTAACGAGCTGTGGTATATCGCCCCGTACAGGGGCGAGCGCACCCCCTCTTTCCGTGTGAACGTGGCGAAACAGCTTTGGTACGACTTCGGTTTGGGCAAGGGCGGTGACATCTTCACGCTTGCCGGGGAGTTTCTGCAAAGCGATGACTTCATGAAGCAAGCGAAGTTCATAGCGGAAGCCGCCAATATGACGGTTGCCGGATGGGAAAAGCCCGCCTATCTCCCGAAGCCGACCGAACCTGTCTTTGAGGATGTGGAGGTCGCTCCGCTGTTTCGTTCACCGCTGACGGAGTATTTAGAGGAACGAGGCATACCAATCGGAGTAGCATCCCGCCACTGTTGCCGCCTGAACTACAGTGTGCGTGGAAAACGGTATTTCGCTGTCGGTTTCCTGAATATGGCAGGTGGATATGAAGTCCGAAGCCGATATTTCAAGGGGTGCATCCCGCCAAAAGATGTGTCTTTGGCAAGGACGAAGGAAATCCCGGCTGACGAGTGCCTCGTGTTTGAGGGCTTCATGGACTTTCTCTCCGCCGTGACGCTTGGCGTAACCGGTAACGCTGACTGCCTTGTACTGAACTCTGTCGCCAACGTGGAGAAGGCGGCGGGATTGCTGGACGGCTACGGGCGCATCGGATGCTTCCTTGACCGTGACGAAGCCGGACGGCGGACGCTTGACGCTCTTGCCAAACGGTATGGGGCGCATGTCGCCGACCGTTCCTCCCTCTATGGCGGTTGCAAGGACTTGAACGAGTATCTGCAACAGACAACGAAAAAACAGAAAAACAACCATCTAAAAATCGAAGAAAAATGAACATACTGAACAACAGAAACAAGAGAACAAATATCTTTAAGGTGGTGGCGTTATGCCTGATAGCCGCTGTGTCATTCACCATCGTGTCGTGCGATGACGACATGGACATCCAGCAGTCCTATCCCTTCACGGTGGAGGTCATGCCCGTGCCGAACAAGGTGACGAAGGGGCAGACGGTGGAAATCCGCTGTGAGCTGAAAAAGGAGGGCGACTTCGCTAACACGCTTTACACCATCCGCTATTTTCAGTTTGAGGGAGAAGGAAAGTTGAAAATGGATAACGGCATCACCTTCCTGCCTAACGACCGCTACCTGCTGGAGAACGAAAAGTTCCGCCTGTACTACACGGCGGAGGGCGAAGAGGCGCACAACTTTATTGTGGTGGTGGAGGACAACTTCGGCAACTCTTTCGAGTTGGAATTTGACTTCAACAACCGGAATGCAAAGGATGACGGTTTGACCATCGTTCCCATCGGCAACTTCAGCCCCTTGCTAAAATGATGCGTGTATTCATGACAATGCTCTGTTCGCTTCTGACGGTCTGTTTTGTGTCCGCACAGATCAGCCGCCAAGAGGGAACGGACGGGCAGGCGGCAATCTACCGGCTGTCTCTATTCGAGAGGGCGGTACGATGCACGAAGTATTTTGAGGGATGGCACTCGGAAAAGCACCACCCATACGTGGGTTGGGGTCACAAGATTTTGCCGGGCGAAAGGTACTCGGCACGAACCATGACGAAGCGGCAGGCGGACGCGCTCCTGCGGAAAGACCTGCGGAAGTTCTGCGCGATGTTCCGGCAGTTCGGGAAGGATAGTCTTTTACTTGCCACGCTTGCTTACAACGTGGGTCCATACCGGCTTTTGGGTAGCAAGACAATCCCTAAAAGCACCTTGATAAAGAAGCTGGAGGCTGGCGACAGGAACATCTACCGGGAGTATGTAGCCTTCTGCAACTACAAAGGAAAACGCCACGCCATGCTGCTCAAACGGAGAAAGGCGGAGTTTGCACTGCTGTATATCCCGTGACTGTAAATGAAAATCCGATGAAGCCGCCAACTTCATCGGATTTTCCGCTTTTCATACATTCGGGATTGTACCCGTATCTATCACGTCACCATCCCTGCAAAATTCGATGCTTCCGGGTGTAAATCCCATGCTCCCGATTGCGATGTGACGGATATAGTCCGCATACTCCCTACCTTGAAAATTCTTTCCCGTAAGGTTTTTGAAAATCATCTTTATGCTTATGCCGTCGTTGCCGTGCAAGATGATTTTTCCGTCCTGCCTGATTGTTTCCATAATAAAAACTTGTTTTTGTGAATAATATCGCAGATTGGCACAGAGGTTTCTTTGCTACTTTCTTTGTCCGCCATCATGCTCACCGAAAGAAAGTAGGGCGGCTCTCGCCGCCGCAACTCAAAAGCGTGTGTAAAGTCCCGTCACCATCGTGAATATTTCTTCCAGCATATCAAAATAGATGCCCTCGTGTACGGCAATGTACTTTTCCTTGCACTCGAAAGTCTTTTTGCTGAATGTCCTGCGGTAGAACCGCATATTGTAGAGGTCTGCCCCCGCATCATAGATGATGTCAAGGCGGTTGGCACTTGTCTTGTTCCGTGTAAGGCTCATCCGTAAGCCGTTGCCCATGTCGATGAAATCACGGCTACCCGTCATGGCGGTAAATCTTCTTCCGCCTATCTGCTGTAATATCGTCTGTGCTATCATTAACCGTTGTTTTTAGGGTTTTAAGTGTTGGCGGTGTCCGCACCGCCAACTTGTTCAAAATTCTCGCATCTCGGCAATGGGTGTCTGCCGTTGCAGCCACTCTTTCACACATTCCATATTATACTCGCTCGTGATGACTGCCGTATGGCTGTCGGTGGCGGTGAAACGTGTGCTTTCGTAATCATCTATCCACCCTTTGAGGGTGTCAGTTCCCCACGCTTGGGCATCGTCAAAGATACCGTCCAATGCCGTGATAGGTTCGCTGAATTTGACTATCAGCGTTTGATAGGTCGTGTTCATCGGTTGCCCTCCTTTCCCTGCTTTGCGTTCAGCCACTTGTCCCTTGCGGTTCGGCACTCGTCCAATGTGGTTTTTACACAAGCGAACAATTCTCCGTCCGTGTGGCGGTAGTCGTATTGCACAAGTGTCCGCCTGCGTCTGCCGATACCCGATTGGAAACGCTCGTATTTCTCCGTACCTGCTTCCGTGCAGGTACTTACTCCGTTGATGGTCATTCGTGTTGCCATAATGTTGCTTTTTAGATGGTTAAAAATGTACTGACAGAACTCTGTTCTTCATCACCATTTCGGGGTTGCTCGTGTAGCGTTGGTGCAGGTAGAAATGGTGTGAGCCGAAGCCGTAAAGGAAGAACTTGTCAAGTTCGTGCTTCTCGGCAAACTCCTTTACGCTCTTTCTCAATTCCCCCTCACTCGTTGTGAGAGTGAGGAGGTTTACAAATTCAAGGAACAATGCAGGGATTTTATCGTCCCACACACAAATCATGCTTTCAATTCTTACTTCCATATCAATGTTGTTTTAGGGTTGATGCTATGCCACTTTCATCCGCTCACGGATAAGGTTGGCGTTCTTATTCACAAGGTCTATGATGCGCTCGTGGTATTCGGTGTCTTGGTTGTACTTGCCGTGGCACTGCACCACCTTGAGTGTCCGCAAATCCACCTCTACGGTTTCAATTATCTCACCGCCAATCCTTGCCGAGAGTATGAGGGTGTCGGCTTTCTTGTAGTATTCACTGCCGAACACGCAGATGTTCTGTGCCTTGCCCTCGCTGTAATACTCGTCTATACTTTCAAGCACCTTGATGATTATTTCCTCGTCCGTGATTACCAATCCGAAGAATTTGGATTTGTTGGCGATGAAATCCTCCGCATCTTTTTCCCTTTGCAGTTGCCGCTGTTGCTCACGCTCACGCCTTTCAATCTCCCAGCGGCGGCGTTGCTCGGCTCGTTCCTTCTCGTGTATGGTTTCAATCTTTCGGGTTGCGTTGTCGTGTGCCGCCATGAAATCTTCGGGGCAGATGTTCTTCGGGTTGCGGAGGTCTTGACCGAGTTTGTTGAGCATACGCAGATAGTCGCACCACATGGAGAAGTTGTCTATCAGATACTTGTGACGCTTGGCAATCAGATATGATGCCCAGCATTCATCGGCAGTACGGGCATTGAAAAGAAAGTGTTTCATAACCTCAATCTCACCGCCTTTCATAAGGGTTTCAATTCTTGGGTCTGAAAGCAAGGCTTTGAAAAGACGCACGGGGGAAATGCCGTGGAAATCGCCCTTGAAGCCGTTGCGTCTGAGTTGGGGTAATACCCTCATTTTGGGATATGCACAGCTTCTTGCCACAACATCATCGTATAGGCTGTTGTGCGGTCTTATCTCCATCGCGCTGCACAATGCCCATACATCGCAGTAACAGAATGTGAAGCCACGGAGCAACGCCATGTCCGTAACCTTACCGTCGGGTGAAATCCAACGCTGCACAACCTCGTGGCAATAGAAGTGCATCGGCTCGCCTTTCCTGCTCTCGCATCTGACCTGCGCCACACGGATTACCTGATAGCCTTTGCAGGTGGTTATCACGCTGAAATACTGCGTTTCCTTGTAGATACGTTTGCGTGTGTCCTGCACTTTGAGTTCGGCATGGCATTTGGGGCAGGTGCAACCTTCAAGGGTGTCGCACAGTACGCTGTCGCTGTGCCACTCGTGACCGCAGTCGGAGCAGGTGATGTTCCCTTTCTTGGTGCGGTAGCCTATATGTTCAATGCAGTGGCGGTATGCCCATTCAATTTGTGTCGTTGATATGGGGCGGAGGTTGGCTGAAAGTCTTGCCACCTCTTTCTGTATCTTGGTCTTCGGTTTCATAAGCCTAAATCAAATAATGAGGGTTGGGGGTGGGTTTCTTTTCTCGCTGACGGTCTGTTGCGGTTCTGCAACTTGCGGAGTTCCTCCTCTTGGTATCTGCGGACTGCATTCTGACGTGCCTCCGCCTTTTCCTCTTCCGTGAGTTCCACAACATGGTTCACCACCACTTGGCAGTTCATAGGTTTGCCCACCTCTATCTCGTTTTCCTCATAGTAGTGGATGACTTGCCCGAATATCTCTCCGTCCGTGAAGCCGCTGCAACCGCTTTTCTGCACATAGTTCAGAATGTGGGTCACACACTCGTCTATGTTTTTGGCAGGGTTGCGGTACTTCTTCGCAAAGAGCGTATCTTCCTCCGCCCGCTGTTCCAGATACATTTGTATCGTTCTTTTGAAATGGTCTGTTCCTTTCATATCGCTGTCGTTTTTAGATTGTCTGTTTAAGTATCTCTCTCCAATAGGTCGGCTCTACCTCGCTGAGAAGGAAGTCCATGAAGTCCCTCCGTGCGTCCTTGTTCAGTTCGTGGTACAATCTTCGGAAAGTGCTAAAATTGCCGTTGATGTACGTTTCCACCATATACACGAAGATGTTGTCCACCTCGTAATATTTGCACTGCTGCGCTACCGTCTTGCAGTTTCTCTTTGCCATGTCGGTAAGGGTTAAAGGGTGAATAACCAAAGGATGAAGCCGAAGAAGGCAATGGTGAAAAGGATAGCCACGATTACACCTATCGCCACTCGGAACACTCCGTTTACAATCTCTCTGATGATGCCCCAAAGGATGCCGAACACCCCGAAGGCGGTGCGCATCATCAAGCCGCATATCGCCAACCCGATGTATTGCGCCACTTGTCTGAAATTTGCCGTTGCTGTCATATCTTCGCTGTTTTTGATTTTTTTGTTTTTTATGCGGATTCAAGAGCTGAGGGAGTTGAGTTTCAAACTATCTTATCTGCCTCTCGTTTATCCGACATTTTTTTTATGCGTCTTTCTGTCGCATCGGTCGTTTTCGTTTCGGGTGCTTGAAAAGGTAGGGATTAGGGAATGCAAGGTTTTTCGGTCAAAATACTACCCGCAGGGCTGGAGATTTTTACCGAAAACAGGAGGCTTGACCTTGCTTTCCCGTCCAATCCCGGAATTACCTTTGCGCCCAGAACGGAAATGACTGCCTGATGCGGCTCACTGAAAGGCGCAAAAATGGAGGTAAACGAAAACAGAGGCTGATTGGGTAGAAAAAACTTCAGGGAAAAATCCGTAAAAAAGGAATCACCAAAAGGAAAAAGACATCACCGGAAGCGTGAAAAGGGCAAACCACTACAAAGGAAGTATGATTGTTTTCCGATCCGACAGGACTTGTCCAGCCGGGCGACAACAATCATTCTTCCCGGATTGCCCGCTGTGTGTGGCTACCTGTTTCATTCATGGGGCAGGCGGACACACTCTGCATTCACTTTCCGCTTCCGGCAAAAGGGACAGCGAAAAAAAAAAATCATCTGAAAACCCGTAAAAGCACCTCTTGGCATAGGCGCAAAAGAAAGGGGCATTGCTTCATCTGTCTAAACATCGTTTAGGCGTGAGGCAATGCCCTTTTCTCCGGCTATGCGGTAGTTGGCACACGTTTGTTCCAAACTCGTTTTGGGCAATGGTGTGCCGACGGATAATACCGCTTTTACGGAAAAATCTTATGAATGAGGGGATAAAAATCTGGGAGTTTATATCAAAATCTCGGATTAAATAGCTACTTTTGCATACGAAGAGTTCTTTGAAGGTTACGCAACGCGCAGAAGGATAATGCAGTAGATAACTAACTAAATCGTAACCTATTACTATCAAGAGCGATTAACCAACGCTCATTTCCAATAAATTACACTCTTTTCGTAACTTCTGTGTACAAAGATACAATATAAAATTGAAATCATCCCATAGAGTAGTTAATATTTTAAATATTTTCATTCGTCACACAATTGTAATATGTGTTTAAAACTCTTGTAACATCGCTCTATTAGTTTTGCACCAGAAATCAGGATGTCCAATGGCAAACTGAACAAAGATTATTCATTTTTAACCGATATCAATGTTAACAATTTATTTGTGCATCGTCATTTTTCTGCTTTGTTTGGCAATATTTGACTTGTTTGTAGGTGTGTCCAACGATGCTGTCAACTTCTTGCAGTCGGCTGTTGGTGCTAAGGTTGCCACATTCCGCACCATTCTCATCGTTGCTTCTTGTGGTGTTATCTTGGGAGCGGTGATGTCCTCGGGTATGATGGATGTGGCTCGTCACGGCATTATGAACCCTGCCCAATACAGTTTTCACGAAGTGATGGTTATCTTTTTAGCCGTGATGGTGACCGATGTCATTGTGCTGGACATCTTCAATACCTTAGGAATGCCCACTTCCACCACGGTTTCTTTGGTCTTCGAGTTATTGGGAGCAACCTTTATGGTGGCAACCATTAAGATGATAGGGGATGACACTTTGGCATTTAGCGACTTGCTGAACACAGAAAAAGCCTTGCAAGTAATTATCGCCATCTTTGTGAGTGTTGCCATTGCCTTTGTGTTTGGTGTTGTTGTGCAGTACATCACACGTGTGGTGTTCACCTTTAATTACCAGAAACACTCACGTTACACCATTGCTATCTTTGGAGGAATTGCTTTTACAGCCCTTGCTTATTTCATTTTTATGAAAGGGGTTGGAAACTCTCCCTACATACCCGAAGATGCTCAATCTTGGATTAACGGACATATTGGTACATTGCTCATTTATACTTTTATAGGTTCGGCTATCGTGATGCAGTTCATGCATTTGGTTGGCGTGAATATCTTTAAGTTTGTGGTGTTGATGGGAACGTTTGCCTTGGCAATGGCTTTTGCAGGAAACGACTTGGTCAACTTCATTGGTGTTCCTCTCGCAGGACTTGATTCATACCAAACTTATATGGCACAAAGTAGCGGTGCTGCACCCACTTCTTTCTTGATGACCAGTTTGATAGAGAGTGCCAAGACGCCTCCTTTTTATTTGCTTTTGGCTGGTTTGGTGATGATTGTGGCGATGGCAACTTCTAAGAAAGCCCACCGTGTTATCAAAACTTCTGTGGATTTGTCGCGTCAAGACGAGGGCGATGAGATGTTCGGCTCGAGTGCGGCAGCCCGTAGTATTGTGCGTTTTACACAGAATAGCAACACCTATGTGAGCAATATCATTCCTGAGCGTGTGCAAGGTTGGCTGGATAACCGCTTCAACCAGCGTTCTGTGACACTCGATCATGGGGCAGCATTCGATGTGGTTCGTGCGGCAGTGAACTTAGTGTTGGCGTCTCTGCTCATCACCATCGGTACGAATTATAAGCTCCCTTTGTCAACAACCTACGTCACTTTCATGGTTGCCATGGGTTCCAGCCTTGCCGATCGTGCATGGAGTAGGGAGAGTGCAGTGTTCCGTGTCACTGGTGTTATATCCGTGATTGGTGGTTGGTTCATCACAGCAGGCGTAGCGTTTGTTGCTTCTGCCTTGGTTGGTTTGCTCATGTACTATGGCGGCATTGTCATTCAGGCAGCCTTTATGGGCTTGGTGGTTTATCGGTTGTTTAGAAATAACACCGGAAAATCGGTGGGGGATACTGACAAAGATAATAGTTTCCGCTTGATGATGCGAACGCAAGACCCCGTTATTTTGTGGGACTTGCTTAGCAAGCATGTGAGCAGAACCCAAAGTTATATGGCAAATTTTGCCATTGAACAATACAAAACGATTATTGAAGGCTTTGTGACAGACAAGCCCAGCTTGTTGCGACATGCCGCACGTGATTTGCACAACGAGAAAACCATTTTGTTGAAGTATCGTCGGCAAGAGTTACTGGCACTTCGTAAAGCACCGATGGACATTGCCATAGAGCGCAACACTTGGTTCCATGTTGGCATCAATGCCTCGCAACAGTATATTTATGTGCTGCGTCGTATGCTCGATCCGATTAAGGAGCACGTTGATAATAACTTCACACCTATTACACCTGAATTGGTGGAAGAATATCAACCTATTTACAGAAAGGTGATAGATTTGATATCACAAACAGAGAAAACCATCGCAACAGGGCGTTTTGAAAATTATCGACAGGTACTGGATGAGGCAGAACAGTTTGAAACCGAACTGAGTCGTATTCGTAAGCAACACATCGACCGCATACAAATGGCAGAAGGAAACGAAACATTCCAGCTATCATTGGTGTATCTCAACTTGTTACAAGAGAGCGAACAATTGTTAACCAATATGCGTCATCAGTTGCGTGCTGCCATGAAATTCATGGAAGGTCAATAGGGCATAGTACGAATAATGTGCTGTATGAAATACGGAAGAAATATAGGTGATATGTAAAAATAATTGATTTTTTGAAAGTTGCAAAATAGAAAATGAAGACCGAGAAAATGCCGTTAAAAATGTGTTTTTCGGTCTTCGTTTTTGTTATCCCATTGAGTTAATGCCGCTATTACATGCAAATTGTGCCTCTATTCGCATGCTTTAGTAGCCTTAATCCAATGACTTAATGCGCTTAAAGCATGCTTCTAATGAAGTTGCGAAAGGGTAAAAACAGCTTAATGTGTTGACAAACAGATGTTTGCAAAACTCGCATATTTGCGAGCAAATGTACAGTTGGTGACTAAAACGCTCGTATTTTGAACGTATGTAAAAATAATTCAAAGTTTTAAGCGTTGGCAAATAGCACTTTTTGATGTGACCATTTAACGTAAGTAAGGCGATTGATATCTATCTTGAGCTCTTGGTCCAGACAAGATACTGAAAAGCATCTCAAGCAGATTGTCAAGCTCGCCTGAGGTGAATTTGCGCATCGGAAAGTCTACTTTTACACCAATGGATATTCCCGGTTTTATGTTGCTTGTTGTTTGTGAACTGGATACACCTTGTAAAGGTCCACTGTTAAAGCGAAAGTCGCAACGCTGATGCCCCCACAAACCAAACTGATAGTTAAAATCTACACATAGAGAAACCGAACTAAAGATGCGTAGGTCTAAACCCACTTGTGGCACAATGCTTAATGCAGGACGCTGGATGTCGTAATTAACATCAAGTCCTGCTCCCCGATACTGATTGTTAGAAACGTAATATTTTTTACCTGTTGTGCGTTTTAAGTTAAGGAAGTTGGTTTGTGCAAAGGCTCCTGCGTATGCTTGAACCACCCACTTCTTAGGTAAAAAATAATATTTTGAACCGACTGTGAGACCTGCTGTGTTGACCCGTAGCAACCCGATATCTTGCGAAAAGTTATCCAGTAGTCCTGTTTGTTCAAAGTACACTCCACCCGAAAGCGTAAGTTTGGGCGTGAGATAATAATCGCCTTGAAGATAGAAGAGATTGCTCGATGCGTCAGGACTGCTGTAAAAAGTGCGGTTATTAGAACTTTCTGTTTCTGCCGTTGATGTTCCAATCCCCGCTTTTATGCTCCATTGTTGTTCCTTGTCGTTATCTTTGGTGGTAGTAGCCCATGTGGTAATAAACGTTGTCCACATGAGAAGTATAAAAAAGAACCGTTTGTCCATCTCTGAATAGTTACGTTAAAATGAGACTGCAAATTTATGAAAAATGTGTGTATGGTCTACGTTTTTGGAAAGAAATGTGACAGATAGAATAGCAATGATGTTTTAGAAAAGATTTAGGGTAGATGCGTTATTTTGGCGCAATAAGCTGCACATATTGCTTCATGAACTGCTGTACGGTCGGAATCTTTAGCAAGACAAATTCTAATATCCCTATTCCAACAAAGCAGGTGAGAATGCCTAACAGCACATCTATGACATAATGATGCGCACTGTAAATGGCGGTGAACCAAATGCCCACGCAAATAATGGCGAAAATACCAATGGTTGTCTTGCGCTGCTTGCTGATAATGGCATAAATAGTGGTGACTAACATGTAGGCTGCGTGCAAGGATGGAACGGCAGCAAACACGTTGGAGTTTTTGCCATAGAGTGTTTGGAATACTGGGATGCCCGTGAGTTGATCGAAGCGTCCTAAGCCAGCAACATTGCCAGGGGTATGTAGTATGGGTTCAAAACCATATTGCATCACGTACCAGGGTGGGGCAGCAGGGTGGATGTAATAACCTGCAAAGCCTACAAAGTTGATGAGAAGAAAGGCGGTAGAGAAACGAAGATAGTTTTTGCTATCACCTTTTATATAAAGGTATATGCTGAATCCAATGGGTACAGGCACCCAACAAATATAGAAAAAGCCTGCCAAGAGGTCGGCGACAGCGTGGTGGTGAAGTGCAAAAAACTCGTTGGGTGTCACGGTGTCAGCGGCTGTTACGATGCCAAACCACTGTTTCTCGGTTTCGTATAGTCCACGAATATCAATGGGATTTACCTCATAGTTGGGGAGGAGTCGCATGCAATCGTACGAACAACCAAAGATAGCCCAAGGCGTTAATACTAAGGCTATTTTGCGTGTCGGCTTATAGGCGAATAACGCAAGGTATAAGATGACGATGTAAATGCTGAACATTTATTGATTTTTGAGCAGCTTGTAGCAATGGGCTACACGCCAAAAAGCGGTGATGTTGGCTAATACGGCAATGAGAATCATGCCCCCTATGAGCCACCCATTGCTGTTAAAAATGCCTGTAAGAATGGCAACTACTGAGGTAACTACCACTCGTTCGGGACGTTGCATCAGTCCCACTTTGCACTCAATGTCAAGTCCTTCGGCTCTTGCACGTACATAACTCACCATGATAGAGCCAACCAATGCCAAGAAAGAGATAACGCCAGCCCATGTACCAACGGCATTGAGAAGATAAAGTGTGAGACCAAAGAGCGAAAAGAGTTCGCTATAACGATCCAAAGTGCTATCCCAAAAAGCACCAAAGGCAGTGGACATGTTGCCTAAGCGTGCCAATCGACCGTCCATCATATCGAACAATCCTGAGAAAATAAGAATAGCTCCGCCCCATCCTATCATGGCATAACCCGCTTCAGGAGTGGCTTGTTCGCTGGCAAGGATAAACATCGCGGTGGCTAATACGTTTCCTAAAAATCCGATGGTGGTTACCATGTTGGGGGTGATACCTATCTTTATCATTCCGTGAATGATGGGATTGATGATTTTATAGATGCGGTCTTGTAAATAATCTCTGTACTTCATTTTTGTTTTGTTTAAGAGCTGATGACACCAACTATTCTGATGTTGGTGCATCAGAAGTGTCACTATGGTGACGTTTTCTTCTAATTTTCTTTTTTAAGAGGATATAGTTGGACGAACGGAATACAAATAGTTTCTGTAATTGGTAATTCCATAGGATAGCAACAGCAATGGCAACAATGGCTTTGATAACGACAAAATTGACGCCAGTTAGCTCGGTTAAGGTCAATGTTCCAAAGGTATTGAGCCCAATGCTCCCTGCCCAGACTATCATGTAGCGTGTGACAATACTCTTTTTCTTAACATCATCTGGATGAAATACCCACTTATAGTTGATGAGACAGTTGATGATACCGCCCATCAGTGCTCCAGTAAACGTGCAGTAGCCATACCACAAGTTTACCAACTGAGACAGACCGACGGTGATGGAAAAGTCAACGATGGAAGCAATCCATGCCGACACTTGTGCCTTTCCGAACGTTACCATTGCAGTCTTTAGATAGCCCATTGTATAATTGCTAATACGATTAGACTATAAATACCTGCTAAGATGTCGTCTGCCATTACCCAAAAACCACCTTGTCGCTGGTCTAATTGTCGGATTCCCAATGGTTTCAGAATATCAAAAAAGCGGAATAAGCCGAACGCACCCAATGCAAACCATAAGTTGTTGGTGGGTGATATGAGTAATGGAATCCACACTCCCACCATTTCATCAATGACAACACGCTTGGGATCTGGTCCCCAAAAAGGTTCCAATTGATTCGTTGCCCATGTGCCAACGATAGTACCAAGAACAATCAATGCCAAAGTTAGGAGAAAAAGAGCAGTGGGAGAGAAGAAATGAATCATGCTTAGCCACATCAATGAGGCCAATAATGCACCTGCAGTTCCTGGTCCCCAAGGCCAGAATCCACTTCCGAATCCAGTGCCAAAGACTACGGCTAATAATGGCGGACGATTCATATTAGGGTGCAAAAATAACAGAAAAAATATTAATATCCAAAGAGTTTTCATTAAAATTGCAAGAATATGTTTACCTTTGTATGTAGTAGTCGATGGCTCAAGATCGTAAGAAAACTTGCATCGCTTTTAGCTTGAATGGCATCTACTATCGCAAGCAAATGTGCTGTTCTTCATCCATGATGTTGGAAGAACATGCTGCTGAGTAAGGAAAATAAAAGACAACGATACGTCTGTGCTATCAGATGAGGAAAGATATTGATGAAGGTGAGAAGATTAATTATATACATGGTATTGACGATGGCGATGGTGTTGACCGCCAACGCCCAGATTACAGGTGAAATTGTGGATACAGATGGCTATGCTATCCCGTTTGCCAGTGCCATGTATAAGGGCAACCATGTGGCTGCAGCCAGTGATATAGAAGGTAAATTTAGCATCCCCAGACACGAAGGGTGGGTGCTCACGTTTAGTTCTGTGGGCTTCAAATCGCAGACAGTCAAGGTAGATGCACACACTCCAACGTATCTTAAAATCGTATTAAAAGAAGATTCGAAAAGCTTAAATGAAGTTGTGGTGAAGAGCAAGAGAGGGAGATACTCTCGGAAGAATAATCCAGCAGTAGAATTGATGAAGCGGGTGATTGAAGCAAAGAAGCAGAGTCACCTCGACAATTACCCTTATTACCAGTACAATAGATATCAAAAACTCACTCTATCGCTAAATGATGTCAAACCTGAAGATATAGAGTCGGGTAGATTTGGCAAATCACAATGGGTGTTGGATCAGATAGAAACCAGTCCTTATAACAACAAGTTAGTGCTTCCTGTGTCTGTAGATGAAACGGTGACTCAGCACATTTACAGAAAAGAACCTAAATCAGAGAAGGAGATTATTAAAGGACAACAGAGTCAAGGAGTGAACAAACTCTTACAAACAGGCGATGCTTTGAATGTCATTTTGAAAGATGTTTTCCAGAGTGTAGATATCTATGACGATTACATCCGATTGCTCCAATATCCGTTTGTCAGTCCGATAGGTCGTACAGCCATTTCCTTTTACCGTTTTTATATAGAAGATACGGTGTATGTGGACAGGGACTTGTGCTATCATCTGCAATTCATTCCAAACAATCAGCAAGACTTTGGCTTTAGAGGAGAGCTGTATGTCTTGGCAGATTCATCATTACATGTAAAAAAATGTAAGCTGACTATGCCTAAAAAGAGCGATGTAAACTTTGTAGAAAATCTACATGTAGATCAGGAATTTACACGACTTGATAACGGTGAGTGGGTACTGACGAAGGACGATATGTGGGCAGAATTATCCCTAACGAGTTTCCTTTCCAAGGCATTGGTGGTGCGAAATACGCGCTTGCACGATTATGCATTTGATGAATTGCCTAACAAATTATTCAAAGGACGATTGAAAGTCCGGCACGAAGCCGATGCAATGGTCAGAGATGACAACTTCTGGAATCGTTATCGAGCAGTGGAATTGACCAAAGGAGAGTCGTCTATGGATGCGTTTGTGCATCGCATGGAGCAATCTAAAAACTTCAAATGGTTGATAATAGGCGTTAAGGCTTTGGTAGAAAACTATGTGGAAACCAGCAGTAGTCAGCGTCCAAGTAAGTTCGATTTGGGACCAGTGAATACGTTGATTTCATCGAATTTCGTGGACGGTCTTCGTTTTCGATTAAGTGGACGTACGATGGCAGCACTAAATCCTCACCTCTTTTGGAATGGTTATGCAGCTTATGGAACAAAATCTAAGAAAGCATATTATGGCACAGAACTCACCTATTCGTTGAATAAGAAGAAGAATTCGCCTTTCGAGTTTCCACAACGAAACCTTATTTTTGAAACAGCTTATGATGTGATGTCGCCTGCAGATAAGTTTTTAATTCACAACAAAGACAATGCTTTTATGGCTTTCAAGACGCAAAAGGTGCAGCAGATGTACTTTTATAACCGACAGAAACTCTCGTTTGTGTATGAAACTGATTGGGGTTTCAGCGTCAACAGTTCGATCAAAGCCGAAAGTAATGAAGTGGCAGGAGATTTACATTTCATTCGTTTGAAAGACGGTGAAGAAATGAACCAGATACGAACAACGGAATTGAAATTCGGAGTTAGATATTGTCCCGGGCAGACTTTTATCAATACAAAGCAGAAAAGAGTTCCCATCAACTTAGACAGTCCCGAGTTTACCTTATCACATACGGTAGGATTAAAAAACTTCTTAGGCGGACAATATCGCTTAAATTTTACGGAGTTAGGCATGTACAAGCGACAATGGTTGGGCAGCTGGGGCTATGTAGATGGCATCGTCAATGTGGGTGCACAGTGGGATTGGGTTCCTTTCCCCTTGCTAATCATGCCACCCGTCAACCTTTCTTTCTTCGAACATAAGGAGACTTTCTCGTTGATGCGTAACATGGAATTCCTCAATGATCGATATGCTTTCTGGTCTATCTCATGGGACTTGAACGGTAAAATCTTAAATCGAATACCTTTGATTAAGCGGTTGAAATGGCGCGAATACATTGCTTTCAAAGGAATGTTTGGTACAGTGACCGACAAGAATAATCCCTCATTGAGTAAAAACCAAAGTCAGGACAACCTTTTTGTCTTCCCTGAAGGTTCGTACATCATGGATAAAAAGGTGCCGTATATGGAGTTAGTGGCAGGTGTTCATAACGTTCTAAAAGTCTTCTCCATTGATTTTGTTCACAGGTTTAATTACAACGATCACCCAGGTGTAAACAAAAACGGCGTGAGATTTGGATTTATGATGAGTTTTTAGGTGTTACTTCTTGGACTTCTGCATGTAGGGCGTATTCCTGATAATCACATTCTCATGCCCCATGGCTTTCATCAAACGGAAGAATTGTTGATTGGCATTGCGTTCAGCACTTTTGATATTTTGTTCTACAAGACATCTTTCTAACATCGCTTCATACGCTCTTTGGTACATATCATCGCGGTCTTTTGCGGTCCAGTCACCTTTTTCGAAGAACGAGGTGGTGCGGGCTTCGTCAATAAACTGATGATCCAACAGCTTTATAGGAGGGAGTTGAACGAGAATAGAGTCGCCCTGAACACGGATGAAGTCCTTATCTGTGTCTTGCAAATCAATTCCTAAACGTAATGTTCCGTAATAAATGCGTACCAATTCGGCATCTCCAAAGAAGCCATGTCTCACCGTATCAATAATTTCTTCATTATTGATAGCCAAAAACTCCCATTGCCCAATGTCCCGAATGCTCTGTATTTGAGTAGGAGTAATGTTGATATCGTTATTGGGAGAGAGTGAGAAACCATTCTTGCTGGAGAAGAGTTTCCAGACAAAAATGCCCAAACACACCACCACGACTATTGCGATTGCAATCTTGAGTCGCGTCATCAATGAAAATCTATGGTTACGATTGAACTGCTTATTTGGCATTGTTTCCATGTTCTATGGTCGTTTTGTCAAGTAAAGACTTGATGTCATTAAGTGTATAATGCTTACGAAAAGAGATGGTAATGTTTGACTCTTCAAACCCCATCTGTTCTATCATCGGGATAAGTGTCCTTGCTGCACTCTCACGTGCCATATCCATCATGCCCATGGAAGGAATGTCTTTGATAATTGCCTCTCGTCCTTGCCGTTCGTAGGACGATAGCTCTTCATCGCTGAATCTGCTCCGAGTGAGGGCAACATATTGCTTTATTTCGTCGTGATTGATTCGTGTAGAGGTGAGAGTAACATGAGGGTCTGGTAGGATAATCTCGATTTTGTCACCTTGTCTTTTCACATTGTCCTCATTAAAGTCAGCGAAATCGATATAAGCCTTCAGTGTTGCATCCATCGGAATGGCTATCTTTCGACTTCCCAATGGCAGATTAATGCTAAAATCTTTTTTCATAAAAGAGCCATTTAGCTTCATCTTGTCATCATGGGTGATGATTTTATGAACCTTATATTCTGCGGTATATAGTTTTGAGCATTTCTGTATTTGCATCACCATCATGGGAATGGTGTCTATGTTTACCGTCTCTTGTTCTGTTTTGTGGCGAGAGCAAGAGCAGCATAGCATGAAGATAGAAAAGAGAATGAGATGTAACCTCATAACAATGAATTAATAGTCATTAAAAAGAAATGGATAATGAACCAAACAATGGCTTGTATTGCTGGCTTATATCCCTAATTCCTTGCACAAAGATAGAAAAATAATTTGATATCTGTCAATAACTTAAACGAATTTCGTCAATGCTGAATAAAAAAACTTTGTGTAAAACAGAAAGATACTGTACCTTTGCACTTTATTTTGAAACAAATGTATGATGTGTAGAAAGTATCTACTAATAAATTTATTTTTTTATTCGTCTTCTCTTTTTCGGGTGGTTATTTTCATTCTGATGCTTTGTATGTTGGGTTTACGGACGCAAGCACTTTATGCCCAAAACCTCGACTCCACTGCCAGTATGGTGCCTCCACGTCCGTACGTAAACGATAGCGTTACAACAAAAAAAGATTACAAGATTGACATCACCTATCAAGGGTTGGGATTCGTTGCCGCAGGACTTCTTATCAAATCACGGCAACATGATTTTAGAGAGATGCGGAACTTGTTTCAGAAGGACTATCATCAACCATGGGATAATTTTACACAATATGCTCCGCTCGTTGCCACTTGGGGACTTCATGCAGCGGGTGTTGAAGGACAAAGTTCGTGGAAACGTTTAGCTGCGAGTAATGCTATCTCTGCGATGTTCATGGCAGGTCTTACGAATACACTGAAGTACACCGTTCGTGAAAGACGTCCCGACGGTTCTTCCAGCAATTCTTTTCCGTCTGGACATACTGCAACAGCTTTTATGGCGGCCACCATTTTACACAAAGAATACGGACAAACGCAGAGCCCATGGTATAGTGTTGCTGGATATTCTATGGCTACCGCAACCGCTGTTGGACGCGTATTAAACAATCGTCACTGGGTGACAGATGTGTTGGTAGGTGCTGGCGTGGGTATTATAGCCACGGATTTGGGTTATTTCGTGACAGACTTACTGATGAAAGGAAAAGGTAAAAAACGTAGTGTGCTAAAAGCTTTCTCTTCCAACGAACAGCAAAATCCGTCTTTTTTGGGCATCACTGTAGATGCTGGCATGGGTACTGAACAGCTTTCTGTTTCGCACGTTGCCGTTCAGTCTTCTACTTCTAAAAACTATCAAGTTGATGATCACGCTTTCGATTTACACCTGCATTTAGGAACAAATGTCAGTGTGAGTATGGAGGGAGCGTACTTCTTGAACAATTATGTGGGATTAGGAGGACAGATACGAGCTACCGCAATCCCTATCAAAGCAACCTTTGATGTCAATCCAGACAACTATCTGTCCATCGAAGGGGTAGATAAGCAGTTAATTGCCTCTTATATGAAGCTGATAGGAACAGAAGCTTATCCCATGGGATTGTTTGATTTTAGTGGGGGAGTGTATTTCTCTTATCCTATTTTTAATCGTTTGCGAGTAGGAAGTAAGCTCCTTGTTGGACGTAGAGTGATAACCGATCAACACGTTTATGCTGTTGCGCAAGTGGATGTAGATGATTTAAGAGCGCAAATCAACTCCATTCCAGACAACAACAAATTGGCGTTTGCCACTCCCGAAATCAAAGCTCGATTGTTGAAAACGCTTGATAGTTGGGGCGACGGTCAGCAAGCTCGTGTCTCCGAATTGATGTCACAGGAGTCAACTCGTGCGATGGTTTATTCCACTGAGGCATCTCTAACTTGGGCTTATCGTCCCGGTTTGTCTTTTAAGGGATATATCGGTTACGATTATTCTTCACCCAAGTACACCTTCCAAGCGAAGCACTCATTGCAGCAACAGGGAGAGCCAGTGGAATTAAGTCACACGCATACCTTTAAAAACAAGATTGCGTTGCATCTCTTTCATGCAGGATTTGGTATGTTTTTGTCATTCTGAACAGGAATAAAGCGTATAACTAACTCGTTGTAAAAATAAAATTTGGCGTCATTATGTTTCGTTGGTAGTTGCGTCATAAATGACATTTCCCTCATTTTTTGATGGTAAATTGATGCGTACTCTTCGAGAAAAACGGCCCCAACAACACAGCGTTTGTAAACTTGGAGACATGCTGTTTGGACTGATTATAAATGCTGAATTATCTTTACAAAGTGCCTCTCAAAACTCGCGTGAAAACATCCAACGGCAAAGTTGGTCGCAAATACGCGAAATTTGAGAAAGTTTCATAACCTCCTGTTATTAAACTTGTTACGTTTAGTCCTGCTCTTTTTCTTTCTGTTTTCACCATCTTTTTGCGATTAAAGCATTGAGATAAGCCTGCAATTTGCATGCTTTAAGGCTGCTGAAGCATGTGAACAGCACCTCTAATACATGTTTACAAGACTGTTAAGTTAATGTTTCAACTTGAAAAGTCATTTATTTTGCTCAAATCAGCCCATTTTTGCAGTTCGTTTGCCTATTAATTTTTTCTATTTTGAAGATTTTAGATGGTCGTTTTTTGGTAAAATAACAGGACAAAACTCTTGTTTTACAAGTACCTTCGTAGGTTCGTTTGAAACAACCGAAAAACTTGTTTTTACAGTAAAACAGCATTTTTTAAGTGAATGAGTCGTGAACCAACAAGTTATAAATAGGTGTTGATAGCAGATAGTTTCGCTTTTTCTTATTACCTTTGCAAAATAATAAATCTATGAATGTGCGCTGTGCCAGTCTTGGAAAGCGTGTCTGAATGCGTGCATATTCAATTTAGGAAAAAGAAGAAATGAAAAATTTGATAGGTCTCTTGATGCTACTCTTGCTAAGCAATGGGTTGTCTTCTTGCACTGAAAAAAAGCAAAACACCAATATTATTGCTACGAAACCGAAGCCAGCACAGAAGAAGGAAACGCAGTCGATGGGCGATTACCACCAATCAATGCCTGTAGAGTGGTTGGGCACCAACTATGTTGTTGAGGTGAGTAGACAGTCGGATAAGGCTTTACCATTGGCAGATGACGGCATGGGAAACAAGTATTATGACAATCAAATTACGCTCAAAATTCTTCGACACGACCACTCTGAGTTTTTTAATCGCACGTTTTCTAAGGCAGATTTCGTGTCGTATGTAGATGAAGCGTATCGAAAAAATAGCGCTCTTCTTGGTATTGTGTTCGACAAAGCCGAAGGTAATTATATTCAATTTGCGGTTAGTGTAGGCTCTCCCGACAAGATGAGCGACGAGTATGTACCCTTAGTGATGAAGGTTTCTAACTTGGGTGCAATCACTATTCATAAAGACACGCAACTGGATACGCGCAATACGAGGTTGGATGATACAGACTCGGATCCAGAAGAAGAGGATGATATTTAGCTCTTAAGCCGTTGAGTACGCTTTTTTGCGTGCCTTCGTAGTCAACTCACTCTCATGATTTGAGGCATTGAACCTCTATTGGGAAGTGTGTTTTTTGTTTCATGAAAACCAAGCGTTTAGAAAAAATAAAAAAGACTTAATTTATTTGTAAGTCCGCTCTCTTTACATTATCTTTGCAAGGAATAGGCACTTTGTAGAGAACACAATGGAAGATTTAGGTTTACCTTATCTATCATTACTTTATGTACTTGTTTATATAAAGGGAGATTCTGCTTCACAGTGCTACGACCTTTTGTATAAAATATCACAAAGATAAAGAGAATGAAGAAGATATTATGCTCATGGGTTATCCTTTCTTTCATGACGGTTACCGCCTTTTTAGTAAGTTGCGGAAATAGTGCAAAGAAAGATTTGAACCACCTACTCCTTGAACTTGCTGGAGACGATGCTGTCATTGATCACGATGACTGGATGACGATAGAGTCGTTCCTTGATAGTCAGAAAGCACATTTTAAGGAGTTTTATGAGGGAGGAAAGCTTGATAAAGACGAAGTCAAAGAGTATATAGAAGACTTTTTTAGTCGTGGTCGTGAGGCGAAGAAGATAGATTTCGTAGGGATGAATGATGAACCCATCAAAATTAATTTCTTCTTAGAACGGTCTGGCTCCATGATTGCTTACGACTCTCCACAAGGTGACGGCTCATTCAAGGCTGCAATTGTACAGATGCTGAACAACTTGCCTGGCAATAATTCGCAACATAAAATTTATGTGGTAAATAGTTCTATCAATCCTTATCCACAAGGAATCCAGCAGTTTGTGAACGACAATGACATCTTTGCTACTACAAAGGGCATTGGCGACCCAAGCTACACGGACTTCGGAGCCATATTTAATCAGATACTCAACAAGACGAAAGACGACGAAATTAGTATCTTGATGACTGACATGATTTATTCTACAAAGAATATGGTGGGCGTCAATCCGCAGAAAGTTTTCGCTGAAGCTCAGAGCATGACCAATACAGTTTTCAAAGATGAAGTAAAGAAAAAGTCCATGCTCATTGTCAAGATGATGGGGTCTTACGATGGGTTGTACTATCCATATAATTCTCCCAGTAAGGGAACGGCTTATCATGGAAAGCGACCTTATTATATTGTGATAGTAGGAAATAATGAGAACATCGCTCGTCTGACCACTGATCCCGACTACGGATCGTTTGCTAAACTGTCCGAACTCAAAGGATATCAGAACATGTATCTATTCGAATCCGATGATGTTTACGAGCCTTATTATTCCTTGTTGTTAAGTCATCCGAAGATACGAGGACGCTTCCAACCAGAGAGAGGGCAAGGAACACAGATTAAAGACATAGAAGGTGTTAAGCAAGACAGGAACAGTGGCGACGTTCGGTTAGTGTTAGCGGTTGATTTAAGTAAAATGCTTATTGACGAAGATTACTTGACAGATATTCGCAACTATAAGATTGAGTCGGACGACAAAATAACCATTGAAGAAATCCGTCCTATCACTAAAGCGGATATCACACCAGCCGAGAAGAAATATATCGGTTCTGCTACACACCTATTTATATTATCCTTAGAGAAATTATCGAATAATCAGGATGTTGATATCAAGCTGATGAATCATTTGCCAGCATGGGTAGCAGCTTCATCGAGTGATGATGACACCACTGTTGACAGTAAAACCACCTTTGGACTGAAATACTTATTACAAGGAATATATAACAGTTATCAAAAAAAATCGGATGGAGAACCCTATTATTTTGAGTTGGAATTGGAATTTAAGAGATAATTGATAGCTCAAAAAATCCACCAAATAGAATGCTCATAGGTACTTGCCACAATTGAAGAACAATCATTTGAAATATGAAAAAGAATACCATATTATTAATTACAGGAGCCGTATTGACACTCCTTTTCATTATTTTTTCTACTCCTCTGTTTGAATCTCTCTTTTATTCTCGGGAGTTTTCTAACGAGATGTATGCCGCCAACTTGTATTTGGTGGTAGCTATTATCAGTGCAGTGGTAGCATGGGGGCTATCTGGAGTTTACTATTATGTCATCAATTCGGTGAGTTTTTCACGTTGGTATCATTGGTTAATCATGTTATGTGTTGCCATGGTCATCGTCCCCCTCATTACCTATGTCTACGCAGATCATGTATTTGCAGATGATGGGTTGGACTTTAGTGGACAACTCTCAGCCTTCTGTATCATCAATCTTGCAGTTGAGGCGGTACTATTCATCATTGCGAGCTACTCCATGCGTTGGTGGTCTTCCAATTGCAGACACACGCCAATACCAGAATAGTAGATAGAAGTTAGTGAAGTTTATGAATTATTAGAAATATTATTGTGAGACTATTTTTGTTTTTAGTAGGTGGAACAGGATCGCGTGTCATGCGACCTCTTATCATGCAGTTTGCTGCTGGGGTACATCCTACAACCGAATCGGGCAAACCGATGCCACTGGAAGTCATTCCTATCATCGTAGATCCACATAAAGCAAATGAAGATTTGAAGCGTACCGACAACCTTTTGCGCTGGTATAAACAGATACGGAAATCTCTGTATGGCGAATCGGTAGACGTAACGCATGGCTTTTATTCCGTGAAGATATCAACATTGAGCGACATCCTGCCTAATGGAAGTAACCTAAGTGATACTTTCATCTTCAATATGGGCTCCATTGCTTCCCAGAAGTTTCAGGATTTTATTTCTTATGCTACGTTAGATTCTGGCAATCAAGCTTTATGTTCGATGTTGTTTTCAAATGACCAGCTCAACACAAAGATGGACATTGGTTTCGTTGGATCGCCCAATATCGGCTCTGTTGCCTTGAATCAGTTCAAAGATTCAGAAGAGTTTCGACAATTCTCCAATGTGTTCCAAAAGAATGACCGCATATTTGTAGTGAGCAGCATCTTTGGTGGAACGGGAGCAGCTGGTTATCCTATTATTGTGAAGAATATCCGAAACGCAGGGAACAACATTCAGATTAACAACCGTGGTGATTTGCGTGATGCAAAAATAGGAACGCTTACCGTGCTTCCTTACTTTAATGTGCAGCAAGACGAGAATAGTCCTATCTCGCGAGCAGACTTCATTTCTAAAACAAAGTCGGCTCTATTCTATTATCATGATAACTTGACAGGGATTCGACAAGGGGGAGTTGATTTGCCTAAGTCGAAGGTGAATGTATGTTATTATTTGGGGGATGAAGTACCGAGTAATCCATATTTTAATGATCCCGGTGGGAATGGTCAGCGGAATGATGCGCATGTAGTAGAATATGTTGGTGCATTATCCATCTTAGACTTCTTGCAGATACCCGATAGTCAAATGGAAACAATTGATGGAATGGCACTCAATCCTATTTTTAAGGAGTATGGATTGGCAAACGACAAGCGAACACTCTCATTGAAAGATTTTGGTATCTCTACTCGAAACCAAATCAATAAGCAAATGGCAAAGTTTTATTTAGCTTATCTGTATATAACCAATCAACTGCAAAATGATATAGGACGAGGGTACACAGAAGACAAACCAGAGATAGGAAAGAGTTTTGTGTCGACAAGTTTTTATAATACATTGACCAGTAATTTCTTTGTTGCCTATCGCACATGGTTAAAAGAACTCAAAGTAAATCAACGGAGTTTCATTCCTTTCAATCTTACAACAGATAAACTTTCTGACGCTCTAACGGATATAGCTCCAAAGACTGGTCTGTTTAAGTCAACCATTGATTACAAGACAGTGCTCTCTATGCTTAATAAAACGAGCCAACAAGCTACGAAATCTCATAAGTATGGTGAAGAGCAAGTGGCATATAAACTCATGGATTTGTTGGATCAATCCTTGGATAAACTGTTGGATGAAAAATACAACTCCATAGTGTAACATAAGTTGAGCCGTCATATAGAAACGATATTTCATGTCAAAGATATTATCATATAATAAGAAAACAACGGGAGAAGGATGGACTCCTCTCACCAGTCAGTATAATGCAGACGAGATAGCAATGATAGAAGACCCTAATGATGGGCTATCTCAACAACCTCGTACCGCTATCCCGTCTCCATTTGCACAAATGGATTTGGTAAAAAACGCATTCAAACGGCTCTCCATGCACGAACGTCTACAAGGAGAAGCGATGGATGAAAAGCTTGTTGCAAATGCGTTAGACGTTGCACAGTTGTTTTTCAATTATTCCGAATTGCGTAATCAATTGCATATTATTGAATGGAATCGTAGTACAGAACTACAGAGATTAAAGGACTCACCACAGCACCAATTGTTGGGTGAAACACTTGAGATGTTCCTGCAACAAGACCAAGAAGCCTTTAATTTTGATTCTATGGATAGACTTTATTTCTTGGTTTATGGAAATCAAGTCATCGGATCAACCTCTCCAGTCACTCTCTTTATGGCTTCGCCGAATGCGAAGGAGGGGATGTATGATTTGCCTGTGGAGCAAAATGTCAATTTGTTTGAGCTTTGGCGACCACTCTATATGCGTGATACACGGTTCATCAAATATATCTATGCGCTGTTTACAGCATATCCAAACTTGAAGAATCAATGCGAGGAAGTGAACAGTTATCTGATTACTAATTTCTCTCTTTTATCGAAAACGGTACAAGATGAAATACTACGTGAAATAGGTAATCCTGCTGCCATGGATTTAGGGCATGTGGAAAACGCTCGCTCATTCTTGGAAAACAATTTCATGCCCCTTGATGAAGGCATACAAGCGCTGGGCGTACCCTTCTATTCAGCTCGCCCAGAGGACATCCAACAGGCAATAGCCGAAAGTGATTTTAAGATGATTCCTTCACGTTCGGTCGAGGATGTAATTCCACTGGTGTTGCAAAATCATCTTCTTGCCACGCAAGTAGATTCTTTCAAATACATCACAGGCACTTGGGATGACAACACTCAAATAACACCTGCAGACTATGCTGTTGCTCCAGAAAAGCGTATCCTACCTGCAACGACTCATCAGTATCCTTGGTTAACCGACGATGATTTCTTCCAACCGTCCTTAATCAAGTTGGATTATACGCTTGACAAGGATTGTTTCTTCGAAGGAAATCTTACAGTTGGTTCACGAGAAACCGATCAGTGCAGCTTTGTTTTACCATTGAAGCCTCTATATTTTAAGTATTTTGATGTACAAGACCTTTGGGGAACCATTCAAGGAAGACCTCGTTTCGAACTTCAACATACGGTTTCAGGAAGTATAGAAAAGGTGACAGCTATCTTGCGAATACCAGTTAAAAAAGAAAGACACTTCATCACGCTTCAACGTACGTATGTATCTACCTCTAACATTGATTTTACTTACGATGAGAAGAACAATTATGGACACTTTATCACAGTGCCTTTTGCCTTGAGTGTTTTTCCTTTTGTTCGAGCTCAGGGGCTGAAACAATACAACGTGCAACTGGTAGATAGGGCTTTGGGTGCTTTGGAGAATTTCAATATTGACTTGACTTTCCTTAAAAATGGCTATCGAAATGGAATGCAAGAAGATGAAGTTCTTATCCGTAATCGTTCTTTGAAGTCAGAAAAGCGTGTTGGTTCTACTTATTATCGTTTGCAAAGTGATTTTGATTATATTGCTATCACCCTATCAGATGATCACGGAAACACCTCCGCACAAGGTGTTCTTTGTCCTCGTTGGCCATCTTATGTCCCTGGACATGATGCGTACACCTTTTCCGTTGACTTTGGAACAACCAACACTCATGTTGAATCTATGAAGGCTGATAACATGCCCGAACCTCTTTCTATTAGTTCTACGGCCCGTGAACGTCTTATTGCCACGTCCTATAATGGAGAGAGTATTTTATACGATGTCATCATGAAGCAAGAATTCTTGCCCAAGGTGATTGGCGAAAGTTATGGATTTCCACAACGAACAGTATTGTCAGAATGTGAGCGATTAGATGCGATGAATGTCGATCAGATTGTTGCTTTGGGCGATGCCAACATTCCTTTCATTTACGAAAAAGAATCTATAGGCTATGGCAATCGCATAGTTCCTAATCTGAAATGGTCTACGGAGATGGCTAATAGCAAGCGAATTAGGGCTTATCTCATGGAGTTGGCGTTGTTGATGCGTACCAAAGTTTTATTGGAAAATGGCGACATTACAAAAACTCGACTGGTGTGGTTCTATCCGCTATCTATGAAAGTGGGCAATGTGCGCAAGTTGGGCGAAATGTGGGCAAAAACTTTCACTGAAGTTTTTGGCATTCCAGTGACGAATAACAATCTCATTCAGATGCCTGAAAGTGTGGCTCCTTACTATTTCTATAAGAGTTCGAGTTCGTTTAAGGGTGCCGCCAACACCGTGGCAAGTATTGATATCGGTGGCGGCTCAAGCGACATCGTTGTTTATGAGAGCAATGCGCAGCAACCAACTATCCTCACTTCGTTCCGTTTTGCAGCGAATGTCCTGTTTGGAGATGGCTTCTCAGATGTGCCGCAGGGCGACACAAACCCCATGTTGATTAAGTATGTGGATTACTTCAAACGCTTGTTCGATAGCGATGATGACAGATATGGAGAGCTAAATGGTATTTTGGACGATATTACCGCTAAGCGTAAATCGGAAGACATCAATGCTTTTTTGTTTTCGGTCATTAACAATAAAGTGGTTGCCCAAAATGATGTGTTCTCCTATAATATGCGATTGAATGAGGACGAACAGCGTAAAATAATTTTTATCTACTTCTTTGTCACCCTCATCTATTATGTCGCAAAGATGATGAAGCATCGAAATTTGGATATGCCACGTAGTATTATGTTTTCTGGTACAGGTTCAAAAGTCCTTGATATCGTTGGAACGCAGCGAGATTTGGATTTGATTTCGCAGGCTGTTATTGAGCGTGTATATGGTCAGAAGTACAATGCAGACGGCTTTAATATCGTCATGGAAAAGAATGAGCCAAAGCAAATCACTTGTCGTGGCGCATTGATGCAGGTGAATGACAGTAGGGGTGTGGAAGAAGTGATGCAGCTCAATCGTTTAATGGATAGCTTTGACAATTCCATTAAGTACAACTATTCAATGATAGAGAAAGAAACTGTGCGCTATGAAGACATGGAAAATCCTCAGGTGCGAGCACAGATAATCGCGCAAGTGCGTGAATTTAATGATTTCTTTTGCCAGTTGTGTGAGGACATTCACGTTGTAGATCGTTTCTTGGTGGATAACCGAAGCCTACAGATGTTCAAAGAGTTGGTGAATAAAGACTTGGAACATCATCTCATCAATGGTTGGAATTTCGTTAATAAGAACCAAGAAGAGAAGAATGGAAGTGATGCAATAGAGGATACACTCTTCTTTTATCCTATTATCGGAAGTATCCGTGACAATCTTATCAATCATCTGCATTAGTGCAATGTGAACAATAGAAAAATCAATATGTTTGAAAGTAAGATAGAACGGCAAATACAGTCTTTGCTCGAACCCTATGAAGATAGAATCCAAGAATTGGAAAGACATCTTATTCAACTGAATAAACGGGTAGAATCTTTAGAACAGCAAATCGAGGCACATTCATCCCATCCGATAGAAATCTCTACGGACAAGGAAAACAAAGAGACGGTGGCTGTTCAGGCATCTATTGTCAATTCCGCCCCGACAGATATACAGACAGAGGGGAAAGCGCCTCAACATCGCATCTTGTTTATGACAGCTCCCAACGATGAAGGTGTCTTTACAGGAAGTTCGGAAACCGAACAGGTAGGAAAAAGCATCTACCAGTTGAGCACCACCGATGGTGTTCATGGAACGTTTATCATGCTCGACACGCCCGATGCCATTGCTACTGCCATGATTAGTGTGTCTCAATTTGTGAAAACCGCATGCAAGGTTCAGGGAAATTTGTCGCCTTATCCTCAACAAATTCAGACCCTTGAAGAAGGAACTGCCGTCTTGGAAAATGATTCTTGGCGAATCACGAACAAGGCAATTGTAAAATTTGGTTAAGCCCCTGCAGGTGCTTATGTCCTAAAAACGTGAAAGAGAATATGCAAGTAAAGTGTCCGAAGTGTAGGTTGCGATATGAGACAAACATTCCATTTGGCATGACGGAGGTGTCGTGTGTATGCCCCAGATGTGGAACTCCGTTTACTCATCTTGTAAACTCTCAACAAGAGGAGGATTCTGTCGGCGAATTTGATCGAAAGGAAGGAGTCCAAAACCAGCAAACTCCAACCGACTCTCCACAGGGAGGTGCTTTGGATAATGAAGAAACCTCAAGTGATACGCCTGCTGGCAGGATTACAACGACTTCACGTCAGTCGTCATCAGAAATATTAGATTGGCAAAAACCGAACGCTTCCACAGCATCAAAGCCGAATCGCCCTTCCTCTATAACGGGTAAAACAACGCCCACACAACAACAAAAACAGCAGGGGCATTTTTATACTTCTTGCACTTTTATCTTTTTTGTCGTGCTCATTATGGTTGTATTTAGCATCAGAAGTTGTTGGAAGTCGGCTAAGACGCATGAGTATAATGGTGCATCTTTGTCAGAAACGACAATGGGGGTGCCTTCTCAAGATGATAATTTAACAGCCGTGCAGGACGAATCTGTCGATCCTTATGATGAAATTCATCCAGGCAAAGCACCCAGTTGGATTCAGGGAAACTGGAAGTTTACGACCGAATATGGCGACATTCTGTTGTCCATTCATGGAAACAAAATCACAGAGAGCATTGACGGAGAAAAATCTTCGGGAACGTTTTACTACGAAAATCGAAAGTTGGTATGTGATTTTGGCGATCCTAACAATATCATGATTTATCGTTTGGACGTTGAGCGACAGCAGATTGATGCAGGCAACGGCATGTTGATGACGAAAGAGTAGGAAGAGCAATGACTCTCTCAGCTCCACCGAAAGCGGGGGAACTAAGATGATTGGACTACTTATCTATGTGACAAGTGCAGGTATAAAACACTGAAGTTTGTGCTCGTGCTTTCTTATACCGCAAAGAACTTCCCGCTTTTTTGATTGTTGCGGGAAGATTCAGTCGTTACATTTGCATCCCCCTTGTTCGGAAGAGTAAGGGGAAAATTTTATCCCAATATCTGTTCAGCGTGTTCTTTCACCTTGATTTCTTTCGGTGTAATAATACGCTCCACTTTACCTTCTTCATCGATGATGAATGTGGTGCGGAAAGTTCCCATGTATTTTCTGCCGCACATGCTCTTCTCACCCCATACGCCAAAGGCATTGTTTAATGTCTTCTCTGTGTCGGCAATCAGTGGGAATGGAAGTTCGTGCTTCTCAATAAACTTCTTGTGCGATTTCTCGTCTTGCACGCTCACGCCCACTACGGCATAGCCTGCACCCAGAAAACGTTGATAATTGTCGCGCAGATTGCATGCTTCTGTCGTGCAACCGGGCGTATTATCTTTCGGATAAAAGTACAACACTAATTTCTTACCTTTGAAGTCTGCCAACTTCACTTCCTTTCCGTCTTGGTCGCATCCTAATATCTCGGGCGCCTTATCTCCTATGTTCATTTGCTTTTAGTTTTGTGCCTACTTTTTAGTTCATTGCTGTTAGTGGGCTAAGTTATTACTCTACGAAGATAAGAAAAAATATCCAACTATCATTATCTTTTTCCAAATTTTCATTTTTTCAGATAAAATGTTTAGAGGTTTTTGTCCTGTTATTTTACCAAAAAACGGTCATCTAAAATCTTCAAAATAGAAAAAATCAATAGGCAAACGAACTGCAAAAATGGGCTGATTTGAGCAAAAAAGATGTCTTTTCAAGTTGAAACATTGATTTAACGCGCTTGGAAACACGTATTAGAGGTGTTGTTCACATGCTTCAGCAGCCTTAAAGCATGCAAATTGCAGGCTTATCTCAATGCTTTAATCGCCAAAAAAGGATGAAAATAGAAAGAAAAAGAGCAGGATTAAACGTAACAACTTCAATACCAAGATGTTATGAAACTTTCTTATATTTCGCGTATTTGCGACCAACTTTGCCGTTGGATGATTTTACGCGAGTTATGAAAGGCACTTTGTAAAGAAAATTCAGTATTGGTAACTTAGTCATGTTCCGCACCAATAATTTTCGAATAGAATGTTTTTTTGTTGTAAAAATAGGAGTCTTCAAAGAAAGAATCGTAAGTGTTGAAGGGGACTATCACTTACAAATTTCGATTTTTTCTATTGAGGGTTAGTTCGGTAATTATCAGAGATTTTGACGAATAACTATTCATTTTTTAACTTAAAAAGACGAAATAATGAACTTAACATATTTACCAGCACTAATTGTTTTGTTGTTCAAGATATATTCATTAAATTTGCATCATATTAATAAGTGATTAGTGATGAATAAAAAGGTTGTAATTCCAATTCTTGTTTTTATAATCCTATTGCTGACGGGCGTAGGCATTTTAACCTATTATTTGTTTGAGCAAAAAGAGCAAAACAAAGAAATGCAAGCCTTAGCAGAGTTGGATAAGAAAGAAATGGAAAACGAATACCAGCGTTTCGCCAACCAATATAGCGAGATGAAGACGCAAATCAGCAACGACTCTATTATTGCACAACTCACCAAAGAACAACAGCGAACCCAACAATTACTCAACGAACTACGACAAGTGAAAAGCAATGATGCGAGAGAAATTGCACGCTTAAAAAGAGAGTTGGCAACAGTTCGTGCAGTATTGCGTAGTTATGTGCTCGAAATAGACTCGCTCAATCGTCTTAATCAGAATCTCACAGCTGAGAATACTCGTATTAAAGGAGAATATGAAGCTGCCAACCGACAGATTGAAGGACTTAGCACAGAGAAGCAAAATCTTTCTGAAAAAGTAGCAATAGCCGCACAGTTAGATGCCATCAACATCAATATGTCTTTGCGTGATAAAAGAGGTCGTTCTACTTCAAAGATGAAAAAAGCGAAAACTCTACAAGTTGATTTTAGCATTGCAAAAAACGTTACTGCAACCAATGGCATGCGAACGCTCTACGTTAGAATTGTCTCACCGACAGGAACTGTTCTTGGTGGGGCAGGAACGTTCCCATACGAAAATAAGAATTTACAAGCTTCTATGAAGAAAACTGTTGAATATGGTGGCGCCCAAACAAATGTCACAACTTACTGGAATATAGATCAGGCGTTAGTGGCAGGGAGTTATCAAGTGAGTATCTTCGCAGAAGGGAATATGATAGGATCAAGAAGTTTCACATTTAATTAAAGGTATTACATATTTATCATGAACAGATTGCTTACTATATTCATGCTTGTGGGTACGGTGCTACCCCTTAGCGCACAAACCAAGCTCACACTGGACAGCTGTCGAGCGATGGCACTGCGCAACAACAAGCAACTGAATGTAGCCAGACTTCAGCAAGACGTTGCAAAGAACACTCGCAAGGCACTGCGTACGAAATACCTTCCCAAGGTAGATGCTATCGGTGGATACACATACTTCAGTCGAGAGATTTCCTTACTCAACGACCAGCAAAAGGCAGGATTTGGGAGCATGGGTACGCAGCTCAATAATGCTATTGGCGGAAAAATCTCTGGGAACATTGCAACGTTGGTACAGCAGGGAGTACTTTCTCCTCAAATGGCACAGCACATGGGTGCTCTGCTTGGAACGATTGGGGAATCGGTTGCTCAGACTGGCAACACTATTGGCAGTAGCATCAACGATGCACTTCGAACCGATACTCGACAAGTATGGGCTGGTTCTGTGGTGGTGAAACAACCCATTTATTTAGGTGGAGCCATCATAGCAGCAAACAATATTGCTGATATCACGGAACAATTGGCTGCCAACGACCTAACATTGCGTACACAAACGACCATCTACGACATTGACCATGCGTACTGGCTGGTGGTATCACTCAACCAGAAACTAAAGTTGGCGAATAGCTATCGTCAATTAGTGGGCAAACTCAACGACGATGTTCATCAAATGATAGAACAGGGAGTGGCGACACGTGCTGACGGTCTAAAAGTAGAAGTGAAAGTGAACGAGGCTGACATGCAAATCACACAAGCACAAAATGGCGTATCACTCGCTAAGATGTTGCTATGTCAACTCTGTGGTTTATCTTTAGAAAACGACATCACACTGGCAGATGAAGACAATGAAATGTTAGGAACGGTGATGACACCAACCAGCTATCCTAACACTGATCTTCTCAGCACTCGTCCAGAATTAAGAATGCTACAAAATACCATTGATATAAGCAAGGAAAATACCAAGCTCGTTCGAGCTGCTTACTTGCCACACGTAGCCCTTACAGGAGGATATATCATCTCAAATCCCAATATGTTTAACGGATTTCAAAGAAAGTTCTCTGGAATGTGGAACGTGGGATTGATGGTGCAAATTCCTGTATGGAACTGGTTTGAGTGCGATTACAAAGTGCGCGCCACACGTACGTCTACCCAAATAGCTGAACTCAACATGAGTGATGTACAAGAGAAAATTGAACTGCAAGTTACACAAAGTAAATTTAAGTTCAAGGAGGCTCGTAAAAAGCTTGCCATGGCGTTAAAGAATATTTCAAGTGCAGAAGAAAACCTGCGATGCGCCAACTTGGGATTCAAAGAAGGCATTATGAACGCAACGGAAATCATGGCAGCACAAACAGCTTGGCAAAAAGCACAAACACAGAAAATAGACGCAGAAGTAGAAGTTAAACTTGCCGAAGTTGACCTCAAAAAGGCACTGGGCATCTTACAATAATAACATCATGTCGACAAAAACACAACACAACAATATCTTGCTGGCAATCTTAGGATTTGCCGCAGCCGTTATCCTCGTGGCTATCATCGGTTTCTTCACACTTGGAAGAACGCCAGAGATTGTTCAAGGAGAAGTAGAAGTATCTGAATACCGGGTATCAAGCAAGATACCAGGACGTATTTTAGAACTCAGGGTGAAAGAAGGTGACTATGTTCGAGTGGGCGACACCCTTGCTATACTCGAAGCACCCGAAATGAATGCTCAAGAGCAAGCGGCTTCAGCGACGCAACAGGCTGCTGCTGCAATGAGCGACATGGCTGACAACGGCGCACGAAAGGAGCAAATACAAGGAGCTTACCAACTGTGGCAACAAGCGCTTGCAGCATGCGACATAGCACAAAAGTCTTATCAGCGAGTACAAAATCTTTTCGATCAAGGTGTGATGAGTGCTCAAAAACGTGACGAAGCTTTTGCAGCCTATAAGGCTCGTGAAGCGCAGGTAAAGGCAGCAAAGAGTCAATATGATTTGGCAAAGAATGGTGCACGAACTGAAGAAAAACGTGCCGCTGCTAAACAAGCACAGGCTGCCCAAGGTGCTGTAAACGTAGTAAAATCGCTCTTGAGAGAAACCGTACAAATAGCAAAGGTAGAGGGTGAGGTAAGTACTATCTATCCTAAAGAAGGAGAATTGGTAGGAACAGGGTCGCCAATCATGAGCATTTCTGTGATGAAAGACCTTTGGGGCACGTTCAATGTACGCGAAGATCAACTCAAAGGCTTGAAAGTTGGTGACACCTTCAAGGCTTACTCGCCTGCTTTCGATAAAGAAATCAACATGAAGGTGTATTACATTAAAGATCAAGGGTCGTATGCTGTATGGAAAGCAACGAAGACTAATGGACAATATGATTTGAAGACATTCGAGGTAAAGGCTCGCCCTATTCAGAAATTTGAAGGTCTTCGCCCTGGTATGTCTCTCATCATACGCGAATCGTAGACGTATTTTTCCGCCTATTCAACATAAATTTTTTCTGTCAAAACAATGGTAAAAAGAATATTGCAAATAGCCTTGCGCGAATGTGGAATACTGATTAAAAACCCCATGTACGGGTTTTGCATGGTCATATTCCCTCTGCTCATCATATTCTTTTTCACCTCTTTAATGAATGAAGGGCAACCTGTAGAGATGCCAGTAGGTGTTGTAGATCAGGATAACACACCCACTTCTCGCCGTTTGATACGAAACTTGGATGCTTTTCAAGCGACGAAAGTGGTGGCACATTATCCAAACATGAACGATGCCCGACAAGCTATACAACGCAATGAAATATATGCGTTCCTACTCATACCCAATGGGACAACCGAAGGCATGGTGAGTGCGCGCCAACCAAAGATTTCTTTTTATTACAGTAGTGTGACACTCGTTGCTGGTTCTACCTTGTTTAAGGATCTCAAGACCATTGCCACATTAGGCTCGGCAGGCGTGTCAGCAGCCAAACTATCAGCGATGGGGAAAACTGAAGGCGAGATACGAACCTTTTTGCAACCCATTGCTCTCGACCTACACATGGTCAACAACCCATGGGCGAACTACAATGTCTACCTCAGTACCACGATGATTCCAGGCGTGCTTATGCTTTTTATCTTCCTCATTTCTGCTTACTCGATAGGAACAGAACTTAAGTTTAAGGAGTCGAAGAAGTGGTTGGGGATGGCTGACAATAACATCTATGTGGCAATGATGGGTAAGATGTTACCGCAAACCATCATCTTCCTCACCATATTCTATGCCTTTGAGATTTATATTTATTATGTGCTTCAATTTCCACACACAGGAGGTTTGCTGACAATTTTATTCACAGGACTGCTTGCCGTGCTTGCTTCACAAGCGTTCGGAATCTTCATTTTCGGACTTGTTCCTTCGCTTCGAATGTCAATGAGCGTTTGTTCTTTATGGGGAGTGCTGAGCTTTACCACCAGTGGTGCTACCTTCCCAGTATTTTCCATGAATCCTATGATAGAGGCAATGGCACAGCTTTTCCCGCTTAGGCATTATTACATGCTCTACCAGATGTGCATCTTCAATGGATTTCCGTTAACCGATGCATGGTTCAACCTGTTGGCATTGGGCATCTTCATCATTCTGCCCGTGTTCACGATGCGAAACATCAAACGAGCCATGCTTATTTACAAATACATTCCATAAAACATTTCAGGGCAAAAACCTACAACCTGTTAAATCATTCAAGGAGCAAAAAATTACAATGAACGACGGCTTATTATATAGAATCAAAGAAGGCATACAGGATATGTGCTACATCTGGATGAAGGAAATCCGTTCATCGTTCACCGACGAGGGCGTTTTGATATTCTGCATCTTGGTACCACTTCTCTATCCTCTGCTCTATTCTTGGGCCTACAACAATGAAGTGACAAGAAACGTTCCTGTGGCTATCGTCGACTATGCCAACTCACAGTTAAGCCGAGATTTCATTCGTACTATCGACGCATCACCAGAAACCAAGGTTGCTTACTACTGCAACAGTCTCCCTGAAGCGCAAGATTTGGTAGCCAAACAGGTGGTACATGGCATTGTTTACATACCAGAGGATTTTTCAAAAAAGATATATAGAGGTGAGCAAGCGCACGTGAGTGTGTACTGCGATATGAGTCTTATGCTCACTTATAAAGCCATTTTACAAAGCGCACAAGCTGCAGCCAGTAGTCAAAACACAAAACTCCAAGTACAACAAACTGGAGGATATACGCAGCGAGATGATGAAATTGCCACCCAACCTCTTGCTGTAGACGAAGTACAAATCTACAACTCAACGGGAGGATATGGCAATGCCATCATTCCAGGAGTGTTGATGATGATTATTCAGCAAACGCTACTCTTGGGCATTGGCTTAGCTGCTGGTACTGCAAGAGAGAATAACAGATATCAAGACTTGGTTCCAATCAGCCGCCATTATAATGGCATCTTTCGTATTGTGTTAGGGAAATCCATGGCCTATTTCATGCTTTACATCGTACTCGGTACTTATTTAGCACTGGCGGTACCCAAGTTTTTTGGTTTTACCTCATTAGCCACAGAGAGTTCCCTCATCGGATTACTTGTACCTTATATACTCGCTTGTATATTTTTTGGTATGACATTATCGTGTCTCGTACGTTATAGAGAAAATGTGATTCTATTGGTTGTCTTCACATCCATACCCCTTTTGTTCATGACAGGGATATCATGGCCGCAGCATAACATACCAGGAATGTGGCAAGGAGTATCTACTCTTTTCCCCTCTACCTTTGGTGTACGGGGATTCTTACGTGTTCATAGTATGGGAGCTACGTTAGCTGACATCCGTACCGAATATCAAGCACTGTGGATACAGGTGTTAGTTTACTTCATACTCACTTGCCTTGTGTATCGTTATCAAATCATTCATACCCGTCGACAAGCGATTAACCGCTTCGAGTATTTGAAGAATAAGGCAAAAGCAGCTAAAGAAAGTAAGGGAAACGACTAAACCTTGGAGAAATTCTCTTTACGAATTCTTCTCCTGAAACAAACATCTATCAAGAACAGAAACGATAAAGAGGAGGTTCGTTAGTTCAGAATTGACACGAATCCCTCTCGGGGGAACTGTCCTTGTAAAGTGGAGATACAATTCTTCTGAATGATATCACCTGCCCCATGTGTTGGTGCAACCATCAATCGCCCAGTAGAGATGCACCTCTTTTGAATTATTTCACCTGCACTCTCTTTGTGGGATTCTGTTCTTTATTGCGACGATTTGTTACCGTCACCACTGCTTGCGCTAAGTTCAGAAAGGCTTGTCCTGTCATCGTGTTCACATCAACAGCCGACGGTTCACCACCATCTCCATGCTCACAAATGCTTTGTACCAAAGGAATTTGTGCCAAGAGCGGCGTGTTCATCTCTGCTGCAAGCTTCTTACATCCTTCTTTTCCAAAGATATAATATTTGTTCTCTGGAAGTTCTGCAGGTGTAAACCAAGCCATATTTTCTACCAATCCTAAAATCGGAACATTCACCTTTTCATTACGATACATATCAATTCCCTTGCGTGCATCAGCTAAAGCAACGTCTTGCGGTGTACTCACTATCACTGCTCCTGTGATAGCAAGGGTTTGTAATAATGTGAGATGAATATCGCTCGTACCCGGAGGTGTATCTAAAATAAAATAATCAAGGTCTCCCCAATCAGCATCAGCAATCAATTGTTTTAAGGCATTCGAAGCCATTGCGCCACGCCACAACGTTGCTGTGTCAGCATTTACAAAGAAACCAACACTTAAAAGTTTGACACCATATTTCTGTATAGGCTCTATCAACTGTCTTCCATCTTTCTCTATCGAATATACGTGTGCATCTTCTACCCCAAACATCTTTGGAACTGACGGACCAAAGATGTCTGCATCCAACAACCCAACTTTATATCCCAATTGAGCTAAGGCGATAGCCAGATTGGCAGAGACCGTGGACTTTCCCACACCTCCTTTCCCAGAACTTACAGCTATAATATTTTTTACTTGTGGTAAAAGTTTATCAACCGTTGGGCGTGGCGTAGACTTAAATGCCGTTTTGATAGTCACTTCAACCTCTTTCGAAACGTGATAATGAATAGCAGCTTCAGCAGCCTTGAGCGTTGATTTCAGAAATGGGTCCGTCTCTCGAGGGAATAGTAAAGTAAACTCCACTTTCATGCCGTCAATTCTCACATCATCTTCCAGCATTTCGCTGTCTATCAAGTTCTTTTTCGTACCAGCATACACTACCGTTGCCAGTGCGTCTGTAATCAGTTTAGGATATATGGTCATCATTATTTATATCAAATCATTCTATTATTTAACATGTTTATTTACCCACTGTCTTATCGCTTCGCTTGCTTCGGTGATAGCTGCGATAGTCGTCAAGGGGTATTTCTATATCGGGTTCTTCCAGCATGCCATTTCGGGGAAGCTTAAACTTCAAGTACTTAATGTTTAGACCTCTTGCTATCCACATCGATTCGTAATAAGTCTGGATAGACAATATTTGCTTTGTCGCTTCATCCATATCTGTGGTATGATACAAATCTTCTGTACTTTGAACGATGGGCAGCCGATTGTTATCCACCATGGCAAGGGTATATGTAAAAAGAAAGTTAGAGTCTGTCTTCAGGTGTATCAATCCACCATCTACCAAAAAGCATCGATAGCGGTTCATAAAATATGTACTTGTGAGTCGCTTCCGTACGTTTTTCATTTGCGGATCTGAAAATGTGAGCCATATTTCCTGTACCTCGTCTTGACCGAAGAAACGATCTATCAGTTCGATATTGGTACGCAGAAATGCCACATTTGCCAGTCCTTGTTCTATCGCTTGCTTGGCACCAGTCCACATACGTGCGCCCTTGATGTCAACTCCTATGAAGTTGATGTAGGGAAATAGTTTTGCCAATCCCACCGTATATTCGCCCTTTCCACATCCCAGTTCTAACACTATCGGATGATTGTTCTTGAAATATTGGTCTCGCCAGTGCCCTTTCATTTCAAACGGCACTTGCTCTATCACTGAATGCGGATATTGGAAAACATTTTCAAACGTTTCCATCTCAGCAAATTTTGCTAATTTTCCTTTGCCCATATTGGTTGTTGCTATACTGCAAAGGTAAGCAATTATTTATTTTCAGCCAAACGACTATTATGCTTATTGCGGTGCATCCTTTTAGACGGCAAACACATTTTTACAATGCGCTGATTGTCTGCAATATATAAATTCATTATACTTTTCCTTGCTCATCCATGTAGACAAGCCTGTCAAGGCATTGCATCAATTTCCACGAGTCATAGAGTTATAAAAAATAGGGTGGGTAACACCTCTCAAAAGCACATTTACAAGCTTAATCGTCTTGCGAAAGTATCTTCTTAATATCTTCGTCCACCTTGGTGAGTTTCGCTTTACACATCTTGATAAGTTGTTGGGCTTTCTTAAGTTCCGTGGTCAGTTCATCAATGTCCAACTCATCATTTTCCATGCGCTGCACAATACTTTCCAACTGTTGCACAGCCTCTTCGTAGTTCATTTCCTTTGCCATTTTTCTGTTCTGCTATATGATAAAAGATATTACCATGGCGCCTTGCACGACACGACCCTCGACATGAGACGCGGCGCACCATGTGATTTGCACAGTCTGATGTCCCTTCCTGTCCCATGGTTGATATGGCAAAAATACGAATAAAATCAGAAATAAGCACATTAGTAGTCATATATATAATGGTTAAGGCACGGCTCTTGTCATTAAATAGCGTTTGTCTCTTTTATACAATAGCAATCCAATCACAAACAGGTTACAGGTGAAGACACACATTTTCGCATCATCAAGAGAAACAATCTTGCGAGATTTGCAGACTTAAAAGCCGCTCTTCAATTCTTTTTTATTCTTGATTTTAAGTGTTTATTGATGCTGAATTTTCTTTACAAAGTGCCTCTCAAAACTCGCGTGAAATCATCCAACGGCTAAGTTGGTCGCAAATATGCGAATTATACGAAAGTTTTATAACCTCTTGTTACTGAACTTATTACGTTTAGTCCTAATCTTTTTCTTCCTATTTTCATCCTTTTTTGGCGATTAAAGCATTGAGATAAGCGTGCAATTTGCATGCTTTAAGGCTGCTGAAGCATGCAAATAACAGCCCTAATACATGTTTCCAAGGGCATTAAATCAATGTTTCAACTTGAAAAGGCATCGATTTTGACAAAATCAGCTCATTTTTGCAGTTCGTTTGCCTATTGATTTTTTCTATTTTGAAGATTTTAGATGACCGTTTTTTGGTAAAATAACAGGACAAAAACAGCGGTTGCCTTTATCAAGAATGAGCAGGAAAAAATAACGCAACACTTTTCAACTTTTTGGCAACCTATACACTTTTTTGGCATACCCTGCACCGTATCTTTGCCACATCAACACAAAAAATAGTATAGAATAATGGAAAAAACAAGCATTCAGTACATCAAAGAGGCTGCAAAGAAATTGGTAGATAGCAAATTACAGCGGTTAGGTGCAGCTAAGACTCAAGAGATTTTCAAAGGTGTGATGCAATCGGTTGGATTGGAAACAATGGGAGAAGTGTACTTGTTCGTTGCTCAGTTTGACCTGACTTGTCGCGATAGAATATCCGATATGGACGATCTTGCCAGCTATTTCGAATGCTCGTCATTAGACATGATAGAGTATGTGCCAGCACTCACATCGCTCGAAAGCAAAGGTATCCTCGTGCGTAGGGGTAGGAATGAGGAAAACATTTTGAAGCAGAATTATAGCGTATGCGATGCTGTAGTATCTGCTGTGATTGACAACAAGCCTGTTGAGATCCGTCATGACACGATAGAAGAGGTGCAGATGGATAAGTATGAGTTTTGCAAACGAATAGCAGAAAAGGTAGAAAGCCCGAACATTGTTGCCAATGAACTGATATTGTTTGCTGAAAAATTAGAGAAATGTTGCCAGCATCTTACGTTTATACGCCAACTAACGGATAAAGTAGGGAACATTGTGGACCGAATTCTGTTCTACGATATATGTCATGACAATTTCCAAGACGATGGAGATGGAACTTCAGATCTAAATACTACCTTGAAAGATTTGTACAGCAACATCAGCGAACGCATTGCCACACGAAAGAAGATTGTTGAGCGAAAGCATATTCTCTTCACCTTGGAACTGATAGAGTTGGATGACAATTATGACGAAGACCTGTTACTAACGGATAAAGGGAAGGAATTTTTTTACGATGAAGACCTCGTCGCATTCTCCAAGTTGTATAAATACCGCGACATCTATTCGTTCGTCAACGGCATATACGAGTTCTTTCATTCCTCAAAACGTTACAACAGCAACCGACCTAATGAGATGGTGACTCGCATTATCAACAAAACAGTGCATAGTTATGAGCAGACAAACCAGCATTTAACTGAGGTAAAAAGAATACAGAACCTCATACCCGACGCCTTCGAAAAGATGCTTTTCTACACCGTGGCAAAAGAAATGATAGACGGTGAAGAAACATCTTTATCACTTGCGGTTAAGACTATCTACCCTCGTCAGATGCGGAAAAAGGTGTTGCAAGACTTCAAGGACAAAAGAAGTGAACTACAGAAAAAGGAATTGGTTGTGATTGAGACAAACTTCTCCTTATTTGGAGAGGACACACTATTGGTCATGACCGACAAAGCAAAAGAGATGTTGCTGGGCGAAGATGCGGAACTATTTATGAGTGAGGTGTCTGACAAGCAACTAATCCCTTGCAACAAGATAACGAAAAAGAAACTATTTTTCTCTCCAGCACTTGAAAAACAGTTGTCGCTTCTGCGCAATAGTTTAGAGGAAGCGTACTATCAAAGACTTTGCAACAGGATAAAAAAGAACAATTTGCCTACGGGCATTGCCGTTTTGCTGTATGGAGAGCCTGGCACAGGCAAGACCGAAAGCGTGCTACAGATAGCCAAAGCTACAGGGCGCGCTATCATGCACGTGGACATCAGTGCTACGAAAACATGCTGGTTTGGCGAAAGCGAGAAACTCATAAAGAAGGTTTTTACCGACTATCGGCGATTGTGCACCAAGAGCAAGCTAAAACCTATCCTGCTATTCAACGAGGCTGATGCCATCTTCTCCAAGCGTAAAGATGTGAACAATGGAAGCGTTGCACAGACAGAGAATGCCATTCAAAACATTATTCTTGAAGAGATGGAAAACCTCGATGGCATCCTCATCGCAACCACCAACTTGGCGGACAACCTTGATAGGGCTTTCGAGCGGAGATTCTTATTCAAGATTCATTTTGATAAACCTACCATCGAAGCAAAGAAAAACATCTGGATGAGTAAGTTGCCTACGCTCTTGGCTACCGATGCGCAAACGTTAGCGGCAGCTTATGAGTTGAGTGGCGGACAGATAGACAACATTGTGAGGAAGGCTGTGATGCAAGAAATCGTTAATGGCAACAAGCCTACGCTCCAATCGCTTGTGGAGATATGTAACGAAGAGAGTATCAAACGAAACAGAGCAAGACGTATAGGATTTTGATAACGATGTTTGACGACGATACAAGTGAGAAAACAAATAACAAACAAGCAGGGTGACAAATGTCAGCAGCTATTTGTATCTTTGCAATCAATAAAAACCTAATGCATTATGCCAGCAAACCAATTTGGAAGATATGTATGGCTTGTGGATACGCTTCGACGCTACAAACACCTTTCCTATAAGGAGATTAACGCCAAGTGGCAGCAAAGCGGACTAAGCTATGGTGAAGGGGATGAGCTGCCTCTTCGCACTTTTCACAATCACAGGAAAGCCATTTACGACATATTTAATATTGCCATTGAGCTTGACCCTGATGTGAAAGGTTATAAATATCATATAGAAAACCCAATCGAACTGGAAGATGACAGCCTTCGTAGTTGGCTCATCGACTCGTATGCTACTTTGAACCAAATTCAAGTAGATAGCAAGTTGAAAGACCGAATAGTGTTTGAGGATATCCCATCAGGAAACACTTGGCTTACCACTTTCATGCAGGCGATGCGTGAGAATAAAGTCATGAAGATTACACACCAAGGCTTTGGCAAGGACTTCCCAAACACCTTCGAGATTGAGCCATATTGTCTGAAAGTAGTAAAGCGACGTTGGTATATCATTGCCAACAACCCTTACTACACGGCACTTAATAAGAAACATAAAGAAGAAGAGGGGTATTCACCACGAAAGGAAATACGCACCTACGGACTTGACCGTATCATAGAGGCAACGATTCTTGACAAAACCTTTGAAATGAAAACTGATTTTGACATCAAGAAGTTCTATGAAGGTTGTGCAGGCATCATTCCAAGCGACGAACCAATAGAACGTGTCGTCTTAAAAGCCTACGATCAAGCACCTGACTACCTTCGCACGCTACCGCTGCACGAATCTCAAAATGAAATAGAAACCTGCGAAGAGTCTGCCACTTTCTCATACCACGTAAGGTTGACATACGACTTCGTGCAACTTGTTATGCAACAGGGAGATCAGATAGAAGTGTTGGAGCCAAAGAAATTGCGTGACCAAATACGAAATATGGCAAACACCTTACTCTCATATTACAAAGACTGACATGGAAGGATTGAACTTTATAGCAATAGATTTTGAAACAGCAACAGGCAAACGAGCATCTGTTTGCGAAGCTGGAATATGTGTGGTGAAAGACGGAAAGATTGTCGAAACCAAGTCGTGGTTAATCCGTCCCGAAGACAATGCCTACTCATATTGGAACATTCAGATACATGGCATTCATCCCGAAGATACGGAGAATGCGCCCAGTTTTCCATGCGTATGGCAAGAAATATTGACCTATCTAAAGGAAACGCCTATACTCGTAGCTCACAATGCAGCCTTCGACATCTCCTGTATTCGCAAATCATTAGAGTTGTACCACCTCGATACACTTGATGTTGACTATTATTGCACACTTCGTGCCGCACGTCATCACTACGATTTTGAATGCCATACGCTCGGTTATCTCTGTGAACAGTTTGAAATTCCCGAAGGTACACACCATCGGGCTGGCGATGATGCCGAGATGTGTGCACGTCTATTCCTTCGAGAAATAAAAGATGCAGGCTGGTGCGAACTTACAGAAATGACGTATTGTAACGGGAAGTTATAGTGACATGTTCGTCCAACGAACGAGCGCCCACACGAAAGTGTCAGCACGATTTGGTTGACTTTCTCCGTATATTCTTGAAAAAAGAGCAGCAATTCTCTTTTGTTTCCTACTTCACTGTTGATTTGATGATGCCATTCTCTACACGTGTTTCTATCTCATCTCCAGCCTTTAATTGGTGTGCATTGCGCACTGCCCGCCCTTGATGCAGGGTGATACTATAGCCACGCTTGAGTAAAAGTTGAGGGTCGAGCAACGAGCAACGCTGTTCCAACAAGTCGATATGATGACGAGTATCAAGGAGCAGACGTTGGACAGTGGGAGATAATCTGGCAGAGTGAACCTCTATGTGTTGCTGTGCCTGATGTACGTGGAGCCTTGCGGAAGTAGTTAAACGCTGTTGGCACTGCTGCAAATGCGTCAATTGTTGGAGCTTAACACGAGAAAAGAGAAAGGGTATTTTACTCGTAAGAAGGTCAAAACGGTTCTTCTCAAGTTCCATGGCATGCCTTACAGTTTGTATAATTTCCTGTTCTGCATCATCAATGCGATGCCAAGTATTTCTCAAATGTTCAACCAAGTAGGCAGCTGCAGCGGTAGGTGTCTTTACTCGTTGAAAGGAAATCATGTCAAGTACGCTCTCATCTCTATCGTGTCCAATTCCTGTGATAATGGGCAAAGGGAAATTAGCTACGTTCTCGGCTAATAAAATGGTGTCGAAACCACTCAAATCACTGGTAGCACCGCCCCCACGGATGATGACCACCACATCGAACTTGTCTACCTGATCATTGATTTGGTTCAAAGCATTAATCACACTCTGCTCAACTTTTTCGCCTTGCATCACAGCAGGGAAGAGCTGTACATCGAAAGAAAGCCCTGCATCATTGTCTTGTAGCTGGCGCAGGAAATCGCCATAGCCTGCCGCCTGTTCGCTGGAAACGACAGCAACACGCTGAGCAAAGAGTGGTAAGGTGAGTTCTTTTTGTAAATCAAAGACGCCCTCTGCCTTTAATTGGGCAATGATTTCTTGTCTTTTTCTTGCCATATCACCCATCGTGTAAACGGGGTCAATTTCTGTGATAATCCATGAGAACCCATACGCCTCGTGAAAATTAGCATAGACCTTCAGTAACACTTTCATGCCAGCTCGTAAGGATTGCCCCGTCATGCGCTCGAAATACGGTCGCATCAGCATCCACTTATTCTTCCAGCATTTAGCGGAAGCCTTGGCTATGGGCGTATTGGTTTGCTCATCTTTCTGCACTAACTCCATGTAACAGTGCCCTCTCACCTCACGTACCTCAGACAATTCGGCCTCTACCCAATATTCATCGGGCATGACAGTTTGGAGAGTTTCACTCACTATTTCGTTGAGTTCATAAAGCGTTAATTTTTGTTTCATTTGCTTTGACATTTCACGTACAAAAATACAATTTTATTTTGAAAGGCGATGTATGACAATAAAAATGAACTTGCAGATAACTCCGATAGCTAGGGTTCTTAAATGAACTTACTGCTGGAGCTACAAGAGAAACTAACCAACAATAATTTAGAGAAAAATCATCATATTTAGGTATTGCCTTGACAATTAGGAGCTGTTACCTTTGCAAACTTACAAGAGACATGCAAAGCATGTTGTTGAACGAAAAAAAATTAAATAACTAATTTATATATCATCTTGAAAATGAAAAATTTAAGAAAAAAACTTTTGGCATTAATATTTTTATTGACAATAGTAGGTAGCATGCAAGCCAAAAATGCGTTAATTGTAATAGCGCATGGCTCACCTATGCCCAGTTGGCGTAAACCTGTCTTGGATTTAGAACAAATCGTACGGCAAAAATTAGCAACTCATCCCGTAAAAGGCATCGACTATATGCGTGTGGCACTCATGGAATATACAGAACCTTCGATAGCCAATGTAGTAAAGGATTGTTTGGAACAAGGAGCTGATACCATCTTTGCGTTACCTTTATTCATAGCCCCATCAAGTCACACGGAAGAAGATTTACCTAACATTCTTGGCATGAAGTATAATAGATATGTACGCGAAGAGTTGGCAGAGGAAAATACCGAGATGGTTCATACCAATGTTCCTATCGTCATGGGACCAACATTCTATTATAGCTACGTGTTAGAAAAGACGATGTTACAACGAATAAAAGCGATGTCGAAAGATGAGGCAAACGAAGCCGTAGTATTTCTTGCACATGGCGACCCAGAACGTATTGGATTTTGGAACATGATGTTAGAACATGTACAAAAATACATCAAAGACAACAGCAAGATAACTTATACTGATGCACGACAGATAGAGATGGGACATGACTTCGCAAATGAACTACTACCTATATTAAAACGTGCCGCACAACAAAAAAAGCGAATATTGGTACAGGGTATTTATCTTACTTCAGACGTGAAACGTATGGCAGATAGGCACAACATGCAGGAAAAACAAGCGGAGCTAACCAGAGATGATGTAGAAATAGTTTACAGCAATGAGGGAATTTTGCCTGCATCATCTGATTTAATTGCCAATTGGGTAATAGAAGAAACGACACAATGGTTGAAGAGCAAGAAATAGCTCTTCAATCTTATCCGTTAATAAAATAGTGCATACATGTTACGTATTAAGCCAAAACACACAGCCAAAACAACCAAAATCGTACAGATGACTTTGCTGCTATTTGGGAACACATCATGCAAGAAAAGTATTTTTGTCTTGCTGTGTATGATAGGGGGCATTCTCAACACTCATGCTCAAACAAGTAAGGTTTTTGGTTATGTTACTGACACAAATAACGAGCCTCTAATAGGCGTGTCTGTGAAAGTGGATGGCACTAATACGATGACTGTTACAAATAACGAAGGACGATTTTTATTAAGTATTCCACGACAAAACTCATTTACTGTAACATTCTCATATGTGGGATATGCCACAAAAAAAGTGAAATGTAAAGATAACACACCATGCCTAAACGTGAAGTTGTCAGAAGATGTAAATCAAATAAATGAAGTTGTAATACGTGCGAAAAGCAATATCAATGCGATTGACTTGCGAGCTAAATCGGGTGCAGTGGTTAATGTAGACATGAGAGCACTTAAAGATAAGCCAATGATTGATATGGGATTGGCTCTGCAAGGAATGGTACCTGGTTTAATGGTTTCTAATACGGGGGAATTGGGTAAAGCCCCTGAAATACGCATACGTGGAAACTCTTCATTTAGAAAGGGGAATATGACCAATGAACCATTGTATGTTTTAGACGGAAAAATAATAGCTGCCGAAACCTTTTATAACCTTCCCCCACAAGATATTGCAAGTATTAAGGTACTAAAGAACGCATCAGCATGTGCCTTATACGGTGTTAAAGCCGCTAATGGGGTTTTGGAAATAACGTCACAACGTGGATATAGTGGCAAACTTACCATATCCTACAGCAACAATATCGGAATTACGGGACGCGGAAAACGAGGAGTTCGGCTAATGAATTCCAGTGAAAAATTGGAATTCGAACGACTTTTACAAAATCCTGCCACACCAGGTTATCGCTTTAGTGCCGACTATTATAACAAGTATGAGGCAGATAATCCTGATAGGGCTCAACTTATCAAAGAAGGAGAAGTATATCTCAATGAATTACGGAAAATTGACACAGACTGGTTTAACGAACTGATACATAATAATATCTACCAACGCCACAGCTTCAGCTTGAAAGGCGGAAATAATTCAACGACATATTATGTTTCTGCGAACTATGCCAATCAAGGTGGAAGAATGAAAGGAAATGACAAACAACGTTATAGTGTACGTCTTAGCTTAGACCAAAGGTTAGGAAAGATTGGCTATATGATGTTGGGAGTAAATGGCGCATACGCAAAAACGAATACGCCAACTGGCACAACCTTCGATCCAACTTCATTGGTGTATAACCTTAATCCTTACGAAACAACTTCATCGCAACTTTATTCATACCCAGGACAAAGGTTTAATGACTTGCTTTACCAATTCCAACAAGACCATACAGATAAAGACGTAGGGTTTTCCGCCAACCTCACTCTTACTCCCTTTGCAGGACTAACATTGGCATACATTGCAGGTGCAGACTTGAGCTTTGGCAATAATCATCGATTTACTCCTGCTACCTCTTACAGTGAACAGCATCAAGGTATCCCTCTCCTAAGACGCGGGATATACAGCAAATCTCAAAATGCGACAACAAACATATCGAGCAACTTTAGAGCAACATATAATCAAGTAATCAATGACATACACGACCTTACTCTTGGTGCGAATATAGATTATTACTTTTACGACAATGAAGGAGTAGGCATCACAGGATATGGTGTGGGTAATATAGACTCACCTTCTGCCATAAACCATTCGCTACAAGGGCTTAGGCAACCTGAGATACGAAACCCACATGACAGGAATGCACAATTGGGTATAGGAGTGGTAGGTGGCTATTCCCTTAAAAACATCTACGACTTTTACGCTACCTTCAAAGCGGATGCGTCATCCGTTCTTCCTAAAGAGAAGCGTTGGAACTCTGCTTGGGCAACGGGAATAGGGTGGACGCCAACCAATTATTCATTTTTGAAGGGGAATAAGATAATATCTGCACTGAACCTAAAAGCATCTTATGGCGTAACAGCTAATCTTAATGGTGTTTCGGTATCACAAACGATTGGCACATTCTCATTTTCCAATAAAGGCTATGATGAGGTAAGGCCATTGGAACTACTTATGCTTTATAATAAAGACTTGAAAGCAGAGCAAAATAAATCAATGGATGCTGGTCTAACCCTTGAACTATTTCACCGCATTACATTTGATGCGAATTGGTATAATCGCATTACAGAAGAAGCCCTGTTGGATGTACCTATTGCAACAAGCACAGGATTTCAATTGATGAAACGCAACGTTGGAATTCTACAAAACAACGGCATAGAATTGGGCTTTAACGTTAGGATTATTGACAATTATGACAGCAGGTTAAATTTGCGTGCCAACTTTTGCTATAATCGCAACAAAGTTATTGATCTATATGACGGCAATCGATTATATACGAACGAAGATGATATACTGCCAACTTACGAGGTAGGTAAATCATACGATATGCTGTATGGGCTTCATTCATTAGGCATTAATCCTCTTACTGGTTATCCAGTATTCAAGACTCCTGACGGCAAGGAAAAACAAGCAAGCGAATTTCTTACGAAGTCTGATTTCCAATCCTTAGGTCATCTCACGCCACCATACAACGGAGGATTGAATGTTGATTTTCAATACAAAGAATTTGAAATGAATGTTGGCTTTTACTACACGCTTTCGGGTGTTCGTCAATTTGATTACAAGTACGTACGTAATAAAGACAATGCAAACAAGAATGCTATTGCTGGACTTACTGAGCACATGTGGTTTAAGCAAGGAGATGAGCACAAAATTTATCCCACACCCTATTACGCAAACAGTGTGGCTGAAGAAAACATGGCTTTGTATGCAACCTCTCGCACAGTTGGATCAAGCAACATGTTAAAATTATCCATGGTGTCATTGAGATACCGCATTGCAGGAAAATGGTTAGAAAAGCATTTACCTTTTTTACAATTCGCCTCAGTGGGATTTCAAGGTTCAAATCTCTATACATGGACATCCTTTAAGGAGTCGGATCCGGAAAGCGGAAAACTTTCTGGAACACTTCAACCTGTGTTCACATTTAACATGAATCTAACATTTTGAAGTTATGTTTAAGATAACACGCAAAAATATATTATTGTTTCATTATATCATTTCTGCGATGATATTTACATCGTGTTCGCTCAACATTCCGCCAATGGATATGTTTTCAGACCCCGATGCGATTACCAATGTTCAAAATGCACGTTCACTCTTAACTTCAGCATATAGGGCATACCCTCATTACGAATTGGAGTTTTCAATCTTAGGCAATGACTTTTGCCCTACGTCACTCTCTCACAGCAATGTTGAATTAATAAACCTGTATGCGTGGCGTCCTAAAGAAATCACACAACTTTCCACGAATCTTTGGCTTGGATATTATAACGTCATTGCTATCTGTGATGCTTTAGATGAACGACTACCACAAGTGCAGATAGAAAAAGAAGGTGACAAGCAGGAAATTATTAATATTTCCTCGGAAAGCAAACTACTAAAAGCTTGGTGCTATTTGCAATTACTCAAGATATATGCTCCAGCTTACGACAGAAACCCAGACGACATGGGAATCATACTAAAGTCGACACTCGGAATAGAAAACAAACAGCGTAGTTCTATCAAAGAATGTACGAGTTATATCGAGGATTTATTACTACAAACAGCACAACATCCCTTTAACAACAAAAATCAGGTGTGGATGTCGAACGATGCAGCCCATTACTTATTAGCCGATCTCTACCTTTATATGGGACAATGGGATAAAGTTCTCGAGTATGCTGTCCCACAGCTTTCTACAATGCCAAAGGCAGAGTCGGACTCCTATGAAAAAGAATACCATTCTTTATGGACTGACAAGAACTCAACAGAACGTATTTTTGCTTTTTATATGGATAGTCCTGTTTTCACTAATTTGGAATACGATAGAAACAAAGGAGATTTATTTGCCATCAACCCAAACTTTGCAATTGACAAATCAGACAAACGTTATGACATGGCGATTATACCCAAAAAGATGTACAACAAACAGGTCATGCTCTTGGGTAAATATAACAAGTTACAAAAAGACAACATGGTTGTTTCCTACCTTAACAAAATGCGGCGGGCAGGTCTTATCTTCATGGTGGCTGAAGCTTATGCACAAATAGGAAATAATCATAAGGCTATTGCAACGATAAATAGTTATCGAAAATTAACTGGAAAGAACATGCTCACAGAAAATTTGAATGGCAGGAATTTAATGGATTCTATCCTTCACGACAAATACGAAGAGTTTGCTGGAGAAGGCACTAATTACTTTGACTTAAAACGTACACATAACAAACCGCTTGCTCGCTTAACTCTATGGGGCGAGGGACATTCCGCTTATATATCTGAAGACGACTATCGGTGGACTTTCCCTATACCAAAAGCAGAATACCGCTTTAATCTTGCCGAAATCAACCAAAACAAAGGCTGGTATTATACAAATGACAAATGAAAAGTAGGTGATATCGTCTAACATGACATCACACTAAAAGACATCACACGGAACTGGCAAATATCTCATAAAAATAACTCAATTTTTTATAACAATTACACAATGAAAACCATTAAATTTACATTAGCAGCCCTTTTGGCACTTTTTCTTATTCCTTCTTGTACAGAGGATAAGGATGAGCAAATGACAAATCATCTAAATCTTGAACTGCAAGGAGTTCATGAGATTGCAGAAGATGATAATACCACGATCACGATTAAGGCAAGTCTGTCCTTTACACCAGAGGAAGACGTTACTGCCAATTTGATGGTCACAGGAAACGACGACAAGATTGTAGAACTTTCTACGCAAAATCTTGTTTTCAAGAAAGGTGAAAAGGTTCAAACCTTTACTATCAAATCCAACAACAAACATTTAGTTAAAGGAGTTCGTTCTATTACCATCAATGTGGGTCACATAAACAATGATAACGTAAAATTATTAAAGCCTGTGACTATTAATGTTCGACAAGATAGTGATATTCCAGTCTTAACAGAAGCACAACAATCTTTAATCAAGGGATATAAAGAAAAGTTTGGAGTTGACCTCACAAGCATCCTTGGTAAAATAAAGGTAAAAGCAACTGTTAGTTATAATGCCAGTGACAAAGAACAATACTTTGGAGGTAAAGAGAAAGAAACATTCAACGGTTACACCATTATTACACTCAGCGAAAAAGCCACTGCCGACAAACCCGTTTTAAAGATGATATCCAATGCAATGGGACTTAACGACTTTTTCTACATGGTACTTAAAAAGAAGACGGTTGAGGATACAGAATTCTTCCAACAACAACCTAATGGCTTGGCTGTTGTGAAAGCAGTAAAGTTTGATCCTAAGGAAGATACATTCACGACAGCTCTTGACAATATTGAACTCAATATTAAAGATGGAAAAATTAAATTCTTAGGAACGGGAAAGGATGTATATGGAGACGAAATAACAGTGGTGCCTTTTTCATACAAGTTCTCTGCATGGGACCGTTTGCAGAACATTGTAAAGCAAGGAAATGTCTCCGTTACCATCAAATTGCCTTATGAAGACCATGAGCAAACGATATTGATCAATCAAGATGTAATTGATGCAGGTGGAAGTATTTCCCCAAATAGATGGCTCGGATATAGCACCATAGACAAGGATTCATATAAGAACGATCCGTCTGACTACATCAAGCCGACCTCTGTTCTTGACTTCAAGGGAGGGAAGATGTCTTTTACATTCCCATGGGACTTTGATGAGGCGAATGGCTACACACAAATAAATGTAGAATATACCTTTTAATATTGGTTAAAAAACAGAATCATCTCCTCTTCTATTAAGAAGCGGTGGCAACTATTAAGAATAAGAATTTCACAACATCATACCCTAAAGGTATATGCACATAAAACTAACAACTTGTAAAATAAGCTTATTATCACTTCTACTTGTTATTTCTATTTCTATATCAAGGGCGAGGGGCACAACGTTCCCTCCCCTTTCCCCCAATGCTGTTGAGGGGAAACTCACCAATGGCTTACGTTACATCCTTGTTCCTACTACAAACCAATCGCATAAAATAGAAATGCGGATGATTATGCGAATTGGTTCGTTAGTTGAAGATGAAGAACAAAGAGGATGCGCACATTTTTTGGAACATTTAGCGTTTGAAGGAACTAAACATTTTCCCAATCGCACTATGATACAGGCTTTCGAGGCGCAAGGAATGAAATATGGGCGAGATATTAATGCGTTTACGGGATTCGACCGTACCATTTATTCCTTATCTCTACCAATCACCAGTGCCCAACAACGTTCTAAAATACTGCAATTAGCACTTCATTCGACAAGCGATTGGCTTGGTGCTATTGAAATATCAACATCTCATGTTGAAAATGAGAAAGGCACCATTATAGAAGAACTTCGCAGTTATACCCTGCCTGATGATTTTTATACGCTAAAAATAGGAACAGGAAGATATTCTAAGCGTATGCCTTTGGGTTCAGAACAAGAAATTAAAGCTGTAACGCCTAAAGCATTACTTCAATATTACAACAAATGGTACAAGCCTCATAATGCAACTATTATTATTGTTGGAGATGTAGACGTTAAGGAGGCTAAACATTTGATATCAACAACATTGGGACATCTTCCAAAAACAAACAAGCAAACTACACCTCCCACCTATCCTTTAACTTACAGCAAAGGCACCAATTACATGGTGTTAACCGATAGTTTACAAACCACTCAAAAAATTGATTGGATAATTCCACATGTCATGCCTTTTACCACCAACCTGCACAACATGCTTGAACGTAAACGTATGGACATTGTGTGTTCTTTACTCAACACCAGATTAAAGGAAAGCGGAACAAGGTGCGAAGTCTATGACTCGTGGTATTTAGCAAATAAAAATCACTTTACATTCTCATTTTCATCAACGCATAACAGCACATTGCTACAATCCATAAGAGCTGCCTCAGCAGAATGTAGACGTATTGTCAAGCAAGGTATCTGCTCCATAGAACTTCAACATCTCATCAAAAAGCAACAAGAAAAAATGATTGTTGAAAAAGAAGACAAAACAGCTACTGAGATTTGCGATGATCTAATTGATTATGTTATTTTTGGAGAAAGACGAATTAACTCTAATCAAGAAGCCAATCAGCTGAAAGTGCTATTAAGTAAAACTACGAGTAAAGATATCGTAAAGCGTTTAAGCTTCCTGTTGAAACACATGCGAAAATCAAGCCTAATAGCTTACAATAGTCATAGTGACAACTCGTTGTCCAAGCAAGCAATCATACAAGCATGGCAACAAGGACAACGGCAAAACATGGAAAGATACACATTCCATCCACCTCATCCAAGTTCTCCATGTGCGGCCATACAACGCCCTGAATGCGATCTGAAAAAGTATGAGATTGCAAACGGAGCAATAACAAAGCAAAACTATCATGAAAAGTTGGGCGTAACCGACATAAAACTTTCCAATGGAATACGCTTATTGCTCAAACCTACCAATACTGCCGACTCTACCATTTACATCGCATGGATAGGACGTGGCGGAATGGCAGACCTTACAACTCTACAACAAAAGCGCTACTACGATGCTATTGCTTATGTGGATCTGGGTGGTATACAAGGATTGCCAAACGACACGCTGTCTGACATCATGATGCAAAAATCACTCTCAATGGCTTTGGGAGTAGACCAATATTGGCATCAATTATTAGCTTCTGGACCAGTCTGCTATAGCTCTTCTTTATTTCGTTTGATTAGAGAAAAAATAATGCATCCAGGCTTAGATTACCCACTATTCGAAAATCTGAAACAATCAGAAATAACGAATAATGGAAAAGAGACCTTGTTACAGCGTATGATGAAACGAGATATTAACCGACTCATAGATATTTGCATTGATTCATTGGTTGGAAACGGAAGAGATAAAACCTCTTTAATGAATAAAGCAGATTGGCAACAGCTTAATTTAGATACGTTGGCAACCTACTATAAGCGTACATTTGGTGATTTGCGCAATACAACAATCATCCTAACAGGGGGATTTGATTTGACAAAAATCATACCGCAAGCTGTCGCTATCTTTTCTGAAATGCCTCAACAAGATGCCATGCCTTTGGACAATCGACCTATAAGCTTACCGCACAATGAGGTGCGAAAAGTATTTATAGACAATGATAGTCATCAAAAGGGAACACTCTATATGGTACTTCCCTTCAACTATCATCCTGGGTTGAGAACGTCTCTCTGCATCAAACTAATGCGTGACTTGTTGCAAGAGCGTGTTATCGATATCCTACGAGAAAAGCTTCACATCGTATATTCGCCTTACGTCGACCTATTTTACGATGGATACCCACAACAACGAGCATATTTACAACTTACCATTGATGCAGAAAAGAACAATCTGGAAACGGTTGAACAAACTCTCTGCAACATCGTCACGCAATTTCAAGACACTGCAGTAAGCACAGCTAATCTTGAAAAAATGAAGCGATCGTTTTTAGTAGCTAAGCAGCAAGCTCTATCTAACGACACGCCCGTAGAGTGGAAAAATGCACTCACATCATTGATTAAGAATGATGAGAGCATTGCTGACTTCAACCATTACGAATCTATTTTACAACAAATTACACCACAGGAAATACAACAAATGTTTAAGCAACATATCAAATTAAACCAACGAATAGTACTAATAAAGACAGATGAAACAAAAAAATAAATTTCTATTCCTTCTACTTGTTATAGTAGCAGCAGGATCCATGTTCGTAAATGCGCAACAGAAAACCTATGATGCGTATCGATTATACGACAACAATGGCAAAGCTATCGATTATCAACAAATGGTACGACAACTATCAAAGGCAGACGTTGTATTTTTAGGCGAGATACATAATTGTGCCATTACTCACTGGTTTGAGTTACGCATTCTGCAATCACTCTATTTGGCACATGGAAACAATTTGGCATTAGGCATGGAGATGTTCGAAGCCGACAATCAACTCATTCTTAATGAATATCTGCAAGGACTTATTTTCTCTGACAGATTCGAAGAAGAGGCGCGTATATGGCCCAATTACGTTACAGACTATGCGCCAATAGTCAACTTCGCTCGTGAAAACAAGATACCAACTGTGGCAACAAATGTGCCAAGAAGATATGCGGCAATGGTAAAAGAACACGGATTAGCATTCATTGATTCACTTTCTAAAGAAGCTAAGCAGTATTTCCCTCCATTACCCATTCCCTACGAACCAAACCCACAAGCCGAACAAGGATTTGCCATGATGAGAATGTTGGGTGGTGGAAAATCGAATAAGGATAACAACCACCTTTCTGAAGCGCAAGCACTCAAAGATGCAACAATGGCATGGCATATCGCACAAACCTCCAAGCCTAAGATGTTGCATATAAATGGAAACATCCACTCTGATGGCAACAATGGCATTATCACCTACCTAAGGAAATATGCCCCCAAGAAAATAATAATTACACTACGTACTGTACGACAAGAAGATATTACATTTTTAGATGATACATACAAGGGATTAGCAGATTATTACCTTTGTGTGCCGGAGGATATGACAAATACTTATTAGATAAACAATTATAATAAAATAAACAACGTATAAAATGAAAATTAATTACAAGCTCGTATTGTCATGCGTTTTGTTCATGATTATGCCTTTCCGAACAATGGCAACAGAATATTTGACCATTGAGTTTAAGGACAAAAGTTTTGTTACCTTTGGTATGGACAAACAACCTGTCATTTCTTTTAAGGATGGAAATTTGGTGATTACTGACAATTCCAATGAAACAAAAGAAATGGTCACCAATCAAGTCGTACGCTATTATTTCTCAAAA
>NZ_HG417098.1:104203-124724 GCF_000455445.1 Hoylesella timonensis 4401737 = DSM 22865 = JCM 15640 | reverse complement strand
TTCTCAAAACAAAAAATAACGGCAAACATTGAAGAAGAACGAACTGTTGCGCAGAAACCAATTGTTCTCAATGGACATGTGATGTATCAAGGGCTTGCATCATCATCTGTCGTAAGAGTTTTCACCCTCAACGGAGTAGAAGTAGCACACTACAAAGCCGATTCGCAAGGTTGTGTGGATATTGATGTCTCAACCATGCCACATGGCGTTTACATTTTCCATTCAAATAAAAATGTAATTAAAATTGTCAATAAATAACTTTTATAGAAAACATTATAAACCATCATTCACAAGAAATATGAAAAGAAAAATCATTCTCTCGTTTGTTTTATCAGCTATTGCGATAAGTATCAACGCTCAAGAATACAACATGAAGGTAAACAAAGTAAACGGTGAAGTACTTACTATTGCAACAAGCGAAATCAAAGATGTCGTGTTTGAAGAGATAAAAGGCAAGGAGGAAGAGCCACAAGATGAACCACGCTTTATTACCATGGGCGGTAAAAAATGGGCAATGGGGAATCTTGTTTATGATAATGGAAAGTGGAGAATTGCTGCCAACCAATGGGAGTACTTCAATGCTGTCTATGGAAGAGCTGGCGAAGGAAATACCAAATGTAACCTCAGTGATACGCAAGTAGATCATTTCAGATGGGGAGTATTAGGTAATGCAGCCATAACACAGGGTTCTGACGTTGTAAAGGCCTTTGGTAATGGGGCTTGGGATATCTACAACATCTCTGGAAAAATGTATAAAGATATTGATTGTAAAGATGAGACCAAGAACTTCGACGAAGCAAAATATGGTGATTTGGCATTTTGGGCTACGAAAGGTAAATGGCGCATGCCGTCTAAAGCCGACTGGAATTTCTTAAAAGATGGGTGCGATTGGCAGTTAGGTTATATTACTTTAGATAACGGCAATCAACTTTATGGCTGTCTGATTACAGAAGCGGCAGGAGATTTTGGCGAAACAAATACCATAGCTAAAGAGTTCTCGAAAGATGAAGTAGAGAAAAATCTCTTTTTGCCATTAGCAGGGTATCGCTTTGAAAACAAGATAAAAAATGCTGCATATGGCGGTTATTATTGGACAAGCCAACTGTTCAATAAAATAGATAATTATGCTTTTGAAGTATCGTTCGACCGCGATGGATTCTACATTAATCAAAATGGCGGCGATGCTAATAATGGAAACTGTATCAGACCTATCTTGGTAGAAACCAAATAATAAAAGCTGTTTCAACTAATAATGAAACAACTCTTTATGACACCTTGGAAGTAAGAAACTTTCTGACGGAACGTTTCTTACTTCCATTTTTTTATACTAACTCTCTTTAGGCTGGTTCTATAAATTAGCTTTGTTAGATTTTGAGCTTATTTTTGAGGTCAAAATGCAAGAGAGTGAAGGAGTGTAGCGAGCTACACGACTGAACGAACTTACATTTTGAACCAAAAAGAAGCCAAAAGATAACAAAACGTATTTCATAAACATTTGATGAATATGTGCGGTGGTAATTTATAGAACCAGCCTTTATTCGGATACACATACATCAACTTTTACATGATATGTATCGCCCTAACTGCTACGGCTTTGAAATGAAAGGACAACAGGTGGTTAGTTTTATCTTTATATTAATGTCTAAAGTATAGAATATTTTCGTATTTTTGCAAAGATAATAAGGAGATGTTCATGGATAATAAATCAGCGACATTAGAATTAGGTACTAAACCTGTAGGGGCACTACTGATGCAATACGCCATGCCAGCCGTGATTGCCATGACGGCATCCTCATTGTACAACATGGTTGACCGTATCTTTATTGGACAGGTAGTAGGTCCCATGGCTATTTCAGGATTAGCTATTACCTTCCCGTTCATGAACTTGTCAGCCGCCTTTGGTGCTGCTATCGGTGTGGGATCGTCTACTGCTATTTCTGTAAAGTTGGGACAGAAGGACTACGATATTGCCGAGAATGTATTGGGAAACTCTGTTACATTAAATATTATTATTGGACTTGCCTTCGGAATTATCTGCTTACTCTTTTTAGATCCCATTATCCTATTCTTCGGAGCCAGTGAAAATACCTTGCCTTATGCACGAGACTATATGGAAATTATCTTAATAGGTAACATCATATCTCACATGTATTTTGGTATGAACAACGTGCTGCGTGCTGCCAGCAAGCCCAATCAAGCTATGTACGCCACCATGTTTACGGTGGTCATGAATGCTATTTTGGACGCAATCTTCATTCTTTGGTGGGGCTGGGGTATTCGAGGAGCCGCTTTTGCAACGATTATTTCACAAGCCATGGCATTGGTTTGGCAGTTCAAGTTGTTTAGCAACCCCAACGAGTTGTTACATCTAAAAAGAGGTATCTATCGCCTCAAATCAGATTTGGTGAAAAATATCATCGGCATTGGCATCTCTCCTTTCCTGATGAACGCTTGCGCTTGTATCATTGTTATCTTCATGAACAATCAGTTTGTACGCTATGGAGGTGACATGGCAGTTGGAGCTTATGGCATCGCCAATAGTATCGGCGTGGTTTTCATCATGTTCGTCATGGGCATCAATCAAGGAATGCAGCCTATTGCTGGCTACAATTACGGTGCTATGCAGCTCGATCGGGTGATGAGGGTTTTAGAGTTATCCATTATAGCTGCCACAGTTATCATGACCGTTGGTTGGGCTATCGCCATGTTTATACCTTACTATTGTGTGCGTCTCTTTACAAACGACCCGACACTCATTGCGATGTCTATCAAGGGTACACGCATTGACCTGCTGATGTTCCCTGTTGTCGGGGCACAAATGGTGATTACCAACTTCTTTCAATGTATCGGAAAAGTAAAAATTAGCATTTTCCTGTCTTTATCCAGACAGTTACTTTTCCTGTTACCTCTGTTGGCTATCCTACCTCCCATCTTTGGATTAGATGGCGTATGGGGCGCTTTACCTGCATCAGACCTTGTGGCGGTGATTGTAGCGGTGATAATGATGACGATTTATATGAAGAAATTCAAAATACAACATAAAGAATCTACCAATGGAAAACAAGGACAAACTGATTATTAATATTGGGCGCCAAGTGGGCAGTGGTGGCCGCATTATTGCCAAACTGCTTGCCGATGAGTTTGAATGTCAGTTTTATGACAAGGAGATACTCAATTTAGCTGCCAAAGAAAGTGGGTTCAGTGAGAAGTTTTTTGAGCAGAATGATGAGCAACGAGGATTTATTCAAACCTTATTCAGCATGCACGCTCCGCTCATCAGTGATAATAATTTTTACAACAATAAATTCTCACAAGATGGCTTGTTTCAGTTTCAAAGCGAAGCCATTACTAAGGCTGCCGATGAAGGCAGTTGTGTTTTTGTGGGACGAGCCGCCGACTATGTGCTGCGAACTTATCCAAACGTGGTAAACATCTTCATCACTGCCAACATGAAAGACCGCATCAAATTAGTTTGTCAACGATTAGGCTGTGATGAAAAGGATGCAAAGAAGTTGATTATCGACAAAGAAAGTGAACGCGCTTCTTATTACAATTACTACACTGGAAAGAAGTGGGGACACAGTTGTAGCTACGACCTCTGCATTAACTCGAGCTACATGGGATTGGAGAAAACAGCAAAATTCATAGGAGACTATATTCGCGTGCGGTTTGGATATAACTCTAAAGAAAGGTAAGGCGTAAATGAAAAGAATTGGTATCATCAGTGACACGCACGCCTATTGGGACGACAAGTACGAGAAGTATTTTGCCGAATGTGACGAGATATGGCATGCTGGCGACATTGGCTCATTGGAGGTGGCACAAAAATTGGCTGCCATCAAGCCGTTAAGGGCTGTTTGTGGGAACTGTGACGGTGGTGACTTGCGACGGATGTATCGTGACAAACTGCGTTTCAAGTGCGAAGATGTGGATGTACTGCTGACCCACATCGGCGGCTATCCCGGCAATTACGCCCCACAAATACGCAGCTTGCTGTTTGCTTCGCCACCTCAATTGTTCGTTTGTGGACACTCGCATATACTGAAAGTCCAATACGACAAAACACTCAACTTGCTGCACATCAATCCCGGTGCGGCAGGCTTACAAGGCTGGCACCGTGAAAGAACGCTGATAAGATTGACCATAGAAGGCAATAAATTCACCGATTGTGAAGTTATTACATTAAGTGATAAGAACCATCATCCATAAAACACAGATGAAAAAAGCACATACCTATTTATTCCAATTTATCGTACTGACTGGCGTGTATTATGGAATACGACTCCTGTTCGATTGGGGTAGTGAATATCATTGGCAAAATTTGATGATTGGGAGTGCCTTGTTTGGAATGACCATGATGTTGCTCAATATCTATTCCGACTACAGAGAAGAGAAAAAACGAAAGGAAAAGAATCAGGAATATTTGGAAACTTACGATAAAGTGATTAAAGACAAAGATCATAAAAAACAACAAGAAATATGAAAACATACTTAGTTACAGGAGCCGCAGGCTTCATCGGAGCCAACTTCATCAAGTATTTGCTTGACAAAAAGTACAAGAACGAAGACATCAAGGTGATTATACTGGATGCGCTGACCTACGCAGGCAATCTCGGTACTATCAAGAATGACATTGACAACAAACGTTGTTTCTTCGTGAAAGGCGACATCAGAGACAAGGATTTGGCAGACAAGTTGTTTGCTGAACACGATATAGACTTTGTCGTAAACTTTGCCGCTGAGAGTCATGTGGACCGCAGTATCGAGGACCCACAATTGTTTCTTTCGGTGAATATACTTGGTACTCAAAACCTCATGGACGCTGCCCGAAGGGCTTGGGTCACGGGCAAAGACGAACAAGGTTATCCCACTTGGAAAGCCGGCAAACGCTATCATCAGGTTTCTACCGACGAGGTATATGGCTCATTGGGCGCAGAAGGATACTTTACAGAACAAACCCCGCTGTGTCCGCACAGCCCTTATAGCGCGTCAAAGACCAGTGCCGACATGATTGTCATGGCTTATCGCGACACCTATCGCATGCCCGTGAGCATCACACGTTGCTCTAACAACTACGGTCCTTATCACTTTCCAGAGAAGTTGATACCGCTCATTATCAAAAATATCCTTGAGGGTAAGCAACTTCCTGTATACGGCAAAGGCGACAATGTGCGCGACTGGCTCTATGTAGAAGACCACTGCAAAGCCATTGACATGGTGGTGCGAGAGGGTAAAGAAGGCGAGGTGTACAATGTAGGTGGACATAACGAGATGAAAAACATCGACATTGTGAAGCTCACTATCAAGACCATTCACGACATGATGCAGCAGGATAAAGACCTGCGAAAGGTGCTGAAGAAGCAAGAGGTGGATGAACAAGGCAACATTAAGATTGATTGGATTAACGACAGCTTGATTACTTTCGTTGCTGACAGATTGGGACACGACCAGCGTTATGCTATTGATCCTACAAAGATAAAGAACGATTTGGGGTGGTATCCTGAAACCATGTTTGCCGATGGAATCGTGAAAACCATCAAATGGAACCTACAACATCAGGATTGGATCAACGAGGTAACCTCTGGAGACTACCAAAAATACTACGAACAGATGTACGGTAACCGATAAGAAACACGAGCAGTTGGAAGCGAAAATCATTGACTTAGATAAGATCGTTGACCCCAGAGGAAACCTAACCGTTGCCGAAGGTTGCAAAGATGTGCCCTTTGATGTAAAGCGGGTGTACTGGGTGTACGACGTGCCAGCAGGCGAAAGTCGTGGCGGACATGCTCATAAACGGTGCAAAGAGTTTTTAATTGCATTGAGTGGCAGCTTCCACGTAACGCTCGACAACGGCAAGGAAAAGACTTCTATACTGTTGAACCACCCTTATCAAGGGCTGTTTGTCGATACTGATACATGGCGGACGTTAGATGACTTCTCGTCGGGAGCAGTATGCTTGGTATTGGCATCTGAACCTTTCGACGAAGAAGATTACATTCGCGATTATCACTCGTTCATGGAATATATCAAGAACAAACCTGATGTTTGAGATAAAACGATATGCACCAACAGACAAGGAGCGTTGGAACAGCTATGTGAGGGAGGCAAAAAATGCTACCTTTCTGCTTGACAGAGCCTATATGGACTATCATCAAGACAGGTTTGCGGACGCTTCACTGCTCTTTTACAAGGAGGGTAGGCTGTATGCGCTGTTGCCTGCCCACATTGCAAACGACACCTTATATACACACTTAGGATTGACATACGGTGGTCTTATCATGGACGATCGGGTTACCGCTTCCGACACGTTATGCCTTTTTGAGGAACTTAACACATATCTTCGCACACAGCATATCAAGCGAGTGGTGTACCGTCCCACGCCTTCTATCTATCACCTAATACCTGCCGAAGAGGATTTGTATGCACTCTTCAAAGTCTGCAACGCCCAATTAGTGGCACGCAACATTTCTTCCGCCATCCATTTGTCACATCCCTTGAAGTGGAGTAGAGACCGAAAATACGGCATTAACCGATGTGCAAGAAATGGCATAGAGATAAAACAGAGTACAGACTTTGCCGTCTTTTGGCAAGTATTGGATGACAATTTAATGAATAAATACGGTGCGAAACCCGTTCATAGCTTGCAGGAAATAGAACTGTTGCACCAACGTTTCCCTCATCACATCCAGTTGTATGTGGCTTGCAAAGATAATATGGTGTTAGGAGGAACCGTTCTTTATCTCACGCCCAACGTGGTGCATACGCAATACATCTCGGCATCGCCCGAAGGAAAGCAACTGCGTGTCATCGATGGTTTGTTCCATTTCTTACTTCATCAATCGTGGGACGAACAACAATATTTTGATTTTGGCACGTCTACTCTGCAAGATGGGCACCTGCTCAACGCCTCACTCATTCATCAAAAAGAGGGGTTTGGCGGTCGTGCTATATGTTATGACACTTATCAGTGGGAGGTATGATACCCTATTTATCTTTACAACGAGTAACCAATGAACACTTGACAGAGATACAACAAGCTGTCAATAAGGTAGTTGAGAGTGGTTGGTATCTGCAAGGGCAAGCGGTACAAACGTTTGAAAAACAATATGCCGACTACATTGGCACGCAACATTGCGTGAGTTGTGCCAACGGACTGGATGCGCTCACCCTTATTCTCAAAGTCTATATCGAACTGGGAATGATGCAGGCGGGCGATGAAATTATCGTGCCTGCCAATACTTATATTGCTACTATCCTCGCCATAACAGCCAACCAGTTGGTGCCAGTGCTGATAGAACCACGCATGGATACGTTTCAGATCGACGACACCAAGATAGAAGAAGCCATTACCGAGCGCACAAGTGGCATCATGCTGGTGCACCTCTATGGACGTTGTGCATACACCAATCTTATCGGCGAGCTTTGCCAAAAATATCATCTCCAACTCATAGAAGACAATGCGCAGGCACACGGATGCCGCTACAATGGCAATCAGCGCACTGGCTCTTTAGGCAATGCGGCTGCACACAGTTTTTATCCTGGCAAGAACTTGGGAGCTTTGGGTGATGCAGGTGCCGTAACAACCAATGATAGCGAACTGGCAAACACGATAAGAACTTTGGCTAATTATGGTTCGTCGCAGAAATATGTGTTTCCCTACAAAGGACAGAATAGTAGGATGGACGAAATACAGGCAGCTGTGCTGAGCGTGAAACTAAAATATCTTGATGCGGATAATGCACGTCGTAGCGCCATTGCACAGCACTATTTGTCCAACATACACCATCCTTTGATCACGCTCCCACAGGGATGTGGCGAGGATAACGTGTGGCACATTTTCCCCATCCTAACTCCACAAAGAGACAAGTTACAGCAATTTTTGTTGCAGCAGGGCATCCAGACCGTTATTCATTACCCTATTCCGCCTCATCAGCAAGGTGCTTACAAGGAGTGGAACCACCGTACATACCCGATTACCGAACGCATTCACGAACAAGAATTGAGCATTCCACTCAACCAAACACTCACCGATGTAGAAGTGAATACGATTGTCAATGTACTGAACTCTTATCCTACCTGAGCCACGGGCAGACGATAATAGCATAAAAAATGCACCTCCATATAATAAGGAGGTACATTTTTATCCTAACTTAATAGTTAGATACGGAATTATAGGAGCATATTTTGACATGCTCATATCGCATTACAGTGCAAATTTGTAACCAACTGTAATCTGGAAAACGCTATTCTTACTGCTGTCTTCGTCAATAATCTTGGTTACTCCCCAATTGTATCGTGCATCAATATTTATATTGCTGAACTCATAGGAAACACCCACGGGAATAGAGACATCAACCTTATTCACTTTGGCATCAATTCCCGCAGCTTTAAGAGATTTCTCTAAATCAACCTCTGCGTTGACACCATTCTGTGAAACTTTGACTTTATTGTTGATTAAAAAGCCTGGTTGAATACCTAACTTCACAGCAAATCCATTAGCCACATAGACGTTAGCAAGAATGGGAACATTAATATAATCTAACTTTACTGTTCCATCTACATCGCCTATTTTTCCCTTAGCTCCCTGCATAGAGTAAAGTAATCCACCCGAGAAACTAACCATGTCCGTAGCCTGCACTTCTACTTCGGCACCAACAACTGGCGCAAATCTTGAGTCGGCATCACCATCATTTGTAAGCGAAGCTATGTTCAAACCAACTTTAGGTTGTAAGGTAACCGTACCTTTGTCACGCTGTCCGTACGCTGCAATTGTTATCAACATAACGCATGCACTTAAAATAACTTTTTTCATATAAGATAATTATTATAAATAAATTAAACTTATGCAAAGATACACAAACAACGTAACACTCCAAACGTTAACGATAGATTTTTCAGGAAGAAGTCATTTTTTATTTTCTTCTTGTAGGATAGACGATGAAAGCGAATGCGCAATGATGCTGCACTGGGTGGAGTGTGTTTATGTGGACATGAAAACATCCAAAGTAGGAGGGATGCGTACCCCGACTATCTCAATGTGTTAGGTTGCTGAATCCATGCTGCGAAAAGGCGTTTTGTGAACAATAAAAAGACTCAAATAAATAAGAAAAAAAATTACAAGTACCCCTTCATAGCTGCCATATTTTGAAGCAACCTGCTCTTTGCTTGCAAATATCGAAGTTTTGGCGAAGTTTCGAATTTTGTTGATTATCAAGATGATACAAATAATAGTCACCTATATTCGACCTTTTTACCTGCATTTTTGCATGACATAACGGCTTTTTTCGCTGTTATCAACATGCAATAACCGCATTAACTCATGTGAACAGCATGCTTAACCCATGTGAACAACCGCCTTATCTCCATGCTTTAGCACAAACGAGGCTTTTTCACGGTTCTATTTTGCCATCATAGCATTGGCTTTGCCTATCGTTTTTTTCTATTTCATCATTTTTCAACGCCCATTTTATTGTCATTTTTTAGGACAAATAAAATAGAAAAAGAGGTCGACAATGAACGCAAACAGTGCAAGTAGTTTCCTTCATGAGAGGTGTTGTTGAATCAAAAGAAAAAACAGTTTTTCACCATCTACCACCTTATATATATAAGGGAGCTTGGGTGAATACATGTAAAAAAAGCAAGATTTTTAATTTTTTTTTCGGAAAAAGTACAACATTAAATTAATTTTGCTAACTTTACACCGCATAAACAACTTACTATGAATAAAAAGAGCTTCCTCTACAGAGCTTTTGATTTATACTATGATGGTTTCAAAAACATGACACTGGGTAAAACCCTGTGGGCTGTCATTATTATCAAACTCTTCATTATGTTTGCGGTATTAAAATTCTTTTTCTTCCCAAACTTCATTCATCAAAATGCCAAAGATGGAGGAGAGGCAGATTTTGTTTCGAGCGAGATGATAAAACGAACAATTCATTAAATATTTAACATTATGCACAATCTGTTATTAGAGATTTCGGCACAGACGATTGATTGGTCACGTGCCCAATTTGCTTTAACAGCCATTTATCATTGGCTTTTTGTTCCACTGACATTAGGTCTTGCCGTTGTCATGGGCATTATGGAGACTTGTTATTACCGTACACGTGATCCTTTCTGGAAGGATGCCGCACGTTTTTGGCAGAAACTGTTTGGTATCAACTTCGCTATGGGCGTGGCTACTGGACTTATCTTGGAGTTTGAGTTTGGTACCAATTGGAGTAATTACTCTTGGTTTGTAGGCGATATCTTCGGTGCGCCATTGGCTGTTGAGGGTATCATTGCCTTTTTCATGGAGGCTACCTTCGTTGCTGTGATGTTCTTTGGTTGGAAGAAAGTTTCACCTGGCTTCCACTTGGCATCTACTTGGTTAACAGGTCTGGGAGCAACGATATCAGCTTGGTGGATTTTGGTAGCCAATGCATGGATGCAATTACCAGTAGGACAGGAGTTCAATCCAGACACAATGCGTTTCGAGATGAATTCTTTCATGGAAGTTGCTCTATCTCCGTTCGCTGTCGATAAGTTCTGTCATACAGTTACTTCATCTTGGATTATTGGTGGAGTATTCACTGTAGCTGTTAGTAGTTGGTATTTGCTCAAGAAGAGAGACCACAAATTGGCGATAGCAAGTATGAAGATTGGTAGCATTGTTGGTTTAGTGGCAACATTGTTAGCGTTGATTACTGGACACAGTTCAGCTATTCAGGTAGGTAAGGTTCAACCAATGAAGTTGGCAGCCATGGAAGCGCTTTATAATGGAGGAACGAGTCAAGGCTTAACTGTTTTTGCTGCTGTGAATCCTTTTAAGCAACCTGATTATACCAACCAACAACAACCACCTATGAAGCTGGAGCTTCCTAAAGGTTTGTCATTCTTAGCAACTTTAGATTTTGATGGTTATGTTCCAGGTATCAACGATATTTTGAACGGATATACCAAACCTGATGGCACGCAAGTAATCTCTGTTGAGGAGAAGATGCAGCGTGGTCGTATGGCTATCGCAGCTTTACAGGATTACCGCAATGGTAAAAAAGATGAAGCCACAAAGCAGGCTCTGAAAGACAACATGCCTTACTTCGGTTATGGATATGTAAAGTCACCGCATCAGGTGGTACCTTGCATTCCCGTTAACTTCTGGGCTTTCCGCTTAATGGTGGGCATAGGAATGTTGCTCATTCTCTTCTTTATTTGTTCTTTGTTCATTGTATACAAGAAAGACATTGTCAAACACCGTTGGTTGTTGATTTCGGGCATCGTTTTATTGCCTTGTTCTTACATCGCATCAGAGTCGGGTTGGCTTGTTGCAGAGTTTGGACGTCAACCTTGGACTATTCAAGATATGCTTCCAACATGGGTAGCTATTTCTGACATTAAACCAAGTTCTGTTATTGTCACATTCTTTATTTTCTTGGTACTGTTTACATCGATGTTAGCAGTCGAGATAAATATTCTTTGCAAGGCTATTAAAAAAGGGCCAGAGAATAGTGAGATTTCAAACCATGTTGAATTATAATTAGAAAGGTATAACAATGATTACATATAGTTTTTTACAGCATTACTGGTGGTTTCTTGTTTCTTTGTTAGGAGCCTTACTGGTTTTCTTGATGTTTGTTCAAGGTGCTAACTCTTTGGTTTTCAACCTTGGAAAGACTGAACACGAGCGTAGAATGGTGATAAATAGTACTGGACGCAAATGGGAAATTACCTTTACTACCTTGGTAACGTTTGGTGGCGCTTTCTTCGCCTCATTTCCTTTGTTCTATAGTACCAGTTTCGGAGGTGCTTATTGGTTGTGGATGATTATCCTCTTTTCTTTTGTTGTTCAGGCAATCAGCTATGAATTTCAAAACAAGTTGGGTAATTTCTTAGGCGTAAAGACTTTCCAATGGTGTTTAGTAATCAATGGTATTTTAGGTCCTGTATTGTTAGGAGGCGCTGTGGCTACCTTCTTCAATGGGTCTAATTTCGTTGTCGACAAAATGAATATTACCAATAGTGTAGCTCCTGTGATTAGCCATTGGGCAAATTATAGTCATGGTTTGGATGCATTGTTGGATATTTGGAATGTCGTATTAGGTTTGGCAGTTTTCTTCTTAGCACGTATTTTGGGTACCCTCTATATTATAAATAATGTGGCAGATGAAACTTTACGTGGACGTAGTCGCAAACAACTGATTTACAATACCGCTGCTTTCTTACTTTTGTTCCTTCCGTTCTTGATTAGAACTTTGTTGAAAGATGGCTTCGCTTACGATCCTGCCACAGGAGTGATTTCTATGGAATCAATGAAGTATCTGTATAACTTGTTGGAGATGTGGTATCTGGCAGTTGTGCTATTGGTGGGTGTTGTGTTGTTACTTTTTGGTATCGTCAGAACCGTTTTGTGCAATAACTACATCAAGGGAATTTGGCCAGCAGGTATTGGCGTTGTGTTAGTGGTACTCGTTTTGTTGCTCATCGCAGGATGGAACAACACAGCCTACTATCCTTCTAATGTTGATTTACAGAGTTCTCTGACCATTGTCAACAGTAGTAGTAGTGAATTTACGCTTACAACGATGTCGATTGTTTCGCTCTTCATTCCATTTGTCTTGGCTTACATCGTTTATGTATGGTATGCCATGGATAAAGACAAAATTACGAAAGAAGAAGTGAAGCAAGGAGATGTTTATTAAATCTGTTGACTAATTTCAAAACTGAATGTGACTAAATTCATCATCTACGAGAATTTAGTCACATTCTTTTTGGATAGCTCCCTTTTTCCTACTCCTATTTGATCAATACTTAAGGCTGGTTCTATAAATTAGCTTTGTTAGATTTTGAGCTTATTTTTGAGGTCAAAATGCAAGAGAGTGAAGGAGTGTAGCGAGCTACACGACTGAACGAACTTACATTTTGAACCAAAAAAGAAGCCAAAAGATAACAAAACGTATTTCATAAACATTTGATGACTATGTGCGGTGGTAATTTATAGAACCAGCCTTAAAACCGTTCAGATTCTTTGCTAATGTCAAAATCATTTATTAAATTTGTGTGATGACACGAAAAGAAAGATACAAATACATCCTCGATTATTTCAAGGAAATATCGCCAGAGGTCACCACAGAATTAGAGTTCGGTTCTGCATTTCAACTATTGGTGGCCACCTTGTTAAGTGCTCAATGTACTGATAAGCGCATCAATCAGGTAACGCCTGCGTTGTTTGCACGTTATCCAGATGCTCTTTCAATGGCACAAGCCACACCCGAAGACATTTTCACGTATGTGCGTAGCGTGAGTTATCCAAACTCGAAATCTAAACATCTGGTGGAGATGGCTCAAATGTTGGTGCGAGATTTTGATGGAGAAGTGCCAGATAATACGACAGATTTGGTGAAGTTGCCCGGCGTAGGACGCAAAACAGCCAACGTGGTTCAAGCCGTTTGGTATGGAAAGGCTAAAATAGCGGTGGATACTCATGTGTATCGAGTGAGTCATCGATTAGGATTGGTTTCTCAAAAATCTAACACTCCCTTAAAAGTTGAGTTGGAATTGATGAAATATATCCCAGAGGCGGATGTGTCAAGTGCACATCATTGGCTTCTTCTTCATGGACGCTATATTTGCCAAAGTTTGCGACCTAAGTGCGAGAAGTGCCCGTTTGAGGCTATTTGTCCCAAACGCATGAATTTTTCTAAATTAGGATAACCCATGGATATTAAAAGAATTTTACACTATTTGGAGGAAATTGCTGCCAATAACAACCGAGATTGGTTTCAAACCCACAAGAAAGAGTACTTGTTGTGTCGTCAACAATTTGAGGAAGGAGTGACTGAGGCGATTGCTACTATTGCAGAGTTTGACCCTACGGTGGCGCATGTCACAGCAAAGGATGCTTGTTTCCGGTTTAATCGTGACACTCGTTTTTCGCCCGACAAATCACCCTACAAACGACATTTTGGTGCTTATATCAGTGCAAAGGGCAGAAAGTCCTTGCATGCTGGTTATTACATTCATCTACAGCCAGGGCATTGCTTGTTGTCTGCTGGCGCTTATTGGTTGCCAACTCCTATATTGACTTCTTGCCGAAATGAAATCATGGGTCATATCGACACTTGGCGTGAATGCGTTGAGAATGGAAAGTTTGTTAATTATTTCGGCTATGCCAACGAAGGTGTTTGGAACGATGGACAGGCGTCTCAGAAAGGTTTTGGAATCTCATGCTTAAAGACTTGTCCCAAAGGTTTCCCCTCTGATTACGAATTTATAGAATACCTTCGTATGAAAGATTATGCTTGTTGGCACCGGGTAGATGATGACTTCTTTGATGGGAACGATTGGCTTCTTCCTATGGCTAAATTATTTAAGGTGGCACTGCCTATGATGCAGTTTACGAATAACGTCATTGATGATTATGAATGAAAAGTGCTGATTGGCTTCAGTTGCATCCCTTATTAAAAATAGTATTGGCTTTCATCATCGGTTTGGTGATTGCCCATGCCTTTAACTTTGGAACTTTTGCTCTATGGTGGCTTTGGTTAGGGATAACGATAGTTGCGTTATTAGTTGCCTTGCTATGCAGAAGTCATGCCCGTTGGCAAGGAGCGTGTATCTTTGGGGCATTTATTTTCTGGGGAATGTCTCTTTATACACTTCAGGATTGTCGGTCGGATTCATCTCTTCCCACTGGTGAGCAGGTTGCTCAAGGAGTCATTATGAGTCCGTTGATATCTAAAGGAAAGGTGGTACAATGTGATGTGTTGCTAACGAAAGGCTTGTTGTCAGGAAAGAAAGTGAAAGCCTCTATTCTCAAAGATACGCTTCAACGGCATTATCAGCAACTTGGTATTGGGAGTGGTATTGTATTTCGTGCTGTGTTTCATCGTTTTGAAAATCTAAAATCTGAATCACATTTTGATTATTCACAATGGATGTTTCTGCATGGATATCAAGCCCAAGCCTTTATTTATTTCACCAATTGGCAAACTTGTGCTGTTGACTTTCATGACTTGCCGCGTGTAGAGCGTCTACGTTTGTTTGCTCAACAAGTACGTTCTCGTTTGTTGCAAATTCTTGAACGGCAAGGTCTTCACGACCAAGACTATGCTGTCATTGCTGCTATGACCTTAGGAGATAAGTCCTCCTTGTCCAAGTCTACCAAGGAACTTTACTCCATAACGGGTACATCTCACTTGTTGGCACTTTCGGGTTTGCACCTTAGTATTCTGTTCGGGTTATTAAGTGTTGTCTTTGGGAGGCGTCACCTTCTGAACGTTGTTATCGTCATTCTCACGATTTGGGCTTACATCTTCTTAACAGGTATGTCTTCAAGTCTTCTACGGTCTGGACTTATGTTGACGCTTTATTCATTAGTATCTTTGCTGAACCGTCACCGTATGTCATTGAATGCGCTATCTTTTGCAGCCATAGTGATGTTGATGATTCAGCCCATGTTGTTGTGGGACGTCAGTTTTCAATTGTCGTTTATGGCTGTGTTAGCTATTTTAATTTTATACCATCCCATTTATCATTTGCTACCCTTGCATTGGCTTCAAAGCTCTTCCTTTATCCGATTGTTATGGGGAATGATGACAGTTTCTGTTGCAGCGCAAATAGGTACAGCACCGTTGGTGGCTTATTATTTCGGACGTTTTTCTTGTTATTTCCTATTCACCAATTTGATAGCCGTTCCTCTCACCACTTTTATTTTATATACAGCCTGCTTGGTGTTCATGTTGTCCTTTTGGACATCGGCACAAAATATTGTTGCCAAGGTCATGGCATGGACAGCACAGTGTCTCAACCAACAACTCTCTGCCATCGCATCGTGGACTGGTGCCAGTGTTGAAAACATTCATCTCACAGCCATACAGGTCTTGGCTATCTATCTGCTGATAGGCTGTGGTATTGGATTCTTGGTTTATTTATCTAAGAGTTACCGTCAATCCAAAATCTATTGAATATGCTTTTTCAAGCCTATTCGTTGCTCATTTCTCTATTGAAATAAGCTTCTAAGTCTGCTTCTGCTTTCTGATTTTCGTTGGGCAAGTCTTTGATAATCTTTCCTTTCTCAAGCAAGATGACTCTTGTTGATATCTCTATGGTATGTTGTAGGTTATGACTGCTCACCAAAATTGTGGCATTTGTCTGCTTGTGGTAATCTAAAATGATTTTCTTGAGCAGGTTTTGACTGGATGGGTCAAGGAAATTGAAAGGTTCATCCAAGATAAGTAGTTGGGGATGTGCAATCATTGCTGCAATAATCCCTATTTTTTGTTGATTTCCAGCAGAGAAATCACGAATCAATTTCTTTTGTCCAAGTATTTCACCATCCATGAGCTGCGCCATTGAGTTGAGAAAACTTTGTAATTGCTCTGTTGGAAGATGGTTTACTTTAGCGATGAAATCAAAATATTCTTCAGGTGTTAAAAAGTCAATTAAGAATCCACTATCAATATAAGCACCCGTTAATGCCTTCCATACTTCTGTTTCAGAAGGTGCGATCCATGTCAAGCTGGTTGAATCTTGTGCCGACGTTATTGGTTTCGTAGAGACTGTTTGCTTTGTCTCTTTCTCATCAAATCCCAACAGAACCTGCCCCTCGTCTGCCTTTTGTAAATCCAATAACAGTCTGAACAAAGTTGTTTTACCAGCGCCATTGTTGCCTACCAAGCCTATCACTTCACCTTTGTCTATCTCCAAAGAGGGGATATCGACAGCTGTTTTTTCACCAAATATCTTTTTAAGATCAGTAAGTTGTATCTTCATAAGGTTGATTTTTCTTCGTTTGACATCATGTCATGAAATGCGTAGATGTTTGCACGTGAGGGTTCGTAACAGTAGAGTGCGTGTCGTTATACAGAAAGATTGCTGACGGGCAAGAACTATCTATTCTTGTTCATCGTCAGCAATCTTCGTTCTACTGCTTGTCACTAACGGAGGTTTCTACCGTGACAATTTTTGAATTTCTTACCACTACCACATGGACATGGGTCGTTTGGTCTTGGCATCTTATCTTTGATATACGGAGTTCGGTTCACTTGTTGTGCACCTTCTCTCGTGTCTTGTCTCGCTGCAGCTGCTTGATTTGGATCGGTGAGATCTTCTTTCTGCTCGTTGTAGCGTTGACTCCTTTGTTCTGGAGCAGCCTCTTGCACTTCTTCGTGTTGCATTTCAGGAATTTGTGCACGCATCAAGATGCTGGTTGTTTGGTTATTCATCTCGTCAATCATGCTGTCCCAAAGTTTCGCACTCTCCAGTTTGAAGATAAGCAGAGGGTCTTTTTGTTCGTACGAAGCATTTTGCACACTGTGCCGCAAGTCGTCTAATTGTCGCAGATTCTCTTTCCAGTTTTCATCAATAATGTGCAACAAGGTCGATTTCTCGAACTGCTTCACAACGTCCTTTGCTTCCGTGTCGTAGGCTTCTTTCAAGTTGCAGGAGATTTGATACATTCGCTTGCCATCGGTCAGTGGCACTGCAATGCGCTCAAAGCGTTCGCCTTGTTCTTCTTGCACTTGTTTGATGACGGGCCAAGCTACAGCCTGAATGCGGTCTGACTTGCGTTTGAAAACCGCCATGGCATCTTGGAAAGCCCGTTCAGCCAAAGCGTTTTTATCACCTGCCGTAAACTCTTCTTCCGTAAAGGGAATCTCCATTGCCAACACTTTCAAGAACAATTCCTTGGCTTCTTGATAGTCGTTCGAGCCAACAATGTTGAGACAACGGTCCCAAATAATATTGGTAATATCCATTCCGATACGTTCTCCCATCAAGGCGTGGCGACGTTTCTCATAGATGACTGTACGTTGTTTGTTCATCACGTCATCGTATTCGAGCAAATGTTTACGAATACCGAAGTTGTTTTCCTCTACCTTCTTTTGAGCTCGCTCAATACTCTTGGAAATCATCGGACTCTCAATGCGTTCGCCTTCCTTGAATCCAAGTCTGTCCATGACTGAAGAAATACGCTCTGACCCAAACAGACGCATGAGTTTATCTTCCAGGCTCACATAGAATACTGAACTACCAGGGTCACCTTGACGTCCTGCACGACCGCGCAACTGACGGTCTACACGCCGACTCTCGTGTCGCTCTGTACCAATAATCGCAAGTCCTCCTGCTTCTTTTACTTCAGGAGAGAGCTTGATGTCTGTACCACGACCTGCCATGTTGGTAGCAATTGTTACAGCCCCTAAGCCGTTGATGGACTGACCAGCCTGTGCTACAATGTCCGCTTCTTTTTGATGTAGTTTCGCATTCAGCACGTTGTGAGGAATCTTTCGCATGTTGAGCATCTTGCTGAGCAGCTCCGAAATCTCTACAGAGGTGGTACCTACCAAGCAAGGGCGTCCACTATTTCGCATCTGTTCTATTTCGTCAATGACGGCAGCATATTTCTCACGAGCGGTTTTGTACACACGGTCGTCCATATCATTGCGCTGGATAGGACGGTTGGTCGGTATCTCTACCACATCCAATTTGTAGATATCCCAAAATTCTCCTGCCTCCGTAGAAGCAGTACCTGTCATACCTGCCAACTTATGGTACATGCGGAAGTAGTTTTGCAGCGTAATGGTTGCAAAGGTTTGTGTGGCAGCTTCCACTTTTACATGTTCCTTTGCCTCAACTGCTTGATGCAATCCATCGCTCCAACGGCGGCCTTCCATGATACGTCCTGTCTGTTCGTCAACGATTTTTACTTCGCCATCCATTACAACGTATTCATCGTCTTTGTTGAACATGGTATATGCCTTCAGCAACTGCTGCAAGGTATGAACACGTTCACTTTGCACACCATAGTGGGTCAACAGTTCATCTTTCTTATCAATGCGCTCCTGATCAGAAAGATTTGTTTCGTTCTCTAATGCCGAAAGTTGAGCCGTGATGTCTGGCAGTACAAATAGTTGATTGTCATTCACCTGTTTAGAGAGCCATTCTGTACCCTTATCTGTCAAGTCACAGCTGTTCAGTTTCTCGTCAACAACGAAGAAGAGTGGCTCTACTGCCTTTGGCATCTCACGGTTGTTGTTCTGCATGTAGTACTCTTCTGTTTTGAGCATTCCTGCCTTGATACCTTCTTCCGAAAGATATTTAATGAGCGGTTTGTTCTTTGGGAGAGATTTATAAGACCGGTACAGAGCAAGGAAGCCCTCTTCTGTCTTCTTCTGATCTTTGTTTGCTTGTCCCTCTGTAATGAGTTGTTTGGCTTCAGCTAAGAACTGAGTAGCAAGTTTTCGCTGCACATCAACCAGTCGTTCTACCAGTGGTTGATATTCTTCAAACATCTGGTCATCGCCTTTTGGGATAGGTCCACTAATAATCAAAGGAGTACGTGCATCGTCTATCAATACCGAGTCTACCTCATCCACAATGGCATAGTTATGGGCACGCTGTACCAAGTCGGCTGGAGAAATCGCCATGTTATCACGCAAATAGTCAAAACCAAATTCGTTATTGGTACCAAATGTGATGTCTGCCATGTATGCTTTCCTACGCTCTGGTGAGTTCGGGCGATGCTTATCAATGCAGTCTACGCTCAATCCATTAAACTCGTATAGCGGTCCCATCCACTCCGAGTCACGTTTTGCCAGATAGTCATTCACCGTTACTACGTGAACGCCGTTTCCTGTCAAAGCGTTTAAGAATACGGGTAGGGTAGCGACTAAGGTCTTTCCTTCACCCGTAGCCATCTCTGCTATCTTCCCTTGATGAAGGGCAATACCACCAAAGAGCTGTACATCGTAGTGTACCATTTCCCATTTCAAGTCATTTCCACCAGCTGTCCAGTGATTGTGATAAATCGCTTTGTCGCCATCAATGGTCACAAAATCCTTAGAAGGGTCGGCAGCTAACTCACGGTCAAAGTCGGTGGCAGTGACCACAACTTCTTCGTTTTCTGCAAATCTTCGAGCGGTGTCTTTTACAATAGAAAAAGCGGTAGGCATGACATCATTCAGTGCCTTTTCGTATATTTCGAGTGCCTCTTTTTCCAATTTATCTATTTCTTCGAAGATGGGTTCACGCTCATCGATAGGTGTCTCTTCGATGTTGGCTTTCAGTTGCGCAATTTTATCCTTTTGCGCTTGTGCGGCATCCTGTACATACTTTTGTATCTCTTTGGTTTTGGCACGTAGCTCGTCATTGCTCAGCTTTTGTATGTCGGGATAAACCTTTTTCACTGTTTCCACCAAAGGTTGAATCAGTCGCATATCTCGGCTCGATTTGTCGCCAAACAATGATTTTAGAAATTTATTGATATTCATTGTATCTATTTATTTGTTTTTATTCTCTATATAATAAGGTGATGCAAAATTACGAATAATATTTGTTAATTTGCTATTTCTCTTTTATTTATTTGGTGGTGTCCCCAGATGTTTGAGTAAGTCTCTTTATGTCAATGACTTTCTATCTTGATATTTCCTCTTTTCTTCTTTCTTTAGCATGGATTTATTATCTCATTGACTTAAGCTCCTTATCTCCATGAGTTAATCGCCTTATCTCCATGAGTTAATCGCCTTATCTCCATGAGTTT
>NZ_HG417098.1:71297-103012 GCF_000455445.1 Hoylesella timonensis 4401737 = DSM 22865 = JCM 15640 | reverse complement strand
GTTAAGAGGCTTGGAACATTGAGTTAATTTTAAGGGGGTAAATAGTCATCAAAAGAACTCTATGCAGATGAAGCGGAAACTGCTGATGATGAGTACTTTATACGAATGCTTATTGAAGCGGAGACACCTTGCAAGCGTTGGGTGCTCTGATTTGGATAGACTTTGCGATAGTAGGCGCAATGCGGTCTACCGAGACGGGTGTGGTAACACGTTGAGGCTTGATACCCATTCCATACAAAATAATAGGAAAGGGTACAAAGGATGCACGTGCAATATAGTTATCTTGATTATCTTCATTCAGCAACTGCCAACCTGGCGCAACCTCAATGATTAAGTCGCCACTCACGGCTGGATTATACGGACTTTCAGACACTTTTCGAATTCCTGCGATTTGTGTCAGAAAGTCTTTGGAGCGTGACAAAATGTCCTCAAACGAAAGCAGTTTGTCTTCGATAAACTTTCGGTTGAGATAAATTTGATTACTAAAACAAGTTTCAACGTACCGACTTTGCCCATAAATGGCTCCAAGGTACATGTTCAGCAAATTGGCTGTACGGTTGATGTAGAAAGTGCCTGTGGGGATGCGGTATTTTGCATAATCTACTTTGGGATCATCTGTATAGCCCGTACTGGTTAGCACAAAGAGCACTTGCTGATTTCCAACGGACTTTTCTATCTGTTCAATCAGGGTGGCAAGTGTATGATCTAATCCTCGATAGAGGCTTTCAAAATCGGTGCGCCACTTTTCGTTTTGTGTACCCTTGGCAGAAAGTGTAATCGAGAGGTAGTCGGTCTGGGCGTCCTTTCCCATGGCGTGATGGTTCAGACAAGCTATCGCTGCATCACACACGGCATTGTTCTGTTCTGCCTGTTCCTTACTCGGTTTTGTTGTAGTATTGCGATAAGCCTGAATCCACTTTTGGGCTTTCGACCCATAATAATTGGAAGTGGTCCAGCTACCTGTTTTTTCATCTATCCAAAAAGCACCGTCAGCAGCATGGCCAGCCGATAAGACAGCAGCGTCTCTTTGGGAGGCTATGCCATAAACAATAGAACCACCGTTGCTTGACACCTTCAGTTCGTCACTGATGGTCGAGGTGGATAATCTTTGAGGGGAAGTCGTGTATTTAGCATCGTCAACACAAAAAACGGGGCGTAAGGTTTTCCTATCTAACCATCTTGTGCTGATGATATTATGATAAGTGGGCGTAGTCCCAGTGACGATGGTAGCGATAGCTGAAGCTCGATCTACAGACTCAAAGGGATAGTTGGCGGCTTCATAAACGCAACCTTTACTTAATAGTTTCTTAAACCCATTTGGCGAGTATAGCGGTGAATAATGCTCAATGTAGTCATTGCGTAGCTGGTCAATCGTAATGTTGACAACCAAACGAGGCGCAACTTGCAAGGTCTGAGCCTGTGTCGTTGCTCCCGTAAGGGTAGCCATGATGATTGCGGAGAGACATTTGTTCATCTATTCTTGATTTTATGGGTGTATATATACAGCCAACAATATCTACATAGCAAAGATAATGCCACAAGTGTCATGCCTTCCGCATAATGTTGGAAAAACGAAAGCAGAAGGAAAGCGCACAAGAGTATGCTCCAAAATTTGGTATAATCGTGCATGTGTCCATTTCTCAACGCCTTAACGGAAGGGTAAAGAAAGAAAAGGTGGAGAGGACAGAGTAGGAGTATCTGAAAATTAAGTTGCACAGTGGGATGTTGAGAGAAAACCATTGCCAAAAGTATAACACCAGCTATCCCAGAAAGGAGCATGACGATAAGGTCGTACTGCCATAGGATGCGTTTGAACTTCCATTCGGCAAAGCAAATAATCAATGTTGCAATGCACCATAAAACAGCGCAATGAAGCGGGGTGATAGGAGTTCTCGATTCATGTTTTTCTACTGGCGGAACGAGATAGCATGTGCTGTCTACCAAGCTGCGGCGATGCCCTTGATGGTCGATGACAATGGCTTCGGAAAAATCTGCACGTAGACTATCTGGCAAAAATTGCTGTTGCTCGTTGGTTGTTGCTGCATCGGCATGTACGCCAAGCAATAAGTCATTGCCAAAACGCGCCCAGCGATGCGACTGATTCCATTGGTGAATCATTTCCCGATAGGATATTTTTTGCAACTGACTCGCTGGATAGAGAACATGTCCCTCGATATGATTGATGAGCATGTCTCTTGCACGAGTGGTACAATTGTCGTAGAAATAATTGTAGCGGTACACTCTGTTTTCTGGTCGGTAGTTGACGTCAATGGCTTGAGTGATAGCCCATTTCTCTTCGCGAGTCAGGTTCAAGACCTGTTCCTTTACCCAACTGCCCCGATGAGAATAGGTAGATATGAAAGTTGCAAAATCTTCTATCCCCATTTCATAGTCAGTCAGTCCAAACACGAAACGAAGGATGAAATAACTTTTTTGAAAGGAGAAGATGCCGTAATTGATAGCGATGTCCTGTTGACGCGCCAAGTCGTGGTAACGTATGGCGGTGTGTCCATAGTAGGAATAGACTTGGTTGCCGGGTCCACACGTGAGCAAACTGATGCGTACAGAGTCCATACTTTTGAGCATTGTGCTATCAGCTTGAGCAAAAGTGGGCATCGTTGTCATCAACAGCAAAATCGCTATAAAGACAATCCTTAAATGTGTAGTAAAACGTTTCACGATGCAAATTTAAGTGTTATTTCCCACTTAAAGTGTGTTTAATTCGAAAATTTTCGATATTTTTGCATCCAAATCTGAAATAAAAATAGAATGAAAAAGATATTTGGTGCCTTTTTATGGGCGTCTATTTCTATATCTGCTTTTGCACAGAGTGGTACAAACTCTCCTTATAGCCAGTATGGATTTGGCGTACTGTCTGATCAGACCAGTGGTTTTAATAGGGGGATGAATGGCTTGGGTTATGGCTTTCGGGAAAATGATCAGGTGAATTTTATCAATCCTGCTTCTTATTCTGCCCTCGATTCACTTACCTTTATCTTTGATGCTGGACTTTCTGGGCAGCTTACTCATTTTGAGGAAGGTAATCGCAAACTGAACGCAAAGAATGCAGATTTGGAATATGTGGTAGCTGGCTTAAGACTGGCAAAGCATTTAGGGTTGAGTTTTGGTTTGGTTCCATTTACTAATATTGGATACAACTACTCCAACACCGCAACCATTCATATTGATGAAAATTATACCAAGACAACCACTACCAACGCTTATGTTGGAAAGGGAGGATTACATCAAGTGTACTTAGGGGCTGGTTGGGAACCGTTCAAGGGCTTCTCATTGGGGGTTAATGTCTCTTACCTTTGGGGAAAATATGACCGCTCAATCGTGAACAGCTATAGCGATATGTCTATTAATACGATTTCAAAATATTATTCAGCTTCTGTACACAATTATAAATTAGATGTAGGATTGCAATATACGGCACGGTTGTCGAGACAAGATCAGGTGACCTTGGGCGCAACTTACTCTTTGGGACATCGTCTGAATGCCGATCCGTCGTTAAGCATTATTTCTCAAAATCCACAGACAGGCATTAGAGATACAACTCTATTTACGGTGAACAATGGTTTGGAATTACCTTCTGCCATTGGAGGAGGATTGGGTTGGAACCACCGCAATCAGATAAAGATAGGAGCGGATTACTTGTTACAGCAATGGTCAAAAACATCTTATCCAAACTATACGATGGCGAACGGTACTCCGCAATATGTACTCACGCAAGGCATGTTCAAAGATAGGCATAAATTTACCTTTGGTGGTGAGTTTTGTCAAGATGCCAACAGTCGGCATTTCTTTCAACGGATGCATTATCGAATAGGTGCTTCTTATGCCACTCCTTATCTGAAAATCAACGGGTTGGATGGTCCCAGTGAAATTAGTGTAAGTGCAGGTTTCGGTATTCCGATTGTCAATAGCTGGAACAATCGTTCTATGTTGAATATCTCCGCACAATGGGTAAGGCAAGATGCAAAAGACTTGATCAAAGAAAATACGTTCCGAATCAATATCGGCTTGACGTTCAATGAGCGTTGGTTTGCTAAATGGAAGGTTCAATAACCCTCCCAAGAGTACAGGAAAAGGGTGTATGAAGAGTAAGTCAATCGTTTTTGTCATCGTACTGATGCAAATCTTGGGCTTTGTTTCTTGTGAAAAACAAACCGAACACATTGCCCCTGCCATATACGCTCGTGACTCTGTGCCAACGATGACTACCTATGGAGTAAATCAATTGATATCCGATTCGGGTGTTATTAAATACCGAATTGTAACTGAGCGGTGGGAGATTTATCAAAACACGACACCGCAAAAGTTTGTGTTTCGGAAAGGTGCATTCTTGGAACAGTTTGATGAAAGCTTTCATGTGCAGTCTTTTATCCAATGCGATACCGCATATTATAATATTGATGCCCAACTTTGGGAATTGAGAGGAATGGTCAGAATATTGACGAAAGATGGACTGAAGTTCTCGAGTGAGGAGCTGTTTTTGGATCGTCGAGCACATGAAATGTACTCACATCGCTTCTCCAAATTGGTTACGCCAGAGCGCACACTTCAGGGTTCTTATTTCAAAAGTGATGAGCGGATGACGAAATACATCGTGACAAATAGTCGTGGCTCTTTTGAAAAATCAGATTTTACAGGAGAGACAGATACAACGTCTGCGCCCACAGACAGCACGAACGTCTTCTTGCGACCACAAGCATCACCACGACCGAAGTTGCCCACGACACCTTAGTATTGATAACAATGAATGAACAAGTAGATATCTCTTTGATTATTTTTATTCTGATAACGATGGTTCTCTCAGCTTTTTTTTCGGGTATGGAGATTGCTTTCGTTTCGAGCAACCGCATGTTGGTGCAGATGGATAAGGAAAAGAATGGATTTTCGCAACGTTTCCTTACCTTATTTTATAGCAACCCAAATGCTTTTGTTAGCACGATGCTGGTTGGGAACAACATTGTGCTGGTGATTTATGGTATTTTGATAGCGCGACTTTTAGACAATACGATATTTGTAGGAATGAATCCTGCCTTTACAGTGCCAGCGGATACGATATTGTCCACGCTCGTTATCTTGTTTACGGGTGAGTTTGTACCAAAGACGTTGTTCAACAGTAATCCCAATCAACTGCTGAAATTATTTGCTTTCCCTGCCTATTTGTTTTATGTTATCTTGTGGCCGATAAGTCGATTTGCCACTTTTTTGGCACGCATCATTCTTGGTTTGTTGGGAGTTAGTATCCCTAAGGATGCAGTTGCTGCAGGATTTTCTAAGGTTGATTTAGATTATTTGGTTCAATCAAGTATTGAAAATGCTCAAAGTGAAGATGACATAGAAAATGAAATCAAGATTTTTCACAATGCACTTGATTTCCCCGATACCAAGGTTAGGGATTGTATGATTCCACGAACAGAAATCAATGCCGTTGACATGAATCAATGTTCTTTAGACGAATTACGCCAAAAATTCATGGATAGTGGCAATTCAAAAATCATCGTTTATCAAGAGGATATTGATCATATACAAGGATATATCCATAGCTCTGAAATGTTCAAGCACTCTTCTACATGGCAGGAGGGTATTCGGACGATGCCTTTTGTGCCAGAGACAATGCCAGCGCAAAAGCTCATGCGCATACTGTTAACGCAGAAAAAAAGCTTGGCGATTGTCGTTGATGAGTTCGGTGGAACAAGTGGTTTGGTTTCTTTGGAAGATATTGTAGAAGAAATATTTGGAGAAATAGAAGACGAACATGACAGCCTTAAATACGTAGCGAAGCAAACAGGTGAAAAAGAGTTCCTATTATCAGCTCGTTTAGAGATTGATAAGGTGAATGAAATGTTTGAATTAGATTTGCCAGAAAGTGATGACTATATGACGATAGGAGGCTTGATTTTGAATGAATATCGCAGCTTCCCCAAACTGAATGAAATTATCGAAATCGGTAAATATAAATTCAAAATACTGAAGAGCACATCGTCTAAAATCGAGTTAGTACAGCTGAATATTATATCTAATTGAGCTGTTGTGACTGTTGGAAACTTAAAATTTCAATAAAATATTCAGTCGTTTGCTAAGAATTTAGTATTTTTGTACGCATTTGAATGCATAAGCACCAGAACGAAGTACGCTGCGATAGGTGTGATAGGCGTTTGAAGGCTCATTGAAAGAATATAAAAATAAAATAAATATTAAAATAAAAAATGGCAGCATTAGGAAAAATTCGTAAGAGAGGTATGATTCTGATAAGCATCATTGGATTAGGCCTTTTTGCTTTTATTGCAGAAGAGGGATTCCGATCATGTGAAGCTTCTCGTAATGATCAGCGTCAGCAAGTAGGTAAAGTGTTGGGAGAGAAAGTCAATGTCCAAGACTTCCAAAAACTCATTGATGAGTACACCGAAGTGATAAAAATGCAACAAGGTGTTGATAATCTCAATGAGATGCAGATGAATCAAGTTAAAGATATGGTTTGGCAGACCTATATCCAGACAAAAGTTGTGGAAGATGAAGCTAAAAAAATTGGATTGACAGTGACAGATGCTGAACTTCAAAACATTTTAGCTGAAGGTACCAACCCCATGTTGATGCAAACTCCATTTGTTAATCGACAAACGGGAAGGTTTGATGTCAATTCGTTGAAGAAGTTTATTGCTGATTATAAAACGCAACAAACTGCCAATCCACAAATGGCAGCACAGTACCAAACTCTTTATAAATACTGGACTTTTATCGAACGTACACTGCGTCAGCAAATTTTAGCACAGAAATATCAGAGTTTATTGGCAGGATGTATCTTGTCGAATCCAGTAGAAGCCAAACTTTCTTATAAAGAGGAGAACGAAGAAAGTTCGATTCAACTCGCTACTTTTGCTTATTCCACCATTGATGACAGTAAGATAAAGGTTCAGGATGCTGACCTAAAGGCTAAATATGACGAACTGAAAGAGCGCTTTAAGCAAAATGTTGAAAGCCGCGATATCAAATATGTAACTGTTCGTGTTGAGTCTTCTCCAGCAGACCGTGCCGAATTGCAGCAGTCTTTCAAGAAATATACAACAGATTTAGCAGCAGCTTCAGAACCCGCAAACGTTGTTCGCAAGAGCACTTCTTTGGTGAATTATCTTGGAATCCCTGTTGCTAAGACAGCCTATCCTAATGATATTGCTGATAAGTTAGACTCCATGGCTGTTGGACAGACTTATGGACCTTTTGAAACAAAGATGGACAATTCGATGAATGTTGTCAAACTTATATCTAAGCAGTTGCTGCCTGATTCTGTTCAATATCGACAAATCCAGGTAATTGGTAAAACTTCTGCAGAGGCTCAGAAACGAGCTGATTCCATTTACACAGCATTGAATGCTGGCGCTGCTTTTGAGACCATTGCCAAAAAATATGGTCAGAGTGGTGAAAAGGTATGGATGACAACTGCACAGTATCAGAATGCTCCTTCTTTAGATGCAGATACCAAGACTTATATTGGTACGTTGAATAATTCAGGAGTTAATGAATTAAAGAACATTAAGATAGGACAAGGTAACCTCATTGTTCAAGTTGTAGATCGCAGAGCGATGATTAATAAGTACACAGCAGCTGTGATAAAGAAGACGATTGATTTCTCAAAGGACACCTATTCTAAGGCATATAACAAATTTAGCTCCTTCGTAAGTGCTAACCAAACCCCAGAATCAATCCAAAAGAATGCTAAGTCAAGTGGGTACACGGTACAGGATGCAAAGGATATTACTACTTCAACACACACGCTTGTAGGAATCAATGCGACTCGTGAGGCAATGAAATGGCTCTTTGATGCAAAAGAAGGTGAAATTTCCCCAATGTACGAGTGTGGTAATAACGACCAGTTGTTATTGGTAGTATTGGATAAGATTCATCCAAAGGGCTATCGTTCTTATGACGATCCACAGGTAAAAGAATTTTTGAAAGCTGAAGTACTTCGTGACAAAAAGGCTGAACTGCTCATGGCAAAGGCTAAAGATGTGAAGAATATTGCTGCTGCACAAGCCAAAGGAGCAAAGGTTGATGCCGTTAACCAAATTACTTTCGCAGCTCCTGTCTTTGTGATGAGCGTTGGAGCAAGCGAACCTGCTTTGAGTGGAGCTGTGGCTGCAACTGCTAAGGGTAAATTCTCTTCGAAACCAGTAAAAGGTAATGCAGGTGTTTATGTATTCGAAGTAACAGGTCGTACGATGCGTCCAGGCAAGTTTGAGGCTAAGACAGAAGAACAGAAGACACGTCAGAAAGCTTTACAATACGCTGGCAACTTTATGAATGAGTTGATATTGAAAGCTAATATTGAGGACAATAGATATCTATTCTTTTAGTTAGATTTCGTATGCTGGGCTACAATCGCAAGTCCAGCATGTACTCATTTAATATAAAAGGGGAGGGTGCATCATAGTTATATTTATGGTGCACTCTCTCATTTTTTATGATGAGTCATCGTTATTCTGAATTAGCTCCAGCTTTTTCTTTATTGGATTCAAAAGTGATTTAATGGAAGTGCTAATTAATAACGCGCAGACGGTGTAGGAATATTTTGCTCCCATTATTATAATAAAATAGGTGTAATTTTCGTTTTCCTATAAATCGTTTACTTATGAAAAAGTTTTTAGTAACCTTTGTCTTGATATTAAGTGTTTTGTTCGGCTGGGCACAAGGCACTGTTGGCACGTGGTCACTGATTCCGAAAGTTGGAGTGAACTTCGCAAACATCAGTGGTTTTGATGTAACTGTGCTGGATAATCCAGCGAAAGGTTTTGAAGGCTCATCTGGTTTAAAATCCAAATACCTTGAAGGACTCATCATTGGTTTAGACGTTCAAAATCAGATAACAGAACGAGTTGCTGCTTCTGCTGGCTTATTTTATAGTAGACAGGGCATGGATTTTCCAGAGTTCGAGAGCATAGATGATAAAAATGTTCATCATGCATTTAACGGATTTCAATGGAAATTCCATTATTTGCAGTTGCCAGTGATGCTGCATGATTATGTTCTAAGTGGTCTTTCTTTCAATGCAGGTCTACAAATTGGTTATCTGCTGTCTGCCAAAGGCTTTTCGTCTCAATCGCGTTTCTACACGGACAAGGAAGGTAAAACCCATTATGAAAAGGATGAAGAAGGAAATTTGCTATATGACTACAAAAGCAAATACGATATGACGGACAACATGAAGCGCATAGATGTTTCCGTTCCTGTGGGTATTTCGTACGAATATGGGAATGTGTTGTTGGACGCAAGGTATAACATCGGCTTGCTGAAAATCAATAAAGATGAGTACAGAACCTATAAAAACAAGGTATTTTCCTTTACCGTTGGCTACACTTTCGACCTATGATGAGGCGATGAGGAGAAGTCACGGATTATATCAACTTGAATTATAAATCTAAACAAATGAATTACAAAGACGACAAACGTATTATTATGACCCTCGATGCTGGTGGAACAAACTTTGTTTTTTCGGCGATGCAGGGCGGTGAGCAGATTATAGAACCTTTTGCATTGCCATCAATGGCAAACGATTTGAATGCCTGTTTAGGTCAGTTAGTCAAAGGGTTTGAGAAAATACAACACCTTATTCCTATGGATGCTTCGGCTATTAGCTTTGCTTTCCCTGGTCCTGCCGACTATGAGAACGGCATCATAGGCGATTTGCCCAATTTTCCTTCTTTCCGTGGAGGTGTGGCTTTGGGTCCGTATTTACAAATACGTTTTGGCATGCCTGTTTTTATCAATAACGATGGAAGCTTATTCGCCTATGGCGAAGCTATGGCAGGAGCATTGCCTTTGGTCAACAATCGACTGGAAGAAGCGGGCAGTCCGAAGCGGTTTAACAATCTCTTAGGTCTCACGTTCGGCACTGGTTTCGGTGCTGGTGTGGTCATCAATGGTGAATTGTTGGTTGGAGATAATGGATTGGGAGGTGATATTTGGTGTTTTCGTAACAAAAAATATCCTGCATATATTGTGGAGGATAGCGTTGCCATCCGTGCTATCAAACGTGTATATCGTGAGCTTTCTGGCGATGTGCGTGAACTTGAACCCAAGGACATCAATGATATTATCGCAGGAAAGATAGACGGCAATGTGGATGCTGCCAAGAAGAGCTTCGCAGAGTTTGGTGAGATGGCAGGCGATGCCATTGCTATGGCTGATACCATCGTCGATGGATTGGTCGTTATTGGTGGAGGTGTTTCGAAGGCGTCAGCCCACATCTTGCCAGCTTTGGTAGGCGAAATGAACAGCAAACTTAAAATGATGAATGGCGAGGAGGTAGGACACATGCAAATGAAAGTGTACAACTTGGAGGACGAGCAACAGTTTGCGGACTTTACAAGGGGTGGCGCTGTGAAGATTAATGTGCCTGGTAGTAGCGTTCAGGTTGATTACGACCCGATGAAGCGAATAGGGGTCATCGTATCGAAAAATGGGGCGAGCGAATCGATCGCATTAGGTGCCTACGTCTATGCCTTGAACAAACTTGATGAATAACTAAAAAATCGTCATCTTGCTATCCATATTTTGATAACAAGTTGATAGCTCTCACAGCGTGAAAAATAAGACGCTGAAATAGGTTATCAATGCTTTGAAAGTTCACAACTCAATGGAGACGAAGCTGTTTCCCATTGAGTTGTTTTGGTTCTGACGCTTTCTGAGTTATTTCTTCTTTTGCTGTTGCTCTTTTTGTGTTTCCTTATAGATTTGGATAATCGGGTCTTCGTCCAGCTTGTCCATTTGTTTGAACGAGTTGAGCATGCGTTGCCTTTGCTTTCGATACTTCTTAGCTTTGAAGTCGAACATTGAGAAGAAATCGAATGCACCGACAGAGGAGGGGGCTAACATGGCTCGTTCATTGGCATCGGCTTTCATCCATCCTTGAATCGTCTTGTTGAGTTGTGTCTGCATATCCTTTCCATAAACAACTACTTCGCCTATCATCTTTTCGTCTTTTATCATCGAAATAGAGTCGCCTACCATTCGGGCAGGGATGCGAAGGGGTAAATATTTGGGCTTGATGATAGTGAGCGTGTCAAACTGTTGGGGAATCGTCGTTTGTCCAAGATAGTTCGTTGAATCGCATTTTTGCGTGTCTGCCCAAACCCAAACCTTGCGCATGGGTACTTTGGTCTCGGCATCGTACACCACAATCTTGCGTTGTGCATTCACAGAAAGGCTTGTGCCAATGCAAGCAAACAAAAGAATAAAGAAAAATTTTTGCATGCTTATCTGTCGTTACGGGATATTGTTGTTCGCTGTCAAGGATGTATTTGGACAAACACGTCGCACCATTTATTTCGGGTAAATTAAGTTTTTCTCTTCTATTTTCTCCAACACTTCAGTTAGAAATTTATGCGCTTCGTAGCGTGCCATGGGCAGGTCGTGCAGCAAATAGTTGCCACAATCTTGGGCTTGTGCGCCCGGTATTTCGCCTTCAAAGTTAGCAACAAACTCAAAGGTGTGTATCATCAAATCGACAATATCACGACTTTTCAAGTCGCCATGCACAATCAGATAGTTGCCAGTGAGGCATCCCATGGGTCCCCAATAAATGATTTTGTCTTTCCACTGTGCATCGTTGCGCAAGTAAGTAGCAGCTAAATGTTCGATAGTGTGCAAGGCACCTATGTGCAAAACGGGCTCACGGTTAGGCTCTTTCATGCGTATGTCGAAGGTGGTAATGACTTCCGAGCCAATGATGTCTTGTCTACTTACATAAATTCCTCGCAACAATTTGTTGTGATCAATGGTGAATGAAGGTATTTTGTTCATCTTTAAGTTTTTTAGTTTGTGAGTTGATGAGTTTTTGAGTGATGCGTTTTCTCTTGTTTGTTGCAAGAAGCTGTCGAGGTTTTGGTTAAATCTTTTGCAAAAAGTCTCTCGTTACTTCAAACGAGTCGTGTGCTATTTGTTCCCAAAAATTGTAGTATTGTGACGCCTCGGTATCCTTCAGCGGGACATCACTAATGATACGAAATGAGATAAAAGGAATGTGATACAGGTGGCAGGTTTGCGCAATCGCACCACTTTCCATATCCACGGCTGCCGCTTTTGGAAATGATTGAAGGATGTGTTGTATCTTTTCCCGACTGTCTACAAACCAATCTCCGCTTACAATGAGTCCGCTTTTGATGTTTTTGTGATAGGATAGGGACAACGCTTTGTTGACTAATTCTGGCGGAGACACATAGCTTGCTGGCATTCCCATGATTTGTCCTTTGGCGCATTCCTTACCACAATACGCATCATGATAGCAACACTCGGTGCTTACAACCACATCTTTGGGGTTCAATGCTGTATCAGCAGCTCCCGCACAGCCCGATGATACGATGAGTTGTGGCTGATAGCGATGTATCATTTCTACGGCTCCAATGGCAGCGTTCACCTTGCCTATGCCACATTGCATCAATACAATTTCATTTTGTTTGATTCGTCCTTTGACAAAACTCAAATGGTTGTCTTGTTCCATTTGGCTATTTTCCAATAAGGATTTCAATTGTACAAATTCCTTATCCATTGCCACAATTACGCCTATCTTCATATCCAATCGTTCTCGTTTTCTTGCAAAGATAGCAAAAAAGGAAATATAATCCGTGTTAAGCCCTAAACTTTTGTTATCTTTGTGGCAAAATATAATCATAACAAAACTATCATGGAAGTTTGGAAGAAATATGGCTTAGATGTTGCCGCTGTTGTGCTTTTTGCCCTTATCTCATTTGCTTATTTTGTTCCAGCAAGTTTGGACGGTCGCATTTTGTTCCAACATGATGCCTCTGCTGGGCGTGGCATGGGACACGAACAGCAAACATATTTTGAGCGAACAGGCGAACGAACCCGTTGGACCAATTCTGTTTTCGGTGGTATGCCCACCTATCAAACAGCCCCTTCGTATAAGAGTACTGATGCGTTGAGTAAGGTAATGGATGCATACCATTTGTGGCTTCCCGAAAATGTGTGGTATGTCTTTGCCTATTTATTAGGCTTTTACATCCTTCTGCGTGCATTCGATTTCCGTCAGGAGTTGGCTGTATTGGGCTCAATTATATGGGCTTTTTCCAGTTACTTCTTCATTATCATCGCTGCCGGGCATATATGGAAGGTCATGGCATTGGCATATTTGCCCCCAATGATAGCGGGTTTGGTGCTTGCGTATCGAGGAAAATATCTGTGGGGCTTCATTCTCACCGCTTTGTTTACAGCGTTTGAAGTGAAAGCCAATCACGTGCAGATGACGTATTATTATCTGTTTGTGGTGTTGTTCATGGTGATAGCTTATCTTGTTCAAGCCATTAAGAATAAACAACTGCTACATTTTGGTAAAGCAACGGCAGTGTGTGCTGCTGCTGCCTGTCTCGGTATTTGTATGAACTTGAGCAACTTGTACCACACGTGGGAATACAGCAAGGAATCTATGCGTGGCAAGAGCGAACTCGTAAAAGCGAATACAGCCAACCAAACCAATAGTGGTTTGGAGCGTGATTACATTACTCAATGGAGTTACGGTATTGGTGAAACGTGGACACTGCTCATTCCGAATGCCAAGGGAGGAGCTTCTGTACCTCTGTCCCAGAATGAGACGGCTATGAAAAAAGCTGATCCTAATTTTATTCAAATCTATCAACAAATAGGTCAGTATTGGGGAGAACAACCCGGAACCAGTGGACCTGTGTATGTTGGCGCATTCGTGTTGATGCTCTTCATCTTGGCATTGTTCATCGTCAAAGGTCCTATGAAGTGGGCTTTGTTGGCAGCTACCGTCCTTTCCATCTTGCTTTCGTGGGGAAAGAACTTCATGCCATTGACCAATTTCTTTATCGATTACATGCCGATGTACGCGAAGTTTCGCACGGTGGCATCCATCTTGGTGATAGCAGAGTTTACCATTCCATTGTTGGCAATGTTAGGTTTGAAGAAAATCTTGGACACTCCATCGATATTGAATAAGCAGATTAAATATGTATATATCAGCTTTGGGCTCACTGCAGGCTTTTGTTTGTTGTTTGCCCTCATGCCCAGTGTGTTCTTTTCTAATTTTGTTTCCGCACAAGAGCTGGAAGCAATGAAGAGCATTCCTGCGGAGTATCAAGGACAATTAATCGCCAATCTTCGTGAAATGCGGCAAGCTATCTTTACTGATGATTGTTGGCGGTCGTTCTTTATCATTGTGATTGGCACTTTCTTGCTGCTGCTTTATCGTGCCAACAAACTTAAAAAGTCTGCTTTCGTAGGGCTGGTGATTGTGCTGTGCCTTGTAGATATGTGGCAAGTCAACAAGCGTTACCTCAACGATGGCATGTTTGTAGAGAAGAGTGTGCGCAACAATCCTATTGAAATGACACCTACCGACCAGCAAATTTTGCAGACGAAAGAACTCGATTACCGTGTGTTAAACCTTGCGACGAGTACCTTTAACGAAAACGAAACCAGTTATTTCCACAAGAGTATTGGAGGGTATCATCCAGCAAAGTTGCGCCGCTACCAAGAAATGATAGAGACGTATATCGCCCCCGAGATGGAGAAACTAATGAAAAGTATTTTCGAAGCGCAAGGCGATATGACCAAATTGAACGGGGATAGCATCTCGCCTGTCTTGAATATGCTGAATACCAAATTCTTCATCATGCCTTTGCAAGGCGGTCAGACCGTTCCATTAAAAAATCCATACGCCTTTGGTAACGCATGGTTTGTCGACAAGGTGACTTATGTTAATAATGCCAATGAGGAATTAGAAATGGTGGGCAAGCTCAATCTTCGTGCGGAAGCGGTTGCTGACAAGAAGTTTAGAGATGTCTTGGGCAGTAGCTGTGAGCAAGACCATCATGCACAAGTAACCATGAAGACCTATGAGCCAAACCAGCTCACCTACGAGGTTGAGTCGGCAAAGGGTGGGGTATTGGTGTTCTCGGAGAACTACTATCCTGAATGGACTGCAACGGTCGATGGGAAAGAGGTGCCTGTAGGGCGTGTCAATTATATTCTTCGCGCCATACAGGTGAAGCCCGGTAAGCATCAAGTGGTGTTGAGTTTCTTCCCCAAATCGGTCGATCGAACAGAGACGGTGGCATACATTGCCTTTGCCTTGTTAGTCATCTGTATTTTGTTGGGCATTGGTTTGGAGATTCGTCAACGTAAAACTGGTGCGACAACTCAAGATAGTAAATGATTTCGAGCATTGAGAAGATAAAACAATTGAATAAAAAAAGGTCCGAAAAGCGCGGTTGCTTTTCGGACTTTTTCATGCTGTTGTCCATTCATTCAACAACCGTTTATGGAACAAACACATACCCTACGATGTGCAGCCTTTCCACCTCTTCCCTGTATCTCAATAAAAAGTAAGTGATGGTTAGCTGTGTCTTCTTGCCTTTAAGCTTGATGTCGTGTGTTTTCTCCGTATTCGCCATGGCTTCGAGGTCTGATAAACTGACAAGATACTCGTCGTTAATCATCTGACCGCCCATATTATCTTTAAGCACAATGCGCATCGAATCACCTTGTAAATATCCTTTGACACTCTCTTCGTCATAGGCTGCAATATTTGCAACATGGCGATATCCTGCGGGAATGGATACAAGCACATCGCTCTTTTCAAAATTACATTCATAGCTCACCATACTTTGCACTGAAGCAGGTTTCCCTTTGTTGTTTTTCACTTTCTTGTCAAACTCGTAGCCAAAGGTTTCAACCTTTGGTTGTAATAGCTCTTCCGTACACTTCATTCCATAAGTTGTACGGAGATAGGATAGCTTCCCGTCCGTCTTTTTCGCATCTATATAGCTTAGCCCTTGCAATAGTTTGTCATAGGTGACACTATTCATGGGCAATTTGATGTCTGGTTGTTGGGCTGCCAGATGCTTTACATCACTTGTCAATTTGTTTCGGGTATAACTGGCGATATTATAGGGAAAGATAGAAATCAAAGCCCACACAATTAAAAAGGAGTTGATGATCCAAATCACTCTTCTACTGCGACAGACCATTAGTCCCAAGCACACGGCATAGCACCAAACATTGAATATCAAAAGATATAGCCGATAAATGGTGACACCGTAGTCGCTAAAACGCCTGTAAATACCCACAGACATCAATACGAGGAGGGGCAAAACAATGACAGGCAGATAGCGAACAATGAATTGATCGAACCTCTTGACCTCTTTTTCATGATGTATAGGATAGAGCAAAAAGACAATGGTGACAGTGAGTAGCATTAACACTGACACTAACCAAGACACCCAACCATTGGGCAACTCCCATGTAATGATAATTTTGGCGGTATATGCATACAGGGTAATGGTGTATGCCATGTGTAGTGGTATCAAGAGATAATGAATCACCCCATTGCCAAAACGATTCTGTAGCCAATTACTCTCACTAAACTTGTTGGCTCCTTGTGGTAGTGAAGCCATGAGTAATACAGGTGCGATGAGCGTGAAGCACACGGCAGACAAGTCCAAATAGAGGGTGTATTTGATATCTAACAAAAACAGTGAGGTGAGCGAGTTTAGCAATAAAGAGAGTCCAATCAGCACGCCAAGCGATATGACGAAAGCCAAACTACAACCTCCTATGAGGTTCAGCAGAAAATTGATAGCGGGTCTATCGTTGCGTTGCTGGTAATAGGGTATGGTAAACCAACCAACACCCATCACAGTAGCAAGCACCACAATAGCAATACTTTGCTCAATGGTATTCGTATAAGAGTTTGCCAACAGTGCGCAAATGCCGAGCCAAACCACTTGTATGCCAAGATGAACTTGCCACTCTCTTTTTTGTTGTTGCCACTCTTCTGTCCATAAATGGAGTTGTAGCGACAAAAGTAAAGCAGTAACAGGGTAGAGCATGAGGAAGACCATCATCGTATTGATGTCTGTTGCTTCCTGAAACTTATGATTCAGGAAAATCCATGAAGCGCAAGTAATGATACAGAAAAAGATAGAACTTGGAAAGCGTAACACAAGTGCTAAAAGTTGTTGACGCCAGTCTTTCAGAGAAGGTTTAGAGAGTTTTTTCATAAAAAGACATGCTTAAGAGTGAAATAATGCAACAAAGATACGAAAAATAATCAGATGTCCTACCTTCTTAAAAAATTATATGTAACTTCGCCAAAGCAAGTTTGTAACCGACCAAAGAATGAATTTTCAAGTGAGTTGGTTACGTACTTCTCATGATGAGTTGAGGCAAATAAAGAAGCAAATGTATGGGCGTATGCAATTTAGAACGATTGTCCAAATAGAACCTCCCACCTTTACCATTGCTCCATTCGAGCACATCTTCTTGGTTGGTTCGTGCTTTGCCGATAATTTAGGCAAGCGTTTTATAGAAGAAAAATTCAATGCCATAGTCAATCCCTATGGTGTGATGTACAATCCTGCCAGCATCCTGCATACGGTAGAGCGTGCCAAGGTCAACCCTCAGGTGGCGGTGTTTACTTTGGGTACTAATCACGTATATGTCTTCAAAGAAACGGGCGAGATTGTCGACAACTGCCAAAAGCGTCCGCAACGCTTGTTCCGTGAGGAAGAGTTAAGCGTTGATGCCTGTACCGAGTACTTATCCAAAGCCATAGAATGCTTGCAGAAACGCAATCCTGCCGTGCATATTATCCTAACGGTGAGTCCTATTCGTTATGCCAAATATGGCTACCATGGCAGTCAACTGTCTAAGGCTACATTGTTGTTGGCTGCCAACCAACTCACTCAGCGTTATCCAAATACGGTAACCTATTTTCCTGCTTACGAGATTGTCAACGATGAGCTGCGCGACTATCGTTTTTATCAAGAAGATATGTTGCACCCGTCCTATCAGGCTGTTTCTTATATTTGGGAACGTTTCTCTGAGACCTATTTGAGCGATGAGGCTAAGAAGTTTATAGAAGATTGGCGACCCGTGAAGGCTGCCTTGGCTCATCGACCTTTCGATGCCAATAGCATTGCATATCAAGATTTTGTTCGTCAAACACACGAACGCATACAGGCATTGGAAAAGAAGTGGGGAGTGTCGTTAGAATAAGATAAAATCAGGTTGGTTGTTATTGAATTAAATGTGAATTATTTTTACAAAATAACGATTGATTTTTGGTCGGAAATGAGAGGAAAATTGAACTGACAGCTTCATTTTTTGCAAATTTTATGGTGCTCGTTGCTTTTATATTTCAACTTTATAACAAGCAGATAGATAAAGAGTTATGTAGTATGTTGACCATGAGTAAATGCCCTGTTTTTCTTCCTCCCATGCTTCAGCATTCTTAACCCATGGAGATAAGGCGACTAACTCATGCAAATAAGGCGGTTAACCCATGTAGATAACCGCCTTAATGTAATGCTTTAATAAATCGAAGGATTTGGGGGAGTCTCGGAAGTGTCAAAAATTAGGACAAAAAGAGGAATTCTACGCTTGCTTTATGAGTCTGCATTGGGTGCGTTCGTATTCCACTTTTATACCTTATAGAAACTTTTTCAACAGTTGTGTCCATATCGCATACCCCTCTTCTGTGAGGTGCAAACCGTCGTAAGTGAGTTCTGCGCGCATGATAGCGGTATCGGTTTCGGTGAAGTAGGGGAACAGATTGATGTACGGAATGCCGTGTTCTGCGGTCCATACTTCTATCTTTGCATTGATTTCGGGTATTTGCGGAGTCTTTCCAATGAGCCGTTTCCATCTGCCCGTTGCTTCTCTTATAGGTAGCATGCTTTGCACATAGAGTTGTGTTTGGGGCGACTGAGTGCGAATGGCGGTGATGACTGTTTGTATCATGTGTACAATGCTATCGGTGCTGAGGTCGTGACTCACATCGTTGACTCCTACCAACAAGAATATTTTTGCAGGGTGGTAAGGCAAGATTTGATATAATCTGTCGTAGATACCCATGGCTATATCACCGCTAATGCCACGGTTCACAATATTGTTTTTGCCTAATCTTTGGCTCCAATCGCCACCTCCTTCGGTAAGACTGTTGCCCAACATCACAATGTCTGTGCATTGTATGCTTGGCTGATGGTCAAAGAGTTGCAGCCTTTCGTAATAATGCTCATGATATTTGTGAGGTGCGTTCAATATACTGTCGGTGACGGTTTGCGTTTGGGCAGTGCACTTCTTCTGTGCGTGGCATGCGGCTCTATCCATGGCGTGTACCTGTGTGACTGTTGCCACGAGGGCAACACAGAGTAATAAAAATATTTTTTTCATATCTGCAAATAGTAAGTTGAAGGATGATTACTGGTGCCGCTTTTGGGCTTCTTCCAATGCTTTTTCTACCGAACCGTGAAGAATCAGCAGGTTTTTGGCTTTACCGTAGTCCAAACCTAATAAGTCGACAAGCATACGAGTACCACGGTCAATGAGTTTTTGGTTGGTGAGTTGCATGTTCACCATCTTGTTTCCTTTTACACGTCCTAACTTAATCATCACTGCCGTGCTTATCATGTTCAGAATCATTTTCTGTCCTGTACCCGATTTCATGCGTGAACTTCCTGTAACGTATTCAGGTCCTACAATCATTTCTATGGCGATATCCGACTCGGCTGCCATTGGCGAGTCAGGATTGCTGGTGATACATGCCGTGAGGATACCATGTTCGCGTGCATCGCGCAAGGCGCCCACAACGTAAGGAGTCGTACCCGATGCGGCAATGCCTATGACGGTATCGTTGCTGTTAATATTGTGTTCTGCCAGCTCGTTCCACCCATGTTCATCGTTGTCTTCGGCATTTTCCACTGCATTGCGCAAAGCGGTGTCGCCTCCAGCAATGAGTCCAATGACTAATGTCTTGGGTACACCGAACGTTGGGGGTAGCTCAGAAGCATCTAAAACACCTAACCTGCCACTGGTACCTGCACCCATATAAAAGATGCGCCCACCTCGTTTCATGCGCGGAACAATTTGTTCTACCAGCTTGGCAACTTGTGGTATGGTTTTTTGTACCGCTATTGCCACTTTCTGATCTTCGGTGTTAATGTCGTTGAGTATCTCTGTAACTGACTTGTTCTCCAAGTCATTGTAAAGCGATGTCTCTTCCGTAATTTTCTGAAAGCTCATATTTCTACTGTTTAATGCGTTTCTGTGTGATATTGAATAAGCCCTTCTGTGGGACTTTTGCAAATCTTGCCGAGCTTCACACCGCACTTGTCAGCTGCTTCGGCAAGTTCGGGTTGATAGACCACAGCTATCGTACCAATGCAATTCATGGCATATTTCTCGTAGGAATATTGCATCACATTTCGTTCTATGAAATCTTGAAAAGCCCGGACAAGCAGCCGATGAATGCCTTCGTGTGTGCGGTTTTGCTCCAAAAAGACATTGAGACTTGCCAAATATCTACTGGGAAAAGGCTGACGATAGACTTTGTCAATGACCTCTGCCATGCTGGTGTTGAACTGGCAGAAGAACTTGTTTTTGAGTTCATCGTCCAATTGATTTTTAAGTAAGTCGCCCACCAATCGCTTTCCAAGATTGGCACCACTGCCCTCATCGCCCAAGATAAAACCCAAAGCAGGCACATTCGCCGTAATCGCTGTGCCGTCGAAGAAACACGAGTTTGAGCCTGTTCCAAGAATACAGGCAATGCCAGGCTGGTGTCCACATAGTCCACGAGCAGCTGCCAATAAGTCTGAATGTACCTCGATGCAGTCTTTTACCTTGATGCACTGCTGCAATGTTTGCGCCACGACTTGTGATTTTTCGGGTGTACACCCTGCTCCGTAGAAGTAAATGGCGTCAAATGGGGTGACTGGAAGATGTGGAAGCAAGGATGAGCGCAGCTCTGTTTCCATTTCCGAAGGTGTTTGAAAGAAAGGATTCATGCCCTTTGTGGCAATGGCATGTGTCTCTTTCCCATGTTGAATGATACGCCAATCGGTCTTGGTAGAGCCACTATCTGCAATAAGTAGTGTGGAAGGATTCATAGGATAGATGATGATTTATAATTTAATGTAAATACGTTTCTTATAGAGAGGATAGCCAATGTTACTGGTTGGCATACTCCAACACCGTATGTTTGGGATACAAACGTGCTATTTTCTGCATCAGCACAAATTTGATAGAGATGAGTTGAACCGTTTTTTCATCTTATGCTTCATTTTTATGAGTCTGCCTTCTACCGTATTCAGGGTCAACTTTAATCAGTAATGTAACCATGACCGTGGCTGCACAACAGGCAATGACTAACCAGAAGAAATGTTCGTAGCCTAACCACTCTTGCAGATAACCGGCAAACATGCCAGGAATCATCATGCTCAGTGCCATGAAGGCAGTGCAAATAGCATAGTGAGCGGTCTTAAATTCGCCTTCAGAGAAATACATCATGTATAGCATGTAGGCAGTGAAACCAAATCCGTAGCCAAACTGTTCTACAGCCACGCAAGCACTGATGACTATGATGTTGTGAGGAAGGAACATACTAAGGTACACAAAGGTAAAGCAGGGAAGCGTCATGCAGGCAGCCATGGGCCACAACGACTTCTTGAGTCCCCAGTTGGAAGCCGCAATGCCACCGATGATGCCACCAATGGTCAGTGCAATGACACCAATGGTTCCATAAACCAACCCCACCTCTTGGGTGCTCATAGCCAATCCTCCGTCAGCACTGTTATCTACTAAAAAGGGCACTGCCATTTTGAGTAAGAAGGCTTCGGGTAAGCGATACAGCAACATGAAGGTAATGGCTATCCACAGTCCGGGCTTCTTGAAATAGGTTGCAAAGGTGCGTCCGAACTCTGAAACGATGTCTTTAGCGTGGACACCTGTGGCACCTACTTTTCCTTTGTCCTGTTGAGGATAAGGAATAAAGAAGGTGTGATAAATGGTAATGATGGTGAACAAAACGCCTGTTATGCCCAAAGTAATCATCCACGACAACGGAATGTTGCCCGTGTGCAACTCTAAATATCCTGCTACGAACACCAAAACGCCTTGTCCGAAGATGGAGGCAAAGCGATAGAATGTACTCCTGATGCCGACAAAGAACGATTGCTGCGAAGGATTAAGTGCCAACATGTAGAATCCATCGGCAGCGATGTCGTGGGTTGCAGATGCAAAGGCGGTGATGATAAACAGCACTAACGTAAGCGTAAACATGCTCACAGGTGTGTTGCCCGAAGCGATGATGTCGGGTGAAGGATGTGGAAGGGTAAACGTCAGCAAAATGAAAGCCAAGCTCATGAGGGCTTGCATGATCACAATCCACCAACGTTTGGTGCGCAGAATGTCTACAAACGGACTCCACAGGGGTTTGATGACCCACGGCAGATACAACAAACTGGTAAACATTGCCATGTCGCCATTGGGCACACCCATCTTGGTGAACATGATAACCGATATGTTGTTAACGATAAAATAGGGGATGCCTTCGGCAAAATAGAGCGTGGGTATCCATGCCCAAGGACTGATGTTTTTGGTTAATTGTCTCATGATCGCTTATTCTTTGTGAAGGTTGATACGGGCTTGTAACTCCCATGTGCGGATACGATCTTTATAGAGATTGTTCGCATTCACACGTTCTATGCTGAGCGCAGCATCAGAGTTGCCACCCCAACGACGGCACAGATACAGCACATCGTAGATACGTCCTATCTGATAATGACGTGAAATGTTCAGTCCCATGGCGTAGTCTTCGCCATAACTCGTGTTGGGGAATCCAATTTGTCGTGCAATAGGGGTGTAGAAAGCACGTGGAGCACCGAGTCCATTGATACGCAATGCGTTGTTTCTTCCATTCTCTGGCGTCCACTCTCTGTGGTCAATCACGCCGGGAGGGAGCGTGTTCAGGTCGAAATCGGTCATGCGATAAGAGCCAATCACCATTGCACATTGTTGTTCGTAGAACGCATTGACAATTGTTTGTAAGGTGTTCTCGTCTTGATAAAGGTCGTCACTATCAAGTTGAACAGCAAACTTTCCACACTTTGGGTGGTGTATTCCGAGATTCCAACAGCCGCCTATTCCCAAATCGTTACGTTCTGGAACAATGTGTACCACACGTTCATCGTTCTTATACTGGTCTATCTTTTCGGTAGTACCATCCGTAGAATGGTTGTCTATCACAAGGATGTTGTACTTAAAATTGGCTTTTTGTGCCAGCACAGAACGTATGGCAGCTTCGATAGTAGTCTCCCTATTCTTCACAGGAATGATGACTGAAGCTTCGAATTCGAACGCATCATGAACAAAGTCTACTGTCTTGAAAGATGGTGTGAGGTATCCTCCAATCTCCTTGAGATGCTCAGTGCAGGCACTTTCCATTTCCTTTTGTCGGTCTTGGTTGCGTGGATCTACGTAGTCGAATTGTTTTTCACCACTTTTTCTGTTGTCCTCTTCTATTTCTGTGTACAAGTATTCGTTAGCGTGAACCAAGTCATAACGTTGACTTAATTTTAGTCTAAGGTCATATAAAGCTGCGTGTTGATAGGAATTCTTCATTCGTTGACAACTTTCTTTCAATGCTTTTGAATTGAAAAGTAAGACCGATCCAAAATCGAAATCATCACGTAAAGAGCCTTGTTGGTAGTCTATCACAGGCGCATTAACACACTTGTCGTCCTTTAATTGATAATGGTCGGCATAAACAAGTCCTGCTTTGGTGTCTTCGGCTATTTGCTGTAAGCGTTCTAAAGCCAAGTAATGCAGTTTTAACGGTGTGGACTTTGTGATGAGCAAGCAGTATTCGCTCTTCGTTTCCTTTGCAATTTGTTGAATGGTTGTGGTTTGATAAAGGCTGTCTTTCAATGCGTGAAGTGTTACGAATGCGCTGACATCTTCAAATGCCTTTTGCAGTTTCTTGTACTGACTTTCATCAATGTATGGTAAAAAGCAATCTATTTGTTTCATAACTTATAAATGTTTTTGTTGTTAAATGCTATTGATATTTTAAGAGGCATGTTCTTTCCACTTCCCAACTCGGTTTGTCGTTGTTTTCCTAAAATCAAGTCGACGAAAGAACTGTTGCAGGTAAGCGTGCTAAAGCTCACTGTTGATTGAGTAGACTCAACTTCAAAATGCAACTACATTTGCAAATTTAAGTAAAAAACGTCAATTGATGTTCTGTCTCTTAATTTTTTCTTTGTCTTCTTTTATCTTATATTGATATTCTTTGAACTGTTTATCTTTCAAATCCTTAAAGTTATTCTTTTGGGGAATGTATTCTTTATTGTTATTTGTATCATTTCTTTTGGAAGGATACAGAAAAAGATTACCTTTGCAATGGAAAATCAAGAAAGATATGATTTATAATATTGAAGAGGTGATAACGCAAATAGGGGCACAGCGTTATGGTTCTAATAGTGCCAAAATAGGTTTCTTATTGACAGACAGTCGTTCACTGTGTTTCCCAGAAGAGACGCTGTTCTTTGCTTTGAAGACAGACAGGAACGATGGACATCATTATATACCAGAACTCTATCGACGAGGCGTTAGAAACTTTGTGGTATCATCCGTCCCCGTGGATTATGAACATCTGTATCCTGAAGCCAACTTTCTAAGGGTGCTAAATCCTTGCAAGGCTTTACAAAGATTGGCAAAATGTCATCGTGAGGAGTTTCATATTCCCATTGTGGGTATTACAGGCTCGAATGGCAAGACAATGGTGAAGGAATGGTTGTATCAATTACTTTCTCCGCAGTTTTTCGTTACTCGTTCCCCTCGGAGTTATAATTCGCAGGTAGGTGTGGCTTTGTCTGTGTGGTTGCTGAGTGAGGAGACGCAGGTTGGAATCTTTGAAGCAGGGATTAGTGAGCCAGGAGAAATGGCGGCATTGCAGCACATGATTCAGCCTACCATTGCTGTGTTGACAAACATTGGCGATGCACATCAAGAAAATTTTGCGTCCATGGAAGATAAATGCAGGGAGAAGATAATTCTCTTAAAGGATGCAGAAATTTTGGTTTATCCTGCTGATGACCCTATTATTCAAAAGGTTGTCAACGATTCCGATTTACGAGGAAAGAAGTTGGCATGGTCGATGAGCGATAAAAGTGCGCCTTTCTACATCAAGACTGTGGAAAAGAAAGCAACGATGACAACCATCACTTATGTGTACCATGAACGCGAGGATTGGTTTTCTATACCGTTTATTGATGAGGCTTCTGTAGCGGATGCCATCGAATGTGCCGTGGTAGCGTTAGAAATGGGGATGTCCATGAGTGCCCTGGATGAACGAATGCAGCAGTTGGAGCCAGTCGCCATGCGACTTGAAGTAAAGGAAGGTCAGCACGGATGTACGTTGATAAACGACTCCTATAATTCGGATATCAACTCTTTGGACATTGCTTTGGACTTTATGAACCGTCGTCCAGATCAGCAAAATCGCAGCCGGACATTAATCATTAGCGACATAGATCAGAGCGGACGTCAACCATCGGAGTTATATAAAGAGGTGTCCAACTTGGCTGTCAAGCGGGGCGTGTCTCAATTGATTGGTATTGGAAAGCAGCTTTCTGCTAATCGGAATTTGATTGAAACGCCAAAGAAATTCTTCTTCCCTACGGTAGAAGCTTTTGAAAAGAGCGAAGTGTTTGCGCAACTCCATGACGAAGTAATCTTGTTAAAAGGGGCACGTAGATTTAATTTTGACCAACTCACCGAGAGACTGGAGCGGAAGGTTCATGAAACTATCTTGGAAGTAAATCTGAATGCCATTGTCGACAATCTGAATTATTACCGCTCTTTGCTCAAGCATGGTACAAAACTCGTGTGTATGATTAAAGCAGATGCCTACGGAGCTGGTGCAGTGGAAGTAGCCAAGACCTTGCAAGACCATCGTGTGGACTATTTAGCGGTGGCAGTTGCCGATGAGGGTGTAACGCTTCGCAAGAATGGCATCACTGCTAACATCATGGTGATGAATCCCGAGATGAGTTCTTTCAAGATGCTTTTCGATTATGACTTAGAGCCAGAAGTGTATTCTTTTAGATTATTGGACGCCCTCGTAAAAGCTGCTGAGAAAGAAGGCATTACAGACTATCCTGTGCATATCAAGTTGGATACGGGTATGCATCGTTTGGGATTTGACCCTCAAAAAGACATGCAGACATTGATTTCTCGGTTGAAACATCAAAATGCAATCATTCCACGTTCTGTCTTTTCACATTTTGTGGGGTCGGATAGTGATGACTTTGATTCGTTCTCCGCACAACAATTTGCTTTGTTTGATGAAGGTAGCAAGCTTTTGCAAGCTGCATTCACCCATAAAATTATTCGTCACATGGATAATTCTGCGGGAATTGAACACTTCCCAGAACGCCAATTAGATATGTGTAGATTAGGTTTGGGATTGTATGGTATCAATCCAAGAACCAACCAAGTGATTCATCAAGTGAGTACTTTAAGGACAACTATCCTTCAAAAACGTGAAGTGAAAGCTGGCGATACGGTGGGCTATAGTCGAAAGGGAACGATAGCGCATGATAGTGTTATCGCCGCCATTCCCATAGGTTATGCGGATGGACTGAATCGTAGATTAGGAAACAGGCATGGCTATTGTTTGGTCAATGGGCAGCGTGCTCCCTATGTGGGCAATATTTGTATGGATGTAGCATTGATTGATGCGACGGGTATTGACTGTAAAGAAGGAGACAGAGTTGAGATATTCGGTGAACATCTGCCCGTCACGGTGTTGTCAGACATTCTTGAGACCATTCCTTATGAGGTACTCACGAGCGTTAGTAACCGCGTGAAACGAGTGTATTATCACGACTAATCTGGCATCACTTGGTGACATTTGTTCAAGAATACATTGTGCGCAAATATGGTGGGAAACATCTTGAAGGCATTCAGTCACAAGGATGCTTCTCATTTCATTTTACACTTTGCGGAATATGTTTTGAGACTTTGTCATGTTACGGTAGATAGACAAGCCATTTAACAATCCAAGGGAATCGCATTTGTGGACTTATTTCACAACTAACTTCCCGTCTTTGCTCTTTTTCTTAACATCATTCTGACATACGACTCCTCTGCCATATAGGAAGAACGTACCAATGGCGCACTTTCAACGTTGGCAAACCCCATCTCGAGTGCTTTTGCTTTGTATAAAGAGAAGATGTCAGGATGAACATATTCCTGTACATCCAATTGCTTGGGAGACGGTTGAAGGTACTGCCCAATGGTGAGCATACGGCATCCAGCAAGGTAAGCTTCGTGGATAGTCGTTAACACTTCGTCCTGTGTTTCGCCTAATCCCACCATGATGCCCGTCTTTGTCATTACGCCTGTTGCAGCGATTTCTTTCAGCACTTCCATACTGTTTTGGTAAGTGGCTCTGCTCCGTACTGAGGGAGTTAGTCGCTCAACGGTCTCAAGATTATGTGCAACAATATCGGGCTTTGCAGCCAACACCTTTTGTAACAGTTCTCCTCGGTAATCGGGTATCAATACTTCGATAATGGTGTCAGGGCACAGATTTCTTGTTTCGCTTATGGTCTTTGCCCATTGTGCAGCACCCTTGTCGGGCAGGTCATCACGATCCACCGATGTGATAACGGCATGTTTCAGATTCATTGCCTTAACGGCTCTTGCTATTTTTATGGGTTCTTGCTCATCTGGAGGTAATGGGTGTCCCGTCTGCGTTGCACAAAATCGGCATGCGCGAGTGCAACGATCGCCTAAAATCATGAAGGTAGCCGTCCCGTTCTTCCAGCAATGTCCTTTGTTCGGGCATTGTCCACTGGTACAAATGGTATGTAATCCTCCTTGCTCTATCGTTGATTCTACCAAACCATACCTTTCACCACCTTCTATTTTTGTATAAAGCCAGCGTGGTTTTCGTAGTTTTGGTTTGTTATGAACATCATTCATTGGTTAGTTATCTTTCAAGTTATTATAATGGTTAATAGGGCAAATTTACATAAAAACTTGTGATTATAGGGCCTTCTATCAAGATTTTTTTATCAATAAGATGAAACAACAGCATGTGTATGTGAGGGTAGTGTTCATGATGTCCTCATTCCTTTTGCGTAATCTTGAGGAAGAATAGGGCGCAATAAGTGTACATCCTGAAGCATAAAAAATAACCACTCGGGCTTTTTGCAATGGTATGGAAATCGATTTTTTGTACAAAGCTTCCCATGATGGGAAATCGATTGTTGCAAAAACCACGAGTGGTTATTTTTACAGTATGTGAAGGTTGAATTGCAAGTCGTTAAACATTTCAATTAAATGTCCATTCGGACGAACACTTCAACCTTTGGATTTCGTGAATAACACCAATGCTTATAGAGAGATGCAAAGCTCTACTCTACGCGCATAAGTTTTCATTTCCGACTTTTTATCAATGCCGTATGAAAGTGCAGAAATTTGGTTTGTATTTACGCCATGATTGACTAAATACGCCCTTACACTATTCATTCTCTGCATAGCCAAATCTTTATTAAAAGCTTTTGGTCCATCTTTGCTGGAGAATCCCGTTAACTCTACTTTTAAATTTCGATTGTTTTTCAATACATCTACTACCGCATCGAGTGTATGCTCGGCTTCTTTAGATAATTGATTAGACGAAATTTCAAAGAAAACCTGTCTTAAATTAGTGTCAAAAGGTGTCACCTTAACAGGATGAGTGGGTTCAACAAGCGCCTTTTCTTGACAGCATTGTTCTGTTGGATTATTCGCAGGAGCTCTCATGATGAGCGTATCCTTCTTGGCACGTAGCGCATTTTGCTGCTTTGCCATGGAGTCAACTTGCTGTCTAAGTGCAGGATCTTTCACCGTTTGACTTAAGAGTTCAATTTGTTTTTGCAGTTGATCAATCTGCTCTTGCAATTGTTGAGCATCTTGAGAATCTGTCGTGTCCAAGGAATTTGGCTGCAAGTTCTGTATTGGTAAATAAGGTTGATAACCCTGTATCTTTCCAACTTGAGGTTCGTACAAAGGAATGTATTCAACACGTCTCGAAGAGGAATTATACACAGGTGTCGTTTTTCCTGGGCTTATCCGATGATAATTTTGTTCTCTTTTCTGCTGACGCATATTCCTCATTGACCTATTTGTTTTTCTTTTTTCACTGGTAGATACTCTTCTTAGCACGTCCATCAATTCATCTCTATCAACGATGATGGTATCATCTGCAGCAGGTGCAACACTTACCACAGGTGTCGCATCTGCATACGTGATAGGGAGTGCAAGAAGAGCAAGTGCTACCAGATATTGTTTTTTCAGCATGTGTCTCAATTTAGAATGTGAATGAATACCCCACAGCTAACTGATTCTGCTTCGTCAAGCTACGTGCAGAATAATCAAAGAATACTTTTCCGCCTAACATTTCAGTGCTTACACCAAGGAGTAAGTTAGAGCCAAAGTGTGTGTCCTTACCGTGGAAAATACCAAGACCAAAGCCTGCATAAGGTTCAAACTTACCTAACGAGGCAATCTTGAAATTATAGATGATATTTGCAGAAATACCCATTCCGCTGTTGTCCGCCATGGCTGCATAGAGTTCTGGTACAAAGTCGAGGTTTGTTGATGCAATTTGCATGTAACCACGCACACCAATGTTCCAAGAAGTCAAGTCGCCAAAGCCTACTCCTGTGAAGATTCCGATGCGGTTAAGCTTCAAGCCTCTGTTAGCAGTTGGCTGATAAGCGCCAGAATTATAAGCTGTTGCAGGTGCCAATTCATTAGCAACGACGCCGCTACCGTCAGTAACAATAGTGGTTCCTACAGCGTTATTTCTTTGGCTAATCACCTTATTTAATTTCTCGTTCATGATACGGAGTTCTCTTTTGAGTTGCTCTGTTTCATTATTCTGAACGGGAGCAATTCTTTGCTGAGGAGCTACAGAGCGATAAGACTCCTGTGGCTGTGCATAATTTACGTCATAGTCGTAATCGTAATCATAGTTATAATTACGTGCGTCATTTCTTGCTTCTCTTGCAATACGGTTAACCAATTCGTTGAGCTGACTACGTGTCATCTTCACATTGTTACCCTTGCTTTCGCCAAGTTCGTTCACTAATTTCCGCTTGATAGCCATTTCGTCATTTTCAATGTTTTCAAGTTCTTGCTGGTGACGAGTTTTCAGGCGTGCGATTTCAGTTACTCGAATGGTATCGTTAGCTTTCAATGCGTTTTCTAAGTCTTTGTCCAATTTGTTAATGCGCTTCTCGTAGTCAGCCTTGAGCTTATTTACGCGCTCATCGTACTGAGCCATTTGCTGATCATAGTTCGATATCTTTTCGTTATAATCCGCAATCTGGCTATCGTATTCGTCAATTCTTTCATCATAGCGTGATCTCAAATCGTTCAGTTCTTCGTTAGAAGCTTCGCGCTGTGCATCTAAGCGACGATTTACGTATTTATTATATTTCTTTTCGCCATCGGCAGCCAATCCGAGGTTGATTCTCAAACCTGCATTGTACAGCATGCTAGTGTTGATATGATCAGGGCTTTGAATATTCTCTTCTTTGACTCCCTTTTCAGAGGTGAACATAGCATTGGCGGTACCAAAGAGTGCAACGTACTTGCTGATTGGAATTTCAATACCAGCACCTCCAAATACAAATGGAGAACTTTCGGCTGTGGTGTTGCCTTTCTCATCGGCATACTTATCACCAACCTTCATATAACCTCCACCTAACTGTAAGTAAGGGTTAATGCCTCTTGGGAAGTTAAGGCGAGTGATGATGTTACCACCATACAATGCCAAATTCTTAGAGAAAGAAAGTGAAAGTTTGTCAGCCTCTTTGTTAGCCTGATAGTAGAATCCACGGATACCTACCAATGAAGACAAGTCAAAACCAGCGCTACCACCCATGAGATAGGTGTCAGTCATGGGCATATCTTTGTCAAAATCAAGATAAGCTACTGCAGGTTCAACCACAAACTTCAGCCCTTTGAGACCACCTGAGAACATATTGCGATATTCTCTACTGATGGCATCTTTGGAATCTTCAGTTCTACCACCCAAATAAAAGTCAAGTGTTGCACCAGCCGTCCAATTATATAGGTGGTTGCCACCGTCAGATTTATCATACTCTGGTCTCATTAAGTAGCTACCTTTGCTGGCATTGAACATGGTATTCTTTGCTTCAAGTGAGAGGACTGCACGAGGACTGAGGTTAAACTTAGCACCTACACCGAGCGAAGCAAAGAGCTGTTCATCTTTCATAGGTACATCTGTCATCAGCGCATCATTGGTATAAGAGTTGTACTTCATTTGTTGAACTCCACCACCTGCTGTAAGATATGGCGCAAAATAGCTATTTTTCCAAAGATTCAATTTGATTTCACCTCCGTACTTAATTAAATCCATCTTGGTATCTCTGATATTATTCGCCCATCCTTCGTCTGTAAGCCAATTTTGTCTGCGTACTTTTGCATTGGTGTCATTGCCACGCAGATAGAATGCGTGCAACTCAAAAAGCGGTCCGAAACAGAAGCCTAATTTACCACCATAAAGCGGCATGTTATCAATAGAAAGATCCTTGTCCCACCAAATGTATTCTGCAGAGGGAGATACGATAAACGACACGTCATTCACTTGTGCCGTTGATTTGAGACTTCCCAGTAGTAAAATGCCTACTAAGGAAAAGATTCTCGTCATAATTTTTTTCATTACTGAATGTTTTATGTTAATAATTAAAAAAGAATTCATGTAAAAAACGCTTTGGTCATTGTGTTTATGCATAACTTTTATTTACTTGTTTCGTAGACGTTATGCCGTTAAAACCAAAGTTGTACATTGAAATTCATCTTATAAATTC
>NZ_HG417098.1:54459-69920 GCF_000455445.1 Hoylesella timonensis 4401737 = DSM 22865 = JCM 15640 | reverse complement strand
TAAATTCTTTACAAAGGTAAGAAAAAAGTGGAAACTTTACAAGCGTTTTATCTATATTTTTTTTAGAATGTTAAGATTTGTATAATATAGAACCAAAAACTTCATATATTTTCCCTTAGTTCTCCTTGAACTATCTTGTTACCCATGTTGTAATTCAATAATCGTTTTCTTTCACCGTCTGTATTGGATTGAAAGACTTCAAGCGCATGCCCAATAATGATGTCGTGTGAGGCAGGTTAGATGTTCTTCCTACAATAGGAGGTTTTACCTTTTTTGGGTAGATATTACAAACACATTAAAATCTTATTATATTTTTTGCCTTAAAAAGTTGTAAGTATGCAAAAATAAGCTTATATTTGACGCAAATTTACGGCTGTGGTATAATGACAGCCCTCCATTTAGTACTACCGTTAGCTCAACATAGGCTCTCTGGCGACGGTAAGTCGGTTTGATAAATAGAGCCTTAAGTTTAATTTGTTTAACTTTAATTCTATATGTTAAAGGTTATCAATTGTTCGGCATCCGTTCTGTTGATGATGGTGCTTGCGGCGTTAAATTTGCCTATCCACGCTTCTAATGAGAGATTCGTGGAAACTGTTGCCGTAGCCCAACAGAATGGAACATGTTCTGGTGTTGTCAAGGACAACACAGGAGAAGTGATAGTCGGTGCATCGGTCAGAGTAAAGAACTCATCATTGGGAGCGATTACCGACATTGATGGCAGGTTTACGTTACCCAATGTTGGCAAGGGTACCGTGGTTGTGATCACATACTTAGGTTACAAACCCTACGAATTTGTTTACGACGGTAGTAGAAAGGTGATAGAGATAACACTTGTGAACGATGACAAGACGCTCAATGAGGTGGTGATAACAGCCTATGGCATGCCTAAACAAGCCAAGCAAGTGGGCTATGCTACTACAAAGGTGTCCACAGAAGAGATTGAGCGCATCAACGCCGTGAACCCTGTGAATGCGTTGCAAGGTAAGGTGGCTGGTGTGCAGATCAATACTGCAGGCGCATCAGGGGTAACTTCCTCGTCAGCCATTACTATTCGTGGTGCTAAGTCTATTGATAAGAACAATGCACCTATTTTTGTGATTGACGGCATGATCATCCAAGAGCCGTTGACTGGAAACTTAAGCGGCACAGACTGGGGGTCGCAACTCAAGAACCTGAACCCCGCCGATTATGAGAGTGTTACGGTGTTGAAAGGTGCCGCAGCAACAGCATTGTATGGTTCCAGGGGTGCCAATGGTGCTGTGGTCATCGTGTCAAAGGGTGGCAAGTTTGGTAAACGAGGTTTAGGAATAGAGGTGAGTCAGTCAATTGAGGTGACAGATATCTACAAATCGCCCATCGACCTGCAAGACATATATGGAGCTGGAACAACATACAACGGTTATCAGGGTGGATTCCTGGCAGATGGCTCATTGCAGCGAACGCCTAACAGCTTCGGCCCGAGGATGGATGGGCAACTGATAAATCAATACATGCCCGATGGACAAAAGACTCCATTCTCTCCAAAACCCAACAATTGGAAAGATTTGTACAAAACAGGATTGAACAATAATACCAATGTGGCCATCAGTGGTGGCAGCGAGAAATCATCTTTCCGTCTGTCGTATGGATTTATGAAGAACAATGGCGTTTTTATTCGCAACAGCTTCGACCGTCACAATGTGTCTTTCAAGGGAATGACAGGATTAAATAAGGTATTCTCGCTTGAAATCGGTTTCAAGTATGCCTTCTCTCGATCGCTCAACGGTGGTAGCCAAGGTGGTTGGGACTGGGGTAATAACGTAGGTATGATATCTGCTTATAATCTGCCGCGTAATATGGATATCGCCCACTATGCCAGCATGTACCGCGACCCTGTGACCCATGCTGTAGAATCAACTTCCCCTTGGGGAAGTCTGCGAGGCTACCTACATACACGTGACACGAACGTAAGGCAGCGGTCGGAGCAGTCTATTCTGGCCGATGTTACGTTGCGTGCTAATATTATGCCTTGGCTTAAAGCCAGCCTAAAAGCCAACTACAATTACTATGGCGTGAACTATGAGGAGCGTCAGTATGGTACAGGAGTCGATTACGGACCCACAGGGGCAGGTTATTATGGGCGAAGCGGAAGCACCGAGGGAAGTTATAACTTCTTGGCTATGCTCAATTCGCCTGATAACAAGTTAACCATTGGTACAGAGGAGCTTACCTTATCTGGTATTGTAGCCGCTGAGTTGTATGGCAACACCCCACGCAACAATTGGGCGAAGGGTACTAATGGAGGATTGGTCATCCCAGGCGTGTTTGCGTTCTCTAATTCAACCAACAAGATAGAACCCACATTTGATTATATGCCAGCCAATCAGCGTACACTTGGTATCTATGGCATTGTAAATCTTGGATGGAGAGATCAGGTGTTCCTTGAACTTACTGCACGTAATGACTGGTTGTCTACACTTACTTACCCAACCTATATTACCAATGGAAAAAATAACTATACCGTTTTTTATCCATCTGCCAACTTGTCGTGGGTATTCTCAGACTCGTTTAGAAAAGATCTGCCAAAGTGGTTTACTTTTGGTAAACTTCGCGCATCCATTGCACGTGTAGGTATGGGTACATCGGCCTATGCCACCAGTAATGGATATGGTGTGTTTGACCAAAAGTCTATTTACAAGCCCGATAAGAGTGGGTCGGTTCTGTCCGCAACCCCTAACTTAGGAACTATGTTCAACGATAACTTGAAGCCTGAGATTCAGCAGTCCATTGAGTTGGGAGCAGATCTTAGATTCTTCGATGAACGTTTAACGCTTGACGTTGCTTATTACAAGACGAATACCTTTAACCAAATCATGCGTGTGGGTTCGGTTAGCGAGGCAGGTGCAAGCAGCCAACTCATTAATGCAGGCAACATTCAAAACTCAGGTGTTGAAATTCAGATGGACGTAACGCCCATACGTAACAAAGATTGGCGCTGGACCGTTGGTGGCAACTTTACCTTGAACAGAGGAAAGATTGTAGAGTTAGATGAACATGTGAAGGAGTGGCAACTCATGGGCGGTTACGATGCTGCACCAGAGATATGGGCTTATGAAGGTGGAAAGTTTGGTGTTCTCACCTCATATCTTAATTCTCGCTATAGTACTCCTATCGCACGGTTTGAAGGTTCGAGCGGTGACCCACGCAATGGCAAGATGTTGATACGCTATGACCAGCAATACGGGAAACCACATAGCGTTGCAATGTATTCGCCAGTGACACTGTATGACCAAGGAAAGAGGGAACGCCACATCCTTGGAAAGGTAGAGCCCGACTTCACACTCAGTCTCAATACATCGTTATCTTGGAAGCAACTTGACTTGTACATCCAAGGCGACGGTCGCTTTGGTGGTAACTATTACTCCAATCTATGGAAGTATACCGTACCACGAGGAAACTTGAAATCAACACTCGTTGGACGTGACAAGGAACATGGTGGAATCGCCCGTATCAACTACAAGGGCGAGACAGTGTACGACGGTTTGATGCTCGATGCAGTATTCGAGGAAGGCGCAAAAGCTCCTGTACAAAATGCAGACGGCACACCTGGAGCTTTAGTAGACGTTGGAGGCATGACTTATGCTGATGCCATTGCACAAAAGAACATTGTGCCAGTGATGACAGGATCATGGTATGCTTGGAACTATGGATGGGGTATGCCTGCTTTTCCAGAGGCCATACAGGACAATACCTGGTTCTGTCTGCGCGAGATAACCTTAGGCTATCGCTTGCCAGAGAAAATATGTAAGAAGTTTGGAGCTAATTATTTACGGCTCGGATTTACGGCTCGTAACGTATGCTACCTCATTAATAAGCTCACTGATGGGCTGAACCCTATGTCTATTTCCAGCAACAACCCGTTGCAGCCCATGGACATTGGAGCAGTACCATTCTATCGTACCTATGCGTTTAATTTAACTGTAAGATTTTAATAATTCCGAATCCTATGAAAAAATATATATTGATAGTCGCCAGCTTGTTGGCTACCTTTGGAATAACCAGTTGCTTAGACGACTTCCAAGACTTAAATACAGACAAAGAGAAGTTGCCTACTGCAACCCCAGCCAACGCTTTTATGGGAGCCACGCTCAACTTCAACAACTGTAGTCGTGCACACCTTTTGGGTAAATACAGTGGCACGATGACCTATATGCAATATATTGTTTCTGCAGGTGGACCATCGGCAGGAACGTATATCTCGCTTGATAAGACTGGTCGTACTGAACCATACGCCCCAGCATACAGCTACTATTATACGGCGAACGGTGATAACTTCGGTGGTTTTGGTTTGCGCTTGGATTATCTCATTACGCAAGTTATTCCAGTTCAAAACGAACCAGAACGCTTTGCTGATATTGGCGCCATAGCTAAGATGTTGCTCTCTTACGAACAATGGTTGGTTCTTGACACGTATGGTGCAGCACCTCTCACGGAAGGTTTGAAGGCACAGACCGAACGGCTCACTACTCCCAAGTACGATTTGTATCAAAAAGCAATTGACGGTACACCGATGTATAAGAAGTTAGATGCCATGGTAAAAGAGTGTGTAGCTACGCTCAAAGCTTCGAACGATAAGCAGGTGCAATTGAAGGATGCAGATTTCTTCTATGGAGGCGACATTGCCAAATGGATTAAGTTTGGTAACACGTTGCGCGTGAAGATGGCACAGCGATTGGAGAAAGCGGACAAGGCATTCTATAATAGTGTGATTGACGAGGTGTTGACATCACCCAGCAATGTTATTGGTTCTTACGACGAGTCGTGTATTTATCATCATCCCAATGATTACAACAATAACACTGATGATATTCAAGATATCACCAGCCGATATGTGGCATCGCGCGCATTCGTTGCATTCCTTGAAACGTATGACGACCCGAGATTACCTATTTTGGTTCGTCGCAACGGCTTTGGCACTGGTAACAACAACAAGGAAAATGATGATTGGTTTGACACTTTCAAGAAGGAATATCCCAATTACGAGAAATCCTACAAGGGCTTTATTGACAGATATGTAGGGGCGTCAGCTAATCCAGACAGTGCTACCAGTGAGTATTCGCGGAATGCATATATGACCTTGCCTTATCACAAAAAGGATGGTACAGAAGCCAATTTGGAAATAAGAATGAACTCACAAGTGGAAAGTCGTTTCTTCGTTAAGAACGGTGGAATTCGAGGCAACAACAACATGCCAGCTCGTGCGATTGAAGACACAGAGTTTATGATTAATCAGGACAAGATGTCAACCTTTACGCCGATTATTACTTATTCGGAAACTTGCCTCATGTTGGCAGAGATAGCTTTGAAGAAAGGTAACGCAGTTGCGGGTAAGGATGCCAAAGCTTGGTACAGAGAAGGTGTGAAGGCTTCTATGGAACAATTCAGAACATGGTCTACCAATATGTGGGTGACAGCCCAAGTAAATGATAAGGCAGCCAATTATAACCCTATCACGGATGAGAAGATAGCAGCCTACCTTGACCGCCCAGAGTTTAAGAATGTCACGTTAGAGAAGATAATTTCTCAGCAATGGGTAAACCTATTTGTGCAACCAGAAGAGATGTGGGCAACTTGGAAACGAACAGGCTACCCGAAGTTTAAGGATCAGCCAGTACCCGAAGATGGAGTGGCATTCCTTGAATCGATCAAGTCTGCAGGTACTGCATTAGTGATTCCACGCAGAAACTCTCTACCTGTTCCAAACGATTTGAATATTGAAAATTATAATCAAGCTGTCAGTGCATTGAAGAGTGATGCTAAATATGGTGCAGATGTCAATAAGACAGAAGGTCGTATTTGGTGGGATCAATGACAGTGATCTTCGAGGATAGTATGACTTACTCATAAAATAAAAAGGAGTTGACCGCAACTAAGGTCAACTCCTTTTTATAACTTGTATGTTTTCAATAGGTGGTCAACAAGAAGGAGATGTATAGGTTTCCTCCATGTTCATTTTGGCTATAAGCATCGTAGGCAAATGGCGGTGAGAGATGTTTATAGAAATCCCTGCTGTTTCAGGGTGTTTAAGAAATTCTCCGACATTGCCTCGTTGTCTTTTTGCGTATAGCGAAGGTCTGTGAATACTTGAGCTAAAGTCTCTTTATGATTCACTTCACAAAAGTGAATGTTTTCGGGTAAGTTTTCTTTCTGTTTGTAACTCTCGTCAATTCTTTTTGGAGTATAATCCTCAAAAGTTTCGTGATGAACAATTGCCGATAGTGGAAGACGGTCAGAAACAGCTGGCGATTCATCGGGCCAACCTAAGGTGATAGTTGCAATGGGCATCACTAATTTGGGTAATTTCAAAATGTCGATAATCTTTTCAGGAGAGTAAAGTGTGGTGCCTAAGTAGCATAATCCCAACCCTTCATCTTCTGCAAGTTGACAAAAGGTTTGGCAGAACAGCAGCGTGTCGGTCATGGCATTGAGAAAACTCAAAAAGTTGTTATATCCCGGTTTCGCATTTCTACATTCTGCCCATTTTGTGGTTCGCCTAAAGTCTGCACAAAATGTCAGCACAACTGGAGCCGATTCTACCATGGGTTGGTGAAAATGGACGGGTGAGAGTTTCCTTTTATTCTCGTTATTGCGTGTTATTACTACTGAATAAAGCTGTAAATTTCCCATAGTCTGGGTGTGTGTCGCTTCGGACAACAAGCGGTTGAGTAAGTCGTTATCTACATCTCTGTTTTGGTAAACTCGAATACTTCTTCTGGTGTTGATGGTTTTCATATTTGATTATTTTTATTTCTACAAAGTTATAAAGATTTTCTAAAAAGAAAACTTTACGAGCATAAAAAACAATGGCTTTTACATTTAAGACTCATATTTGAACCACGAAACGCAATAACAGTACAGCGAATATAAAGTTGCGACTGCGCTGTATTCAATAAAAATAGATGCTGAATTTTCTTTACAAAGTGCCTTTCATAACTCGCGTATTTACAACCAACGTCACAGTTGGTTGTAAATACGCGAGTTATGAGCGATGTTTGTAATTGATTGCTATTGAATACGTTATGCTTAAACCTCCTCTTTTCATCCCAAATTTTAACATTCTCAGGCGACTAAAGCATTACTCTAAGCCCCTTATTTGCATGCTTTAATGACGTTGAAGTATGTGAATAGCACCTCTAAAAGATGTTTCCAAGGGTGTTAACTCAATGTTCCAGATTCAAAAGACGTTTCGTTTGTTCAAATCAGCGTATTTTTGTCTACCTTTTGCCTATCGATTTTTTCTATTTTGAAGATTTTCAATGGTCGATTTTTGGTAAAATAATAGGACAAAAATAATTGATTCCTTTATCAAAAATGCAGAACGTTAAAAGATGCAGCTGTTTCATCGAGAGGGTATTTTTGTTATACCAAGTGAAAGAATATGGTTGACAATGATTGCAAGCCTTACGGTTCGTTTCATAGAGAATTAGGTTTGTTGTCAACACAAAATAAAAAAGATTGTTTTTTACAAGAAAAACCTTTCGTATATGGAAGTGGTATATAAAAAGCGTTCGAAATACTAAAAATGATTTTTTTATATCGAAAATAAATTGTAGTTTTGCACTCATAAGATTTCAAATACAGCAATTGTAAGAACATCAAACTAATACATTCTTTTTATCGTATAGCAATGGAACAAGCGAAAACTTACTCTTTCGAAGAAGCATACCAAGAGGCTCTTCAATATTTTTCGGGTGACGAATTAGCCGCAAGAGTTTGGGTGAACAAATATGCCATGAAAGATAGCTTTGGGCATATCTATGAGAAATCGCCTAAAGATATGCATTGGCGCATTGCCAACGAGATAGCACGGATTGAAAATAAATATAAAAATCCGTTGAGTGCTCAAGAAGTTTTTGAGTTGTTAGACCATTTCAGGTACATTATTCCAGCAGGCAGTCCTATGACAGGAATTGGCAACGACCATCAGGTAGCCAGTTTGAGCAACTGCTTTGTTATCGGATTAGACGGTGATGCAGATTCCTATGGCGCTATTATGCGCATTGACGAGGAGCAGGTACAGCTGATGAAGCGAAGAGGTGGAGTGGGGCATGACTTGAGTCATATTCGCCCCAAAGGTTCACCTGTTAATAACTCTGCGCTTACCAGTACGGGACTGGTTCCTTTTATGGAGCGTTACAGTAATTCAACGCGTGAGGTAGCGCAAGATGGGCGCCGAGGCGCACTGATGCTCAGCGTGAGTATCAAGCACCCTGATAGTGAGGCTTTCATTGATGCAAAGATGACAGAAGGGAAAGTGACAGGTGCCAACGTCTCTGTGAAGATAGATGATGAGTTTATGCAAGCCGCTATAGACGACAAGCCTTATGTGCAACAGTTCCCAGTAGATAGCGATGAGCCTTCCATGAAAAAGGAAATTGCAGCAAAGTCATTGTGGGAAAAAATTGTACACAATGCTTGGAAGAGTGCAGAACCTGGGGTGTTGTTTTGGGATACAATTCTACGTGAAAGCATTCCCGACTGCTATGCCGACTTAGGTTTCCGTACAGTGAGTACCAACCCCTGTGGAGAGATTCCTTTGTGTCCATACGATTCTTGCCGTTTGCTCAGCATCAACCTCTATTCTTATGTGGTAAATCCATTTACGAGCGATGCGTATTTTGACATGGAGAAGTTTGCAAAGCATGTACAAATTGCTCAACGACTGATGGATGACATTGTGGATTTAGAGTTAGAGAAGATTGACCGTATCTTGAAAAAAATCAAGATAGATCCGCAGAGCAAGGAAGTGAAGGAGACAGAAAGTCATCTTTGGGAGAAAATAAAACGTAAGAGCGGACAGGGACGCCGTACCGGTGTAGGCATCACTGCCGAAGGTGATATGCTTGCCGCTATGGGCTTGCGCTATGGCACCAAAGAAGCAACAGAATTCTCGGTTAATATCCATAAAACATTGGCATTGAATGCTTATCGTTCATCTGTCACCATGGCTCAAGAACGTGGTGCGTTCGAAGTGTTTGATGCCACACGCGAAGCAAACAATCCTTTCTTACTTCGTATCAAAGAGGCTGACCCTCAGCTTTATGAAGATTTACAAAAATATGGTCGTCGCAATATAGCGTGTCTTACCATTGCACCCACAGGAACAACGTCTTTGATGACTCAAACGACCAGTGGCATTGAACCCGTGTTTATGCCCGTGTATAAGCGTCGTCGCAAGGTTAATCCGAGTGATACCGATGTGCATGTAGATTTTGTAGACGAGGTAGGAGATAGCTTTGAGGAATATATCGTTTATCACAAGAAATTCTTGGAATGGATGAAAGTGAATGGTATCGATACCACTAAACGATACACTCAAGAGGAAATCGATCAGTTAGTGGAACAGTCACCTTATTATAAAGCTACTGCCAATGATGTCGACTGGTTGGAAAAGGTGAAGATGCAGGGAGCCATTCAAAAATGGGTAGACCATAGCATCAGCGTCACTGTGAACCTGCCCCATGATGTAGACGAGGCACTGGTGAACCGTCTCTATGTAGAAGCTTGGAAGAGCGGATGCAAGGGGTGTACCATCTATCGAGATGGCTCCAGAGCAGGGGTGATGATTTCTGTGTCTAAGAAAGATACGAAGAAAGAACCTGCAGAACAAGCCAAAGATAATGACATGGAGGAGCGTGTGACGATGCCCTGCCAGCATCCAGAGGTTACAGAAGTTCGCCCAAAGGAGTTGGAATGCGATGTTGTACGTTTCCAGAACAATAAAGAGAAATGGGTGGCTTTCGTCGGATTGTTAGATGGTTATCCCTATGAAATATTTACTGGTTTGCAAGATGACGATGAGGGTATCGTGTTGCCAAAGTCAGTGACTAAGGGTAAAATAATCAAACAGAAGCAAGAAGATGGTCCCAGTCGTTACGATTTCCAATTTAAGAATAAGCGTGGCTATAAGACAACGGTCGAAGGGTTGAGTGAGAAGTTCAATCCCGAGTATTGGAATTACGCTAAACTTATTAGCGGTGTGCTTCGTTATCGTATGCCTATCGACCACGTGATAAATTTAGTGGGTTCCTTACAGTTGAAAGACGAGAGTATCAACACATGGAAAAATGGTGTGGAACGCGCCTTGAAAAAATATGTAGACGATGGTACTGAGGCGAAAGGTCGGAAGTGTCCTGTTTGCGGACATGAGACGTTGATTTACCAAGAGGGATGCCTCATCTGTAAGAATTGCGGTGCAAGTCGCTGTGGATAAAGAACCTTTATGAAGATACAATCGAGTTATATTTTCTTACGTAACCTGCGGTTTCATGCCTTCCACGGCATGTTACCGCAGGAATGTATTACAGGGAACGACTATTTGGTGAACGTTCGGATTAAGTTTCCACTCTCTGATGTTTTTCAGACCGATTGTATTGCCGATACCATTAGCTATGCCGATGCTTACGAGTGCATCCGTAGGGAGATGGAGAAACCGTCGCAACTATTGGAACATGTGGCTGGTAGGATAGGAAAGTGTTTGATAGATAGCTATCCCGCGGTTGAGGAAGTAGACATTGAAATCATGAAGATCAATCCTCCCATGGGCGCTGATTGCGATGGTGCTGGCGTAGAATTGCATCTGACAAATGGAAAAAACTAAATAAAATAGCAACGTTTTCAGTGGAAAATGCTTATATTTGTCGCCTATGAATAAGAAGATCCAGTTCTGTTTGTTCACTATGATGATGTTTGCAGTGAGTTGTATGGCTGCAAGCAAAAAGTTTACGCTCGTTATTGACCCCGGGCATGGAGGGAAAGATCATGGTGCCATTGGTGTTTATTCACGCGAGAAGGACCTTACTCTAAAGTTTGGATTGGCTTTTGGTAAGCTGGTTGAACAGCGATGCCCCGATGTTAAAGTTATCTATACGCGCAAAACAGATGTGTTTATCCCTTTAGTAAGGCGTGCAGAGATTGCCAACAAGAATCACGCAGATTTGTTTATTTCAGTTCATATCAATGCCTTGGCTGGTGGACGTAAAGTGAGGGGAGTGCAAACATATACATTGGGGCAAGGTCAAAATACTGGTAGGAAAGGTATTATAAAGAATTTAGAAGTAGCAAAGCGAGAAAACTCGGTCATCCTACTTGAAGAGAATTACCAACAAACCTACCAAGGTTTCGATCCAACTTCTCCAGAGAGTAACATCATGTTTGAGTTTATTCAAGATGTGAATATGCAAAAGAGCGTGGAACTTGCCAAATATATGCAACAACATATTTGTGCGGCAACTGGTTTGAAGGATATGGGTGCTCATCAAAACAATTTGGCGGTGTTGCGTCTTTCGTCCATGCCAGGATGCTTATTAGAATTGGGCTTTATCTCTACACCCGAAGAAGAGCTTTTTATGAATGCCCCCCAAGCTGCCGACATGTATGCGAGAGGAATTTTTAATGCTTTTGCTCAATATAAAAATAGGTTTTATGAGGGGTTGACAGTGCCGTATAAAGCGCCCAAAAAAGTGACCCCAACTGTTCCTGAAATTGTACCTCAAGTTTACAAACAAAAAGAAGAAACGAAGACTAAAAAAGCAAAAAGGAAGTCTGAACCTACTCCTGTTTTATTAAAGAAAGAGGAGAAAAAAGTAGAAGAGACCACCACTACCGACAGTCGACCAGTAACTGAATCACCTAAGCCTGAAGTCATTGCAGAAAGTCGTGATGATATTCCAGCACCAGTGAACCCTGATGTTCCTATATTCAAAGTACAAATTTTGAGCAGTAGCAGGAAAATAGCACTCAATGATGAGGCTTTGAAAGGACTCAAGGGGTGTGAGTGGTATCAAGAAGGTACTCTGTGGAAGTACACCTATGGTTCGTCTACCAATTATAATGAAATACGTAAGTTGCAAAAAGAGTTGACCAATCGTTTTCCCGATGCTTTTATCATCGCATTCAAGGGCGGGCAACGCACCAATGTAAACGAAGCCATTCAAACCTTCTTACAACTTAAAAAGAAATAAACAACATGAGAAATCATATACAAGAAATTAAGATTGCACTCGTAGCCGTCGCAGGATTGGTTGCTTTGTTCTTTGGCATGAAGTTCTTAAAAGGTTCGAACTTGTTATCGAGCAGTGATACCTACTATTTCGTTTTTAATGATATTAGTGGGCTTACCGAGTCAAGTCCAATCTTTGCCGCGGGCTATCAAGTGGGACGTATCAAGAAAATTTATTTTGATTACAGTCATATAGAGAAAATAAAGGTCTTGGCGGAAGTCGATCGAAAAATGAAAATTCCTATGGGAAGTACTGCTTCAATTAGTAGTGACGTATTAGGAAATATCAAAGTAACGCTGAATATCGCACCACATCGGGGGCAATATGTACAGCCGGGTGGAGTGATTTCAGGCTCGATAGATACAGGTACGGTGGGGAAAATGACCGAGATGGTGCCAACCATCAAGCAAATATTGCCAAAGTTAGACTCGGTGATGTTTCATCTTAACGCTTTGTTGGCTGATCCTGCTCTTGCACATTCTATCCATAATATCGATGAGATAACTAACAATTTATCAACTTCGTCAAAACAGCTGCATATTTTGCTTACCAATGTGAATAGGGAAGTGCCAGGTATAGTGTCTAAAACGAATCTCGTCTTAGCTAATACGGAGCAATTCACTGACAATTTAAGGAAGATTGATGTCGCTTCAACCATGACAAAAGTGGATGAGGCAATGGCAGATGTACAGGAATTTACTTCTAAAATAAATAATAATTCGGGTACTTTTGGGCTCTTGTTAAAAGATCCCACCCTTTATTATAATCTCAATCAGACGATGAAGAATATTGATTCTTTAGCGGTTAATCTTAGACAACAACCTAAAAGATACGTTCATTTTTCGCTCTTTGGACGAAAGAATAAGTAATTTTTAGATGGATTTGAGTAAATGATATGACGAACATCTTTGAATCAAAATTGCATTTGACTCAAAGATGTTTAATTATAAAGTGTCTAAATAGAAAAACTTTTGTTTCACATTTTCAGAAAGGTTGTAAAGTCTTCTTTTTAACAGTCTTATGGAATGTTACAAGAATGTTTCACTCTTCAAGTAGTTATCTTTATCTAAAAGCATTTAAGTTATTTGTAATCAAACCATTATGAACGGTTTTGTTTGTGAGCGATGTTATTTTTCCTCAAAATGTCTTAAAGTGCGTTGTTTGTGTTAGTTACGACATTTTGGTGACATTGTGATAAAAATTGTCATTTGTTTATTCAAATTTTCTTTTATAATTTTGCAGTCAATTGGCATTGAGGTTGATCGAAAGACATACCTAAAATACGATATGATTAAATGAATGTAAGTCCTAACGAAGCTTGGGACAAGACCCTTACGCTTATCCGTGAGAATGTCTCTGAGCAGCAATATAACACATGGTTCAAGCCTATAGTGTACGAGTCGTTTGAAGAATCGACTCGAACTCTTTTGGTACAAGTACCCAGCCCTTTTGTGTATGAGTATTTGGAAGAAAATTATATAGACTTGCTAAGTAAAGTATTGCGTCGTACATTCTGTGACCAGATAAGGTTAAAATATCGAATTGTTACCGACCAAGAGCATCATCTCACGCAAGATGTAGAGGCAGAGCAAACTGATTTGTCTGTGAAAACGCAGTTGGCGAAAACGCGTGTTAACGAGTCGCCCACAGCTTTAGATGCAGCACAGCCGCAACAACTGGATCCAAATCTGAATCCTCATCAAACTTTTAATAATTATATTGAAGGTGATAGTAATAAGTTGCCCCGCTCTGTAGGACTTTCTATTGCAGAACATCCTCGAAAAACTCAGTTTAATCCTATGTTCGTTTACGGACCTTCGGGTTGTGGTAAGACGCATTTGATTAATGCAATTGGTATGCGGACGAAGCAACTCTATGCCCAAAAACGGGTGTTATATGTCAGTGCTCGTCTGTTTCAGGTACAGTACACCAATGCTGTGTTGCAAAACTCGATTAACGACTTCATTAATTTTTATCAAACCATTGATTTGTTAATCGTTGATGATATTCAGGAATGGATGACCGCCACAAAGACACAAGACACTTTCTTTCATATCTTTAATCATCTTTTCCGTAATGGTAAACGTATCATCTTAGCCAGTGATAGACCGCCTGTAGATTTGAAAGGAATGAACGAACGCTTACTGACTCGCTTTTCCTGTGGGTTAATAGCTGAGTTAGAGAAGCCCAATGTTCAGCTTTGCATTGATATCTTGAACAGCAAGATACGCAAAGATGGTTTGCAAATTCCCGAAGATGTAGTCCAGTTTATTGCTGAAACGGCAAATGGGAGCGTTAGAGATTTGGAAGGTGTGATAAATTCTTTACTTGCTTACTCTGTCGTGTATAATAGTACGGTAGATATGAGACTGGCACAAAGAGTAATTCAACGTGCAGTGAAGATTGATGATAAGCCGCTCACCATAGATGAGATATTAGAAAAAGTTTGCAATCACTTCAACGTATCTGTATCGGCAGTCAACGGTAGGAGCCGTAAGCAGGATTTGGTGACAGCACGACAAGTCTCCATGTATTTGGCGCAGAAATATACTAAGATGCCAGCTTCCAGAATAGGGAAACTTGTAGGTGGCAGAGATCATTCTACTGTTATTCACAGTTGCTCACGAATAGAGCAGCGTTTACAAGTCGACTCCATGTTCTCCAACGAATTAATGAGCATTGAAAACTCTTTTAAGTTGAAAAACTAAAAGGTTGCAAGGCTTCATTTTCTTTTAGGTTTTTATTGTAATGCCTGTCGCTGCGATTGTTGAAATGAAATATCATTTTTACTATGAGCGTTGATAACATATTAGACAGTGTTTTAGGAGTCGAACACGGATTTCAACATATCCTTGACGGAGCTGATGAAATCCTTTCAGCATACTCAAAGGAACAATGTTTTGAAGTTGCACTCACGTTGTTTGAACATGGAAGCCTATCAAGCTCGAATGTTAGCAACAACTTTATTGGGCAGACTGGCAACAGAGGATAATAGCGCTCTTCGTTTTCTGAAAGAGCGAATAAGTACCGATGAGAATTGGCGTGTGCAGGAAATGCTTGCAAAGGCTTTCGATGAAGTCTGCAAACACAGAGGGTATGAAGCTTCTTTACCTCTCATAGAAGAATGGCTGAATAATAACAATCCGAATGTTATTCGTGCGGTAACGGAAGGATTGAGAATTTGGACAAGTCGCCCGTTCTTTAAAGAGAATCCAGCTGTTGCCATTACGTTAATCAGTAAACACAAGGCACACGAAAGTGAATATCTTCGGAAATCCGTTGGAAATGCTTTACGGGATATAAGCAAGAAGCACGCAGAATTGATACGGCAGGAGGTTGAGCAATGGGATATATCTACTCCACGAGTTCTGTTCACCTACAAACTTGCAACGAAATTGCTAAAATAAAGATTTAAAT
>NZ_HG417098.1:18791-53043 GCF_000455445.1 Hoylesella timonensis 4401737 = DSM 22865 = JCM 15640 | reverse complement strand
GATTTAAATAAAGTTTAACCAATCCTTTTTGAGTAGGGGAGGGGGGCTTACTTTTGGAAAAACAAGACTGAAGCCCCATTTTAGCAGACCTTGGGTGAAATATTCTTTCTTACCCAGATATTCTGATTTGATGCGCTCCAGACATACATCGGGGTTGTCTTCTCATTTTCGATAGATACTCTGCAAGCCATTACGAATGTTGTCCAGTTCAAGATTTGTACTAAGAACGTCGGTTGTACGTCCTTTCAGTTTCTCATTCTCCTTGTCCCATAGTAATTGCTTTACCGCAATTCCTGTGGAACCAAGTGAAAGACGTTCATTATTGAGATAGATTCTTAACATTATTGGTGTCTTTCCATCCTTGTTGACATAGTTGCTTCTAAGATAGAAAGCTGTTCTAAAAATGGTCTTCATACTTGTTTTTTTTAATTGTAGCCAGAAATAGAGAAATTCAGTTTATTCATTTCATTTATAAAAATAAAGTTATGAGTACGCTGATTAAAGCGTACTCACTTAAATGATTATATTGCCACTCTGCCCCAATCAAATCCATTTGCTTCGAATATTTGCCTTATCTCATAGTAGGTGTTGTTGGAAGGCTCACCGTACAGCTCTGTAAGAGCTGCTATGACAATATCGAAACTTAATGCAATATCATGTGGGGGTTAAAGAATTCCTCACGTCCAAAGAATATCACTTCCTTATCCGTCTTTGCTGATACGACGACACCAACGAAAGAATTATCTTTGATATCAATAACTTTTCCATTCACCCAGTCATCCTTCATAGTGAGGTCAGGCGAAATGTGTACTAAATCTCCAATTTTCATTTAATTGATACTTTTAGCATTTATAGTGCAAACTTAAATAATTCCAGGTTTTTATGGCAGTTATTTCCAATAAAATTACTTTAATCTGCCGAGTGGCAGCGTTCGGGTTCTAAACTTATTTTACCATACGCTTGACAACACGTCCATCAGAATACTGAATAATGTGAAGTCCTTTGTCATGCTTGCTTATCTTTCTACCACAAACGTCGAAGTGTATTTTATCTATGATCGACTCATAGACAGACTGCTTCGCAATCCCAGAGGTTGTGATGTCAAGGATTTCGTACATTGTACCTAACGCAACGTTTTTTGTGCTAAAAGCATCTTCAAATTTGTCAATCAAGTTTTTTTCTACATAGACTTTGAGTTTTACGGCCTTAGGTGTAAATACGTACTGGCCAAACTCAGGCATGGCTGAACCAGTAAACTGCACGACAGAAAGTTTTTTGTTGTTTTTGAATGCATAACTTCCTATTCCACCAATTGCCCCTTTGAAGTCAACAGTTTGCAACTCGACACAGTCGCTGAATGCCGACTCTCCGATAGAAAGATTAGAGGCAAGTGAAGTAAATTGCTCAAGTCCAGCATGCTCAAAAGCATATTTGCTTACGTTGGTGAGTCCTTCCGGAAGACTGATTTTCTTCAGGTTTTTGGCATAAGCAAAGGCATACTCGTCTATTTCTCCAACACTTCCAGGTATCTCAAACGAAGTCGCACTGCTGCCTGCAGGATACAGTTGTATTGATATTTTATCGGCATCGTAAAGCACTCCATTGCTGGCACAATAATAGTCATTATCTTCTGCCACCGTGTATGCCGTAACAGCAGTATTGTAAAAAGCTTTTTCCTCTATTTCGGACAATAATGATGGAAGTTCGGAAAGGGTAGCAAGCGAGGTGCAATTCTCAAAAGCTTGTGCACCTATTTTCTCCAACTGTGATGGAAAAGTCACCGAAGTAAGTGATTTGCATCCAGCAAAGGCACACTTACTTATTTCCTTGAGCGAGTTGGGAAGTGCAATTGACGCTAATTTGCCACAATCCTTAAAGGCATTCTCCCTCATGATAGCAACGCTTTGCGGAATGATGCATTCAGTAAGCGAAGTGCAACCGCTGAAAGCGTTTTGCTCAATACTCTTTGTCGTTGTAGGCAATTTTAGTGTTATCAGTGCCTGGCATTGGTAGAACATGTAGGCACTCACCTCGTCATCATAGGCAGGTGCGTAGTATTTGGTAAACATACCTCTCTTTACCTGATAATAATTGCCACCGTTAGCAACAATTTTAGCCCCAGAGAGGTCAAGTGTGGAAAGTTTCCCCTCTGTAGGTTTCCCCTCTATGTCCCTGCCAGCCATCTCGCGAAGGCACAAGATATCGGCACCATTAATACTACCCGATATGGTAAGATCTGTAATGGAGAACTTTTCGGACGAGGTGATTTGTTTTGAAAGTTCACCGGGCTTTTCAACTTTTATTACTTTCTGCGCATGAGACACACTAAACATCAGTAACAACGCCAAGGTTGTTATGCTTTTTCTAATTGTTGAGATTTGCATGTTGTATTGTTATATTTAATTAATAATTTGAATACGTCTTTCTATTGCCAACAGTTATATAGGATAGATGGCAAACATATATTGAAAATTAGATGTATTATTTTTTCTCGTAAGGTATTACAAATTTAAATCCACGCCCAGCAAGTACTACATGGTTCGCCCTGACTTCCTGGACGTATAATTTGCACTTGCCCTCTTTTAGAGAACTGAATTCGTCCGGATAGCGAAAACCGAGCTCAACATCAACATAGGTACCTTGCTGGGGATTTATGATAGCAGGCGTAATCTTGATGGTTTTCTTGGAGGCTGTTGGGTTGGCCTCATTAAATATCCATACACCCACACCTTTGCGATGTACCACCAACGTGTTGCGCATCAAAACGCTTAGACTTCTTGAAGTGGTGCTGTATACTCCCGACTCATCAGCCTCGCCCTTGCATCGCACTTCTACTTTAATTGTTTTGGTTTGATGATCCTGCCCTGTGATGTGGAGATAAGCGTCGCCCTCGCAATAGGTATCTATTTCTATGATGTTGGTCTTGGCGTTCCACTTAACCTTCTTCAGAACACGCATAGGGTCTTCCACGCTCATTTGTGCCATGCCGCCTCCACCATTGACGCTTACTGATCGGCTCTCGTCCCGAGGGAACAATCGTATGACATCCTCGGTAGAGGTAATGTTGGGCACTGTAACATTTATATCCAACTTGCGACACTCATCGCCCGACCAAACAGAGGCATACGTTTCACCCTCCAATATACCTGTAACACGTAATGTATCTTCGTTGATGCTGACGGTAGCCAATTTCGAGTTGTTGACATTGCACTTGTATTTACCAGTCCCACCCTTTAAGATTAATATGCGTGTCGTGTGCGTAAACACATCAATAGATGATAAATTGTTATCCCCTATCAATATTTTAGACGGTTCTAAATCCGACTCATTGTGGCATGCGGTTAACGACATGTCAAGTATTATCACTGATAGCCAAATATATATATGCTTCATGTTGATTAGCTTATTTCACATTTAAGTTATATTCCAAGGTCCAAGCCTTGCCATCACTCTCAATGATGTCCACAACCAATATATGTTTACCCGTTTTGTTGAAAACCAATTTGTATCCGTCGACAGGGACGAATGGGATGCCGTCAAGCGTATATTTAATTTGAGCGTTGACATCATACAAATCGTTGAAAAACAGTTCTATGCTTCGTGGACAATCACCATAGTTCTTGATTTGATAGATGTAAGGAATGCGATTTTCATCCTCCCTGCCTGTCATCATTAATTCTGTGGTAATGTTTTTTTTAGCCACTTTCGACTTCTTTCCGTCAGGCATAATCGTCTGCACGCCTATTTCGTAGGTAGTGTTAGGCTGCAGTTTTTGCAAGATATAGTCGGTGGTGGTTATTGTAGACACCTGTCTTCCATTGAGCAAAACATTGTATTTGATGCCACTGCCTTGCACAGGATGCCACGACATAAAAATTTCGCGTTGTTGTGCAGAAACTTTCACATCATAAGGCATCGGTACATCCTCGGTAATAGTGCTACTTTTTATTTTCTTAAAAACCACATCGTCAATCAATAGATAGTTATTGGCATCGGTATTTTCTTCTTTCATTTCAAAACAAAATCCCGCGCAATCCACTCCTTGCGGAGCGACAAAATCTATAGTTTTTTGTTTCCATTCAGTAGGGGAGGCATCTGTGACCATATCCCTTGAAGTTTTCTTTGCAGTAGTTTTAACTTTGCGCTTTTCTTTGCACCATATCACGGTGGAAACACAATTGGCACGCTGTAACGTCCCTTTATACCAATAGGTAAGGCGATAAGTTGCTCCGCCCTCAATGTTCATATAATAATAGTTGTTGGCTCGGTCAATTATAGATAGCGTATGCGGGATTGCTACTAACTTGACAGCGTGGCTGCCACTATGCGATTGATTAGATTTTTCAATACTTCCCACTGAAAAATACCAACACACAGGTTTCTCATAGATACCGGCGGTGCGCCACTCTTCAAACCCACCGTTCAATATCAAGTTGGGATGTGTTTGAGCTGTTACGTCTAACGTACAACATAGGAACGCCAACAATAATAGTTTATATAAATTCATAGTTTCCTTTTTTCTTTTAACGGTTATCGCATATATGCTTATCATTTTATGCGCTGCTTGATTTGTGCTACAGTATAGGCAATGGATCCAGGGGTAGTGGAATCGCCTTCCAGTCGCTGCTTATCCCACAACCCAGAGTTTTGGGTAAGTGCATCTAAAAGCGTTTGTACCTCATCAAAGGTATATAATGGTTTACCTTCTGTATTCACGGCAAACTGCAACGAGAACACGGCACCATAGGCACGTGACAGGAATACCAAGGCATTGCTTATGTCCTCGTGTAAATTCGCATTTGTCACTTCGCCTGACAGTAACTGTATGGCATGTACAGCGACCACTTTAGACAGTTCTTGCCTAATGGTATGAAGACATGTTCTCATCTCGTCAAATCGATACTCGGTCATGGCCAATCGTCCTGCCGCAAAGGCGTTGTAAAGTTTAATACGACTTCCCTTTAACGCATTGCGCTCATTTTTTTGCACAATGGGCAACCAGTATTGGTAATAACCATAAGCCAAGTCCCAATGATGTTCCAGTTCTGTGTAATTATGTCCGTTTACCAGATTAGAAGCTGCTTGATCTTTCAAAAGTTGTTGGTCGTTGTATAACTCAGGGTTAAGGTGTACATTCAGGATTTTATCCAAATAAATGCTTCCCCTAATCATCTCATAGTACACTTCCGCCACGGCTACACCTTTGGCATTAACAAACGCTAAGTTTTCATCGCCAATATTATAGCCTAAATATCCTCCTTTGCCCATTTGTGCCTTGGTGTTGCGAATATCGGCAGGACGAGGGTATCCATAACCACTCAATGCTCTCGACTCATCGAATAATTGTTGAAAGACTGCGAGTATGCGCTCCCTGTCAACACGGTGAACCATAGATGTAGCTATTTCATCAAATGGCGCTTTGCCATACACTCCTTGCTTGAAATATTCGTTCATCCGCTCTTGCTGTACGACACTTGATATACGTGCTTCTTTCATGAACGAGTGATACACAATATCAGCAGGCTCTTTTAACAGCTCACACTCTAATGTATTAACACTGCTTTCATCATTCCTGACAAACTTATATTCAGGGTCGGGCCATGTAGGCATGATGTACGATGACTCAATGGTTTCGTCTTGCCATGTTGTGCATGATGTTATGGAGGAACACAGTGCCAACCACAGCATGAGCATACAAAAAGGTTTGTTACGTTTATTCTTCATCATTTTATCCCTTTTTCTTTATGGCAATATGATATATCCACAAAATGGATTTTTAATTAAATTGATACCCTCCTCATTTTGAAATTGCTCTACATGCAAAGGACGCACAATGGTAAGTCCATCATTGGATACTGCCGAAATGGTGGCGCGCACAGATGAGTTGCTTGGGCCTCCGCCCTTTACTTGCAAAAACATGGGGAAGCCTGACATGGCTTGAAAAGTAATTTTTTGCTCCTCTCCATTTTTAAGCAATTTTACCTCGCTATCATCAAAACCATAGCTTTTGGTGAAAATGGTTTTCAATGTCTTGTCAGCATCAATGTATCTGATAGTATAAGTTGAGGAAAGTTCACCATCAGGCACTAAGCTGCCTTGTAATTCCTTTTCAAAAAAAGAACAGATCAGGGTTACCGTATAAGTACGCTTCTCACCGCTAATCTCCACCCCCGGGTAGACGTAGCTATGCTCATTCATATCGATGCTTGCCAATTGTAAGGCTTGATCATCGTACGATATTTTTGGTTTTTCTATTCCGTTAAATGGAAATAATTTGTCGTAGTCTTCATCGGCATCGTCGTTTACGGCGGGCGAACATGCTGAGAATAATATCATGGCAAAGGCAGAGAGTGTTATATATAATTTCATTTTCATACTGCTTGTTGTTATCTGTTTATATTTTATTCATTGGTAGGAACGTCTTGAATAACCGCTTTTAAGCCGGTTATTTTTCCTTCTGGGTGCAAATGCTTACTTACTAACCTAATGCTTCTCCATTCGGGATGATACACTTCTACCAATTCAGCTTCGAAATGGTTGTCAACACGCTGAAAATCGGCAAACACCTGTTTGTTGTTCAATCGCAGACCTGCTCTAAAAGTAATACCTTTAGGCGTGCCACAATATCCAGAACCCAACACGGAAAATTCTTTAGGTGGATAGTCTGGGATAGGATTAGGTTTCGTCACCTCCATAAACAGATAATATCTCTGTTTCTCGGTAGTGGCCACGCGTCCACCGTTTCTGCCAAGATAGTAATCGCTCTGAAAGTAAACACGACCGCCTCTGTGTATATATAACTGTGGATTTTTCATTTGCTCAAACACTCGCCTGTTATCGTATGCTTGTTTTACTGCATCGGTAAACTCATGCACATCATGCAAGGGCTTCATCAAAATATATTCGCATGCTGGCTTAAGGTACGAGGCTGTTTTGAATACCAGTAATCCATCTTCATCACGTCCTTGGTATAACCAGTCGCATGCGCCTCCATAACTATCATTAACCAGCTTGTGTATATAGTTTGTGGTAAGAAAAGTAAGTTGGGTGCAACTGTTCGCCCCTATTTTGTATTCGCCCATTATGGAAGTAGCGACACTTTGGGGGTCAAAGTCGGCACGCATCTCTACTTTCCCATGTTGTAAAAAACGCATGGTAAAACAAACACCTCCATAACCATATCTGTCAGTACTGTATTGGTATTCGGCTTTTATTTTATCACTGATGTTAGAAAACAGCAAAGAGTCTGTTTTAGGGAAATACATAACCAACCATCCTGCTTTGTTGTTAACCAGCTCAGTGTTCAATGCCTCAATGGCTTGCCTCTTGCGTTGGGTAGGTGTGTTCACAAATTCTTGTTCTTCATCATGGCAGCTGTAGAAAAAGCAACCAAGTATAGTGAGGAGTATGTATGAAAGATACTTCATCTTATTTTGTATTTAGATATTTATTCAAGGTCCTGACACTTTTAAGTTGCAATGTGAGCAATTTAACGTGCCAGTTATTCCAAGCATACTGCTCGACAAACATTTTTTTTGCCATAAAATCATGATAGGCACGATCGGCCTCTTGTTCGTAGCGTTTATTCACCTCGGGGTCAGAGTCTTCGTCTGGCGTACGTGCTTCATCTTCTGCTTGCTTAAGTCTTGCAGGTGTAGATGTCAAGATAACGCTTAATATCTCTGCCATGTCGTCCTCAGGATTTAGCATGGAAAGATAGCTATAAAATCCACGTTTGTTGGCATATCCCACTAACCCAATATCGTTGTTCGCACCATTTATCTCGGAGAGGAGTTGAGTGTCGGTGATATATTTTCCTTCACTGATGGCGGCAAACTTAGCCCTGTTGTATGGCATCTGCTCTAAGACTCGTTTCATCATCTGGTGATATACGCTGCGAACAAGTCTATGAACTTTCTGCTTGTCGTTTGCATCAAAATCATTAACATGATATATACTCATCTCTACCGGCTGTGACGCAATGTTGTACATGCGCTCAACACCATTCTTGTCTGGATTTCCACCACCATATAATGTAATACGTACTGGCAAACAGTAGTTAAGCAGGCTGCCTTTGCCTTCTATTTGAATATCCCTAAAGGTATCAAAGCATAGAGAGCTAATAGCGTTAAGAACTTGTTTTATGTTTGTAGTGTCAGGAGGATACACATAGACTCCTTTCTGACTATTATTTTTTTGCCACTGATATACCACCTCTGTCCCATACACCTTGGTAAAATGCTGTTCTATCCATTGTGCCGTTTGCGTTTGAGTGGCATTGCTGTCCACAACACTGTCATCTGATAGCGTGTCATGTTGGCAAGACGTTGCCAGTAATGCCCATAGGCCTATATATGCTAAGAAATATTTCTGTATGTTCATTTTTGTTGCTTTATAAATTACCTACCATGTTTATCTAATGGGTTCTTTGCGTTCACGTGGATTAGGAGCCAGTCCTCTGTTTTGTGCTTCTATGGGAATTTGCAATACTTTTCGTGGGTCGTCTTTCTCTAAGGGGAAATAATATTTAGACTTTGTATTACGCTTCACACTCAAATGAAACCTTCTAATGTCTAACCAGCGTAGCCCCTCAGCAAAAAACTCTTTTTGCCTGAAATCGGCAAACAACTTTACCAATGCAAGCTGTTTTAATGTCATGCCATAGAAGGGGGTGTATACATCATAATTATTCTCACTTGTACGCATATAAATATCCCTTTCAACAGTAGGCATAAAGCCAAACTTACCCTGCATATATTGCAGGTAATCATTAATGGCTCTATCATACTGTTTTAGCATCGCATAGGCTTCCATCCGATTAAGCAAAGCTTCGTCTGCAGTAAACAACACATTGCTCACGTAAATTCCTCGAGGTCTTAATCCAATGCTTTCAGTGGTAGACAACTCGTCAAACTTAGTGATATACTTGCCATTTACTATAGGTGATGGTGAATAAACAAAAGGATATGTACCATCAAAGGTCATTTTAGAGAAATCGCCTCCACCTTCGATGCCCCTTTTATTGAATACTTCGTCAACAGTTTGTTTGGTAGCCCCATAACGATCTGTAGGCATTTGTCTCGCCCACCGAGACTCGGTGGTACAGATCAATAAGTTGGAAGCCTCATCGGGAGATGTGTAGCGTGTAAACAAACGCTGACGTTTAAACTCAAACTGCCGTGAATATCCTATCCAATTCCTTAGCATAGTTTTGGGGTCAGCACCTAACACATAATTAGCATATTCCACTACTTGTTGCCATTCACCTTTCATCAGATAAAAACGTGAGGCGAACGTGTAGGCCGCTTTTTTGTTGAAATGATATTTAGGTTGCTTATAATATCTGTCAGTGACTAAAGTAACACCACGTTTCAAGTCGCTTTCAATGCTATCGTATACTTCGTTGACAGTACCTCTGTTATAATTTGTCAGCGCATGTTTCTCGGGTTTGGTAACATAAGGTATACCAGGAGATTGCACTGCATTACCATAAGGCTCTGCCCAGATATTGACCAGCATGAAGTGGAGGTAAGCCCTTAGCAAAAAAGCTTCGCCATATAGAGCCTTGACACGTTCACTCTTAGGATATTTTTTGAGCAACTCCAAAGCCTTGTTGGCCTGCGCAATCCCTTTATAACAACTATTCCAATAATTTAAGGGAGTGTCAATGTCTTCTTGGGTATCATCCTCCCAATAAAACATTTCTTCGTTCAGTTGTGTATGTGTGCCATTTGCTCTGATGTCTACATTATCCGTACGAGGTTCTAAAAAAGGAATGTAGCTTGCCTCTGGATAAGCTCCTGCAAGTAATTGGGCAATTCCTTCTTCATTGTCTATGTTTACATCAATGTCCGAATCGGGAATTTTGTCCAAATAGTCGTTACAGCCACATAGAGCTAAAGTGGCAAAAACTAAGACATATTTATATAGATAGTATTTCATATTAAAAGCCCACATTTAAAGTAAAAGTATATTGTCGAGGCGTAGGCAGTGAAACGCCTCCAGTTTGATAATATTCAGGATCTTGTCCATGTAGTTTGGAATCGGCATAAATCAACAGTGGATTTGTAACATTTAAGCGAACACTTCCACTTTTTAGGCCTACTGCTTTCATCCAACTTGGTTTTAAATAATAGGATAGAGCAATATTTTTTAGTCTGACAAAGCTTCCGTCGGCCACACGCAATTGCGAGTAGTTGTAGGTGTTGTATGCTTTTTCTATATTTTCCATTCCTATCACGTCTATTATCTCCTTCGAAGGCAGTGTGGGTACGTCAGTATGATATTCATCGCCGGGATTAAGCCAACGATTGAGATAATTTTTGGAGAATACATTCAAATCGGCAAACTGGGTGTCAAATGTTGGATTTAGCCTAATCTTGTTGCCTGCCTGCATGGTTATGAAGCAAGAAAATTCCCAGTTGCGCCATTTCACGGTATTTGCCAGTCCGCCCATTATATTAGGCTCAATAGGACCGTGATACAATAAATAAGTTTTAGTGTATTGTGTATCGTTGAAGTCAGCTCCCACGATATCTTTCAACTCGTTTTGTGGTAATGGATATCGTCCAAAATTAAAGTTTGGTAGCCCATTTTTGTCCAATCGTTGGAAATTAAACGAGAACAGCGAGCCTTTAGGATAACCAACAACGTTGCCACGACCTCTACCTGCCACCATGTCAAATGCGTTTGGTGAATTGAGCATGCGGGTTATTTGTTGATGAACGGCACTGAATGTAAGATCTGTTGTCCATTTCCATGCATTGGTATTCACGTTGATGGTATGCAATCCGAATTCAATACCACGAGCAACCATGTCGCCAAAGTTGGCGTATTTATAATATTGTCCGCCAACTCCAGATGTGCGCACCAAGTCTATCAAATCGAATGTGTTGCGCTGGTATACATCTACTGTGGCCGAAATGCGATTTTTTAGAAACGCCACCTCTGCACCAACATTCAGCTCGTACATTTTTTCCCAGGTAAGATCTCTGTTTTCCAACGAAAGCAAATTTAATTTGTTTTCTCTGTCATTTAGATTTAACCTATGGACTATACCACCTCTGTAGATAGCCGATGCATTAGCTGCCGTTTCGTTCATTTTGGCTGTTAATCCATAACTTATACGAAATGCCAATTTTGAAATGACATCATTACCTTGCATAAAATTCTCCTTATCCACGTTCCATTTGGCTCCAACATTCCATGTTGACAACCATAAAGCAGTAGATCCCTTTCCTGCGGCGTTAGAGCCTTCAATATTCACCACTGTATTAAAAATGTACTTGCCCTGATAGCCATAGGTGGCATTGCCTGAGAACGTTATGCCTCTTTCATTTCTATTACGCAATGCAAAGTAAGGGGTGTTTTCTTGAAACATTTTCTCAAAAATACCAGGTGCGCTTTGCACCTCATTACCGCGTTGATAACTAATACCATATCCCTGAAAAGAATTTGTAGTTTGCTGCAGAGTCCTTATTTCACCAAAAGCAAATCCTTTCAGGTCATGTGCTCCTATTTGCTTGTCGTAATCAACAGCTATGCGTGCCAGCATACTTTGCATGTTGGCATTGTTTAGGAAAAGTACGCCACCTTGTTGTATGCCAGGTTTAGGCAGGAGTTCTGGATGATAGATGTCTTTTACAAGGTATATATTTTGTTTTGCTACCCATGGTGTTTCACAAGCACGGTAAGCTCCTATCATGTTGGAATTTTCACCTATTTCATGTCGTCTGCTTGTATGTGCTCTTCTGTATGAAAACATTGCTTTAAGGTTAAGAGCATCAGTAAACTTATAGGTCGCTTCGGTTTGCAACTTAAAGTCGACCACCTGTATTTTTAATTGATTGTTATCATACTCGTTCAATATGTTAAAAGGAGCCCAGTTGTTACGATAATATTCGCGTTGCCCATGCTCATCATAGGGGCGAAGCGTTCGGCTTGTTCCTAAAGCGTATGCAAACGGGTTGATGTCAAAATCACGTTCAAATGCTCCCGATATGGTGTTCTTTTTCTGTGGCAAGGTGCCTGGCGCATTTTGCATGCGCATATTGGCCTGTAACGATAATTTGGCAGTAAGGCGGTTGGTGATGTAAAATGTGTTCTTAATGCTGGTTGTCAGTCGTTGCACCTGATCGGCAATAGTCCAACCAGCATCGTGATAATAGCCTATTGAGGCATAAGATGCTACATTCTTCCCACCTGCTGACAAACTTACTGTATGGTTTGTCATCAGGTTGTTTGCAAACAAAAGCCTAAACCAATCCGTATTGGCATATTCTCTTTGTCGTAAGAAGTTTTGTCGGGCTTCATAAGTATTTGGCAACATCCAGTTGTGTGATATGTCATCATAAGTGGTGAGCTGTTTGTACATTTGATGATAAACCCCGCCTCTACGTCCATATAACGATGTAGCTGGATCAAAATATCCTTTTTCTTGCATTTCCTGATACAGAGCCATCGTCTCTTGAGAGTTCAGCAAGTCGAAGTGACTGTAATCTGGACGTGGGCGCCATGTGTTTTCTGTTGTATAATTAATATGCAATGGGGTTTCCCTTTTACCACTTTTTGTCGTAATGACAATAACGCCATTGGCAGCTCGTGCGCCGTATACTGATGTGGCTGAGGCATCTTTTAGTACTTGAATGTCTTGTATGTCAGCAGGATTAAGCCCAGCTACTGCTGAACTAATGAGCGTAACGGCATCACCAGACGCCAAGGCTTCAGGAGAAACATGTACCATGTCCTCGTAAACAGCACCATCGATTACCCACAATGGCTGAACATTTCCCATGATGGAAGCACCCCCACGAATATTGATGCGTGGTGCAGCGCCAAATGTTCCGGATATGTTTTGAATCGACAATCCAGGCACGCGACCCTCCAACATGCGCGAGACATCGCCAATACCCTCGAGTTTGATGTCGGTCATCTTCACTGCTGTGGCAGCACCCGTGTAAACACGGTTTCTAATGTTTTGGTATCCTGTTACGACAACTTCATCAATCATGCTGCTATTACTCTGCAACACTATTTTTAAATATGTTGCCTTAATACTTCCCCTATAGTTATGCATGCCTATAAACGAGACAGTAATGGTTTGCCCCTCGGTGCCCTCTATCTTAAAATTCCCATCTATGTCCGTAACCGTCTTTTGCTTGTTTTCTACAATACCAACAACTGCCCCTACAATGGGTTCGCCTTCTGTATCTGTAACAGAGCCTGTTACCCACCCATTTTCTTGTGCCATGAGCCTTGGTAAAGTGTATAGCATGATCAATAGGCATAGTATTCTTTTGATAGCTATGGATTGTATATATACAGATTTTCTCATTTTCATATTATATATTATTAGCGATATGCCATTTTATCAAAGTTTCCACTGTATCCCTCCATAAATGCCAAAAGGTAAGCCTGCTCTGACACCAGATGGGTGCCGTGAAACCATATACACTTTGTTGGTAAGGTTAACAATATTCATAGTAAGGTCTACATTTTTAATTACATGTACCTTGGTGGTAACATCTATAATAAAGTTAGCTGGAATTTTTTCGCGTTGAGCTATCTTGCCTTGTCCCGGAACCGTACGCATGTCGCCATTGTATCGCATGTTTAAGTTTATGTCAGCCCATTTGCTTTCCACACCTATCTGACTGTTAAGTGCATGGCGAAAGATATAAGGGATTTCATCGCCATATAAAACATGTCCCCATGATGCGCTTGTAAATGAGTTTTTCATCTTTGTATCTGTAAAGGTATAAGATAGCTGCATGGGAAGTTGGATTTTCCAATGGGTAGGTAATGGCTGGCATTGTAAAAGCAGTTCTACACCTCGTACCAATGCCCGTCCTACATTAAACTGGTCTAAGGTGCCTAATCCGCCTTGTGCGGCAAGGTCGCTGCCCAACATGTTTGAATAGTTGTTGTTGAAACCTATCAGCTCTCCTTTGAACCATTGATTAGCATAGCGCAAACCAGCCTCTATATTGATACTGCTCTCGGCTTTTTGTCCAAGGGAGGCACTGGGCGGTGCAAAACCTTTATGTATTCCTGAGAATAATGACAACTGGGGCATTAACTTAAAGTTGATCCCTATTCCTGGCATCATTGCTCTTGCGCTATTTGGCACTTCTATACGCACCATACCCGTACGTCGCCAATCAGCTTTAGTATAATCGCGATTTAATAGCTTTACATCTTCATAACGCACTCCTGCGGTAAAGGTAAACATTCCTTTTGCCCATTTTGCCAAAGTATAAGCCGATAAGGCATGCGCTGTAGTAATGCGGTTGGCCTGACTGCCTGGGAGTCCTCTTAAGAAAAGCTCCATGCGACCATTATTCATAGAGTATCCATCGTCTTGCTGGTAGCGATCCTCGCTGTCGGCATGGTAACGCATGCCAGCCTCTGCAGTGAAGTATCCACCGTATAGCATTGTTTTATATTCCCCTTTTATCTGAATACCACGCGAATGGTACTTACGGTGGTTAGCACGCAGCATTAGTGCCTCTCCTATATAGTTTACCTTACCTGAAACAATATCGAAGTACGATTGGTTGGTAATAGGGTCGGCAAGTACATCGCCTATCGAACGGCGTTCAGCCTTGGTGTAGCCTGTACGCACCTCGTTAAGCTTGTACCAGTTTCTGAAAAAATAATTGTAATAGGCTTGCGTGGTTATATCCCATGAGCGAACACCTTTCATGATGTATGTGGCAGAAAACTGGGAGTGGCGTGTCACCAAATTATCTTTTTGCGCTCCTGCATATCTAAAATATGGTTTAACGGCAAAGTCCTGATCGGTAAGCCCAAGATATGTTTCGTCGGAAGTTTCGTTAGCAAATCCATACTTTAGTTCTAATCTGTGATTTATGTCATCTTCTTTGTTTGTGCGTACCATCCACTTAGCTATTACGTCATTGCGCTTAAATCCTGTACGCTCGTCGGGGTCATCATGTCTGAAACCGCGAGCCTGATAGCGCAAATATTCTATGAGAAAGCCTGTATGCTTAAAGCTTTTACCTATAGCCGTTTGTAGTTTTAGACTACCAAAACTACCTGCCGACATGCTACACTTTATTAATCGGTCCTGTGGAATGGGGGTTGATACCAAGTTGATGGCACCTCCTGTTGTAAATGGCCCATATTGTATCTGACTGCTACCTTTTAAAACCTCTATGGCATACATACGTGCCGCATTAGGAAAGTAATAGGCTGCAGGGGCTGCGTATGGTGCAGGAGCAGCCAATATGCCATCTTCCATTAGCGTGATCCGTTCACTACGCTCAGCTTGTGTTCCGCGTAAACTGATATTGGGGCGCAATCCAAAACCATCTTCTTCATAAATATTTACGCCAGGTACACTCTTCAGCATACGATTTATATCGGTATAATCAAATTTGCCCAATTCTTTGGGTGAAAGGTAATAAGCCGAACCAGTACGGTTACGTGCTTCAAACTGACTGCCTAACATCTGGTTGGCTCTTACTACTACTTCGTTGATCTGATGTAAAGAGTCGGTCATGGCATTAGACGTTTTAGGTGTGCCTTCGTCTTTTTGGGCATACCCAATCCATGGAGTCAGTGTGACAAGCAGAGACAGCATTTTTATTTTAACATACATGTGGGGATAAATCTAAACTTTTATTATACTAATTTTCCTCTTCAAATACCTGTATATAAATGATATGTGAGATTTATTTCTTATATTGGGTATTTTCGGATGCAAAATTACAATGTTCAAAAACATCACGCAATACCTATTATTGGGTATTTTTTGTATATAAAGTTGCTGTCATCCTCTCTTAGGAAGATCTTGGACTTCAGATCGTATTCTTGCACATGGTTTTAGAGGTTCCAATAATATTCTTATCACATCTAACTTATTCGTTTTCCTTGATATTATTGCTGTCCGGTAAAACTTTATTAAACAAAATAATTTAGGGCTGACACTTCTCACGAGGTATCAGCCCTTTTGGTTATCTTTGTTTTTACTAAAATAAAACATAACCATGAGCAAAGATAGTCATTTTACCGGACAGCCGGTCTATAGTCAAGTATTAAAGTTACTAGACAAGGAGAAAATTCTTCAAATAAGCCACGAAACGAAAGGAAACGAGGCTTATGTGAAGCGTTTTGACGGTTACCAACATCTTGTCGTAATGTTGTTCGGCATCCTCAAACACTTTGATTCTCTGCGCGAACTTGAGATAGGCATGAAGGCTGAGGCTCACAAGCTCAGACACCTCGGAATGAGCTATTTGGTTCGTCGCAGCACGCTTGCTGAGGCCAATATACGCCGCCCTCAGGAGTTCTTTGCAAGTGTTTATGCGTATCTTTTGGAGAAGTATGCCAAATTTTTAGCGGACAGCCGCCCTTCCAAGTGCTATAAGGGGCAGACACACGAGCCTAAAGACTGGGAGAAGTTGCTTTACATGATGGATTCTACCACTATAACGCTCTTTGACAACATACTCAAAGGTGTCGGGCGGCATCCAAAATCAGGCAAGAAGAAAGGCGGTATGAAAGTGCATACGGTAATGAAGTATCATGTCGGCGTGCCAATGGTGGTGCAACTCACTTCAGCTGCAAAACACGACCATTACCTGCTCAAAGAGGTGCATCTGCCCAAAGACTCCACTTTAGCAATGGACCGTGGTTATGTCGATGTCGCGCAATTCCAACGTCTTACAGAAGAGGGCGTTTGCTACGTGATCAAAATGAAGAAAAAACTTAAGTATGAGGTACTTAAATCCGTTACGTATGTCAATGCAGAGGGCCTCGTAACGCATATTGATCAGAAAGTGCTTTTTACAAGAGGAGAACTCACCCACGAGGCACGAAGGGTGGAAATATTTTACGAGACAAAGAGACCTGTTGTACTATTGACCAACAACTTTGACTTTACTGTTGAGGACATTGCTGAAATCTACCGCCTAAGATGGGCTATCGAGTCGTTGTACAAACAGCTTAAACAGAACTTCCCGCTTCATTTCTTCTATGGGGACAGCGTCAACGCCATACAAATACAGACATGGGTTGTTCTGATAGCCAATCTGCTGATAACGGTTCTGTCGAGAAGCATCAAGAGGCATTGTGCATTTTCGCAAGTTGTTACCATGGTACGGCTTATGCTTATGTACTACGTCGATTTTATCGCATTTATGGAAAATCCCGAAAAAACTTGGAATGATTTCCTTGCAAAGGAGATGCAAAAAGCGCCGCCAGAACCAAGTCTTTTCGATTAAGAGGGGCTTACTTTTGAAAAAATAAACCCCGAAGTCCAATTTTACTGGGCTTCGGGGAGGACATTTATGCTCTTTTGAGTTTTACCGGACAGCAATAATACGAAAATACAACACCACCTCCCTCTTATGTTATTGATGAAGCCAAATATGGAACATCTCAACTTGGTAGCACTAAAAGTGGCAAACAAATGTCTGATAGTTGGGTAAATGACACACTTGAAAGTCAGGTCGGAGAAGATAAGGCTAGAGAGATTCAAAAAGCAATGTCTAAGGGTAATGTAGATAAAGTTATTAGTAGAATAGATGAAAAAGGAAACGTTATTACAAACAAATTAAATTCGGCAGGAGAAATTATTAGTTCTTGGCCATAATAAAAATCAAATAAGAAAACAGTATGAAATTGCGTGATAATTTAAATACCGAAATTCGGTATAAGGAATTGATACAAAAAAAGACCTCTTTCGTAGAAGAGGATCTCCATGAGTATCAGTGTACTGGAACAACATGGGATTCTAAACAAGAACTCTCTCATTTTGATATTATTTTAAGAAATGCATATCAAATACTAATTTCCAAATATTCAGTAGGTTATCCTGTATTGGAACTAATTCCGGACTACCTTCAAGGAGTACAATTCTTGAAGAAAGGATGGAATACTGATGCTGGTTATGTAACAATGTTATGGTATCTATCTATAGGAGTTATGCTTGAATGCCATAAAGAATTACAACAACTATCAATACTCCTAAAAGAACATTCGGTTAAAGACAAACTTTTTAGCTTCTTAGTTAACAATACACAGGATTACGCATCAGAAAAACTTCTTTGGACTACTCCCTATGCAGGACTCATCGAAGTGATAGAGCTTGCGAAAACTAATAAGGAAAAGGCTGTAGAACGGCTCCAAAAATACCTTAAAAAGGAATGGTATAAGGGGCATTCTGATAGTGGCTGGTATAATGATCATAAAAGCAAATGGGGTGTTCATTTTGGCTATTGGAGTTTTGAAAGTGGTGCTTTGGTGAAAATACTAGGCTTAGACGATTCCTCCTTACAAGGGTTGCCTTATTATCCTTATGATATGGTACATTGTATGGAGTAAGTTTATTTCTGTAATATCATAATATATGGCACGATTAACATTTGAAGAAAGGAACCAAAATAACTATGTTAAATATAGTGATGTTTCTATCGAAACCATCAATAAATATAAAGGAAAACTTCCAGATGAGTTGTTGAACATTTGGAATATTATGGGGTATGGCATTTATGAGAATGGCTTTATACAATTAGTAAACCCAGACGATTATGATTTTGTTTTTAAGTATATCGACAAACTATTAGAGCCTTCTATAGTATTTGCAATTACAGCAATGGGTGATTTATTAATTTGGGAAGGAAATAAAAACTGGACGATTGCACCTAACGAAGGAAACAGAGTTAAACAAATCGATGTAAGAAAATGCAAGAGCCGTGTAATTGGAGAGATAGATTTTGTTTTCGACATACTACTTGGAGATGATTATGGTATATATGGAAAAAACTTTTTCGACTCCAAACCCTATTTAGATATTAAAGACAAATTACCAACGTTAGAATATGGTCAGTGCTACGGTTATGTTCCAGCATTGGCCTTAGGAGGGAAAGTTTCTAATAAGAACTTACAAGTTGTAGATGCCAAGACCTATATCGACATTATCGGACAGGCTGTAGGGAAAATCATAGATTTAGAAGAATAAGATAATTTTGTTCTAAAGAACTGTTATGCTCCACTTCACACGTAGTCTAAAAAAAGAGTTATCTTTTTATGGTTTTGAGCCGGTAAATCTTATTACAGGCTCAGTACTGTATGAAGGAATGGACTTTTCCTTTCCGGGGGCTTTGCCTTTGGAGTGGAAACGTGTGTACCATTCCGACAGCAATTTTAAGGGAGCTTTTGGTATTGGTGTCCATAGTCTTGCAGATATGAGACTCTTCCTATATCCAATAGCACAATGTATTGGGTCGCTACTTGCGGATGGAAGAATATGTGGTTTTGACTATGTAGAAGAAGGTGAAGTTGATTTCTGTCGGGTCAACAGATTAGAACTTCGTAAACATCCAAATGGATATGAGGTATATGATTTAGAGAAGAGATTGTTCTATAATTTTGAGTATTTCAATCGTTTCGCCAACTCCTATCTGTTGACTTCTGTTACCGACTTGGATGGCAGGAGCATCCGCCTTTCCTATGAGAATGGCGTGCTTGCGACACTCACCGATGCCTGCGGTCGCCGGGTCACAGTCCGACATACGGATGCGGGATTCATTGAGAGCCTCCACCTGAGGATGCCGGACGGAAGTTCCGAGCAGCTTGTTCGCTATTCCTATGACGGACAGGGCAACATGGTAGGCATTACCGATGCTTTGGGGCAGACGACGGGAATCCGCTACGAGGATCACCGTATGGTAGCGAAGACCGACCGTAACGGGTACACGTTCTGTTGGGAATACGATAAAGAGGGACGCTGCGTCCATACACGCGGAGCCGACGGTGACCAAGAAGGTTGGATCTCCTATTTCCCAGAGCAAGGCTACAACACCGTCCGTGACGCCTGTGGTGCGGAGAGTACATACCGCTACGATGCCAATCAGCTTGTCCGCTCCGTCACCGATGCCCTTGGCAACACGACCCGCTATGACTATACCGAGGAGATGGAGCCCTACCGGGAAATAGACCCCGAGGGGCGCATTACAGGCTGGCACTATGACGGACGCGGCAACCAGACAGGCACGACCTATCCCGATGGCGCACTGTCCATGCGTGTGTTTGATGAGCAGGACCTCATGATTCTCCATTACCACTGATAATGGGACTGAGTTCACACACTTCAAGTCTATAGAGCGGGTGCTCAAGATTCCTGTATTCTTTGCTAAACCTTATTGCTCTGCTGACAAACCGCACATTGAAAATATCAATGGTTTGATTCGACAATACATCCCAAAAGAAAAATCATTTGACGAAATCTCTGACGATGAAATCAGACAAATTCAGAATCAACTAAACAACAGACCTCGTAAAAAACTAGGCTATAAAACTCCCTATGAAGTTTTTTTTCCTACATTTGTAGCTGTGTTGCACTTGACACTGGAATGTGCGCAAATGGGATACAAGTTGATATTCAATCTCTGTATATAAAATAATTACAACAATAATGTTGATTAGCTAAGTAAAATGAAAATAATAGAAGAAAATAAAAATAAAAGTGCTATAACTACTAAATATGTAGTAAACAACAACTCTATTATTGTATCCGTTTTCTACGATGAAGATGGTGATTGGCAATTTTTGGGTGAAGAAGAGGTTAGTGAAGAAGATGCAATAGTTGTTTCTATTCAGGAAATGATAGACATTGACAAATCATTAGTAAATTTACCAGACTTAAAAGAAGGCGAATCGGCATATCGTAAAAATAAGGAATCAATATGGCTAATAAGAAGATAAGACGCCATCAGGCGCATAGAAAAGGACAACTTAGTATCACGAGCAAAGAAAGTTAACTTAAGTGAATTTAAAAAGATAGAAAATAAATGGGCAGAAGCATTAAAGCCACCACCAAAAAAAGTGACCGTTGATATTAAAATCAACTATGATGGTGCTTTAACAAGACCCTATAGTTCCAATGTTAATTATACTATTGATGGAGAACCTTTTTCTCAAATAATAAAACAAGAACAATTATGAATGATAATTTTGATAATGACTTTCAAAGCCTCTTGACTGAAATGGTGGAGCTGGCGTTCGAGTATGTAGATGATAATGTAGATGAGGTTGATACCGTTTATACTATCGGATTAATTGAAAAAGGGTATTTTTTCAAGACATTTTATAAGATAAATGGGAAATTAGCAAAGTCACACAAAGTGAACGATATATCTAAAAAGCAATACGATGTTTCTAGTACGAGGGCGTTTAATTTATTAAACCTTGGAAACGATATTTTAATGAAGATCGAAAATCTGTTTATTGATTACAACAGAGAAATTCCAACAATACTTAAATTAGTATACTTTCCCAAAACAGGTAAATTTGAAAGTTATTTTGGCTATGAAACAAACTTTTCAAATTCTACAACAAAAACAGCTCAAGATGTTTATGAGGAATGGTATAGAGAACTTTATTGAAAGAAACAACGGTACTTATAATAAGTATAAGAATATTTCGGAGAATACGATCTCAAAATATATAAGCCTTTTTAAGGGTAGATTTCCAGAAGAACTTATATGGATTTGGAGAAATATGGGGGCTGGAGTATTCGAAGATGGGTATTTGCAAATTGTAGATCCTGAAGAATATGATTTTGCATTTGATTATATTGATAAACTATTGGAACCATGTATTATTTGGGGAATTACAGCATTAGGTGATTTGCTATTGTGGGAGGGTAATGATAATTGGACTATCGCTCCTGATGAAGGAAACCGTGCAGCCTTCCTCAATATTAGAAACTTTCAAAAAAGTATGCTAGGTCATAAAGTCAATGTGTTTTTAAACATTTTAATAAATGACAAAGATGATTTAATAGATACATACAAAGCTAAACCCTACTTAGATGTTAAAGGAAAGTTACCTGCTTTACAATACGGACAATGCTATGGTTATGTACCGGCATTAGCTTTAGGAGGAAAAGCATCCAATAAAAACCTGCAAGTAGTAGATGCAAAATCTTATATTGACATTATTGGACAGGCTGTAGGAAAAATCATAGATTTAGAAGGGTAATGTAATTTTATTCAAAGAACTGCCATGTTTCATTTTACCCAAAGTCTAAAGAAAGAGTTATCTTTTTACGGTTTTGAGCCTGTAAATCTTGTTACAGGTTCAGTGCTGTATGAAGGAATAGACTTTTTCTTTCCGGGGGCTTTGCCTTTGGAATGGAAACGTGTGTACCATTCCGACAGCAACTTTAAGGGGGCTTTGGGTATTGGTGTCCATAGTCTTGCAGATATGAGACTCTTCCTATATCCAATAGCACAATGTATTGGGTTGCTACTTGCGGATGGAAGAGTATGTGGAGACAGCTCCAACCTGCGAATCTCTTCTTGCAAATAAAAACAAACAAAATGGAGTATTACAATATAGATATAGATTATACACCTAGCATTACGGGAAAAAGGGATGGGGATGTGGCTGTGGCGAAAAAGAAGGAATCGTTCTCTAGCAAAGAACAGGAAAAAGAGTTCAATGATTTTTTCATAAACAACTACAAGAATAAAAGCAGAGTTATGATCACTGATTTTCAATTGTTTAATACAAAAAATAGATTCATGATTACCTACTTCCCTAGAACGAAATCTATTAAACAATTAGATTTTATGGCTTTTGGTCCATACGAACATGGGGTGTAGTTTTTAATAAGTCATAGAGTCTATGAGATAATTGCAAAATATAGATTGCCAATACACAATAAGATCGCAGCAAAAATTGACACTTTCAGTCAAAACTATTATCTAGTGGGGTTCCCCATGTTACCTGTAAGCGTATATGATTTTAATAAAAGCACCTTTTTCGACTGCAAGAATGGACTTCAAGTCAAATTTAAAGACACCGAGGATTACGAAGCAGCCGATTATGACAGGATTACCGCGAAGCCCCAAAGGCTATTCCTTAAAGACAAACTCGAATATGATATCATTAAAACCACAAAAGGCATATTCTAATAGTAAGTAGAGTAGATGCTCATGGGAAAGTAGTAACAAATAAAGTTAATTCGGCTGCAAATATTATTAGTTTATGGCCTTAAATACTATAATATATTATGATGTTAAGAGATAATTTTAATTCATTAGAGAACTATCAAAGTAATATTGACTTTGATCAAAATTGCATAAGTCGTGACTTAAAAGAATATGAAGTCAATATTACTTCTTGGGATGATGAACGAGTTTATGCTCAGATGAATGAATTAGTAAGAAAAAACTATCAAGTTTTCATTTCTAAATATTCAGCAGGTTATCCTGTATTGGAACTAATTCCGGACTACCTTCAAGGAGTACAATTTATGAAGAAAGGATGGAATGCTGATGCTGGTTATGTAACAATGTTATGGTATCTATCTATAGGAGTTATGCTTGAATGCCACAAAGAATTACAACAACTTTCAATACTCTTAAGAGAACTTTCGGTTAAGGATAAACTTTTTAGTTTCTTAGTTAACAATACACAGGATTACGCATCAGAAAAACTTCTTTGGACTACTCCCTATGCAGGACTCATCGAAGTGATAGAGTTTGCGAAAACTAATAAGGAAAAGGCTGTAGAACGGCTCCAGAAATACCTTAAAAAGGAATGGTATAAGGGGCATTCTGATAGTGGCTGGTATAATGATCATAAAAGCAAATGGGGTGTTCATTTTGGCTATTGGAGTTTTGAAAGTGGTGCTTTGGTGAAAATACTAGGCTTAGACGATTCCTCCTTACAAGGGTTGCCTTATTATCCTTATGATATGGTACATTGTATGGAGTAAGTTTATTTCTGTAATATCATAATATATGCCACATTTTACCCAAAGTCTAAAGAAAGAGTTATCTTTTTACGGTTTTGAGCCTGTAAATCTTGTTACAGGTTCAGTGCTGTATGAAGGAATAGACTTTTTCTTTCCGGGCATGCTCTCCAAAAAGGACGCTTCCGATCTCATTCACCACTCCGACAGAGGCACCCAACATACCAGTCGGCAGTACACTAACATGCTCAATAAAAGAGGAATACAAATCAGCATGACAGAGTCAGGAGCCCCCAAAGAGAACTCCCAGTCAGAGCGGATCAACAGTACCATTAAGAACGAATTCTTAAAGGGCAAAGTGTTCCGTAGCATTGATGAGGCAAATCGCGCAATCAGCAAAGCTATAGAGACTTATAACACCATTCGCTCTCATATGAGCATCGACTATATGACCCCACAAGAAACTAGGATTAGATTACAATGCAAGTAATGAAAGATAAAATAAATAGGGCGATAAAACATTACAATTATGGTGAAGATACTTCATCGTATGATGATCGCTTTATGCAGAGATACAATCATTTTACAGATAAAGACACTCTTAAAAATTGGAGTCATACAATCTATGGTGTGTTATCTGGTCTTCCTAACAGTACTCATATTAAAGCAAAAAAACTGTTGTTCCAAGGAAGTGATGAATGTTGGGAATATTTTGAAAGAACAGCCGTATTTTGGACTTACGGACATCTTAACGATAAATGGATTGATCATTAAAAGGTGCGTATGAGTACGCTCTGTACGTAGAACGAACAGATTTAATAAGAAATCTTTTTGAAAAGTCTTTATCATATTTATTAGATGAGGGCAATCTTTCTAATAAAGATTTTATCAATCAAAAAGTTTATCCCAGCACCTTATTACTTCATTTTTTGCTTGAGAAATGGACAGGAAATAGTCAAGTTAAAGACTTGGTTTTAAAGTATGGTGACGGTTATGGTATTTATCAACCCCTTATTGACAATTGGAATGATTTCTCGAATATAAAGTCCGATTATTGGGATGAACTTTGTATGTACCATCTTGACGGCATAGGATTGCAACGTGGTGAAAAATGGGAAAATGAAGAATTTTTAAGCAGTGGTTTAATTCCTATGGAACTAATAAATTTGATTAAGGTCCGAAAAAAGATAGGAATGGATATTCCCATTATAAACAATGCTTTATTCGACAGCAATATGGCTAAAACTCCCATAATACCGACTGGCTATAATGAACATTATGACATGAAGTTTACCCTTGTTGATTTGACTGTCAAAACAAAAAGAAAATATACTTTGCAGGAAGTAGAAGAATATATGAATTTAAAATTTCCAAATGTAAAAATTATGCAGTAATATTTAGAACCTATTTCTTCAAGACAGAGATTACGATTATAATTATTGGGTAATCAATAGGGGGTTACAACTATTAGGGATAAAGGACGCTCTTCTATGCTTGTGACGGAAACGTGCTGCTGCATGAGTGGGACTATGACAGGCGGGAAAAACCGAGGACACAGCTGGATGAATTGGGGCGTATCCGTTATGACAGACAGGAACCGTACACCAATCTCATTACATGGGTGTATGACGGTGGTAGTTACACCCCGGTGGCAAAGCTCACCGAGGATGATAGTTATACCATCGTGCAAGACTACTTGGGTACGCCTATACAGGCTCTTGACAGCAAGGGTGAGGTGGTTTGGGACTGTATCCTCGACATCTATGGGGATGTACTGGAACTCAGAGGAAAACGAGACTTCATACCTTTCCGTTTCCAAGGACAGTATGAGGATGGTGAGACGGGGCTGTATTATAATAGGTACAGATATTACGACCCAAGTACAGGCAATTACATAAGCCAAGACCCGATTTCTATTGCAGGCGGACTAAATGTATATGCTTATGTTCACGATTCTAACAGCTGGATAGATCCATTGGGGTTAAGAGGTTTCTTTACGCCTTCTATTTTTAATGCTCCATCAGGAAATACTCATACAGTTTATCAGCAAAAAATAGATTGGGATTTACCTTCTACAGGAAAAGGAGGAATAACAGAGACGAATTTAGATAGAGCTTTAAGAGGTGATGCTCCATTTGTTGTTAAGAATGGCAAATATAGTCAGATAAACCTACATCACTCAAAACAAAACGCAAAAGGTTCATTATTTGAGTTATCCTATGCAACACATCAAAAATATTATGGTAGTAATGCTTTACATCCATATTTGCCTAATGCTCATCCTGATAATCCTGTAAATAGAGATTTGTTTAAAATAAATAGAGAAGCCTATTGGAAACAGAGAGCAGAACTAGAAATAAATGCACGAAAAAAGAAAGGAATTTGCAAATAATAAAATTGATATTTATGTTGTCAGAAAAAGTTAAAAATTATTTGATAGAAACAGGATTGTACGACGAAACTGAAGATACAAATTATCAAAAAGTAATGTTAGATTTAGGAATTAAATTGGATACGACCTTCGCCCAATTTAATCTTTATACAAATGCTGTAACATTTAAAGGTCGTAGTTATGAACTATATAATGTCTGTTGGTTTAAAATATATTCCGATGATTTGGATTATGGTATAGAATCAGCCCATAAAGTTCTAAAATTACCCGACGAATATATCCCATTAGATAGTTTTGAGGGAGAAGGAGGTTTTTTCTATAATCGAAAGACAGGGGAAGTTTTAGAACTTGAACTTGGACAAAAGTTAATTGATTTTCAGAATGGGCAACTACGACCTCAATGGAAAGATTTTAATTCTTTCTTGGAGTGGTTTTTTGAATTAGAATAAACTTAAACCTGCCTTGATTGTGGAGGGTTGTTTCTGCTTTCTTTCTCCGCCTTTGGCGGAACATTGGCGGAGTGGTTTTTGTGGCTTTGCCACAGAAAAAATGACTTTTTCGGCAAGAAAGTTTCTCTTTTCGGGAGTTTTTTTTGCCTGTTTTTGTCCGTTTTTTGCCCTCTTTTTGGTTCGGATATAGTTGAATATTCTTAAATCTTCGTGTTTTTGAAGAAAATTATCCCCAATCCGCTTTTTTGCCGTCAATCCCTTTATTTATCGGGGTTTCCTCCCTGTTTCCCTCGCCCCTTTCCCAAAGGCTTTTGAGCGGGGGGAGAGGTGTTTTTTTTGAGTGTTTTTTTAGGGTTGGTTCTTTGGTTGTTTTGGGGGTGGTTTTGAGGTTGTTTTTATGCGGTTCTCGGCTCGGTTTCGGGCTGCAATGGTTTGGGGTGTTGCAGATTGGTTTTAGTGTTTCGATTGGCTGTTTTTGAGGGCTTGGTTTTGCTTGGGTTCGGATTTGTTATTCTTTCTTTATTATTTGATTTACTGTATTTTATATTTTGTTTATGTCTGCCTTCGGCAGATATTTTTTGCCCCCCCCTTCTTTGCCCGCTCTGCGGGCTGTTTTATTGTTTTTTAGCGGGTTGTGGGTTTGCCGTGCGTCGTTTCGTGTGCTTGACTGTCAGTGTTTTATCGGTTGTCGGGTCGGTCGGGGGCTTCGGGTTTTAGGTCGGTTGGTTGGATTTTTTGTCGATTATTCTTTGATTTATAGCATTTTATATTTTTTGTATATTCTCGGTTCTTTGGGCTTTTGATTGGGTTCTGTGTTAGTGTGCGGTTTAGGTGTGATTTTCGGCGATATATGCGTTGTTTTTCTCTTTTTCTTTTTTCCGCCAAAGGCGTGATTATAGTAAATCAAAAGAAGAAGCATGTGCTATTTAACGTGAGTTCGACGAATTTAGAACAGAGCAAGCTGTGTGTCAATAGTCCTTTGTACATTGATACACGGCTTTTTTGGGAACAGGCAATAGGCTGCAATAGCGCCTAATAAATTGACGATAAAATTGTCAAAGCATCTATGCCTGGAGTGCTCCACCTGTGCAATATTCTTAAGCTCATCACTCACAGTTTCTATAATGGCTCTTTTTCTGAGTAAGAGTCTGTCAGAAACGCTCATCAAAGCTCCTTTCATGTTGCTTTTCAGCTTGGTAATAAGTTGTATTCCATCCACAAACAGCCTTTTGAAGAGATTCTTGCCGATGTACCCCTTGTCGCCGACCAGCTTGCCATATATGAAATCTACAAACGCTTTGTATTCCAATGGCTTACGATCATCAACATCTCCCGGTGTTATCATAAAATTGAGAAGTTCTCCTTTCTCATTGCAAATCAAATGTAATTTGAAACCGAAGAACCAACCCATGGAGCATTTTCCTCTTTGGGCTATACCTTTGAAAACCTTATGAATATGTATTCTTTGGTTCTTGCAGACACGCAGTGGTGTGCTGTCAACAAAACTTATGCCCGTGCATTTTCCTAACAAGACTTTCTTGATAAACAAAGCGAGTGGAATGACAATCTCCCTTTGCAATTCTACTATACGGTTGTATGAGACAACTTTAGGAAACAAATTACGCAGATGTTTACATACTTTTTCAAGATAGAAATGTTTAAAGCAGCGATAACCAGAGTCGTGAAAAAGAATCATTATTAGCATGACTTCTGCCTTTGACATCGTGGAATCTCGATGATACTTTCTTTTTCCAGTAGGCTTTAGCGTATATTTTGCCACCATTGCATCAAAAAACTTGCAGAAATCATCTGCCATTCAAAATATTTCAGTAACTTTGTCCTCGGTGATCATAGCGATTTTTGTTTGTAATTGTTTGTAAATCAACACCTTAAAGTTACAACAAATTTCGCTAATCACCAAATTTATAGACACTTATAATTCGTCGAACTCACGTTAATATACAGATTGATTCATTTGGATTAGACGCCATTCCTAATAAAGTTGCAGGCAATGCTCGCGAAGCTATTGCATTGGAACACTTAAAGAAACAACATCCGAATGCAACCATACTGAGAGAAAGGTATATCCGTGATGCCTCTGGTAAAAGTGTCAGAGATGCTTTTGAGTCAAGACGACGATTAGATTTTGTTGTAATTGAAGACGGCAAGGTAAAAGGTGTTTATGAAGTAACAAGTCCGACAGCAGATAAAACAGCACAACTTGAAAAGGAAATGAATATTAGGAGAAAAGCAAAAGGAGGAGCACATGTTAAAGCACCAGAAAGAAAAGGAGCGTTGTATGATATATCTGATATTGAAACCCAAAGGTTAGATGTTGATTTAGACACTAAAACAACAATGTGTCATTAAAAATATATAATTATGTGTAAAAACGAAATAATATCAAAAGTTGCTTGGTTTACTCAATCTAAATTAGCTCCACAACCCATAACGCAGGAGTATAAGGAAAGGCAATATCGTTTTTTTGAGAATATTGTTAATTTCCTGCAAGATAATGGATTCACCACAAGAGAAATATTAAAAAAGGGAGAAAAGGCAAATGACGATTCTCAGATTACGGTTGGAGATTTAACAGAAGAAGGGTTTCAATTCTATGCTTACGGAATTAGAAAATGGCGTGAAAAATACGACCGAGCCAAAGACAAGGACAAAGCGATAACCGATTTTGCTTTTATTGAAAAGAAATTACTGGAATTTCGAGAAAAACAATAGTAGCAGCAACACCCCACCTCAATCGAGGCTTTTTCTGCTTTCTTTTCTTCTGTCTTTAGCGAAACGTTGGCGGGTATTTTGTAACTTTTGCCGAAAAATTCATGTATGATATTCCAGATCTTAGAATAGTATCACAAATCTCTCGTATGGTTACTCTCTATGGAGATCATTGGGAAGAGACTCCCCAAGAAACCATTCGCAGGTTGGAGCAGTCTCCACATACTTGTCAGTAGTCTAGTATAATAATTATATGTTACCCGTCAGTACTCATTTGACCCCTGTTGTAGGTTTAGATTTGCATCTTGCGACCTCCGGTAATCCTTTCCATCCCTATGTAGGTATGGTCATAGACCCGTTTGACTATATTCCTTTCCTCGGCAGCAACGTAAACATCAATGGTCTCAAGCGCGGTGTGTCTGACACGAGCGGTGTACTCATTACTTTCCAGCACATTCCCTTGGTTGGCGCCTTCATCATGATGCCCATCATCGGGCACGAGAGCATGAACTTCTTCTCCTCCCAGACGGTTTTTGCAGAGGGGACGCGTTTAAGTCCCAAGGGATACATGGTAATGACCTGCAACGACGTGGGTATTCCTTTTTCGGGAGCATTGAGCAAGGTAGGCAAGAAAAAGTTCAAGTTCACTCCAACCCTCTTCGCCCCGACATCCTTCTCCATTCCCATTCCGACAGGTGCGCCTGTCATGGTGGGCGGTCCCTATGCCCCCGACTGGGGCGGTATGCTGACGGGACTTCTGTCAAGCATCGGTTTCAGCACGCTGCTCAGTTTTGCCCCTGCCATATTGAAGGCAATGAAGAAAGTGGGGAAAAAAGGAGGAAATTTATCCAAGGCTTATGCTAATAAAGCTCGAAAGTTAATGAGTGGAGTTATGGGTAATACACCTTTGCCAAGTAAGAAAATATCTCCTTCGAAACCAAAAGGAAAGCCTATTAAGCCAAATCCCCCATTCAAGGAGAATCCTAAACATGCCGTAGCTTCTCCAGGAGAATTTAATCGGCAGTTGAAAGACCAGCAAGATGCGATCAATAGAATGAGAACAAAAGATTGGTTGGAAAATAGGGAAAACTTTAAGAATAGAGATAAGTCCGAGTATAATAAAAGAGCAAAGCAAGCAAGAGATGAATACGTAACTATTCAGCAATAACCATACGCCACCTGCCATCCTATCATTGTAGGATGGGAGGTGGCGTATGACCTATGACTATTGCTGAATAGTTACGATAAAAGAACACAAATGTTAAAAGAAACTGATATTAGAAGTAATGGCGGAACTCATGTTAAAGCACCGGGAAGAAAAGGAGTGTTGTATGACATATCTGATATTGAAACCCAAAGATTAGATGTTGATTTAGAAACGAAAAAAGTCAAATGTCACTAAAATAAAAAAACAGATGGATAAAAATAGAATAATAGAAAAATTAAGTTGGATAACTCAATCTAAATTAGCTCCACAGCCCATAACGCAGGAGTATAAAGAGAGGCAATATCGTTTTTTTGAGAACTATGTTCATTTCTTACAAGATAATGGGTTTACTACAAGAGAAATATTAAAAAAAGGAGAAAAGGCAAATGACGATTCTCAGATTACGGTTGGAGATTTAACAGAAGAAGGGTTTCAATTCTATGCTTACGGAATTAGAAAATGGCATGAAAAATACGACCGAGCCAAAGATAAGGACAAAGCAATAAACGATTTTGCTTTTATAGAAAAGAAATTAAAAGAGTTCAAAGAAAAACAACAGTAGTAGCAACACCTCACCTCAATCGAGATTTTTTCTGCTTTCTGTTCTCCGCTTTTAGCGGTATGGAGATGTACTGGAACTCAGAGGTGAGAGAAACTTCATACCTTTCAGATTCCAAGGACAGTATGAGGATGGTGAGAAGGGGCTGTACTACAACAGGTACAGATACTACTCGCCCGAGATGGGTACCTATATTTCTCAAGACCCAATAAGATTGGCGGGGGCTAATCCTACGCTATACGAATATGTTTTCGACCCCAATACAGAAATTGACCCATTTGGATTGGATTGTGGTAAAGCAACTTCAAAAGCTCGTAAATATGAACAACAAATCTAAGATATGTATAGCGGAAAATTACCTCAATCACAAAGGGAATATAGAGCGATGATTGGAGGAAAACAAGTTAATGGAATAGCTGATCACGTTGTAGATATAAACGGTGAGAATGTAGCAATAGAAGCCAAATATGTAAAAGACTGATCTAAATCAACACGAAACCCCAATAATAAAATAGGAAATAAACCGTTCGCTATTGCAGAACAACAAAAAATGCTTTCACAAGCTCAAAAATACTCGAATGCTTTTGACGAGGTTATTTATCATACAAATAGCCAAGATTTGGCAACACATTACACAAAAATCTTCCAAGATGTAGGATTAAGCAATGTAAAGATTAATATAACACCATAATAATGAGTACAATTAATAGACATATTCCAGGAACAATAAAAGTAGAGGGAAGAGAACACCTATATATTTCTGATGACGGAGAGGATTTTTTCACAAAAAGTAGCCGAACTGTTAAGAAGCAATCATTATTTGATAAAGTAACTTCTTTGTTTGAAATAGCTCAAAGTGGAGGAGTAATATCGGAAAATTGCAAACTAAGGCTACCGACCAATGAATTATTTCACGGATTATCTTATAAAGGAGATATTGAGGGGTGGCGGAAACAAATAGAACAAGGGGCAGAGCAGTTAGGTTTATTGACAGGTAAAATCTCTGAAAATAAAATAGAACTTTCGGACGGTAGAATATATGCTCTATCAGATTGTAAGATTGAGTTTTACTAATAACCCTCCCCAATCGAGGCGAGTTGTTTCTGCTTTCTTTTCTCCGCCTTTGGCGGAACATCGGCGGGTGGTTTTGTGGCTTTGCTACAGAAAAATGACTTTTTTTTCGGCAAAGAAGTTTCGGCGTATAGGTCAAATTGCAGGCTGATTATCAACATTTTTGCAGTGAAACAACAAAAAAACCAGATTTTCCTTGGTGTTCATAATAAAAATGATTATATTTACCAACACCCTAATGGCTTGAATAATCGAATATAAAGATAATATTAAATCATACAAATTATGGGACTATATCAATACGGTGTAGGTGGCAATGAAGTAAAAGTAGATGCCAATGAGTCAATTGCTGAGATTCCTTCGAATTGCACAGTCCTCTCAAGCAACATTGCTAGAGTTGAATTCTATGTTTAGAGATGATACGGAAATTATTTTAGATAAATGAAATATTACAATATTTTAACGGCTTTGCTTTTTGTTTTTTTCAGCTGCAAGAATACTGGTCAATTTCAAAAACATGTTATTAAACCTAACACATATAGTGTTAAAGAAATTGATTCTTTGTATGGAGCCCCTAAGGATATTGCCTCATATTTAATAACGGAACAGCATGATGAGTTTAGGACTGCTGTCCTAAACTGTTTTACAAAATCACAACGACTCAGTCGCAGCATAAAAGTAATGGAGTACACTTGGCAAACCCATTCAGATAGTTTACTCACTGTTTGGTATCTTCCTTCTATGGATTCGCTTCAAGTATTATGTCATTTAGAATACTCTATTTATAGCCTTGATTAAAATCAACTCTTTATTATATTGAAATTTATGCCAATCCATCAACAAGATAGTCTAACCCAGCATGAACTAGGGCAAAAAATGCTTGCTGGACAGTTTATAAAGAGTCATGTTACATTTGAAAATCATAAAACTGCAGAAATTGAAGTTGAATCATTAGGAAATAAAGTCATTAAAACCTCGACCTTACCTCCTTTTGGGTTAATATCATTCTCAGACTCCATGCCTCTGTGGGGTTCTGCTCCTCAAAATATTGACAGCACCAGAATTCCAACATATACATGGCATGGACAAATATGCAACGCACTAACTGCTGCTGGCACTTCTTTAGGGTTTACTGAACTCTCTAATACAAGAACGACTGTGCGTTTTAACTCTAAAGGACATTTCTCTCCTAAAGTGTACCCATCTGGATGGGGAGGAGGAAGTAGAGCCAGGATAAAAACGTATAAGATAACTCATATTGCAAAAAATGTCGGGAGGAAAGTCTTTATTATAGGAGTTGTAACTGATGCTGCAGGAGTAGTTACAGGTCAGATTTCTGCACTTAAAGGAATTACAAATATAGGATTTTCTGCATTAGCTACATTTGGTGGTCCTATCGGATTAACCATAGGTCTAGTTTATTGGGGGCTCGATTTATTAGGAGCATTTTACTCCCCAACGCTTGCCCCCAATATACGAAAAGATCCATATATTCAACCTGTAGATAATCTAAGAGTTGTCCTACCTATTCATCCTTTTCCACCAACAATTATCAAAAGACGTTTTAGCCCCAGACAAACTTTCATTGGTCCTGCATCAAAATCAAGGAGATAAGATTATGCTATTAAAAGAGATTGCATATTGGACATATTATTTTTTATCAAAAAATAAGAGCTACGGAAAATCTGCAGATACTCGTATAGACTCAGCCTTAATTGTTTCTGTCTTATTATTTGTAAATATACTTACTATAGTTTATATCGCAGAACAGCATATAGGATTAAATATATTACAACATCTACCCATAAAAAGCAGAAATGATTTACTTTCATGGGTATGGTCTGTCATAATAATCATGCCAATAGTAACATACATGTATAGATGCTATTTCAGGAAGTCAAGAATATCCCATCTTGTTGATGAATATCAGGAGAAAAGTCCTAAGCGTCTATTTTGGGGAAAAGTCTTTTTTGTTTTTTATTGTAGTTCAACATGGATAATATTTTTCTATACTGTAATATAATCTTCCTCAAATCCGCAACTAAGCCCTTGAACGTCCTTATTGCGTTTACACGTCCTCTCATTACTGAATTTGCAGATAATTTGAACTTGAAGC
>NZ_HG417098.1:8142-18765 GCF_000455445.1 Hoylesella timonensis 4401737 = DSM 22865 = JCM 15640 | reverse complement strand
GCGACTTGTTGCATTGAGTCCGAACTTCTTTACGTCAAGTCTTTGAATAATGGCCTTGTAAAAGTTACGGATTATACCGACTATCAAATCGCCAATAACCGCCACAGAAGTAGATACTCATGAGAGAACGGATGATTCCGCTGTACTGATAACCGAACGATCTACACCTTAGACCGAGGGTTGAGCCGATTACAGATGATAATGTGGAGTCAAATTGATCCATGATTGAAAATAATCCCCCAAAAGGAGTGAGTCTCTCAGATTTAATTTGTATCTTCGCCATGTCTATCGTCGGATTCTCTTGTTTTTTTGCAACACTAAGATAAGTGAAAATTCTGACAGGGCAAAATCCTGAGCCGCTCGGCTCTGCCGCTTGACTTGTTCAAGAACTTTTTGTTGCTTAGGTACTTAAAAAGTTTAATTTATAATAGTGTTGCGGAATTAAGGAAAGAAAAAACAAGACCGGGGTATACCACGACAAACTACCCCACATTGCTAGAGTCAACTAAAATCAGTATCTTTGAAAAGTCAAGACAACTCATTCTAGTATGACGACGAAAACGATGTCAACCGAAATCAGTTTCAGCAAAAAAATAAGTCAACCATTTTCAGGAAACGACAATATACCAGCAACAAATGAAAAACCCTCCACAAATCCCGTCAGATTATGGAACAATTGAATGATTTTTTCGGCAAGTTGTTTGCCTACCTCCGAGAACATCCGCAATACGGGCTTCTCGTGGCAATCCTCCTTGTAATCCTGTATCTCATAGGGTTGGTTTTTGACTGGAAATGGACGCTGCTGCCGAGCGGGAACAGCGACTTTACGCAAATGTGGATCGACCTGTTTGGCAGGAATGCCGTCCGGTTCGTGAAGGGTGTCCTCGCCGTCCTCCTGCTTCTTGCCTTAGTTTACCTATACTACCATTATAAATAATCCGCCTATGTCTTCACAATCTAACACTACAACTCACCTAGGTGGTGGAACAATCCAAATGTCAAAAGGAAGAACAGGGACATTTACTATTGATACAAATGGAGCTCCTGGCAGAGAATTAGGAGGAAAAGGAAGTATACACGATGCTACTTTTCATGTTTTAAAATATAATTAAATTAAAATGGGTAGTTTAAAAAAACAGATTCAAGCGGCATTAAAATTGCATAGTATGAAAATGCATTTTTATGACATAGAAACAAGATATAAAAACGATTCTATAATCTTCAGATCGCAAAAAAGTGAAATTGGATATTTAGGATATACGTTTGTTTCTAGTAAATTTGCAGAGTTTGGGTCTCAATTGGGAATGTATATTTCTTGCCGTTTCGGACAAGAAATGAAGAATTCGTTAGCAATAATAAGACTTATAGATAATCTTAATTTATCGTATAAAGCAGGGGCAAAATTGCCTAATTGTTATTTTGGTTTTACCTCATTATATTATCAATCTCATAAATTTTATTTACAAGGGACTGCAAGTTTTAAAGAAAAAGATAATATTGAAGACAAATGCATGGAAATTGCTGAAAAGGTAAATGCATTATATTCATCTAAAGTTCAAAATTTCATATCACATTCCTTTGATTTAATTGATGATATTATCGAGTATCCTGATAATTATGGCTATCCAATGGCTTATATTTTAGCAGTTTGTTATTTGAATAATAAAACAGAATTGATTGAATACACTATAAAAAAAGCCAAACAAAAAAGAATGTATGATAATTCCTCAAGTAGAATAGAAGAAATAAAACATAAATTAGAAAGTTATTTTGGATAATGAGACTTGTATCTCAGGATCTTCTTCTCTTTTCCTTACTCCTTATAAAAGGACTAATTATTTGCTCTGCAAGCTTGCCCGTGGAGGAGCGGAGCAATGAACACGTTATCAAACGTACCTATGACAAGTCTGGACAGATAGCCACGCTTACGAGCTCTCTTGGCGCCGACCTTGCCTACGAACGCAATGAGTTCGGGGAACTGACCTGCTTCTCGGCAGGACAGGCGGAAGCCCCGGGTCGCTTTGAGAGCAGGCACGAGTCGTAAAGCTGGCATTCCTGCAAGTATCGCACGACGTTTAAGGAAGGAGGCAGATATGTTTTATGGAAATTTGTTGAAACAAGAAAAAAAATCAACATATAAATAATGAATAATATGATTAAAATTGAAGGAAAAACAGAAAAAGATAATCTATGCCCTCGTATTGGTGGCGAAGCTTTCATAAAGGAAAAGGATTGGCCAAGGAACAACAATGGGATTCCTCTCTCTTTACTCTTTTCTATTCCATTAGAAGTAGTTTCTTCGAAATATACACATCGTGAGGCATTATTCTTATCTGTATTTACGACCTATACAGATGACTATTTCCTTGATGACATTATTGATAATGGAGATTTGCAAGGTCTCCCTCCTATATGGACCAATGGTACTCGGGTATTAATTCGTAAACAAGAGGCAACGTCTTGTTCATTAGGTATAAGCATCCCCTCATATAAAATACTTTTACCATCGATAGATAACATGAGAAATTCTATGCCTTCATATCTTCAATCAGAGCCAGAATTACCTGTATCAAGTACCTTCCTCTTCCAATTTGATTTGATAAATTTTCCCTTGGAACTCCAAAATATTCTTTTTTTGTCTGATGCAATTGGTTACGTATTCATTGATATGCCCCATTGTTCTGGTATTTTTTTTTGCTCAATGTACATAGTGTTCAACATGGGGTTGCCCGTGGAGGAGCGGAGCAATGAACACGTTATCAAACGTACCTATGACAAGGCAGGACAGATAGCCACGCTTACGAGCTCCCTTGGCGCCGACCTTACCTACGAGCGCAATGAGTTCGGGGAACTGACCTGCTTCTCGGCAGGACAGGCGGAAGCCCCTGGTCGCTTTGAGAGCAGGCACGAGTATGACAGCCTTGGCTTTGAGCTGGAGCGCATACTCCCCGGTGGCGTAACGCAGAGCTTTCCCTATGACGACATCGGCAGGCTCATCGACAGCAAGACCCGCCAGTCATCCAAGGTGCGCAGGGAGCGTAAATACCATTGGGGCAGTGCCGACAGGCTGCTTAAGACGGAGGACAACCGCTTTGGCACCACCACCTATGAGTACAGCCCCACCGGGCATCTGCAAAAGGGCGGTCTATTCTGCTTAATTATACCTACTTATATTATGACTATATGGTGTTACACTGTTGATTATCAATATTTTTACAGAGAAACAACAAAAAGTTCGATTTTTCTTTGGCAATCACAATCAAAAAGCTTATATTTGCGAGCAGCCTAACAACTTGAAAAATAAAACAGGTATAAAATATAATTAAAATTATGGTTTTATCGGAAAAGCAGTTGGGTTTACAGATTGGGAGTTAACAGCCGGGGCAGGAGTAGCACAACTGAAAGATAATAATCGAAGTTGGGGAGCATGGACCTCTCAATACTTGTAAAATCGAATTAAGGAACTTGGGGATGCAGACTTTTTAGCAGCTTTTGATGATGCAAGTGATAATGAAGCAATCAAAATAGGTTTTAGATTATATAATAGATATGGAGGAACTCCTTCTTTCTTAACGGCTCAAGCTATCTTAGATGAAATCTATAAATCTTATCAGAACAACAAACTTGTAAATATCAAGAAATGCCCAAATCATTAATATTCTTTTTAATTGCATTCGTTTTTTTACTTTTTGGATGTACAAGAAATAATATGCCGTCAGATCATCAAATGTTAGAGCATTTCAATCTCAATGAGTCTGAATTTGAGAGATTGAGAAACATTTCTGTTAAGTACGATAGATTTCATTACCCCCCCCTATGATGAAACAGATAGTACAGCCTATATCATCTCATATAAAGATAAAAAGGAATTGGATTCTTTAATCAAGAAACTAGATATTATGAGTATACAGTATGATGGGATATCAGAAGTTTGCTTGCTCTTTCATACATGGGGAATTTCTGTCAGCGGAGGATATAAGGAGTATATCTATGCTCCAAATCTTGAGGATCATATGAAGAACTACAATAAAGAGGTTGCCTTAGATCCCACTACTGAAATGTATATCGTAGAAAGAATTACGGAGGAAGATTTGGATCAAGTTTCTCAAAGATATTCTGTAAATATAGAGTTATATCGTCCTATAAAAAATGGTTGGTATATACATCTCAGTCGAGAGAATTGATTCTTGAGATGTATGCTATTCTTTTATTAGGAGCATTTTACTCTCCAACGCTTGCCCCAAATATACGAAAAGATCCATATATTCAACCTGTAGATAATCTAAGAGTTGTCCTACCTATTCATCCTTTCCCACCAACAATTATCAAAAGACGTTTTAGCCCCAGACAAACTTTCATTGGTCCTGCATCAAAATCAAGGAGATAAGATTATGCTATTAAAAGAGATTGCATATTGGACATATTATTTTTTATCAAAAAATAAGAGCTACGGAAAATCTGCAGATACTCGCATAGACTCAGCCTTAATTGTTTCTGTCTTATTATTTGTAAATATACTTACTATAGTTTATATCGCAGAACAGCATATAGGATTAAATATATTACAACATCTACCCATAAAAAGCAGAAATGATTTACTTTCATGGGTATGGTCTGTCATAATAATCATGCCAATAGTAACATACATGTATAGATGCTATTTCAGGAAGTCAAGAATATCCCATCTTGTTGATGAATATCAGGAGAAAAGTCCTAAGCGTCTATTTTGGGGAAAAGTCTTTTTTGTTTTTTATTGTAGTTCAACATGGATAATATTTTTCTATGCTGTAATATAATCTTCCTCAAATCCGCAACTAAGCCCTTGAACGTCCTTATTGCGTTTACACGTCCTCTCATTACTGAATTTGCAGATAATTTGAACTTGAAGCACCCACTTCTGCCTACAATATCTCCTTGCCCCACAATGTGACTTGAGGCAATACACAATATCATTCTCATAAGTTGTCGGCATTGTCCAAAATCAGTCTGGAAAACATCTGCGTAAGCATTATTACAGGTATAGATATTCAGCACATACCGCCTTGATGTCCTGATCCACTTGGCTGGTACAGAGATAAACCTGAAGACAAACGCTTTTATGCGACTTGTTGCATTGAGTCCGAACTTCTTTACGTCAAGTCTTTGAATAATGGCCTTGTAAAAGTTATGGATTATACCTGTGGAGTCAAATTGCTCCATGATTGAAAATAATCCCCCAAAAGGAGTGAGTCTCTCAGATTTAATTTGTATCTTCGCCATGCCTATCGTCGGATTCTCTTGTTTTTTTTTGCAACACAAAGATAAGTGAAAATTCTGACATGGCAAAATCCTGAGCAACTTTTTGTTGCTCAGGTACTTAAAAAGTTTAATTTATAATAGTATTGCGGAATTAAGGATGAATAATATAGAAAAACTGCAAAAAGCTATTGCACAGAACGAAATTTTTGATTTTTTAGTTGGAAAAGGAGAATATGAAATTAAATTGTATGAGGCAAATATGCCAACAGATACAATAACAGTTTCTCGTACTATCAAAAACTATATAAAATTAAACCCAAATTTTGATAAATCTGAATTTTATAAAGCATTTTATGAATTAAGCAAATCGGAATGGTCTTGGTTGATTGTGTATTATATGCAAGATAGTGAATTAGATTTTATTTCTTTTACAAATCTTTTACCAAATTTGAGGGAACAAAAAAAATCACTCTCAACACGAAATGAATGGATATGTTTTAATTTTGGTGATGATTGTCCTAATTTGTGGAGTGTTGTAATGTACGAATTGAATGCAATGAATGGGAAAGGTATAAAATTACCTGACTTATCTGATTGGTAATGCTTCAGATGTGTTGTTAAAAAGTTTCTTGAAATACTGAAAACAACGCCCAAAAGTGGAGTTTACAAGCGTGGCAATACGCTTTGGGATGCAAGGGGAATATTCAATTCTGATGGTTCGATAATATGTTTTTGTTACGACATTTTTGGCGGAAGAATAGAAAAGAAAACCGCAAGGTCAACTACTCATTTTGTTTGAGGCGGCAACGCCCTCCTGCGCGAGTGGGACTACAGCCCCAATGAAAACCGCAAGTGCTGACCGATGACCTCGGGCGAACGAGTTACGATCGAAAAGAGCCGTACACCAATCTCATTACATGGGTGTATGACGGTGGTAGTTACACCCCGGTGGCAAAGCTCACCGAGGAGGACAGCTACAGCATCGTGCAGGACTATATGGGTACGCCCATACAAGCTCTCGACAGCAAGGGTGAGGTGGTTTGGGACTGCATCCTCGACATCTATGGAGATGTACAGGAACTGAGAGGGAAACGAGACTTCATACCCTTCCGTTTCCAAGGTCAATACGAAGATGGGGAAACAGGACTGTATTACAATAGGTTCTGGTATTACGACCCGAATAGCGGTACTTTTATATCACAAGACCCAATTTCTATTTTAGGAGGATTTAATATTTACGCCTATGTTCATGATGTGAATAGTTGGGTGGATGTTTTTGGGTTAAGTAAGTATAGTCCCATTGAAGTTTTGGGAAGAAAAGTATATCAAAATTCTGCTGATTTTGGAGGAGGAGTTCCAACATTCGTTGACCCCATTGTAGGAAAAACCAATCCAACAGTACAAAATTACTTGATGCAGGAGCTTCGAATTATGATTTGATGAGTAAAGGATACGCTCCTATCGGTATTGACGGAAAACAAATAAACCTACATCACGTTATCGGTGCTGAACCAGGTCCGATGGTTGAACTATTGGACAGTACTCATAAAAAGTATTATAAACCATTACACGGCTTAATAGAAAACGATAACAGTTTTAGGAACAACAGAACTCTCAAAAATCAATACGAAAAATTTCGTAAAAATTATTGGAAGGAAAGAGCAAAATCATTCAAAAAGGGTTGTCATTAATAATAATATTTTATGGATTATATAACAAGATTAAAACAAAATGAGGAATTTGAATATTGGTTAGAAGCTGATAACGAGCAGATTCTTTATATTGAAAATGAGTTAAATATTAAACTCCCAAAGCAATACAAGAAATTTTTATCTCAATGCGGAATGTGTAATTATGGAGATGTTAATATACTTGGGATAGCAAAAGATGAAAATAGTGTTACTTATTCGGTCGTGGAAGTTACTAAACAAATGAGAAATGAAGTAAATCTTTCTAATGATTTAATTGTTCTTAATTACGAAGTAGGCGAATATCTAACCTTATACAAGGTTTCTGAAAATCAAGAATTAGAAGATAATACGATTTATGGAGCAAACGTCAGGTATGATGACACTGAAAAAATGTACATTGGAAGAACAGAAAAATTATTTTCATCGTTTGAAGAGTATTTTGAGGATTTTATCGAATTAGGTTCTTAAATTTAACTTGCCTCAATCGAAGAGCAGGTACTCCCGAACGGAGGCAAGGCAGACAGGATCGCCATTGAGCATGAATATGCCCAATGGGGCGGACACACAGGACTGCGGAGTTCTCTCGGAGCGGAGCAGAATACCTCCTACACCCCACTTGGGGAGACGGAGGCCCTCCATGCCCGGCAGTCAGAGGAGTCAGACGCTTGGGAAAGCCGTATCCGCTACGATGAGAGGGGACGCGAGATAGAGCGCTTTGCCACGGGTGGCGTGCGCATTACCTCGGAATACGACTTTGCGGGGCGTCTGGAGGCAAGGTGTACCTATGCGGGGACGGAATCGCGCGGACACCGCTTCTATGCATGGAGAAGGAACGACAGGCTGCTTTCCATGCGGTCTCACCTGAGGAAGTCTCCCGTAATGTACGACTATGACAGCTTCGGCACCCTCGTCGGTGCATCGCTTGACATGAGCGAGTGTCTCTTCAAGACTCCCGACATCATCGGCAACGTCTATCGGGACAGGGATGCTAGGGGACGTGTATATGACAGGAGCGGCAGGCTGTTCAAGGATGAGAAGAACTACTATCGCTACGACGGGGAAGGCAATCTTATCCTCAAGAGCTCTCGCAATGTCTTGGAGCCTCCCGTGATGCCGCAACCCAAGGATTGGCTTGACAATCTCTTCACGCGAACCACGCCCAATGACAAGGAACTGCAGGCTCATTATGGCTGGCAATAGGGAGATACCGCTTACGAGTGGTACGGCAATGGCATGCTCAAGAGCGTACGCACGCCCGATGGTGCCATCATAAGGTTTGAGTACGATGCCTTGGGCAGGCGTACCCTTAAAGAGACGTACGACACATGCTATCGCTATGCCTGGGACGGCAACGTGCTGCTGCACGAGTGGAGTTATGACAGGCGGGAAAAGCCGAGGACACAGCAGGATGAATTGGGGCGTATCCGTTATGATAGACAGGAACCGTACACCAATCTCATTACATGGGTGTATGACGGTGGTAGTTACACCCCTGTGGCAAAACTCACCGAGGAGGACAGCTACAGTATCGTGCAGGACTATATGGGCACGCCCATACAAGCCCTCGACAGCAATGGTGAGGTGGTTTGGGACTGTATCCTCGACATCTATGGGGATGTACTGGAACTCAGAGGAAAACGAGACTTCATACCTTTCCGTTTCCAAGGACAATACGAAGATGGGGAAACAGGGCTGTACTACAACAGGTTCAGGTATTACTCGCCACATACCGGAAACTACATTAGTCAGGACCCGATAGGGCTGACTGGTGGGAATCCTACCCTGTATGGGTATGTGAGAGATAGTAATATAACGTTAGTTCGACGAATTTAGAACAGAGCAAGCTGTGTGTCAATAGTCCTTTGTACATTGATACACGGCTTTTTTGGGAACAGGCAATAGGCTGCAATAACGCCTAATAAATTGACGATAAAATTGTCAAAGCATCTATGCCTGGAGTGCTCCACCTGTGCAATATTCTTAAGCTCATCATTCACAGTTTCTATAATGGCTCTTTTTCTGAGTAAGAGTCTGTCAGAAACGCTCATCAAAGCTCCTTTCATGTTGCTTTTCAGCTTGGTAATAAGTTGTATTCCATCCACAAACAGCCTTTGGAAGAGATTCTTGCCGATGTATCCCTTGTCGCCGACCAGCTTGCCATATATGAAATCTACAAATGCTTTGTATTCCAATGGCTTACGATCATCAACATCTCCCGGTGTTATCATAAAGTTGAGAAGTTCTCCTTTCTCGTTACAAATCAAGTGCAATTTGAAACCGAAGAACCAACCTATGGAGCATTTTCCTCTTTGGGCTATACCTTTGAAAACCTTATGAATATGTATTCTTTGGTTCTTGCAGACACGCAGTGGTGTGCTGTCAACAAAACTTATGCCAGTGCATTTGCCCAACAATACTTTCTTGATAAACAAAGCGAGTGGAATGACAACCTCCCTTTCCAATTCTACTATACGGTTGTATGAGACAACTTTAGGAAACAAATTACGCAGATGTTTACATACTTTTTCAAGATAGAAATGTTTAAAGCAGCGATAACCAGAGTCGTGAAAAAGAATCATTATTAGCATGACTTCTGCCTTTGACATTGTGGAATCTCGATGATACTTTCTTTTTCCAGTAGGCTTTAGCGTATATTTTGCCACCATTGCATCAAAAAACTTGCAGAAATCATCTGCCATACAAAATATTTCAGTAACTTTGTCCTCGGTGATCATAGCGATTTTTGTTTGTAATTGTTTGTAAATCAATATCTTAAAGTTACAACAAATTTCGCTAATCACCAAATATATAGACACTTATAATTCGTCGAACTCACGTTAATCTATGTTTTGTGAAATAGCCTATTGGACATATTACCTTTGTTCCAAGAATAAATACTTAGTTAGGGAGGGTACTGTTACATTTGTATCTCTAATGTTTACATCCATTCATGAATATACTAATATTGCCTGTATAATACAACTCGTTGGGTATTACTTCGGGTATAATATACTTGGCTGTATTAAGATTGGAAGCAGATACGATCCTTTCAGTTGGTTTATTGGCTTAATACTTATATCACCATTCCTTTGGTTTAACTATAAAAGATATTTCAATATTGTTAAATTAAATAAGACCATAGAGAGATATGCCTCTATGAGTAGAGGAAGGCATATAGCTGGTATACTTTGTTATACAATTTATGTAATCCTAACATATTATATCTTATATCTGATTGCAAGTTCCTAATAAACTGCGCTAATAAACTTATCGAGATGTTTAAGGCTTCCAAGATATTACAGATAAGAATCAGAAGAACAAAGTCTCTTTTTAACATCCGTATCACACTATACTTTCCTGCTTGTTTTGTCAAGTGTATATATTATCTGTATTGACTCATATTTTGTTATGGACTACTTATGGGTGAATAGCTTATCTCCCTTATTGCATTCTTGACTTAACAAAGGAGATAGGAAGTTATTAGATAATAATTCAGAATTTCTATAAGATATTGTAAAGACCCTATGAAAATAAACAAGATTATTTTGTATTACACGTAAAAAATTCTATCTTTGCAAATAGACATTTTTTCTTTGTTTTAGCAAGATCTTGTGGTCTTACCTTTTCAGAGAGTCTGATAAGGATGATTTTTATCACCTTTATTCACCCGCTATAAGTGAAATTATTGCTATGT
>NZ_HG417098.1:0-6284 GCF_000455445.1 Hoylesella timonensis 4401737 = DSM 22865 = JCM 15640 | reverse complement strand
GGTATGTTAGAAATTTCTGAAAGAAATTTTCCCATACTTGCATATAGTATGGAATTTAGTCGAAAGACCAAAGAGAACAGTTGTCCATGTTCCTCAACTCAGGGAGGTCGTATTTCATTTTGGATCCAGGAACACCTGACACTTTTTTGGTGGAAGCGATTACAAATGCAGCAAATAAACCCTTCAAAGGGAAATTGCTAGTTTCCGACCCTGCAAGTTCAGAAATGCTCCGAGAGATTCTGTTTCAAGATGCGTACCTTGTCCACTATAAGGAGGAATGCAATACAAGTAAAGCTGTCCCATTACAGATATGGATAACTATTGCCGCCAGGATTCTTGAGATAGGGGTTGCCTTACATAAGAATAACTGGTGAATATTTCTTATTCTCTAATGAGGTGTCGTAGTTCAGGGTCGTTCTTTATACGTTGAGTCTCTGTATTTACAAGCGATAGCACGTCCTGCTTGACACGTTTGTAGTTGGCTTCGATGGTCTCTTTGAGATTGTCGGAGCCATCTTCGTTTGTGAAGTTTGCTATTACAGGAATTGATTGATAGGCTTTCATCTCTGCAGAGACTTTTGCACTGTCCACGACTACCTCCGCATGAAAAATCTTCTGGTCAATACGCTCATCAAAATTGTCGGACACAGCACCTACAAACATCCCCTGCGTGAGGTTTGAAATCTTGCTTGCAGGGATAAGACTGTCCATTTGTGTGGAGATAGAGGTGGACTTATCGTTGCGGTTGATGGTCATAGACTGCCGTTGCTGGAGCACCTTACCGAAACGCTCTGAGAGAGTTTTGGCAGTTTCGCCCACGACCTGACCACTGAACACGTTACCCACGGTGTTTTGTATTACCTTGCTTTCCTTATCGCCATAATCGCGAGTGAGCTGGGAGAAGTCCTGAAAGCCCAAACATACCGCTACCTTATTACTTCGTGCAGTAGCAATCAGATTATCAAGTCCACGAAAATATATAGTCGGCAACTCGTCGATAATCACTGAAGATTTGAGCTGCTTCTTCTTGTTAATGAGCTTCACGATACGACTGTTATACAGACCGAGGGCTGCCGAATAGATATTCTGGCGGTCGGGATTATTGCCCACAACAAGAACTTTCGGCTCATTGGGATTGTTGATGTCGAGCGAGAAATCATCACCCGTCATTACCCAATAGAGGGCTGGAGAAATCATGCGTGAAAGCGGTATCTTGGCACTGGCTATCTGTCCCTGCAACTGGTCCTGTGCTCCTCCCTCCCAAGCGTCCATGAAAGGCGAAAGGTAATTGGAAAGCTCATCGTAGGAAGTAAGTATCGGGAATATCTGTGCGTAGGGACGGTTCAAAAATTCAATGGCGTGAGGGAATGTGCAGTATTTTCCTCCCTCATAAATTTTAAGGTACCAAATGATGGCAGCCAAAAGAATGATGGGCGACTCCACAAAGAAATCACCCTGTTTCTGAATCCATGTGCGGTTAAGATTGAGCATGATGGTGTATGCGCTCTCGTAGGCATCCGAGATGTCCGTCATAAAGTGCGGATTGATGGGATTGCAACGATGGCTTTTTCGAGGGTCGTCAAAGTTGATGACAAAGAATTGGGGCTTAACCTCGTAGGCTTCCAAGTGTTTAAGTAGATGGTTATAAGCTATTTCCGAAAGGTCCGGAAACTTGTAATCGTAGATATACATGGCAAAACCTTTCTCGATTTGCTGCTTGATATAATTGTTTACGATGGCGTAGGACTTACCCGACCCCGGCGTACCAAGTACCATTGAGGCACGGAACGGATTGACGATGTTGATCCAGCCTCGGTTCCATTTCTTCTTGTAGTAAAATCGTGTCGGAAGATTCACCGAATACTCGTTCTGCATCAGACGGGTTTCCTGCATAAAGCTCTCGTTTTCCGTATTAAACACATCATCCATCAGATTGTTTTTCAGTAGTCTGCTGATCCATACTCCAGCCATGAGCAGACAGATATATCCCACTGACAGGGTGAAGATGTACAGCGTGGCGCTGCCTATTTTTCCTAATGGCAATTCCAACAGCCACCAATTCAAGAAGAACAATACAAAGCCGACCGCCAATGCCGTCATTATCTTGCTCCAAGTGATTTTTTCCTCCTTGACACCTTTGGTGCCCCAGCAGGAGAGTGCCAGAAAAACAACACAAAACAGTTTTGTCCAAAGAATGGAAGAAAACAATCCCGTGGTACGCTGAAAATTCAGAAGGATCTTATCCACAATGCCGATGGTGAAGTTCCATGTGTGGAACGCCTCGTAACAGAACCAATAACAATTGATGATGAGGAATATCACCGATATACCTCTCATAAAGTCCATAATCTTACCCAATGCTCTCAAATCGTCTTCCTGTGCCATAATGTTTTTCCTTTTATGATGTTAAAATGGTGTTTGAACACCGTTTGAATTATTGTCTTCTTTTTCCCAATCTGATTTTGTTCTTGCGCCGCAGTTTACGCTGCCATGCCGCCTCTTTCCAGTCGTCATTACCTTGCGGAGCTTGAAGCAGCTCGTCGATAAGTTCCTCCACAGCGCTGAAGTTGGCTTCCTCCTTTTGGTCGGGCACGTCTTGCCTTTGTTCTTTCTTATGGGAATCCATGTCGGAGAGAGCACCATATTTCTGCTTATCCAAAAACGGATTGGTTCCCTCTTGGGAGAAATAACCGTTGAACACGGCAGCGGAATATCCTTTGCCCAGACGGGAACCGTTGACGGCAACACCGAGCGTGTCATCAACGAAGGTTATCCAGTATATGCGTCCGTTTTCCGTCTTATGGAGCAATGTCCTGAGTCCATTTTCATCAAGCCGCTTAATAAGTTCCGCTTCCGTCTTGGGAGAAGTTCTCATCACCGAAAGAACACGGTTTCTTATTTTCGGCAAATATGCCTTCAATTCTTTCCTTGATTTTATCATCTGATGATGAACGGCAGTATAACCGACCCCTCTACCGATGTCCGAAGCCTTGATGGGAGTTGCTACCTTCTCTCCGCTCTCACTTGTGGGTACATAAACCAACCCGTCATAACGCTTTCCCCGGTATTCCGTCTTCACTTCCTCCACAGCAAGATTGTTTCTTGCAAGAATGGCATTCATTTCACCCAAGGAACAGAAGCGGTAGTGTTTCAATACAGCCTTTACCAATGTACCGATTTGTTTGCGGATGTCCCCGTTTCCAATATCCACTTTCCGCCCGATTTCATCATCCGACGAAAGAACGGCGTTTGCCGGGATAAGTCCGTATTTTCTTTCCAATGTATCGGTAATCTTTTTGCTTCTTCGCCCCTCAAACTTATCATTGATTTTTTGCCCCTTATCATTTACCCGAAGCGAAACGATGTGTATATGCTCACGGGCAATATCGTTGTGCTTGAATACAATATAGGGCTGCTTGCCGTAGCCGAGTGCCTCCATATACTCTTTTGCAATCTGCGTAAGTGTTTCATCGGATAGTTTCTCTTTCGGGTGCGGATTGAGCGAACAGTGGAACACCGTTTTTTTCGTGCGGCATTTTGCCGGGATGAGTGCCTGCATGTCGGCCAATACTTCCGCCATCGTATAAGTACCCTCCTTGTTTTGGTACAATCCTTGTGCAAGAAGAATGCTCGCTTCTTCTTTTTCCACCTTTTTGAAGTTATAGCCGAGTGCTCCGCCAAGGTTTTCCGTGGAAGAAATCTTGGCTATCATTTTTTCCGGTAATCAATGGTCAGACTGATGGTCTGCTGCTGTAATTCGATAATCTGTTGGGAGAGTCGCTCCATTTTCTCCAGCATAATTCGGGCGGTTTTCACACCGTGATAGCTGTTCAAAGCCCGTACCGCCTGATTATACAGCACGCCAATCTTATGGATTTGTGCCGTCAGTTCGGAGAGTTTACGATAGTATTCCACTGCGGATTTATCCACTGTAATGACCTTAAAAGGCTCACCCAGCAGACGCGCACGCACAAAATCCGATTTGGTTTGTGCACCCGACTTATGAAACATTGCAATGACTTTCTGCTGGTCTTTTATATCCGGTAGTCGAACGTGCCAGTTGTCCCAACGAGGCTTATTAGGTAATTTGTGTTCCATATTCTTTTCTTTTAGTCTGTTCATCTGTTGTTCATTCTTTAATTACGACTTTGGAGTAATTTATCTCCCCTTCGGGGCAAGGGTCTTTGTGGGACAAACTGCGGTTTGTGTTACAAAGACACACCTTGCCAATATCAAGAGTTGATACGATTGAAGTATCCACCTGTAAGGGTGTCCGCTTCGGATAGTTTACCTCCATGTTTTCTATCTGTCTGCAAAGTTACAGTAGATTTTCAAATATCTCATTATCAACCATTTTCACTCTTTTCCCTTATTTATCCTTGTATTTCTATGGCATAGAAATATCTATCGAAAAAGCTTTTATTTTGCAGATAAATCGAACGGAATATCGTTCGATAGAACTATTAAAAGAGCGATATGACGAACTCTATTTCAATAGTTCAATATATCGTCAGATAGAACTATCGAGATGTCGACAAATCGACAAATCGAACGATCGATAATTCGATATTTCGACAGATAAAAGAATTAATAATTCGTTCTGACGATTAGTTTAACGAGCTACCATTCGAATTATAGTTCAAACGATTAAAATATCTATAGTATGGAACAGATACAAACATCGCCCATATTTCTGGGCTTTTCCTCTCAAAAGGGAGGTGTTGGCAAAAGCACTTTGGCGGAGATAGTCAGCAGCATTCTTTACTACGAAAAAGGCATTCGCCTTTTTGCAGTAGACTGTGACTTGTCTCAGGATTCCTTCTATAAACTCCGTGAAAGGGAAAAGGCTTGCATTGAAAGTGATCCACAGCTTTCTCAGCAGATGAGACAACATTTCTCTTCTTTGAAGCGTACAGCCTACCGCATACTCAAAGCTGCACCTAAGGAGGCAATAGCAACGGCAAGCGAGTATATCAGTAATCATCCATCAGAGAAATTCGATTTGGTCATCTTTGACTTTCCCGGTCATGCGGGTACTAGCGACCTTCTGCAACTCTCGCTGGATATGGACTATATCCTTTCTCCCTTAGAGCCAGACGTGCAGTCGATGGTTGCCTGCCTCACCTATATCAAGGCGGTAAACGATTTGGGCGTGTCCATGTCAAGTGCCCGTATCAAGGAAGTCATTCTTCTATGGAACAAAGTTGACCGCAGGGTTAAGAACACGCTCATTGAATACTACAGCAAGTATATCAAGAACGAAGATTATACGCTGCTTAACCAAAACATCTATGCCACCCACCGTTTCAGCCATGAATTGGAGCAATACGGATTTCGTGGGGTATTCCGCTCCACTTACCTTCCTCCTAATAAAGCCTTACGGACAGGGACTGGTATTGATGAACTGATAGAAGAATTACTTACCCATATTCAAATTAAATAAGACAGCATTATGGCAAACATACAGGAACAACGGCAAAAACTGGAAGCCAAGCTCAAGGAGATGGCTGAAGAAGGGGTGATGAAGACTCCTCCCAAGGAAACGCTGGCTTTTGACCCACCTGATGAGGAAGAAGATATGAAAACAGAGGTCAGTGCCAACCAAAAGGAAAAACTGCATCTGGTAAAAGAGGTTGTGTCTACCTCGGAAAATAAGCAGGATAAGACTTTGTATAAAAGCCACGAGAGAGAAAATGAAAAATGTGTGGGAACATCCCAGATTTCCTTAGACGACTACCGCACACGCTATTTACAGTCAGTCCGACTCCGAGAGCGGACCAATTTTACCATGAGTGCTGAAACACTCCAAGTGCTAAAAAACGTCTTGCAGGACTTGGGCGAACGGGTGTCAATGGCATCCTACATTGACAACATCCTGCGTGAACACCTCAAGGAGCACAAGGAACTGCTCAATAATGCCACAGCAAAGCATCGACGAAAGGTAGCAATAGATTTTTGAACAAAGAACCAACGATATATAAAAATCACCATTATGCAAACGATACTATTCAACATACTTCTGTTTCTGATAGCGGTATGGGTGTTCATTGGAATACTCTTCCTCTGGCAACAATTCCGCATGGCGTGCCGCAAATTGGAGAAAGCATGTGAAAAGAAAAATGAACAGGAACAAAAACAGAGAGTGCCTTCTGTTACCCAAGACCAAATTGAGCAGGCACAGCAAATGCTTGTCGGCAAAAGCAAATCATACGGGGAACGCTATGCCGAAATCACAAAAGAGATTACGGAAAACTCTCAAAAATTCCCCGAAGTTCCCGCTGCTT
>NZ_HG417097.1:145034-185811 GCF_000455445.1 Hoylesella timonensis 4401737 = DSM 22865 = JCM 15640 | reverse complement strand
AGCCGTGCCGAAAAAACAATTGCTTACTAAAAATGACTCAATTATTTTGCCTACCAATCGTTTTTTGATAACTTTGTAAATTCAATAGAAATATTCCCCTATGGCACAGAAAGATAAAGGTCTTACACCAATGATGAAACAGTTTTTCAGCATGAAGCGGCAGCACCCCGATGCGCTGTTGCTCTTTCGGTGTGGCGACTTTTACGAGACGTATGGCGATGATGCCATTGAGGGTTCACGCATCCTGGGCATCACACTCACGAAGAGAAACAATGGGGGCAATAGTGGCGAAACGGCTATGGCTGGTTTTCCGCACCACGCTCTCGATACGTATCTGCCCAAACTGATTAGGGCTGGCAAGCGCGTGGCTATTTGCGACCAATTAGAAGACCCGAAGAAAAAGCGAGAAGAACTGAAAGGTAAGAAGGGACTTTCCGCCACTGACAAGATGGTGAGGCGTGGCATTACCGAGTTAGTGACACCGGGTGTGGCTATGGGGGATAACGTGTTGAATTACAAGGAAAACAACTTCTTGGCTGCGGTGCATTTTGGCAAAGCGGCTTGTGGCGTGAGTTTTTTGGACATTTCGACGGGCGAATTTCTCACAGGTGAGGGTACTTATGATTATGTAGAGAAGCTATTGGGCAGCTTTGCGCCCAAAGAGGTGTTGTACGACCGCAACGACAAGCGCAATTTTGATACTCATTTTGGCACCAAATACTGTGTCTTTGAGTTGGAAGATTGGGTGTTTACCGAGCAGAGCGCACGCCAACGATTGCTGAAACACTTTGGCACCAAGTCGCTGAAAGGCTTTGGTGTAGAGCACATGAAAAGCGGTATTGTGGCTTCGGGCGCCATTTTGCAGTATTTGGAGATTACCCAACATACCAATATCGGGCACATCACATCGCTTGCCCGCATCGAAGAAGAACGTTATGTGCGGTTGGACAAGTTTACCATTCATTCGCTCGAGCTGATTGACACCATGCAAGAGGGGGGCCGGTCGTTGCTGAACATCATCGACAAGACCATTACGCCCATGGGAGGACGTATGCTTCGCCGCTGGATGGTGTTTCCGTTAAAGGATGTAACGCCCATTCAACAACGCTTAGATGTGGTGGATTATTTCTTCAAAGCCCCCGATTTCCGACAGTTGGTGGGTGAACAATTTCAACGCATAGGAGACCTTGAGCGCATTATCTCAAAGGTGGCTGTAGGCCGAGTGTCGCCAAGAGAGGTGGTACAGCTAAAGAATGCGCTGCAAGCTCTGCAACCCGTGAAGGTTGCCTGCATGAAAGCGTCGAACGAGAGCTTGCGGAGAATTGGCGAACAGTTGCAGCTTTGCGAAACCATTCGCGACCGCATTGAACACGAGATACAACCCGATCCGCCCCTGTTGGTGAACAAGGGTGGGGTGATAGCCGATGGTTATGATACCGAACTTGACGAGCTGCGACAAATATCGCGCAATGGTAAAGATTATCTGATACAGATACAAGAGCGTGAGGTAGAGCGGACAGGCATCGCATCTCTGAAGGTGGGATACAACAACGTGTTTGGGTATTACCTCGAGGTGCGCAACATGTACAAGGACAAAGTGCCGGAGAACTGGGTTCGCAAGCAAACATTGGCACAGGCAGAACGCTACATTACCGAGGAACTGAAGGGTTATGAGGAGAAAATATTGGGGGCTGACGAGCGCATCATGATGTTGGAAGACAAGCTGTTTCGCGAACTCATTGTCGACATGCAACCGTACATTCCACAGATACAGCTTGATGCCAACCTGATAGCCCATTTGGATTGTCTGCTTGGCTTTGCGCAGGTGGCGGAGGAAAATCAGTATGTGCGGCCGCAAATTGACGCCACCGATGTTCTTGACATCAAGCAAGGTCGCCACCCTGTCATCGAGATGCAGCTGCCTTTAGGCGAGACTTACGTGCCTAATGACATCTACTTGGATACGGAGAAACAGCAGGTCATGATGATTACAGGACCCAATATGGCTGGAAAGTCGGCGCTGTTGCGCCAAACGGCGTTGATAGTACTGTTGGCGCAGATAGGGTGTTTCGTGCCTGCAGAGCGTGCTAAAATAGGCTTAGTGGATAAAATTTTCACACGTGTGGGGGCTTCTGACAATATTTCCTTGGGTGAATCGACCTTCATGGTGGAGATGACAGAGGCGGCAAATATCCTGAACAACGTGACCAACAGGTCGTTGGTGCTCTTTGATGAGTTGGGTAGGGTAACGTCAACATACGATGGTATCTCCATTGCTTGGGCGATTGTAGAGTACTTGCACGAGCATTCCAAGTCGCAGGCGCGCACGCTTTTTGCCACACACTACCATGAATTGAACGAAATGGAGAAGCATTTCCCGAGGATTCACAATTACAACGTGAGTGTGAAAGAGGCAGATGGCAAGGTGATTTTTATGCGTAAGTTGGAACGTGGCGGCTCAGAACACAGCTTTGGTATCCATGTGGCTGAGATTGCAGGTATGCCCCGAAGCATCGTCAAACGCTCTAATGAAATTTTAAAACAATTAGAGTCGGACAACAGTCAGGTGGGTTCGGTGGGCAAGCCCAACCTGAAACATTTGGAAGAAAACAGGGAAGGCATGCAGTTGAGCTTCTTTCAACTGGACGACCCTGTGCTTTGTCAGGTGCGTGACGAGATACTCGGGCTTGACATCAACAACCTTACGCCCATGGAGGCATTGAACAAACTCAACGAAATCAAGAAAATCATAGGAGCAGAATAGTGTTTTAACTGTGTTCTTGTTCCCTTTTTAGAAGGGTGTCTATCTTGGTTATTGCTTGGTTTTCCATTCTTTTGTGGACAAATTTTTATATATCTGAAATGAAAAAGACCAACCTTTGTTTGATATTGCTGTTTCTTGGCATGGAAATGATGCCTGTAAAGGGAGCAGCAACAGATAGGAACAATTATGCCATAAACAGTGACACCTCGGCTGTTCGTCAGTCGCTTGTTGTCGATACCTTTAGCCACATAAACAATACGCGTGGCTTTCTCTCCTACAACATGCAAGAATTATCGCTGCGACAAGGACCAACAATAGGTGAAACGTTGGGAAGAATTCCTGGCATACAGCATCTGTCGTTTGGACCAAACGTAGGACTTCCCGTTATTAGAAGTCTGAGTGGGCATCGTGTGAGCATACTTTCAGATGGGCTGAGTGTGAGCAATCTTTCGGGCATCAGTCCTACTTTTGGATTGGATATCGACCAAGACAAATGGACAGATGTGGAGATTTCTAAGCATTCTGCCAGTGTGTTGTATGGCGGAGAAGCCATTGGAGGTGCGGTGAATATGCATTCTCAATTAGTCCCTATGCAGGTTCCTACAGGCTATGTGACGGGTACTGCCGTTTTAGATTTCGGTTCGAATAGTGGATCTCGCCTCTCTTTTAGCCTAAATGGTCGTATTGGGCAGCATTATTTATGGCATATCGGTGCATTGTATCATCACGAAAAAGAAGTAAGTATCCCTGGAAGCACCAAAGCAACATTGGCTAACGATACTTCACTGCTGGAATCGAATCCAGCGTTACAGCGAATGATGCAACGAAGTGTTGTTGCGGGGCGACGACTTAATTATACTTTGTTTCCTTATATTAGTGAGTCAGGACGATGGAACATAGATCCAGCAAAGCAAAATTATGATGATCTGTTCACTTTCCAATCAGAAGAAATCCTTTCGGGAAAAACTATTCAAAATACACCGAATCCTCTTTTTGTACCTGGACAGGACCCTCAACGCGACCGTTACGTACAGATACCACATCAATTTGTGGATTACGGTACGGTTGAGTATCAAAAAATACCGAACAGTTACCGACGGGGAAACGCTGTAGAGGCAGGCATGAGTTATGTATCTCAACATGTGAAGGTTGGCGCAGGTTATCAATATCATCACTCCAACTATGGTACACCGCTATTTGCGAGCACTTTGACCGAAGGCGCTATCACCTCTTTACACGCTCAAGACCCCAATGCAGGTCGCCCAGAAGACTACGTTGGAGTGAATGGCCGTAACGATCAGCATATCGGAAGAATAGAAACAGAACTGATTAACGTGCTACCCTACTTTCCAACGGTGAAACTTCAAGGCTTGGTGCAGTATGCCAATGACCAAGAATTTTTAGGTAGTGAGATAGGAAATCAGTTCAAGACGCTCAAACAGAACACGCGATTTGAGTTGCATCAGCAGCGACTGAAGTTCTGGACAGGGGTCACTGGTGCTGACTTTATTTATCAGCGAATGGAGGGAGAGGGTAGTGCTCGTTATCTTCCGAACCATCAGTCTTTGGGTTGGGGACTTTTCAGTATGCAATATTTCGATTATCAATTCATCCATGCCGCATTGGGTTATCGCCACGAACAGGTATATCGTAAGCTGATAGACGATGCAGTTTTTTCCACACAAGAGGGCTGGCAAGACCAACGGGCGCATGATAAACGTTTTGCACTCCATCAATTTAGCGCTACGCTGCGTGGCGACTTGTGGAAGGTAGGCTATCTTTCAGCGCATTATAATTATTCAGAGCGTGCGCCCGAAATCAATGAGTTGTATGCCCAGGGTACTCACTTTGCTTTGTTGGCTCATGAGAAGGGCGATGAAACTTTGCAGAAAGAGTCAGCTCATCAAATGGAATTTGAAGCTGGTGTGTTATGGAAAGGTTTGCATTTCTCATTTACGTTCTACGATTCTTATTATAAAAATTATCTCTATCTGTCCTCTTTAGGATTTACACCAAATGGACTGACTCACAGAAAATGGCGTGCAGCCAATACCAATATCTTAGGGTTTGAAACAGCTTTAGGATACGATATGGATTTAAGAAGCTGGGGACAGTGGAGCATGAATGTGTTCTATGATTGGGTAAAGAATAAAGAATGGTGTGTAGATGAGGAACATTTGGCGACCAGCGATGTGTATATGCCCCATCAACCAATTAGTAGAGTAGGGTGTAATTTTACGGGAAAATGGCGACAATTTACTGCCCTTCTTGACGTGGATCATTACTTTCCAAAAACGTTTTTATCTCAACAAATACTACCTGAATACGCTCTACCTCGGTATACGATGATGAATGCCCGTTTAGGATACACATTAGAAATTGCCAAAGTAGGCGTAGAATTTTACCTTTATGGTAAGAATTTGTTGAATGAAGACTGTCGTCCGCACTATTCACTTGTGAGTTTTTTGGCACCATTACCAGGTATCAATATTGGCGGAGGGATGAAGTTTAATTTTTAATGATTTGTTACAGCTTATCTATTTTCATTTATCAAACCATACAACCATGAAGAATCTTATTTCTTTTCTTTTAACTTTATGTTTCACCACAGCAGCCTTTTCGCAGACAAAGGCCGCTACTGGTCAGCCTCAGAGTTATCAACCAACGGCAGAGAATATGGCTTCGCGCCAAGCGTTTCAAGATGCTAAGTTTGGTATTTTCCTGCACTGGGGCTTGTATAGCATGTTGGCAACAGGCGAGTGGACCATGACCAACAAGAATTTGAACTACAAAGAGTATGCTAAACTGGCAGGAGGTTTTTATCCTTCTCGGTTCAATGCAGCTGCTTGGGTATCGGCTATCAAGGCGTCGGGAGCGAAGTATATTTGCTTTACTACCCGCCATCATGAGGGATTCTCAATGTTCAAAACTCGGTATTCTGACTATAATATCGTGGATGCAACCCCTTTCAAGCGCGACATTTTGAAGGAGTTGGCAGACGAATGTCACAAGCAGGGCATCAGATTGCATCTGTATTATTCGCATATTGACTGGTACAGAGAGGATGCAGTGTGGGGAAGAACAGGACGAGGAACAGGGCGTCCCAACCCTCAAGGCAATTGGCAGCATTATTATGCGTTTATGAACAACCAACTTACTGAACTATTAACCAACTATGGAAAGATAGGTGCGATATGGTTTGACGGTTGGTGGGACCAGCAACCCGATTTCGATTGGCAACTGGAAGGGCAATATCAGCTCATTCATCGCTTACAACCTGCGTGTTTGGTGGGTAACAATCATCACACCACTCCTTTCCAAGGCGAGGACATTCAGATATTCGAACGGGATTTGCCTGGTGAGAACAATGCTGGTTTGTCGGGGCAAGACATCAGTAGGTTGCCGCTGGAAACGTGCGAGACCATGAATGGCATGTGGGGATATAAGATTACCGATCAGGACTATAAGTCGGATACTACCTTGATACGCTACATTGTCAAGGCGGCTGGCATGAACGCCAACCTGTTGATGAACATTGGACCACAGCCCGATGGTGAACTCCCTGCCGTGGCTTTGGAACGCTTGCAGAAGGTGGGACAGTGGATGAAAGTGTATGGAGAAACGATTTATGGCACACGAGGGGGCATGGTGAAGCCTCACGATTGGGGTGTTACCACGCAGAAAGGCAATCGTCTCTTTGTGCATATCCTGAATCTGCACGACCGTAGTTTGCTTCTGCCCATCGGTAAACAGCGCATCAAGAAAGCCTTTGTCTATGACACCAAACAGCCAGTAAAGGTGGAAAGATGTCAGACAGGGATGGTGCTTACCTTGCCAACAGCATTGTCAAAGAATTGCATTGATAAGATTATAGAGGTACAATTTTAGAAGAGTTGAGGTTGATCCGTTACCTTTTTATGCATCAGAATAAATGACGCAGTGCACCTCAAACGCACTGCGTCATTTTAGATATAGGGGAAAGAGGGGTGAGATAGGACCCCCCTTCCTTAACAATCTCTTTCTTCCAATTACAGTGTGTGATGTGCGCCGAATCCAAATTTAGGGGCTTTGACGGTTAAATGCACTTGCCCTTTCATTCCGTTGCTTTGCACAGTTACCACCAATTTGCCGTGGAAAAGGTGCATATTGGGCAAGTGGAAAGGCTCTAATGACGTGGCGTCGCCATTGCAGACAGCCTTGAAACGGGCAGCACCAGACACTTCAAAGAGCAATAGGTCGTTGGCATCGGGACAGAGGTTGCCGTCTTTGTCTACCATACTAATGGTGTAATACAGCAAGTCCTTGCCGTCGTTTGCGAGCTGTTGCTTGTCTACTTCAATCTTGAGTGCATGAGGCGCACCGGCGGTGTGAATGGTTTGTTGAGCCACTACCTTGCCCTTTTCGTCGTAAGCCACTACCTTCAGTTCGCCCGGCTCATACACTACGTTGTTCCAGCGCAAGCGGTAGCGGTCTAATTTGGATGCCTTGTTCTTCTTGATGCGTCCTTGACTCTTGCCATTGACAAAGAGTTCGGCCTCGGGATAACTCGTATAACAGTACACGGGTGTTACTTTTCCCTCACGTCCATGCCATGTCCAATGTGGCAAAAGGTGCAGGGTGGGAGAGGAAGTGTTCCACACCGAGCGATATAGATAATAGCGATCTTTCGGCAAGCCTGCCAAGTCGACGGGTGCAAAGTAGCTACTTCGTGAGGGCCAATAGCTGTAATAAGGAGTGGGTTCGCCGATGTAATCGATGCCTGTCCACACGAATTGACCGATAGAGTAGGGCAAATCGTCTTGTTTGGCAAAGTCTTCATCGGGGTAACTGCCCCAGCTCACCTTCTCCACGTCGTACGATGAGCATTGTCCGTCATCGTAGGTAGCCATATTCTTCTCTTCTACAGGGAATTTATAGACCCCTCTTGAACTCACTGCTGAAGATGTTTCCGAGCCCAGCAAGAACCCTTGTGGCAGCTTGTCGATGAGTTTTTCGTAAAGGAACACACGATAATTAAAGCCTGGTACGTCTGTGGCAGCATAGAAACCGCAATTGACGCTGCCCTCTGGATTGTCCACACCGCAAGTGACGGTGCGTGTAGAATCGAGGCTATGGCAAAATTTCACCATGGCTCTGGCGCGCTCTGTACCCTGCTGGTTGGCTTGTTCGGGTATCTCATTGCCAATGCTCCACATCACGATAGATGGGTGATTGCGATGCCCTAAAATCAGATTTGTAAGGTCTTTGCGCCACCATTCATCGTAAAACCGGTTGTAACCGTTCTTTACCTTTGGTTCTTTCCATGCGTCAAAGCTCTCTGCCATGACCATCATCCCCATGGAGTCGCACACCTGCATTTGCATTTGCGAAGGCATGTTGTGCGCAGTACGGATGGCATCTACGCCCATATCTTTCATGATACGTATCTGTCGAATCATGGCAGCCTTGTTGGCAGCCGCACCAAGAGGTCCTAAATCGTGGTGTAGACATACGCCCTTGAACTTTCGTGTGATGCCATTGAGCTGAAAACCGTGCTCTTTCGTAATGGCTATGGTGCGGATTCCCACCTGTTGTGAGGTGGCATCCAAAGTTTTGCTGCCTCGTTTCACGCAGATTTGTAACGTGTAGAGATAAGGATGTTCGGGACTCCAAAGTTGTGGATTCTTGATGTTGAACGTCGTTGCTACATCCCCTTTCGTATCGTTTTCCACCGTGTTCTGTGCCACTGTCCTACCGTTTTTGTCTTTTAGGATAATGTGCGTCTTGAGCTTGTCGTTCTCTCTGAGTCCTTTGGTTTGTGCATTCACGGCAATTTCCGCTCCTTGTTGCGAAACGGAGAGGGTGCGGAAATACGTTTGCCAAGGGTCTATATAGGTTTTGTTGGTCGTAATCAGCGTGACTGGGCGATATAGTCCAGCACCCGGATACCACCTGCTGCTCTCCTCCAAGTTGTTCAGTTTAACCAATATCTCATTGTCCCCCTGTTTTAAGTAGGGCGTGATATCGATGCGAAAAGCGTTGTATCCATACGCCCACCGACCCGCTTCCGTGCCATTGATATAGACAACAGGTTCGCTCATGGCTCCATCGAAATAAAGTTCGGTGCGTGCATCGAGGTCGCGCACATTGATGGTGGTGCGATATTCGCCACGTCCCAACCAAGGCAGTCCGCCCGAACGTCCTGTATGCCATATAGGAGTGCGTTGTCCGTCTTGCGTGATAACTAAGAATTGGCGATCCCACTGCTTGTCAAATGGTCCTTTGATTGCCCAATCGTGTGGCACTGTCACCGGTTGCCACGCATCGCCATTGCGAGAGAATTGCCATGAGGAAAGTTCTTTTTCCACTCTGTTTTGTGCCATGCAAGCACCACTCAAGGCTAAAAAAGCCAATAATATAAAGGTTTTGTTAGTCATGAATAAAAGGTTTGTTAATCATTATTATGTTCATCAGCACCCACCTTCCTTCTTTCAAAGTAGGGTGGGTGCCTCGGTAAGTCTTAGCGTAGGGACGAAAATATTATTTCGCACCCAACTTTTTCATCCATTTTCCACCCCTCATGCAGGTAATACCAAGGATGATGAAAGGAATGCTCAGCAGTTGTCCCATGTTGAAAATCATGCCCGATTCGAAGTCTACTTGTATATCCTTGGTGTATTCTATGAAGAATCGGAACGTGAAAATGAGGGTCAGACACAAGCCGAAATAGAAGCCAGTACCCACCTCTTTGGAGGTTCGCTTGTAGAAATGCAGCATGACGAAGAAGAAGAAAAAGTAGGCAATCGCCTCGTACAACTGTCCTGGGTGGCGTGGCGTCATGTCTACCCGCTCAAAGATAAAAGCCCAAGGCACATTGGTTGGTGTGCCGATAATCTCGCTGTTCATGAGGTTGCCCAAACGGATAAAGCACGCAGTGATAGGAGTGGCGATGGCAATGTCGTCGAGTACATGCCACAAGTTCATGCCTGTTTTGCGATAGTACAGATAGAGTGCCACCATGAGTCCTATCGTACCACCGTGCGAAGCCAATCCCTCGTACCCTGTAAACTTCCATGAACCGTCTGCCATTTGGTGAATAGGCAGAAACATTTCGACGACATGCGTCCACGAAGACAAAAAGTATTCGGGCTGATAGAACAAGCAGTGTCCCAATCGGGCACCGATTAAAATGCCTAAAAAGCAATACATAAACAGCGGATCGAAATACGCATCCTTCACCTTTTGGTCTTTATAGAGCCATTTCACGATGAAGTATGCCAAGGCAAGTCCTATCAACCAGCAGGTTGAATACCAACGAATGGCAAAATTGCCGATGCGGAATATCTCTAAATCAGGATTCCACAGGATGTAAAGTAGGTGGTCTATCATATTGTTTTGTTATTAGGCTATTGGGCTAATTAGGCTAATTAGCCCAATTAGCCTAATAGTTGTTCATTAAACATTAAATCTAAAGTGCATGATGTCACCGTCTTGCACCACATATTCTTTGCCCTCGATACCTAATTTTCCAGCCTCACGGACGGCACTTTCGCTGCCATATTTGATGTAATCATCGTATTTGATGACCTCTGCCCGGATAAAACCTTTCTCGAAATCGGTATGGATGACGCCGGCACATTGTGGCGCTTTCCAACCTTTGTGGTACGTCCAAGCCTTTACTTCCATTTCGCCAGCCGTGATGAAGGTTTGTAGATTGAGCAGCGAATAAGCCTTTTTGATGAGGCGGTTCACGCCACTTTCGGTCAATCCCAACTCTTCTAAAAACATTTGCTTGTCCTCGTAGGTCTCCAAAGATGCAATATCCTCTTCTGTCTTGGCGGCAATCACCATGGCTTCGGCGCCCTCTTCTTGGGCTATTTTCTCTATTTGGGCACTATAAGCGTTGCCCTCTTTGGCACTTGCCTCGTCCACATTGCACACATACAGTACGGGTTTGGTGGTCAGCAGAAACAGGTTGTGCGCAGCCTCCTCTTCCTCTTTGGTGTCGAACGACACCGTCCGTGCGTTCTTTCCTTGCTCCAACACCTCCTTGTAGGCTTCTAATACGGTAACAAGCGTCTTGGCTTCCTTGTTGCCCGAAGCAGCTATTTTTTGCTGTTTGGATAGTTGCGCCTCAATGGTTTCCAAGTCTTTGAGTTGCAATTCGGTGTCAATCACCTCTTTGTCGCTGACGGGATTCACCGCCATACCGCCTTCTCGTACCACGTTGTCATCGTCGAAACAGCGGATAACGTGTATCAGTGCATCACATTCGCGTATGTTTCCCAAGAATTTATTGCCCAAGCCTTCGCCTTTGGACGCTCCCTTTACCAATCCTGCAATGTCTACTATCTCGCATGTGGCAGGCACAATGCGCCCCGGATGCACAATCTCTGCCAGTTTGGTGAGCCGTTCATCGGGTACCGTTATCACGCCCACGTTGGGCTCAATCGTACAAAAAGGAAAATTTGCTGCCTGTGCCTTGGCACTCGACAAGCAGTTGAATAGGGTAGACTTGCCCACGTTTGGCAACCCTACAATACCACATTTTAATGACATGTCGTTATTTCAATATAATTGTATACAGTACAATGATAGCACGAGCCGAAGACAGAGAAAGTTTACTTTCTATGTTGAGGCGAAGTCTATCTTCTGCAAAGATAGTGCAAAATTTCGATTTAGCGAGCCAAATGAGAATTTATTCTTTCATTTGCGAGCGTGAGAAATTTATCTAAAATTTCGATTTAGCGAGCCAAATAAGAATTTATTCTATTATTTGCGAGCGTGAGAAATTTATCTAAAATTTCGATTGAACGAGTTAAATGTGTATTTATTCTTTCATTTGCGAGCGTGGGAAATTTATCTAAAATTTCGATTGATCGAGTTAAATGTGTATTTATTCTTTCATTTGCGAGCGTGAGAAATTTATTCAAAATTTCGATTGAGCGTTTTTTCATCCTTATTCTTTTTGCTCAAGGTAGCCGTTGCTTTTGTCCTATTATTTTACCAAAAATCGACCATCTAAAATCTTCAAAATAGAAAAAATCAATAGGCAAACGCTCTACAAAAATCTGTTGATTTTGGCAAAATAAACGTCTTTTCAAGTAAAAACATTGACTTAACGGTCTTGGAAACATATATTAGAGGTGTTATTCACATGTAACAACGGCATTAAAGCATGCAAATAGTGGGACTATCTCAATGCTTCAGCCGACAAAAACTGATGAAAAAAGGAAAGAAAAGAGTTGTCATTGGCGTAACGTTCACAATAACAACGAATTACAAAACTTTCTCATTACTCGCGTATTTGCGACCCACTTTGCCGTTGGTTGTTTTTATGCGAGTTTTGAGAGGCACTTTGTAAAGAAAATTCAGCATCTATTTTTCTCTAAAACAGCATTTCACTCATTTTACATACGCCATGATATAGGTGTTTTTTATGGCATCCATATCGCTCTTCAATAATGGCACCGTGCCCTTTTTTTGCGCGGCGAATTTACCTAAAATTTCGAGTTAGCGATGTTCTGTCTCAACAATAATTACTACATTTGTGACCACAACATTGAATACCCCAACATTGATGAATACTCTTTTTAGCAAAAAATCAACACGTGAACAGCGCATTTACCGTGTCACTATTGCAGGCAGCATCTAATGTTATCAAAATTTATCTCTAGTCGTTGTTTGTAACCATTCGAAAACACTCCACTCCGTCTCTCCTATAGGAGGGTGGAGTGGAGTGTTTTGTTAGGTTAGGATAGAACTTCTATTTCTGAATATATTTCTTTCCGTTCTTAATAACGATGCCTTTGTAGCTCTCGTTTACACGACGACCACTGAGGTCGTATGCTTTGCCATCACCAGCCTGGTCGGCAGTCTTTACGTGGTCAATACCAGTGGTCTTGCTTGTGAAGTAACCCGTGGTGGGGTTAGCCATCTCAATACCTGTTTTGTTTGCGTTGAACCAAGTGTTGGTACCTTTCAGATGACTACAGCCATAAAACATATCACCACCAGAAACATTGTGACCAACATTCCAGTCTTTGTTGCAGAAAATAGAAGTTAAGGACTCGCAGCCAAAGAACATTCCACTCATGTTGAAGACCTTTTGGGTATTGAAGTTGCTCACATCAAGCGATGTCAATGCCTTGCAGCCAGAGAACATGGCGGTCATGTCAGTGACGTTTTGGGTGTTGAATTTGCTCAGGTCGAGGGATGTCAATGCCTCACAGCCCTCGAACATGCCGTTCATGTAGATGACGTTTTGAGTATTAAAGTTGCTGAGATTAAGCGATGTCAAGGCCTTACAACCATTGAACATTTTACTCATGTTGATGACTTTTTTGGTGTTGAATTTGCTCACATCGAGCGATGTCAATGCTTCGCAGCCTGAGAACATCCACGCCATGTTGTTGACGTTTTGGGTGTTGAAGTTGCTCAAATCGAGCGATGTCAATGCTTTGCAACCATAGAACATAATGCTCATTTCGGTCACATTTTGGGTGTTAAATTTGCTCAAATCAAGCGATGTCAATGTCTCGCAGCTAGAAAACATGCCTAATATATTGGTGACGTTTTGGGTATTGAAGTTGCTCACATTGAGCGATGTCAATGCCTCGCAGCCTGAGAACATGTAGCTCATGTCAGTGACTTTTTGGGTATTGAAGTTGCTCACGTCAATCAATATCAATGCCCAGCAGCTATAGAACATGTCGCCCATGTTGGTGACGTTTTCGGTGTTAAGGTTTCGTATGCCTTTGATGTCCTGCAAACTGATGCAATATGAGAACCAGGAGCGGGTGCTGGTTGGGCGGAACCTGGAAAAGGAGGTGTCGAACACGGCGTGCTTGATTTTTGTCTGGAGTTCATTATAATTACCTGCCCAAGCGGGAGGTTCTCCAGGTTTGGGCATGTCGTAGATGCGTTCATAATTCTGATGGGTGGTGCGCTGATTGTCATAATAGAAAGTGAGCGTGGAGTCGGGTGTTAATACGGCATAGGCCTCTTGTGCTGCCACTGGCAGGCTACCCGTGACCGCCAAAAGGGCGACGAGGAGTGAAAGCAGATAACTTCTCATGATGATGGTTTTGAATGAATAAAAGGAGGTCATCCGTCCGTCTTGTTTCCCAAAGGGGGCTTGGGCAAACTCGTGACCGAGAATAACTATCAATTGCGGATTGCAGTACACATTCATCTTTTCGTGAACAGGTGATGTTTCTGCATCGAAAATCTCACCTTAGCCATATCGGTTGCGTGTCGCAGCAGGTGAATACGAACACAAAATTAAATATAAAAACCAGGAAAACAACGGTTTACCCTGAAATTTTTGAATAATCAATCGTTTCAGGCGAGTGAGCCGCCACATACATCAGAAAATGGGATTGAGCGTCATGTTATTTTGCAGATATTCTAAAGTTGTACAAAGCGTGTAGTTAAAAATCACTATATTTGCAGCTGTAACCCTTTAATCTCAACACATTGATGGAAAAATCCGAATCCGACCGTCAGCGAGAACAGTCCATTTACCGTGTCACCATTGCTGGCAGCATCATCAATGCGGTGTTGCTGGCACTCAAGTTCGCAGCTGGAATCTTGGGCGGATCGGCTGCCATGATAGCTGATGCCGTGCACTCTGAGCCTTTGAAGGTGAATGGAGTGTATGTGGAGCCTTCTTCTGGTGAGTGTCAAACTCCCTATAGATTTGATTTGCAGGATGATTGTCGTGAATTTTGAAGTTGGCTGTTTGTATATACAAAAATCACCCCATTAACTTGAATCTATGAAGTCAATGGGGTGATAGGTTTACGTTCACGCTGTAAAATGATTGAAGCTAAGGAGTTAGGCACTTGAAGTGTGTGCGCAATGCCCTTATCTCAATACATGAATAATTTTAGATGTTAGCCTTTGGCGGTTCGTTCTTTTTAGCTCGATATTCACAGGCTTTCAGTTGGTTGTATTCTTCCATGGAGAGTATCACCACACTTTTGTCTTTCGGGCGGTGAATGAGCAAAGAATCGCCATTGTCCGCCACACTGTCAAGTAGGTGAATGGGGTCTTCAATGAGTTGTTCAATATGGATAATTTTCATATAGCGTTGTTCTTCTTTGTTTTTATATGATGCGATTTTTAGTGTGCTTCTAACCAGTTTTGTCCCCAGCCAGCGTCGGCTACGAGAGGAACTTTGAGTTGATAAGCGTTCTGCATCTCCTCTAAAACGATGCGCTCTACTCGCTCTTTCTCTGAAGGTAACACGCTGAAATTGAGTTCATCGTGTACCTGTAGAATCATCTTTGATTGGATATTCTCTCGTTTGAACCGTTCGTAAATGCGTATCATTGCCACCTTGATGATGTCGGCAGCCGACCCTTGTATGGGTGCGTTGATGGCATTGCGCTCTGCAAAGCCACGGACAGTGGCGTTTTGACTGTTGATATCGGGGAGATAGCGGCGGCGATGGAAGAAGGTCTCTACATATCCTTTCTCTCGAGCCGTGTCTTTGGCTTGCTCCATGTACGTCTGTACCTGTGGGAAGGTGGTGAAATAGCCGTCGATGAGTTGTTTGGCTTCGCCCCTGTCGATGCCCAATCGTTCCGCCAAGCCAAACACCGTGATGCCATAGATGATGCCGAAGTTGGCACGTTTGGCTTTGGTACGTTCATCACGTGTCACGTCTTTCATCTCCTTGCCATAGATTTTGGCAGCCGTGGCAGCATGGATGTCATACCCTTCTTGAAAGGCTTCAATCATGTGCTTGTCTCCACTGAGATGCGCCATGACACGCAATTCTATCTGACTATAATCGGCAGAGAAGAACAAACAACCGTCTTCAGGGATGAAACATTTGCGGATTTCTTTCCCATCCTCGCCCCGTACGGGGATGTTTTGTAGGTTAGGATCGCTCGAGGAAAGCCGTCCTGTAGCCGTTACGGTTTGATTGAACGAGGTGTGAATGTGTCCTGTTTGGGGGTTGATGAGCTTGGGTAGTGCATCAACATACGTTCCCAAGAGTTTTTTCAGTCCACGATAGTCCAAGATGAGGGTTACTATTTCGTTGCCAGTGGCATATTTTTGCAGCTCCTCTTCACTGGTAACAAACTGCCCAGTCTTTGTCTTTTTGGGCTTTTCGGCTATCTGCAATTTTTCAAAAAGAATGTCGCCCACCTGCTTTGGAGAAGAGACGTTGAACGATTCGCCAGCCAATTGATGTATTTGCGCTTCCAAGTCGTTCATGCGTTTGGTAAAGCTTTCAGAAACCTCTTGCAGTGCTTTTGTGTCTATCCGTACGCCGTTCATCTCCATTTCTGTCAGCACACGTACCAAAGGCATTTCCATTTCATAAAACAGTTGGTCGACCTCTCGTTCCTTGAGCTTAGGTTCAAGGATGTTTTTAAGTTGCAGGGTAATATCTGCATCTTCGCAAGCGTACTCATAGATGTCGTTAGGAGCAAGGTTGCGCATATTCTTTTGACCTTTTCCGCGTGGTCCAATGAGTTCTTCAATATGTATCGTTTGATACCTTAAATAAACCTCTGCCATGTAATCCATGTTGTGATGCAACTCGGGTTGTAAGAGGTAATGCGCAATCATGGTATCGAATAGGTCGCCTTTGAGCTCGATTCCGTAACGGCTTAAAACCTCCATGTCATATTTGATATTTTGACCAATTTTGAGTATAGCATCGTTTTCGTACGCGGGTTTGAATAAATTAACAATCTTTATTGCCTGTTCACGGTTTGCCGGAATGGGTATATAAAAGGCTTGGTGAGGCGCCACCGAAAAGCTCAAACCAACCAATTCTGCCTCCATTGCATTGGTTGAAGTGGTTTCTGTGTCTAGACTTAAAATCTTATTTGTTAAGAAAAAGTCACATAATTTGCGCATTTCCTCCTCATTATCAATAAGTTTGTATTCATGAGGTACTGTTTTAAGGCTCTCAAAACTCTTGTTTTTCGGCTCGACCTGAATGTTGGGCGAGGATTCTTCAAATAAATTGAGTTGTTTGTTAGCTTTCTTTGTGCTATTTTTAGATTTGTTTAGCATTCGGTTTGCTAACGTCTTAAATTCCAATTCGTGGAGAATTTTTGCAAGTTCTGCCTCATTCGGTTCTTCCACTTGTAAGTCATCAAGTTTTAAGTCGATTGGAACATCGGTGCGAATGGTGGCTAAGAATTGGGACATCTTAATATCCTCGATGGCATTTTCTACTTTCTCACGCAATTTACCTTTGATCTCTTGCGTTCGTTGTAGCATCTCATCAATGCTACCAAACTGGTTGATTAGTTTGATAGCCGTTTTCTCTCCCACGCCGGGACAGCCAGGAAAGTTGTCGGCAGTGTCGCCCATGAGGGCTAAAATGTCGATGACTTGCAACGGAGAGTTGATGCTGTATTTGGCACAAATCTCTTTCTGACCGAGTGTTTCGTACCCACCTCCGTGTCTTGGTCGGTACATCCACACATGTTCTCCCACCAATTGTCCGTAGTCCTTGTCAGGGGTTAGCATATAAGTATCAATGCCTTTTTTGCCCGATTTCATCGCTAACGTGCCGATAATGTCATCGGCTTCGAATCCTTCTACCTGTAAACACGGGATGTGATACGCTCCCAAAATCTGTTTGATGATGGGCACAGACTTTTTAATATCTTCGGGGGTGGCTTCTCGTTGTGCCTTGTAGGCAGGGAAAGCCTCGTTCCTAAAGGTAAGTCCGTGGTCGAATGCCACCGCAATATGGGTGGGCTGCTCCTTGGTAAGTACCTCGTTGAGGGTGTTGCAAAAGCCCATAATGGCAGAAGTGTTTAACCCTTTTGAGTTGATACGTGGACTGTTGATAAACGCATAATAAGATCGGTATATTAAAGCGTAGGCATCTAAAAGAAAGAGTTTTTCCATATTGCTGATGTGTTATAATGGCTTACCAGATAGGGGGCATTCTCCGTTAAAGCCCTTGGTAAAGCGATATTGAATTTATTTTTATGCTAAATTACGCAAAAAAAGCGACAAATAGCGATTTATTCTGTATTTTTGTAACAAATTTGGTAAGCATGGACTATTTATCTCTCATACAACACCCGATTACACAAGAATTGAATGATTTTAATCAGTTATTCGAAGAGTCGTTGTCACACGCTGATGGTCTGCTATCGCAAGCACTTTCTCACATTCGTCAACGAACGGGAAAGCGTATGCGTCCCATGCTTATTTTGTTAATAGCGAAGAACTTTAATGGTGTTACCTCAATAGCTCAGCATGCTGCAGTGGGCTTGGAACTGCTGCATACCGCAAGTCTCGTGCACGATGATGTGGTGGACGAGAGTGGCGAACGTCGTGGACAGGCATCGGTGAATGCGACCTACGACAACAAAGTGGCGGTGCTGGTGGGCGATTATATTCTGTCAACAGCTTTGTTGCAGGTTTCTTTCACCCATTCGGAAGCCATTATACAAAACCTTGCTAACCTTGGTAGAACCTTGTCGAATGGTGAGATTTTGCAGCTGAGTAATATCCAGAATCAGGACATATCGGAAGAAGTATATTACCAAGTCATCAAGCAAAAGACAGCTGCCTTGTTCGAATCGTGTGCCGTCATTGGTGCACAAGCGGGCAAAGCCACACCCGAAGAGGTGGAAGCTGCTCGTCAATTTGGACAGACGTTGGGTATTATATTCCAGATTAGGGATGATATTTTCGATTATTTTGAATCGAAAGAGATTGGAAAACCCACTGGCAATGATATGGCAGAGGGGAAACTTACCCTCCCTGTTATTTTTGCCTTGAATTCTACGCACGATGCCACCATGCTTCAATTGGCACATAAGGTGAAAGACAACACGGTGACGCCCGATGAGATTGCACAATTGGTAGCTTTCACAAAGCAGCAAGGGGGCATTGAATATGCCGAGCAACGCATGGGCGAATTGCATCGACAAACATTGGATTATATAGACAAGCATGTGACGGATGCCGATATTAAGACGGCTTTGCAGGCCTATATCGACTATGTGGTGAAGCGTACAAAATAAGGAGTACGCACACCTTTTCCAGCCTTGTTTTTGTTTTGAGCGTGATAGATAACCCGTAAACATCATATTCATATCGTTATGAAAACAAGATTTCTTACTTTTATGCTCCTGTTGTGTGCTTCCGTTTGCGTATCGCAAGCACAGAAATTGGAAGGTAGTTGGACGGGCAAACTGTCGGTTCAAGGTGCACAATTAACGCTTGTCTTTCACGTGGAAAAGGACAAAAACAACGGTTTCATCGTAACGATGGATAGTCCTGACCAAAGTGTTAAAGGTGTTCCTGCCACAGTGAACAGTCTGACAGCCGACTCTGTAGATATTGCTATCTCGTCGATTGGGGCTCGTTATCTCGGCAAACAGCAAGGAGACCACATTCAAGGAACGTTTACGCAGTTTGGTAGGTCTTTCCCCTTGATGCTCAATCGTGGTGTGGAGGAACTAAAAAGACCGCAAACTCCTCATGCACCTTATCCATATCAAACTGAGGAAGTGACCTTTCAAAACGCCAAGGCGAATGCTGTTTTCTCGGGAACATTGACTTATCCTGTGGATTATGAGCAGATGAACAAGCAGAAAGTACCTGTGGTACTGATGGTAACAGGTAGCGGTCAGGAAAATAGAAACGAGGAAATATTCGACCATCAACCTTTCTTAGTCTTGGCAGATTACTTTGCTCGCCATGGCATTGCATCGCTTCGGTACGATGACAGAGGGTTTGCAAAGTCTACAGGTGATGCTTCTCAATCGACGATGAAAGACAATGCGGAGGATGCCCGCTGTGGTTTCAACTACCTGAAAAGCCTGAAAAAGTTTGGAAAGATAGGTGTCATGGGACATAGTGAGGGTGGTTGTATTGCCATGATGTTGGCAGCAGAGGGCTTACCCGATTTCATTGTGAGTCTTGCAGGGGTGGCTGCACGAGGTGATAGCTTGATGTTGAAGCAAGTATATCAAGCGATGGAGGCGAGAGGGGGTGCCACTTTTGCCCACGATTACTGTAAGGTGTTGGGGGCTATTTATGCTTATAGAAATGCCAAGAAAGACATTTCTCACCCCGAAGACGTGTTAGATGCCTTGCTGAAACAAACCAATGTGTCGCTCCCAGCATTGAGCCGGCAAAGTTTGTTACCCGTTCTCACCATGCAAACCCCATGGGTTCTCGATTTCATCGCTACCGACATGGCTTGCTATCTTCCAAAAATCAAGTGTCCTGTCATGGCGATGAATGGTAGTAAAGATGTGCAGGTAGATGCGCACGACAATCTTTCAGCCTTGAGAAAAGGCTTGAAGCCCAACAAAAAGAACCTGATTAAAGAATACGAAGGTCTGAACCATCTGTTTCAACACTGTAATACGGGGCAGACAACGGAGTATCGATTGATAGAAGAAACCTTTGCGCCAGAGGTGATGCAAGACATCGTTGATTGGATCAAGGCGCTTTGATGATGCTAAAAAGCTCAAGCGGATATACACCTCTGAGGTGTATATCCGCTTTTTTAGTACGCTCGGCATGAGCATTATCTAATGGGTGGAAGTCCCGAGTAAGCCCTAATAGCGGGAATTACATAGCCAAGAGCAAGGGTGTTCATCGTGAGGTGAAATCTGAAGGAAGCTGGCGGCAAACATCTGACCTAACGAACAGAAACTTCATACAAGGCATATGACCATGGGCAAGGTTGCTAAACAAACCAAAGTCCTATAGCTATTCGGAATGGTTGGTGTAAATGAAGTAGGTATAAGATGGAAAGATAATGTTCTTATCCGAGGAGGTCTCACGGACGTTTCAAATGGTTGTTTTTACGAAGGAAGCGGAGTAAAGCTTGCCGTGAGAAGTCAGCAGAGGTCATAGTACCCAAGGTACGTGTGCCTACAGGGAAGGACCGAATCGTGCAGTGCAATAGTAAATGAATGCTACCCTGCGAACCTTTTCGTCAGATGTCCGAAAGGAGCTCTCTATCCAAGACGATAGGACGGAATCCGACAATAGGATAGAAGTGACGTTACTCAAAGGGATAGCTGAAAACAACTTGCCACACACCGTGAGGTGTAAAAGTACGAAACCGCCGTATGCCGAACGGCACGTACGGTGGTGTGGGAGGTCGGTAAATGTGAAAGTAGGAGGTAAATGCCTTTTATGAATAACATTTACCTCCTACCCGATCAGGCTTTTTTTTTCAGTTGCTTCTATTGTATCATTAGAAGAATTTTACTTCCTTTCCTTCAATTTCGCTGAGTAACATGTTCGCCAAGCGACTGGTACCGAGACGGAACCACTTGTTGGTAAGCCATTTTTCGCCTAACACTTCTTTTACAATGGTGTAGTAGATGAGGGCGTCCATCACTGAGTTGATACCACCAGCAGGCTTAAAACCTATCTGAATGCCCGTTTCATCGTAGTATTCCTTGATGGCTTGGCACATCACATATGCTGCTTCTGGTGTGGCTGCCACCTTCTCTTTGCCCGTAGAAGTTTTGATGTAATCGGCTCCGGCATACATGGAAAGGATAGAGGCTTTCTTGATATTTGAGGCTGTTTTCAAGCATCCTGTCTCTAAAATCACTTTCATGGCAGCGTCTCCGCAAGTTTCTTTCAACTCTTGTATATCCTCGCACATCTCTTCGTAATTGCCGCTTAGGAATTTGCCTACTGGCATCACGATGTCAATCTCCGTAGCTCCGTCTTTCACTGCCAATGCTGTTTCGGCTACCTTTACCTCGATGAGGGCTTGTGAAGAGGGGAAACTGCCCGATACGCAGGCTATTTCAACGCCTTCAACCTCCAAGGTGTCGCGTACCACCTGAGCAAAACAAGGATACACGCAGATAGTGGCAACGTGGGGAAGGTCAGCGTATTGCGTGTCAAACTGGTTTACTTTTTCAGTAAAAGCCATGATGCTTTCGTCCGAATCAGTGCATTTCAATGAGGTCAGTTCGATGCTTCCAAACAGAAATTTCTTTACCTCAGGGGTGTCATTGGTATGTACTTTTTCTTCGATGAGCTTCTTAACCGTTTCTCGTACTTCATCATCATTGAGATTGGTGTTGTACTTTTTCAAAGCCTGTTCGTACTTATCGACTGTTTGCTTGGGCGCATTCTTGGCGTTGCGCTGTTCCTTTGTAGGTTGTATGTTTTTGTTGACTGTCATTGTTGTTTTAGTTTTGGGTTATTGATATGTCTTGTCTTATCTCGATTGGTTTTCTTCTTCATGTTTTGCTCAAAAGCCTCGGTGAGGTCAACTCCTGTTTGATTCGCCAAACAGATGAGTACCCACAAAATATCTGCCATTTCATCGGCAAGATTAGGTGTCTCTCCTGGTTTGAAACTTTGGTCGCCATAGGTGCGTGAGATGATGCGCGCCAATTCGCCAACCTCTTCGGTGAGGCACGCCATATTGGTGAGTTCGGAGAAATAGCGAACGCCATATTCCTTAATCCAGCGGTCTACTTGTTGCTGTGCTTCTTTGATTTCCATCTTTTGAATGTTTTTCTTGGGGGTGTTTGCGTTACTCTTTATTTTTGGTATCCATACAGATGGTTACCGGACCATCGTTCACTAATTTTACCTGCATATCGGCACCAAACTCGCCAGTGCCAATTTCTTTCCCCAATTGGGCACTCAAACGTTTGCAAAACAGCTGGTAGAGTGGGATAGAAATCTCGTGCCCTGCAGCTCGAATATAGGAGGGTCGGTTGCCTTTTTTATACGATGCCATGAGGGTAAACTGGCTCACTACTAATATTTCGCCATTGACATCGAGGATAGATTTATTCATGATTCCCTGTTCATCATCAAACACACGAAGGTTGACAACCTTCGTGACAAGCCATTCAATATCGTCCTCGCTATCATCTTCACCTATGCCTAAAAGGATAAGAAAACCTTGCTGAATGGCCGATTTCATCGTATCTTTGATGCTCACCGATGCCTCTGAAACTCTTTGTATGACGATTCTCATATTACAAAGATATTTATTTTTGTGCATTTAGCCAAATATTATGTTCTTAATTGATGAGTTTTTAGGTGGAAAAATTGATGAGTGGTTTTCTTATAATAGAGGTTAAACCAATTTAGAACAAGCAACTAAAAAAGGTCAAGTGAGTCCATGAAAGTACTATAACATTGGGTTAATGCTCTTATAAACATGGGTTAATGCCCTTATAAACATGAGTTAATGCCCTTATAAACATGAGTTAATGCCCTTATTATAATGGGTTAATCCTCTTATATAAGTGCGTTCTATTTCTTTTGTTTTTATTCTAATCGTTTTATCTCTTTTCCTAACTTATTAAACAGTCATCAAAAAACCTTTCGCTACTCATCAATTGCGGTAACGAAAGGTTAGAAATATGTCTCGTGTTATATACATGAGACGTGAGAATTTGTAGTGTCGGATGTGTTAAAGCAGGTTGATGATGCTTTCTGCTGCTTTGCCTTTATAGGTGCAGAGTTCGTGGAGCGGAGTGTTCTTAAAATCCGCATAGCCAAACATTTGTATGGCAATAAGCTGTTTGTCTGCGGTTAGGCAGGCTTCCAAACGGTAGTTGCTCATGCTTTGTTTTTGTGGCATTCGCATTTTCTCTGCTTTTTCTATGATTTGTTCCTCTGGCATTTGCAGAAGTTTGACTAATTTTTCGCCATCTTCAGCGTTGTAATAATTGATGATTGCCTTCAGAGGAGTGTTTGTAGGGATATATATCGCCTTAGCTCCAAAGCCAAGGAAACCTTTAGAAATGGTGATATCTGGGTTGGAAGAGAGTGTACTGGACATCTCTAAATTCTTGAATTTTGCCATTTTTTGCTATCTTTTAATTGTTATACAAGGAAAAAAATCGCACATCTGCTGATGTACTATTAGGGGTGTTTTATAAAGATAGCAATTCAACGAATGATATGTCTCAGTGCAATCACGTAGTAATCGACAGGGACTCTTGTTGAAATGGGAGTCGTTGAAAGTGAATTTTTGTGCCCTTTCCTCCAGAGGTGAAGCTTGTTATGCCACGCTTCTGTGGATTTCTTATATGCATTGAGCTTGGAAAGTTGCAGGTATGGGGGTAGGTAGCGTTGTGGACGAGGGGCGTTGATTCGAGTAGATTGATTGGAATCAGTAAGTAGAGCCGTGCCTCGTTCTTGGTCGCTAAGGGTTTCGTGGTAAAGCTGGTATTTGTCACTAAGCTTTTGTTGAACGTCCGATAGTTCTCTATTAGCTTCTTTTTGGTAGCCGTGTCCACTTGGATATGCATTCCCTGTAGTATGATGCCCTAAGGTCATACCAACGATAAGAAGGAGTATTTGAATCCAAGTTTTCATTTCTTGGTGTACCAATTGTGTTTGTAAATTTTGACTGATGTGTGCAAAGTTACACATTAAAAATTTGAATAGTGTATATTGTTCATAGGTTTTTTGTAGGACACCTATCAGTTGAAAGTTGAGTAGGGTATCCCTTTGCGCCGTTTGTCTGTTGATAATTGATTGACAATGAATGATTTATACAACCTAATCTTATTTATGTAAACTATTGATAAACAATGAGATGTGAAATGTATGAGTCGTTTTTCTATCGCTCCATGTGTACCTCTATCTTGATATTATGTGCTTTCTTTTTCATGAAAATATTGGAAGATGATATTTGCTTTCGACTTACCAATGATGTTAGTAAGTGTTTGTAAATCAGCTTCTTTGATTTTTTTTACGCTTTTCAGAGCTTTCAAGAGCTGCTTTTGTGTCTGTATTCCGATACCTTTAATGTTATCTAACTCACTGTGCAGCGCCTGTTTGCTACGCTTGTCTCGGTGGAAGGTAATGGCATAGCGATGCACTTCGTCTTGTATTCTGGTGAGTATGTGAAACAACTCGCTATCTGCTTTCATGCCAATGACTTGTGGAGGGAAGCCATAAAGCAATTCATTGGTTCGGTGCCGGTTGTCTTTAGCAAGTCCAGCGATAGGGATATGAAGCCCAAGCTCGTCCTCAACCACTTGTCTCACCACTTCCATTTGACCTTTCCCACCATCGGTGATGATGAGATTGGGTAGGGGTATTTGTTCTTCTATCATACGTAGGTAGCGACGTCTCACCACTTCTTTCATCGAAGCGTAATCGTCAGGACCCTCAACGGTTTTAATGTTGTATTTACGGTAGTCTTGCTTTGAAGGCTTTAACCCCTTGAATACCACGCAACCTGCAACGGCATTGGTGCCAGAAATGTTAGAGTTGTCGAAACATTCGATGTGAAAAGGCATGGTAGGTAGATTCAATTGGGTTTGTAACTCTTTCATGAGTCGGGTCTGACGTTGTTCTGGATTTAGTTTCTCTGCTTCCTTCAATCGGTCAAATTTGTATTGTTTGGCATTCATTTCAGAGAGATCCAACAAGTGTTTCTTATCTCCTCTTTGAGGTATGGTAAAGGTGCAATCGTGGAGATTCCATTCGATATCAAAAGGAACAATGAGTTCTTTGGCTTTACTTTTAAATCTGGATCTAAGTTCTTGAATAGCAGTGATGAGTATTTCTTCTTTTGTTTCTTCAATTTTATACTTATATTCAATGGTGAAACTCTGGTTAATCGTTCCGTTCTTTACGTGCATGTAGTTCACATAAGCTGTTTTTTTGCCCTCATCCTCGGTTAGTGTGAACACATCAACATCCTTTATGGTATAGTTCACTACTTCGCTTTTGGAAACAAAAGTGTTAAGGATATCGTATTTATCTTTTAGAATCTGCGCTTCTTCAAATTTGAGTTCTTCCGATTTCTTCAGCATCATTTGATAAAGAATATCTCGTACTTCTCTGGTATTCCCTTTCAAAATTTCACGCGCTTGCTCCATGTTTTGCATGTAATCTTCGTGGGATTGTTTGGCTATGCATGGAGCCAAGCAATTTCCTATATGGTATTTTAAGCAAGCACGGTATTTACCTTCTTTTACTCCTGCAGGTGTAATAGGGAATGAACACGTGCGAGGTTTATAGATTTTATTGATGACATCAAGGACTGCATATAGATGAGATATCTGTGTGTATGGACCGAAATAGCTACCGTTTCCTTTCCGGATTTGACGTGTCTTTATGATTCTTGGGAGCCATTCGTTTGTAATGCAAATGCTGGGATAGGTTTTTCCGTCCTTGAGTAATATGTTATATTTTGGGTTATATTTCTTGATGAGACTGTTTTCTAATAGCAGCGCATCCTCTTCTGTATTGACAACAGTGTACGTAATGTTGTAAATTTTACTGACAAGAACTTTAGTCTTAAAGCGATCTACTTCTTTTAGAAAGTACGAAGACACACGACGCTTTATGTTCTTTGCCTTTCCCACATATATAATATTACCCTCTTTGTCAAAAAATTGATAGCTTCCAGGTCGCTCTGGAATGCTATCAACAATGTTTTTTAGTTTGGATATTCTTTCTATGTTCCCTTCTTTGGTCATTCTAACTGTATGGAATTAAGCCTATTGTCTTTGTTTTGTTTCATGTGAAACATTGTAATAAAGAATATTTCGTAGCCATGTTGTTCGCCATCTTCTATTTTGAATTGTCATCGTCTAAAGAATTTAGGAGGGGTAGAGCTGTCTCGTACCCCTTCTAATTCATAACTTTGTTTGATTGCGAGTGTCTTCTTCTATATCTGAATAAGAGTTGTAATTTCGATATCATCGTCGAATTTCTCTCTTCCATTAAGATTTTCATTGATAAGTTCTATGATGAAATTGCAATAAATCTTTTTAGGATGGAACTTTTTTACAAGGTCGCATGCCGCTTTCATCGTACCTCCAGTAGCTAAAAGGTCGTCGTGTAAGAGTACAATGTCATTTTCATTGATGGCATCTTTGTGTATCTCGATGGTGTCGATGCCGTATTCTTTTGCGTAACTCTCTTGCACTGTCTCGCATGGAAGCTTTCCCGGCTTTCTGCAAAGCACAATTCCAGCACCCAATTTAATAGCAACTGCCGACGACATGACAAATCCTCGACTTTCAATTCCTACAATCTTTGTGATTCCTTTGTCTTTGTAGAGTTCGTACATTTCATCGCTAATTGTTCTCAAACAATCAGCGTTTTTGAATAGGGTGGTTACATCTCTGAAGTTGACTCCTTTAATGGGCCAATCTGGGATGCATCTCAAGTTGTCTAATAGCAATTTGTTGTTCATTGTCAATGGTTTATGTTGTTATAAAATAATCAATCGTTTCACATGAAACATCTATGAGATTTAGATGATATGTGTTGTATTTATCTTCCTAATAATACGAGAAGAACATTGATGTCACTTGGTGATACTCCTGGAATCCTGCTTGCTTTTGCCAACGTTTCAGGGTTAATTCGTTTTAGTTTTTCACGAGCTTCTGTTGATAGCTCGTGTAGCTGGGCGTAATCAAATCTGTTTTGAATTTTTATATTTTCAAGTCGGTGCATCTTTTCGGCTATAATATTCTCACGCTCAATGTAGCCTTTGTACTTAATTTTTATCTCTGTTGCTTCGATGATTTCGCTCTTTCTGTTCGGTATCTTGCTGAGCTCGTCACTCAAAGATGGTATCATTTCCGCAAGAAGTTGAATGGATATTTGGGGACGTGCAATAAGTTCTGAAATCTTACATCCCATTTTAAGCGTTGTTGTTCCATTTTGTGTCAACATTTCGTTGATTTCTTTCGGTTTTATCGAAGTATTATTACAATAGTCCATCAAACGATTGATACTCTCTTTCTTCTGTGTCCACCAATCCAAACGGTTTCTTTTTGCGAGTCCTAATTGGTATGCTTTCTCCGTCAATCGTGCGTCAGCATCGTCTTGTCTAAGTAAAATACGATATTCAGCACGTGAGGTGAACATCCTATAAGGTTCGTCAACGCCTTTCGTTGTTAGGTCATCAATGAGCACACCGATATAACTTTCGTCACGTCTCATCACAAAAGGGGCGCCTCCAAAGCAGTGGATAGCAGCGTTGATACCTGCTACGATTCCCTGACCTGCTGCCTCCTCGTAGCCCGTAGTGCCGTTTACCTGCCCTGCAAAGAAAAGACCTTTGACAATTTTTGATTCCAATGAAGGCTTCAATTGAGTAGGGTCGAAATAATCATATTCAATCGCGTATCCAGCTCTGTAAATCTTTGCCTCTCGGAAAGCAGGTATCTGATGCAAGGCTTCTATCTGAATGTTTAACGGCATGCTCGATGAAAAGCCGTTCAAATACATCTCATTGGTATTTTCACCTTCAGGTTCTAAAAACAGCGGATGCCTATCCTTGTCGGGAAAGGTTACCAATTTTGTTTCAACAGAAGGGCAGTATCTCGGTCCAGTGCTTTGTATTTGTCCGTTGAAAAGAGGCGAATCGGGCAATGCTTTGCGTAAAACTTCATGTGATTCTGGCGTTGTGTAGCACGTCCAACAAGGAAGTTGTTTAAGGTTTCTTGCCCCACTCATGTAACTAAACTGGTGGAAGTCGTCCTCTCCGTCTTGTCTTTCCATGTCTTCAAAATGCACACTTCTTGCGTCAATGCGGACAGGCGTTCCTGTTTTCATTCGTTGGACGGTAATCCCATGTTGTGCAATGCTTTCACTCAGGTGATAGACTGCTGGCTCGGCACATCGTCCTCCAGGGAGCTTTTTCCTACCAATGTGCATCAAACCATTAAGAAATGTCCCTGCTGTGATAATAATACTTTTTGCGTATAGCTCAACTCCCCAAACCGTACGGACACCCGTTACCTCACTGTTTGCGGTGAGTAGTTCGCACGCTTCGTCCTGCCAAATGTCCAAATTGGGCGTATGGTCTAACACTGTTCTCCATTCCAAAATATATTTACTACGGTCACACTGTGCACGAGGACTCCACACTGCAGGTCCTTTGCCTTTGTTGAGCATGCGAAACTGAATAGAGGTAGCGTCAGTAACCATTCCCATGTGACCGCCTAAGGCGTCTATCTCTCGAACAATCTGCCCCTTAGCAATGCCCCCAATGGCAGGGTTACAGCTCATTTGCGCTATTTTATTCATGTCCATAGTGACGAGACAAGTCTTCGCTCCTAATTGCGCAGCTGCCGTTGCAGCTTCACATCCAGCGTGTCCTCCGCCAATGACAAGCACATCGTATTGAAATATCATCCTTCTATCTTGCTTTATTTAATTTTTATAGAAACTATCTCTATCGCTTTGTAATGGCAAGGTTGATGTTTTTGTTTTTAAGTAATCAACCTTTTTGATGCTGAGCTTTTTAGAGTAAGTTTCTTGTCATAAGAAAAAGAAACAACGCAAAATTAAGAAATAATATTGAATAAAGTAAGGATGAAGACGAAAAACTATGTAGACGGAATGTTATCATTCATTTGTATTTATGGGTTGATTTTCTGCAGAATCGTTATTTCATCCTATTTGAAACGACTCTTTCGTTTAATGATATTTTACAACGAAAATCAACAACAATACAGCAGATGCAGCATTGGAAGTATGCCACATGAACAGCTCATTAATGCTGAATTTTATTTACAAAGTGCCTCTCAAAACTCGCGTCAAAACATCCAAGGGCAAAGTTGGTCGCAAATACGCAAGTTATGAGAGAGTTTCATAACCTGTTGTTATTTAAGATGTTATAATAAAGCCACTTTGTTTCATCCCTATTTTTATCATTCTTTTCCGACTAAAGCATTGAGTTAAGCTTGCAATTTGCATGCTTTAATGCCGTTGAAGCATGTGAATAACACCTCTATTGAGTGTTTCCAAGAGCATTAAGTCCATGTTTCAGCTAAAAAAGACGTTTATTTTGTTCAAATTAGCCCATTTTTGCATCTCGTTTGCCTATTAAAATTTTCTATTTTGAAGATTTTAGATGGTCGATTTTTGGTAAAATAATAGGACAAAAACGCCAGATACCTTTGCCAAAAATGATACGGTGAAAAAAGACACAGCTCTTTCGTGGAAGAGTCATTTTTGTACAACAAATGAAAGTAAATGAGAGATGCAATGCACACAAGCCATTTGATGTGCTTGATTTATTAGATTTGTTGGGGAAACAAAAGAACAAAAATTGGTTTTTATCATCGTTCATCTATGTTAAACGAAAAAGGCGATGTCTATTTGATAGCATTTTCGATAAAAAGCTTTGAGTTATCATTAAAATATAGTATTTTTGCACTTCAGTATACGTAACGCATACTCACAAAAGGGGAGAGATGATAACGTTTGTTAAAAAATCGTTGATTATATCTAATTAGTAAGCATATTTTTTTCTAACATTTAATACTTAAATTTCAATCATTTATGTGGTTAATCAATTCATCTATTGGTAGGAAAGTAGTGATGTCGGTAACCGGTGTCGCACTTATTCTATTCCTGACATTTCACATGTCAATGAATATTGTGGCTCTCTTTTCTGGAGATGCCTACAATACGATTTGTGAACTTCTGGGTGCCAACTGGTATGCGGTAGTAGCTACGATTGCACTTGCAGCACTAGCTGTGTGTCACATCGTCTATGCCTTCATCCTTACGGCACAAAACCGAAGAGCTCGAGGGAACGAGCGTTATGCTGTTACCCAAAAGAGTTCCAAAGTAGAGTGGGCATCTCAAAACATGTTGGTTTTAGGACTCATCGTGGTTTTGGGTATGATTCTTCATTTGTACAATTTCTGGTACAATATGATGTTTGCCGAAATCTTTCACATTGCCGATCCGTTAGGCAATCCTGCTGATGGTTTTGGTTACATTCAGGAAACATTCTCACAGCCTTTGTATGTTGTATTGTACATCATTTGGTTGTGCGCTTTGTGGCTTCATCTCACTCATGGTTTTTGGAGTGCTATGCAAACCCTTGGAATCAGCAATAAAATTTGGTTCAACCGATGGAAGATCATCGGTGAGGTATATGCCACATTATTAATGCTTGGTTTCCTTGTAGTTGTTCTCGCATTTGCATTTGGCTGCGCGCCGAGTTTGTGCTGTGCGTAATTGTTTAATCTTATAATAGATAAGGAAGAATATTATGACACAAATAGATTCTAAAATTCCTGAAGGACCAGTAGCTGAGAAGTGGACCAATTACAAGGCTCACCAGCGTTTGGTTAACCCAAAGAATAAATTAAAATTGGATGTCATCGTTGTTGGTACAGGCTTAGCAGGTGCCAGTGCTGCCGCTTCATTGGGCGAGATGGGATTCAATGTATTCAACTTTTGTATTCAAGACTCGCCTCGTCGTGCACACTCTATTGCTGCACAAGGAGGTATCAATGCTGCCAAGGATTATCAGAATGACGGTGACTCTGTTTATCGTTTGTTCTATGATACCGTAAAAGGTGGCGACTATCGTGCTCGTGAAGCTAACGTTTACCGTTTGGCAGAGGTGTCGAATGCTATCATCGACCAATGTGTTGCACAAGGCGTACCATTCGCTCGTGAATACGGAGGTATGCTCGCCAACCGTTCGTTTGGTGGCGCACAGGTAAGTAGAACCTTCTATGCCAAAGGTCAAACAGGTCAGCAGCTGTTGTTAGGTGCTTACTCATCACTGATGTGTCAAGTACATGCGGGCAAAGTAAAGCTCTATACACGTTACGAGATGGAGGACGTTGTCATTATTGACGGTCGTGCTCGTGGTATCATAGCCAAGAACTTGGTGACTGGTAAGTTAGAGAGATTCTCTGCCAATGCCGTAGTAATCGCCACTGGCGGATACGGAAATGCTTATTTCCTCTCTACCAATGCAATGGGATGTAACTGTACTGCTGCCGTTCAGTGCTACCGTAAGGGAGCTTATTTTGCTAACCCTTCGTATGTACAGATTCACCCCACCTGTATTCCTGTACACGGTGACAAGCAGTCGAAGCTGACGCTGATGTCAGAATCGTTGCGTAACGACGGTCGTATTTGGGTTCCTAAGAAGATTGAAGATGCTAAGGCATTGCAGGCAGGAACGAAACAAGGCTGGGAAATACCAGAGGAGGACCGCGACTACTACTTGGAGCGTCGCTATCCAGCATTTGGTAACTTAGTACCTCGTGACGTGGCTTCGCGTGCTGCGAAGGAGCGTTGCGATAAGGGCTTTGGTGTGAACAACACTGGTTTGGCTGTGTTCCTTGACTTCTCTGAGTCGATCAACCGATTGGGACTTGATGAAATCATGCAGCGTTATGGCAACCTCTTCGAGATGTATGAAGAGATTACAGACGTGTTCCCTGGTGACATGGCGAACGAAATCAACGGTGTAAAGTACTACAAACCCATGATGATCTTCCCTGCTATCCATTATACCATGGGTGGTATCTGGGTAGATTATGAGTTGATGACCTCTGTCACAGGACTGTTTGCCATCGGTGAATGCAACTTCTCTGATCATGGTGCTAACCGCTTGGGCGCTTCAGCGTTGATGCAAGGTTTGGCAGATGGTTACTTTGTGTTGCCATACACCATTCAAAATTATTTGGCAGACCAAGCTGTTTGGCCACGTCTTTCTATCGATCTTCCTGAGTTTGAAGAGGCAGAAAAGAAGGTACAATCAGAAATTGACCGTTTGATGAACATCAAGGGTAAACGCTCTGTCGACTCTATTCACAAGGAGTTGGGTCACATCATGTGGGAACATGTGGGTATGGGTCGTACCAAGGAAGGACTTGAAGAAGGCTTGAAGATGATAGCAGACTTACGTAAAGAGTTCGATACCAACCTGTTTATCCCAGGAACAAAAGAAGGTCTGAACGTTGAGTTGGATAAAGCTATCCATTTGCGTGATTTCTTATTGATGGGCGAACTTGTTGCTTACGATGCCATCTCTCGTAATGAGAGTTGTGGAGGTCACTTCCGCGAGGAGTACCAAACACCTGAGGGAGAGGCAAAGCGTGACGATGAAAACTATTTCTATGTAGGTTGTTGGAAGTACCAGAATAATGATGAAACCGCCCCCGAGTTGATTAAAGAGCCACTCGAGTACGAGGCCATCAAGGTACAAACACGTAATTATAAGAATTAATCGTTAGTTTTTGAGTCTCTTAGTTTTTAAGTTTTTGAGTTTCTCCACTGGCTTATCAACCCTGTAATTGACGAAGTAAAGCATTAAGATGGGCACTTTTCGAGATTTATCCGTTTGGCAAAAGAGCATGAATCTTACTCGTAAGGTTTATGAGTTAACTGCTTCTTATCCTCAAGAAGAGCGATTTGGACTTGTTAGTCAAATGCGTCGATGTGCCGTTTCCATACCTTCAAATATATCGGAGGGTTATGGCAGAGAGACAAACAATGAGCATATACGATTTTTGTACATATCATTGGGTTCGTGCAACGAGTTGGAAACGCAGCTCATCTTATCTAAAGATTTAGCTTTCGTTACAACAAATGCTTGTCAAGAGCTGATAAACTTAGTAGATGAAGTTTCAAAAATGCTCAAGTCTTTAATTTATACAGAAAAGTACAAGTAACCTTTTTAGATAGGTTTCACGGTGCAAGTCAGTAAAAGAAGGAACTGAAAAAACTTAAAAACTCACAAACTCATAAACTCATAAACTCAATACACCATGTCAAAAAATATAAGTTTTACAATTAAATTTTGGCGTCAGAACGGTCCTAAAGACAAGGGACATTTTGACACTCACGAGATGAAGAATATCCCAGACGATACTTCTTTCCTCGAAATGCTTGACATCCTCAATGAGGAACTCATAGAGGATGGTAAAGAACCGTTTGTTTTCGATCACGATTGTCGTGAAGGTATCTGCGGTATGTGCTCACTCTATATCAATGGAGTGCCACACGGAAAGACAGAGCGTGGAGCAACAACCTGCCAGTTATACATGCGTCGTTTCAACGATGGAGATGTCATTACTGTAGAACCTTGGCGTTCAGCAGGCTTCCCTGTCATCAAAGACTGTATGGTAGACCGTGCAGCTTTCGACAAAATTATTGCAGCTGGAGGTTACAACACCATTCGTACAGGACAGGCACAAGATGCTAATGCGATCCTAATACCGAAGGAAAATGCCGACGAGGCGATGGACTGTGCTACCTGCATCGGTTGCGGTGCTTGCGTTGCAGCATGCAAAAACGGCTCTGCGATGCTCTTTGTGAGCTCCAAAGTTAGTCAGTTGGCATTGTTGCCACAAGGTCGTCCTGAGGCTGCCAAGCGTGCCAAAGCCATGGTTCTGAAGATGGATGAATTAGGATTTGGTAACTGTACCAACACCAGAGCGTGCGAAGCAGTGTGTCCAAAGAATGAGTCAATTGCAAATATTGCTCGCCTCAACCGCGAGTTCATTACGGCAAAGCTTAAGGACTAATCGCTTTTGTGACTAAATTTGACATCCGAGAACATCGCTGGTTTTTTGTACCATGCGCATCGGAAAAGGATAGAGCGATGACTCTTGTGGCGTTGTATCGCAGTTAATTTGCGTCAAGACGTGAGGATTTGTCGTCTGTCCATATGATTCAAGCCTGTATACTACAAAAAGTGTACAGGCTTTTTTAGGTGCTGTCAAGCAAGGCTGGTGCTTCCTCCTCTGTATTCGCAACAAACGACAAAATCTGAGATAAATGACGAATGTGTATGCATTATTCATGTCTTTTTGCTCACAAACAATTGAATTTTGTTTCAAAACTAAAACTTTTTTGTAATTTTGTAGAACTAACCAACATAAGCAATCATTTAATAGCTATAATATTTATTAACTCCATGATGCGGCTAAGGGTCGCTTAATTGTTCTTTACGGCAATGAGAGACCTGTCGCAACGTATTTTTATGAAGAAAAACTACTTACTGACACTGGCCATGACCGCAGCGTTCATGACCGTGCAAGCACAGTCGGAGTCATCGTTCCGGCTGGTACAGCAGTCGTTATCCAATCTCGATAACGAACCTGCCCCCGTATTTCCATTGCCAACAGAGCGACAAATGAAATGGCAGGAAACCGAGTATTATGCCTTTTTCCACTATGGTATGAACACATATACCAATATGGAGTGGGGAAAAGGCAACGAAGCCGAGAGCCTTTTTGCACCTACTGGCAAGCCCGATCCGCGTCAGTGGCTTGAGGCAGTGCGTGATGCGGGTATGACAGGCGGTATCGCTGTGGTGAAACACCACGACGGGTTCTGCTTGTGGCCCACAGAAACCACTAAGCACAGCGTTGTCCGTGCGGGCAACGAGAATGGTAGATCGCTTAATCTTCCACAGTCGTTTGCGGCTGCTGCCAAGGTGTTGGATATGAAATATGGCTTTTATGTATCACCATGGGATCGAAATTCTGGACTCTATGGCACGCCGAGATACGTTAGCGAGGTGTTCCTTAGACAGTGTGCAGAGCTGGCGCAGTATGGTACCGACCAGTTTGAGATGTGGTTCGATGGTGCCAATGGTGGCGATGGCTATTACGGGGGGCGCAACGAAACCGTTAGTGTAGACCGAGATACTTACTATGATGTGCCCAATCTGCGTGATTCTATACATAAAGTTTGTCCCGACATTATCCTCTGGGGAGTTGGTGGAGAAGCTCGATGGATAGGCAATGAACAAGGATGGGCTGGAGAAACCAACTGGAGTCCCGAGGACAGAGGATATGCTCCCGAGGGGAATGGTATGTATGGAACGGAGAACGGGTGGATATGGTTCCCTGGAGAGAGTGATGCCAAGTTCACCGACAAGGGATGGTTTTGGCACGAAGGTGAACGCCCCATGAATGCTGAACGTACTTTCCAAATGTATCTTGAGACTATGGGACGCAACTCCACCCTGATACTTAACTGTCCTCCCGATAAGCGTGGACTGTTGCCCGACGCTACGGTGAAGGCATTGAAGGCGTCAGGCGATCTACTTAGAAAAAGACTCGGAAACGACCTTGCGCGCTTGGCAACCGTCACAGTCACCGATCAGCGCGGTAATGGTGCAAACAGAGATTATAAGCCAAGCAATATGACAGATGCGAACAAAGATACCTATTGGGCTGCCAGTGACGGTGTGACAAAGGGTACTATCACCCTGACATGGAACCAACCACAAACCATTAGATATGTTTCCCTCATGGAGTATATTCGTTTGGGACAGCGTATTCGCAAATTCCATTTAGAGATTTCCGAGGATGGCCAAACCTTTAAGCCCGTGGCACAGGGTGTTACAACCACCACGGTAGGATATAAACGCATTGTTCCTCTCAACGGTTCCACAGTCCAGAGTTACGGCACAGGTTACAAAGTCAAGGCTCTGAGAATTGTCATTGACGACGCCAAGGCGTGCCCAACTCTGCACACAGTGAGTGTATTTTAGTGCTCAAGGCAGTTTGGAAACAATGAAAACAATAGATAACGAAAACATCAAACACAATATATGAAAACCATCAAACACCTTATAATAATGGCTGGGATATTATTCCCACTCACAACAACGGCTCAGTCTATAGGGTTTGAGCAACAAGACTACAAGTCAATCGGCGTTTATGACACATGGGAACACTCGCCTTTCCGCACAGGAAAACTGCAAGGTAATGTCGGTATCATCGCCAACCCGCACACTGAGACGGATGAGATATTAGGCGCAGCCCCCAATCCATCAGCCAAAGTCTTGGCTTTTCAACGTTCTCGATTCGCTTCTAACACCTTCGGAGCACGCATCGATCTTCAACAACCGTTGAAACTCAAGCCTACTTTGCAGTACGTTCACGTCATGCTACACAAGCCTGTGGCTGGTCGAGTGATGCTCATTGGCTTGGGTAAACGCGTTGAGCGCAACGACCAATCAAAGGAGACGGAACAGTTTTGGGTGCTGTCTACCAACAAAGTTGAACCTGACCAATGGGTAGATGCCGTGTTTCCTATCAAAGGAGCGGAGGGAGTGGACGTGCATTCGCTCGTTGTAGTACCCGACAATGAGTCTCCACACATGCTCACCGAAGACTTTGCTGTGTACATCGACTGCATTGCGGTGAACGACAAGCCCACCACGCAAACCCAGCGTGAAGACTATCCGTTGAACATTGACAAGGAAGCTCATTACACTCGTACCAACAGAGGACTGCTTAGCATTTCGCTCAACGGCAAGGAAGCAACGGTGGCTGGCAGTATCACCAAGCAAACGCCTGTCTACAGTTCTATAGACCATGTTGATTTCATCGCCAAAGCAGGCGAAACTCTTCAGCCTGCTTTCAAATACAACGGCACTTGGATGCACGGATATGTTTACTTAGACTATGGCAGGGACGGGCGATTTGATACGAATTTGGCAGCCGACGGAAAGCCTGTACAGGGCAGCGACGTGGTGACTTATTCCTTTTATGCACAAAATCCCAAAGACGATTCGCAAGGGTTCAATTCTTTAGGACAAGCTATTTCTGGCAATGACCGCAATATTCTCAACCCACCAGCATTCACCTTGCCTGCCGATATGCAGCCAGGATTCTACCGTATGCGTTACAAGGTTGACTGGAACTGTATAGATGCGGGCGGAAATATAGCCTCTTCCAATCACATTATCAATAATGGTGGGGCTATTGCCGACATCCGACTCAATGTTCACCGTGACCAAGTGCGCATCACCAATGCACAGCGTAATGGCGACGTGCTCGATGTAGACGGCAATTTTCTCGATAAACAAGTGCCATTTGGTAAACCAGTAACCATTAAGATGCGCCCCGAGAACGGGTTTACCTACAAAGGAATACGCGTCAGACATGGCTACAATCTGCAAGGCGATAGCCTTATCCATGGCGTAGCTCAATATCGTGATGTGATTGTGAAGAAGTCGTCGTTCAACGAAAATGATAGTTATACCTTACCTGCTGAGCTTATTGACGGTGATGTTGTGGTAGAAGGATTGTTTGTAAGCATTGGTTCTCCAGAAGCAAACGATTTCTACAGCATTGGTTTTGACAAGAACCAACCCAACAAGCACGCTTCCAGAAGGCTTAACGCTGTGCTTCTGAATCAGCAGGAAGTAAATATCGACAACCCTAAAAACGTGTACCACAATTTGACGCAGCACGTTTTAGTGGCATCAGCTGGCACACAAGTAGCCCTTGGTGTCAACTAAAGTGGCAGTTGGATGCAGACCCTTGTGTATGTGGACAAGAACAAGAATGGTTATTTCAATTGGAAACAGCCACTCGATGGGGGACAATTGACGTTCGAAGGACAACCTGTCGATGGCATCAAGGTGCCATACGGACAGTCTTTCACCGTGCAAATGAAGCCCGAGAAGGGCTTCAAGCTCGGTTCGGTAAAGGTACGACACGGCAACCTTGCCGCCACAGACTCGCTCATCAATGGCATGGCACAGTATGTAGAGACGGATGCGAGTGAACTTCAACAGGGAGTCTATCTTTGTAAAGGTAAAAAAGTAGTGGTGCGATAACATTTATAAGTTAGGAGGTAAGTATTGATAGCAATGCTTACCTCCTTCTCAATATCGTGATATTTCTACAAAGAAAAAGGTCCAAAAGGTGGCATTTGTAAAGTTAGTGATACGCAGCATGGAAGAATAATTAATGCTGAATTTTCTTTACAAAGACCCTCTCAAAACTCGCGTGTAAACAACCAACGGCAGAGTTGGTCGCAAATACGCGAATTATGAGCGAGGTTCATAACGTGTTGTTATTTAGGGTGTTATGCTTAAGGTGTCTCTTTTTATTCCCTTTTTTGCCATTATTTTTCGACTAAAGCAATGAGATAAGCTTCTTATTTGCATGCTTTAATGCTGTTGAAGCATGTGAATAACACCTCTAAAGAGTGTTTCTAAGACCGTTAAGTCTATGTTTTAGTTTGAAGAGGCATTTATTTTGTTCAAATCAGACGATTTTTGCTTGTCGTTTGCCTATTGATTTTTTCTATTTTGAAGATTTTAGATGGTCGATTTTCGGTAAAATAATAGGACAAATACCTCAAATGTCTTGTCCCCAAAAGATAAGAATGTAGAAGTCACAATTCTATCATAGAAGTGTCCGTGTTACTACAACAAATGAAACAACAGAAAGCGAACGAAGTAAAGGCTGGTTCTATAAATTAGCTTTATTGATTAGCGTTGAGCAGTCGTTTACTGAAATATCTCACAGGATACCACACAGCTGCCCAGCCCACAATAATTACGGTTAGGAAGATAAAGGCAATATCCCAGTAGTGTACACTCACGGGATAGGCATTCACAACGAAACTGCCTGCTTGATGACCCAGTGATACCAATCCAAAAGTTTGTTGAAGCCAGCACAGTAATAGTCCTAAGGCAATTCCAACGACAGCCCCGATGACGGCTATCATGCGTCCTTCATACAGGAATATTTTTGTGATTTGCTGGTTGCTGGCACCTAAGTTTTGCAATGTTATCACATCCTCTTTCTTATCAATCATGAGCATGGAAAGCGAACCGATGATATTGAAACAAGCAATGACCAAAATAAAAGTTAAGAAGAAATAGGCAATGATTTTCTCAATTTGCATAATCTTAAAGGTGTCTGCTTGTTGTTCGAAGCGATCCAATACCTTGTATTTATCGCCTACGATGTGTTGAATTTCCTTTTGTGTCTCCTTGAGGTCGCTCCCCGCTTTTAGTCTCAGTTCCAACGAAGTAATTCGCCCTTTCATATCAAACAGCTGTCGTGCAAAGTCAATGGAGGTAATGATATGCCCTTTATCGTATTTGGCTTGATTTACGGAGAACACCACACCTGGCGATAAAAGAGAATCAACGACAAATCCGTCTCCGGGATTTGACATATCCAACTGACCTATGCGTTTGGGCGCATAAATCTTGATAAAGCCGTCCCACGATGCTCCTACATCCAATGATTGTGCCAATCGGATGCCAAGAACACCATATTCTAAGTTGCCAGCATGTAGCTGATATTCTCCATCTCCATACAGAATATCTTTAATATGGGTTAAACTGTCAAAGTTGTCTTCTACTCCCTTAATCGTTACCATGGCTTGCTTGTCTTGATACATAGCAATCGCCATTTCTTCAACGTTTTCGGTGGATACCGCAACCTGTTTTAGTTGTTTCACCTGTTTCAACAGCTTGTCTTGTGCATCTGCCGATTTTCCTTGTGTTGGAACAATCTCTAATTGCGGATCAAAGTTTGTCAGAAACGATGCAACCAAGTCGTGAAATCCATTGAATACACTCAGTACGATGACCAATGACATGGTGGCAACGGCAACGCCTATCATAGAGATGATGGAAATAACGTTGATGGCGTTGGTACTCTTCTTGGAGAAAAGGTAGCGGTGGGATACGAAAAAAGGGAAATTCATGCGTTACTTGTTCACTGATTTTGTGAAACTTTGCGGATTTACTTCTTCAACAGTTCATCGATATGCTCAATGTAATCAAGACTGTCGTCAATGAAAAAGCGCAATTCGGGAATGATTCGCAGTTGGTTTCGCATTCTCGAACCCAATTCATAACGTATGGATTTGTTGTTCTTATTGATATTTTCTAAGATTTCATCGCCTTTTTCGGAGGGAAAGATACTCAAATAAGCCGTGCAAACGCTCAAATCAGGACTGACACGTACTCGGGTAACACTTACCATGACACCATGCGTAGCTCGAGTTTGTGACTGAAAAATAACAGCAAGTTCTTTCTGAAGCAATCTTGCAATGCGGTTTTGTCTTGTTTCTTGCATAAAACTTCTATTTTAAGGGTGTATCATTTTAGTGAAAGACAAAGATACTTATAATAGTTGACAATTAAATCTTTTTTCGTATTTTTGTGCCGATGGTGACAACTCCTCCAACAAAACCTCAGGCAAGAATATTGGAGTTAGATTTTCTCAAGTGTGTCTTTATTCTCTTGATGATAGTCTTTCATCTTGTCTATATTGGCAATCGTTATCCTGTTGCCAAGGCTTTTGTGTACACATTCCACATGCCTGGATTTCTTATTATTTCGGGTTATCTGCTCCATGTACAGAAGCCTGTTCCGCAGTTCTTGTGTTATATACAGTGGATTTTCGTACCTTATTTGCTGATGGAGAGTGGGTATGTGGTCATGGCATCCGTCTTACCCATTCGTGAGCATATTCAGCAACTCACCTTTGGCTTGTATCTTGATAAACTGTT
>NZ_HG417097.1:91575-143843 GCF_000455445.1 Hoylesella timonensis 4401737 = DSM 22865 = JCM 15640 | reverse complement strand
CTGTTTTTACACCCTTTGGGTCCTTATTGGTATCTGCACACGCTGATGTTGTGTGGCATTGTTACTTATGTCGTTGCCCAATTTGCGAGTCATCATCGTGTATGGATGCTGTTAGGCGTGTTGCTATGTTTGTGGGTGTTGGCACTTTTGGGACTTGTTACTTGGATCAATGCCGTGTATTTTTGTGTAGGTGTCGCGTTGCGTCTGTATCATCGACCGTTCATTGATACATTCCACCCTGCATGGTGGTCGTTCATAGGGATTGTATTAGTTGCTACTTGCGTGCCAAATGCGCTTCAGCGGCACACCATAGGAGGCATGCTCATCGTGTATTTCGTCATTTCTTTCTTGCTTTGGCTGTATCCCTATTTGCCCAAAGGTGCAGCAAAAATCTCCCTTTTCATCGGTAGAAATTCTCTTATCCTGTTGCTTTTCTCTCCCATGTTTACGGTGCTTTCCAAGCTGTTTCAGTCCTATCTGTTGTTCGAACCGTCAGGAATGCTTTTCATGTTGGTGGCTTTGCTGTTTACGGTAGTCGGCAGTTTCACCGTTGCCTATATCTTGCAAAAGTTACATGTAGCACGGTATGTGTTTGGAAAGTCAAGGATTATCAAATGATCACCCATCTGTTAGTCTTTTTAGAAGCTTGTTTTCACTCGTTTAACTTCTTCCTGATGATGGTCAGACCGTCGCGAATGGGCAAGATAACTTTTTCCACTCGTGCATCTTGTGCGATGAAATCGTTAAATTGGGCAATCCCTTGTGTTTGTGCATCGTGTTGATAATGCGGATCTATTACATGTCCATCCCACAACGTGTTGTCGGCAAGAATGAATCCACCAGGCCGCAATAGCTTCAATACCGTTTCGTATGTCTCTATATAGGTGCGTTTGTCACCGTCCACAAAAGCCATGTCAAACACGACATTTAGTTTGGGTGCTCCCACGTTTGCATCGCCAATGATGAAATGAATCTTTGACGAAACAGGACTGTTTTCTATCCATGGCCGTGTAAAGTCCTCCATCTCATCGTTGATTTCAAACGTGTAAAGCCGACCGTCTTCACCCAGTCCCTCTGCCATACAAATGGCACTGTAGCCACTAAAGGTACCGATTTCCAAGATATTCTTAGGTTGTATCATCTCTACGAACATCTTAAGCAGCCGTCCTTGCAAATGCCCACTCGCCATACGTCCATGCACGGTGTGAATATTTGTGGCTCGATAAAGTTGATATAGGTAGTCTCCTTCGGCATCTATGTGCGAGAGAAGATAAGTTTCTAAATCAGGATTCATGGGGAGAATTTAGTTTTTAAGTTTACTAGTTGACGATTTGACAAGTTCTTTAGTTTACAAGTTGACGAGTTGACAAGTTAACGAGTATTCAAATAGCAAGCCATTCACTCGTGAATTTGTGAACTTGTGCACTCGTCAACTATCCAACTACTGCCTCTATTGCTAATCGATACGAATTCAATCCAAAGCCAGCAATGACGCCTTTGCAAGCCGATGAAATCATGCTTTTATGTCGAAAATCCTCCCGTGAATAGACATTGGAGATGTGAACCTCTATCACTTCTGTCTTCAGAGACCGAATACAGTCGAGCAAGGCAATACTCGTGTGGGTATAAGCACCCGCATTGAGAATAATGCCATCGTAGGTGAAGCCTACTTCTTGCATTTTATCAATCAATTCGCCTTCAATGTTACTTTGATAATAGGATAGTTCTATCGCTGGATATTGGCTTTGCAAGTCCTCAAAAAAAGTTTGGAACGAGGTCTGTCCATAGATGTCAGGTTCTCTACTTCCTAATAAATTGAGGTTTGGTCCATTGATAATTTGAATTTTCATAATTCGTATGATTTAGTTATCTTTGTATCGTTCATACATGTCTTGCCAAACAGAAGTCATCTGTGTGAATGCACAGGGATGTGTATGTTGCAAAAATACGCATAAAAATGGAAAGTGACAAGAAAACAATCACAGATATTGTGAAGTCTTATACCCGCTATCTGAAGCTGGAACGCAATTACTCGCCCAACACTTTGGCTGCTTATCAAAGCGATTTGAGCTGGCTGTTGTCATTCTGTGAACAGCAAGAGATGAATCCTTTAGACGTGCGCTTGGATGACTTGCAGCATTTTGCAGTCCAGTTGCACGAACATCAAATAGGACCCACCTCACAAGCTCGTATCTTGAGTGGCATTCGCTCGTTTTACAAATATCTGTTGCTATCTGGTGAAATAGAACAAGATCCCACCGAATTATTAGAGTCTCCGCATCTCGGTGAACGTCTCCCAGAAGTACTGTCTACCGATGAAATCGATCAAATACAGAAGTGTATCGACCTTTCCAAGCCCGAAGGACAGCGCAATAAGACGATTATAGAAGTGTTGTTCTCGTGTGGTTTGCGTGTTTCTGAGTTGGTGAACCTCAAACTTTCCAATCTCTATTTAGAGGAAGGCTTTGTCCGTGTCATGGGAAAGGGAAGTAAAGAACGTTTGGTGCCAATTTCTTCAAAGGCGATAAGGGAGCTGAAATATTGGTTTGTGGATCGAAACTTAATGAAGATACAGCAAGGAGAAGAGGATTATGTGTTTCTCAACCGACGTGGGAAACACCTCACTCGGACCATGATTCTCATCATGCTCAAGCGGCAAGCTGTAGCAGCTGGTATTACAAAAACGATTTCTCCTCACACCCTTCGTCATTCTTTCGCCACCGAATTGTTGAAAGGTGGTGCTGATTTGCGTGCCATTCAAGCCATGTTGGGACACGAGAGCATAGGGACAACCGAGTTATATATGCACATTGATACCACTACTTTGCGTGAAGAGATATTGCAACATCATCCACGAAACATGAAGGAAAGGGACGATGACAGCGAGGAACAGAAGGATGAGCAATAGTCTTGAGGGCGGCAACTCTATTTTCTTTAATCTTTTTTTGACAAAGCCTGTTTCTTGTAAGGGAACATTTTGTACCTTTGCAACTCAATAATAAAAAGTTTTAAGTCTATGTTTAGTGAAAAAAGAAGTAGTATGCTACATGGCGTACTCCTAATAACTTTGTTCTCCCTTGCCGCTTTCTATATTGGTGACATGGCGTTTGTGAAGAATCTGTCATTGAGTCCCATGATTGTCGGTATCATTCTTGGTATGCTTTATGCCAACAGTTTGCGAAACAATTTGCCAGACACTTGGGTGCCTGGTATCAACTTCTGTTCCAAACGTATCCTGCGTATAGGCATCATCCTCTATGGTTTTCGTCTTACATTTCAGGACGTTACCGCAGTGGGTTTGCCTGCCATTGTCATAGATGCCATCGTGGTGACGGTCACTGTGTGTGGTGGAGTGTTCATAGGAAAACTGTTGCGAATGGATCGAGGTATTGCTTTGCTCACCTCTGTGGGTAGTGGAATCTGTGGCGCTGCGGCTGTGTTAGGAGCCGAATCCGCCCTTCAGGTAAAGCCTTATAAAACCGCTGTGGCTGTCTCTACGGTCGTTATATTCGGTACGTTGTCAATGTTTCTCTACCCTGTGCTGTATCGCAACGGCATCTTTGACTTGTCGCCCGACCAAATGGGATTGATGACGGGTGCCACTGTTCACGAAGTAGCGCATGTCGTAGGAGCTGCCAATGCCATGGGAAAGGATGTTTCCAATTCTGCTATTATCGTGAAGATGATTCGCGTGATGATGCTTGTTCCCGTGCTGTTGATTTTAGGTTGGAATACTGCTCGCTATCTTTCTAAGAACAATGGACAGGAAACTTCTAAGGCAAAGATTACCATTCCTTGGTTTGCCATTCTGTTCTTGGTCGTTATAGGGTTCAATTCGTTCAATCTGTTGTCTACTCCTTTGGTGGAAGGAATCAATCAGTTTGATACCTTTCTCTTAACCATGGCGATGACAGCTTTAGGAGCTGAAACCAGTTTTGACAAGTTTAAGAAGGCAGGCGCCAAGCCTTTTCTGTTGGCAGCCATCTTATTTGTTTGGCTCATTGGCGGTGGTTATTGCTTGGCTAAATATGTCGTTCCTATGATGATGAATATATAGGGTACTTGATATAAAAGCCCTTTTAATGAACAACGCCACTTGGTTTTACTGGAACCAAGTGGCGTTGTTCTATCTTTGCCAATGATGAAGTATCCTTATTTCTCGTGCTTTTCAATAATGGCTCGCACCTCTTCAATGCTTCTGTCAAAAGGTCCGCTGTGTTCTAACTTGAGTGTACACATGGCAGCAGCAAACTTTCCTGCCTCTTCAAAGCCTATTCCCTGTGAACGACAGTACAAAAAGCCAGCCGAGTAAGTGTCTCCGCATCCCGTAGCATCTACTACTTCTCTCGGTGCATAGGCGGGGATGTCGTAAAAACGGTTGTTGGCATAAATGATAGACCCTTCACTTCCCAGTGTCACGATAACCTCTTTCACACCCCATGCGTGTAGTTGTTTGGCTGCTTGGCGTGCGTCTTTGAGTCCTGTGATGACCTCCATTTCGTGTTCATTCACCTTGATGATGTCCGTACATGCCAAAATTTCCAGCTTGTCTTTCCAGTCAATGGGGTGAACATCCTGTCCGCGAACCTCTCGAAGATAACCTTGTGCATCAATAGAGATTTGTCCTTTGGTAGATAAATACTTCACTACCTCGGGTGAGAAATCGTCATTTAGAAGAGAACCGATGTGATATATCTTTCCCGTTAACGGTTTCATCTCCTCAATGGTGAAAGGATCAGCCTTCGCTAATACACGTTGTGAGCGAGTATTTTGATTTTCTCCGTAGATGTTTTCAAACAAAACAGTGTGTGCACTGGGGTACACTTTCACGTCAATACCCGCCTCTTTCATTTCTCGTGTCACGGGTATATCTTCGCTACCCACTTTGGTGACTAACTGGAAACTAACTTTCGAGGGTAGATGATTAAAAGCATAAGCCACATAATAAGCAGTGCCTCCCGACATGGAGACGGTCTGTTTATGTGTCGTATTCTTATCTCTCGTGATATGACCCAAACAACATATATCTGTCATCGTATTATCCTAATTTTAGGACAAAGATACTGAAAAACAGCGAATATCAAAGGATTAGCTTTGTAAAAAAAATAAAATAGGAGGATTAGTTTTGTGTTTATTGTGGGTACAAAACGTTGGTTCTTGCATTGTAGTCAGAAGGTAGTCGTGTCACCGTATGATGATTGTTTGGCATTGATAATCAAAACGATGCCGAATGTTAATGTTTGTATCACAATAGATAGAAATAAGGGCTTTTACTTTGTGCATCCACGGAATAGCCGTACCTTTGCACCCGATTAAAGAAAAGAATTTGAAGACATTTGAAGAATTAGGCGTTAGCGAAGAGATTCGACGCGCCATTGAGGAGCTGGGGTTTGTACATCCCATGCCAGTACAAGAAGAGGTCATCCCTTATTTGTTGGGAAACAAGAACGATGTAATTGCATTAGCACAGACAGGAACAGGTAAAACGGCAGCATACGGCTTGCCCCTTTTGCAGAAAATAGATGTTGCCAGCAAGCATACGCAAGCCATTATTTTAAGTCCTACACGCGAATTGTGTTTGCAAATCGCTGATGACTTGAAGGATTTTGCTAAATATATCAAGAATCTACACGTAGAACCCGTGTACGGAGGTGCCAGTATCGTCACCCAAATTCATGCGCTCAAACATGGCGCACAAATCATTGTGGCGACTCCGGGACGACTTATCGACCTGATGAACCGTGGGGTAGCAAAGCTCGACCATGTAAACAATGTGGTGTTGGATGAGGCTGATGAGATGTTGAACATGGGATTCTCGGAGAGTATCAATACCATTTTAGCAGGCGTTCCCGATGACCGCAACACCTTGCTGTTCTCGGCAACCATGAGCAACGAGATAGAAAAGATTGCCAAGACTTACTTGCGTGACTACAAGGAGATTGTAGTGGGAAGCCGAAACGAAGGTGCCGAAAACGTGAACCACATTTATTATATGGTGAATGCGCGTGACAAATACTTGGCACTGAAGCGCATCGTGGATTACTACCCACGCATTTTTGCCATTATCTTCTGCCGAACAAAGATTGAAACGCAAGAAATTGCCGACAAACTTATCAAGGATGGATACAACGCAGAGGCGTTGCATGGCGACCTGAGTCAGCAACAGCGCGACCTCACCATGCAGAAGTTTCGCCAACACGTCACCCAGCTGTTGGTGGCAACCGATGTGGCTGCACGTGGATTGGATGTGGACGACCTGACGCATGTCATCAACTATGGCATGCCCGATGATACCGAGAATTACACGCACCGTAGTGGACGAACGGGACGTGCAGGGAAGAAAGGTACTTCTATTTGCATCATTCACACCCGTGAGCGTTCCAAAGTGCGTGCCGTAGAGAAAATTATCGGCAAGGAATTTGTGGACGGCACATTGCCTACCGCACAGGAAATTTGCGCCAAGCAGTTGTATAAAGCCATGCACGACATCGAGAAGATTGATGTTGACGAAGAGCAGATTGCGCCCTTCATGGTTGAAATTAACCGACACTTTGAATACGTCGACAAGGATGATATCATCAAGAAGATTGTCAGTTTGACGTTTGGACGCTTCTTGGATTACTATGCGAATGCGCCCGAGATAGAGAAACCCTCGCTCAAACGTGGCGACAGAGGTGAGGAAAGGGGTATGCGTGGTGGTCGAAAAGCTCGTTCGGAACGAGGCGGAGGTCGTTCTCGTACGCCCGAGAGAGGTTATCGCAGGCTGTTCATCAACTTGGGTAAGGACGACGGATTCTATCCCGGAGAGGTGATGCAGTTTATTAACCAGCATGTAAAAGGTAGGCAGCAGGTGGGACATATCGACCTGTTGGGAAAAATATCCTACATCGAAGTGCCCAAAAAAGACGCCAACAAGGTGATGCGTTCTTTGTCGGGAGCGACTTACAAGGGTAGAGAGGTGCGCTGCAATGATGCCAACGAAGAGGGTCATGGACGCAAAGCGCAAGCCACAAGAGGTGGCGGAAGGGCTGCAGGTAGACGTGCGGAGAGCGGACGCAAGAATGGAAAAAGCGTGAAACGCCCCTCTTATCAGCAGGAAGATACGGGCGATTGGCGACAGTTCTTCCAGCAGCCCGAGGTGAAATTCAAGGGCGAGACTCCCGATTTCTCCGAAGAAGGTTGGGCACGCCGCAAGCCTCGTAAGGGGTAGGGTGTACGCCGTCCTCGTCTCATCTTGAAGACTGAATGGCTTATCTGTTTTGAGGGAGCGGCACAATTGTCATCCCTTTGGTTTTGAAACAGAAAGATATATGCCTACAAAACAGGCTATATTGGTGAGCAAAATAGACTGTTTTGCTGTCCAATATAGCCTGTTTTGTGGGTTTAGAGCAACGGCTTACCGTTGCTTTTTGTGTTCAGATGCTTGGACAGTTGCAGGCAGTGTGACTGGAAAGCGCGGACTGTCTACATGCTCTTCTTGAATGATTTGCGTCATGCGTTGCACAATTTCAGGGTGTTCGGATGCCACATCATGGTCTTCGTGTAGGTCTTTGGACAGGTCGTAGAGGTGTGGAATGCCTTTGATGACAACCATTTTCCAGTTGCCCATGCGTACTCCAATCTGGTTGGTTTCAGAAAATTCCCAGTACAAATGGGCATGTTTCTTGGGTTGCGGTTGTCCTAAAAGCGTAGGAGCGAACGAGATTCCATCAAAATAATCCACCTTTTGTTTCTTGTTGGCGTAGCGTTTTTGGTAGTTTTTCACTCCCACCAGCTCGCAAAAGGTGGGCATGAGGTCGTAAAAGGCAATTTGCAAGTCGCTTTCTGTACCAGCAGCAATGTGGTTGCGCCACCGTACAATGAATGGAATGCGGATGCCTCCTTCGTAACACTGTCGCTTCAGACCGCGCAATTTTCCGTCCCTTCCAAAGAATGCAGGGTCGGCTCCACCTTCCTCATGAGGTCCATTATCGCTGGTGAAGATGACGATGGTGTTCTCTTCCAACCCCTTCTCTTTCAGCTTTTGCATAATTTGCCCCACATAAATGTCCAACCTTGAAATCATCGCAGCAAATTGAGCGTGGGTGTGTTCGGTGGCGTTATAGCGACTATGAGGTTGTCCGCCCCATGTTTTGTCCACAAAGAATTTCCGTTTATAATACGCCAAAAGCGAATCGTCGGGCTGTACCAATTCGGCGTGTGGAAGGGTATAAGTAAAGATACCGAAAAAGGGATGTTGGTTGTCTTGCGCGTCTATCCAGTTCATCGCACGCTGATGAATCAAGTCGGCAGAATATTCAGGACGTTGATAATATTGCTTGCCCGACATGGGGTAGCGAATGTTTTTGTCCAGCACCAATCTACTGACAGCGGTATCTCCACGCTCACGGCTGTATTCGTTGAGGAAGTTGGGATAATACAAGTGTGCTTGGAACTGGCAAATATAGCCAAAGAACTCATCAATGCCACGCTTGTCGGGGGTCGACTCAGAGCCTTCGTAGCCACCAGCCCATTTGCCAAACATTCCTGTTCGATAACCTTGCCTTTTCAAGATTTCTGGTACAATGACGTGGTGGGCATCGTATGGCAGCTGTCCCACTCTTGAATAGTCTTCGTTTTCACCGTATTTCACCATCGGAACATCTTTCCAAAATTCCTCGTTTCCACGTACCCGAGTGTGTCCAGTGTGTTGCCCTGTCATCATGCAGGCACGCGAAGGGGCACTCACAGGGGCACCTGCGTAGGCTTGTGTGAACCGCATGCCCTCGGTGGCGAGTTGGTCGATGTGGGGTGTCTCAATAAACGGCTGACCGTAGCAGCCTAAGTCACCGTAGCCCATGTCGTCGCACATGATATAAATAATGTTGGGTTTGACAGGTTTCTTTGCGGTGGTAGCGGTGATAGTGCATCCTGCCAATCCTGTCACAAGAAGTCTTACGTTGAATTTTAATGGTTTCATATCGCTCGAATAGTAGGTTTTTTTATTTGATATGTGGAGGCGGATGAATAGAAAAGACCTTCACCTCACCGAGCAAATGTACAAAAAAAATGGAGTATGGTGGGAGTGGGAAGCCACTTTTTTTACGTAAGTCTGTTTGGTAGTGTTACGTGTTCCATTCCTTTATTCACTTTCATATTGATTTCAAAAACAAGTTCAAAATCTCAAAAAGCTAATTTTTGAAATCAATTTTTAATGAGATTTTAACACGTATTTTCTTTTCTTTTTTATGACAGATTGATAATTTAACAAATAATTTCTATCTTTGCAGACAAACAAGAAGTTTCATTTTATAAAATTATTTCACCTATGAAAATCAGACATCTTTTTAGTGCTTTGCTTCTGTTGTGTGCAGGTATGTTGCATGCCCAGATGCAGATGCCGCCCGTACCGGTAGACACTGCCGTGCGAATGGGTAAGCTTGACAATGGTCTTACTTACTTTATTCGCTACAACAACTGGCCCGAACACCGTGCAAACTTTTACATTGCACAGAAGGTAGGGTCCATTCAAGAGGAAGAAAGTCAGCGAGGATTGGCGCATTTCTTGGAGCACATGGCGTTCAATGGTAGCGACAACTTCAAAGGTAACGACCTGATAGAGTACCTGCGTTCCATTGGTGTGGAGTTTGGTAGCGACCTCAATGCTTACACCTCCATCGACCAAACAGTTTACAACATTGACAATGTACCCACTACTCGACAGAGTTCGCTTGACTCTTGCTTGTTGATATTGCGCGATTGGTCTACGGGTTTGACACTCGATCCAAAGGAGATAGACAAGGAGCGTGGTGTGATACATGAGGAATGGCGACTACGTACCAGTGCACAGAGCCGCATGTTTGAGCGCAATCTGCCCAAACTGTATCCCGGAAGTAAGTACGGCGTGCGTTATCCTATCGGTCTGATGAGTGTCGTAGACAACTTCTCGCCCAAGGAATTGCGCGACTATTATGAGAAATGGTATCATCCTTCTAATCAGGGAATTATTGTGATTGGTGACGTAGACGTTGATCATACTGAGGCAATGATCAAGAAACTCTTTGGTGGTATCAAGAACCCAGTCAACCAAGCTCCTGTGTTGAACGAGCCGGTACCCGACACTTCCGAACCTATCGTCATTATTGACAAGGATAAGGAACAGCGCACCAGTAATGTACAAGTGATGTTCAAGCACGATACGTACCCCGACTCGCTGAAACAGTCGGTAGAGTATATCCTCTACGACTATGTCAGAGGAGCGGCTCTCAACATGCTGAACAACCGTTATACCGAGGCAGCACAAAAGGCAGATTGCCCATACGTGGGTGCTGGAGCCAGTGATGGCAACTATATTTTCGCCAAGACGAAAGATGCGTTCAGTATCTTTGCGCAACCCAAAGACCCCTCTCAATTGGCAACAGCCTTGAAGGCAGCAGTGGTAGAGGCACGCCGTGCCGTTGAATTTGGCTTTACCGCCACCGAATATGCACGCTATAAAGCCAACCTGTTGAGTAGCTTGGATAAGGCTTATAGCAACAAAGACAAGCGCAAGAACACGCAGTTTTTCAACGAATGTTTAGGTTATTTCTTGACCAACGAGCCTATGCCGTCTATTGATTATACTTATCAGTTGATGAAACAAATCGTACCAGCGATTCCTGTTGAAGCGGTGAACGAATATATGTCACAACTCATTCCTAAGAATGATAGTAACATCGTCATTGTGAACTTCAACAACGAGAAGGAAGGCAACGTGTATCCAACTCGTGAAGAGTTGCTCACAGCACTGATGCAAGCAAAGCAAGCGAAGGTGACGGCATACGTAGATAATGTAAAGAACGAACCTCTCATTACCAAAAAGCCCACACCTGGAAAGATTAAGAGCGAGAAAAAGAATGCCCTCTTGGGTTATACAGAGTTGAAACTTTCGAATGGTGCCACGGTGGTTATCAAACATACAGACCTCAAGAAAGACCAAGTACTCTTGTCGGGTGAAGGCTTTGGCGGCTCGTCTCTCTATGGAGCGAAAGATTATGTCAATGCCAACCTCTTTGATGAAGTGATAGGAGTGAGTGGTTTGGGACAGTTCTCGTCTACCGAATTACAAAAGGCACTGGCAGGAAAGATAGCCAATGTGGACTTAGGAATGAGCTTTAAGAAGATGTCTGTAGGTGGTTCTTCAACACCGAAAGACGTAGAAACCATGTTGCAAATGCTTTATTTGTATTTCACAAATATCAATAAGGATGAGAAATCGTTTGCCAACTTGATAGAACAGTACAAGGTAAGTCTGAAAAATCGCTCACTTTCTCCAGAAAAGGCATTGCAGGACTCGCTTACCGCCACGCTGTATGGACACAATCCACGACTGAAACCTGTTGAGGTAGCAGACTTGCAGCATGTATCTTACGATCGTATCTTGGAAATGGCGAAAGAACGTACCGCCAATGCCGCTGCATGGACCTTCACAATTATCGGTAATTTTGATGAAGCAACGTTGCGCCCGCTCATCTGCCAATACATTGCAAGCTTGCCTTCGCAGAAGAATATTGTCAAAGGAAAGCGTGTCACCTTCTTACAAAAGGGTAAGATAGACAACACGTTCAAGCGTAAAATGGAAACTCCGAAAGCCACTTCGTTTAAGATTTGGTTCAATGAAGACATGCCTTATACGTTGGAGAATGATATCAGAGCATCTATTGCAGGTCAGGTGTTGTCAATGGTTTACCTGAAAAAGATACGTGAGGATGCTGGTGCAGCTTACACTTGTGGTGCGCAGGCAACGGCTTCGATAGAGGATGACTATCATCTTATCCAAATGTTGGGCTACTGTCCAATGAAACCAGAGAAGAAAGAGCTGGCGTTAAGCATTATGGAAGGGGCTGTAAAGGACATGACACAGACGGTAGATGCCGACATGGTGGCAAAGATTAAGGCTGTGATGTTGAAGCAAGCCGACGATGTAGCCAAGACCAACGGTTACTGGAATGGCGTTATTGGTGTGTATCGGAAGTATGGTATAGATACCCATACCGATTATAAGAAATTGGTGAGCGCACAAACACCGCAAACTATCTCTGACTTTATGAAGGAGTTCTTAAAGTCGAACAACTACATCACCGTGACTATGTTGCCCGATGAGAGCAAATAAAATTTACGGAAAAGATTGAAAATGAGAGCGAACAGTGTCAAGATCTGTTCGCTCTCATTGTCTTTATAGCACCGAAAGGCTTTTTCAACTTGCGACTTAAAAGATGTAAATATGCCTTAAAAAGAAAGGTGTAATGAGCTCAAAGATTTTTTTTTGCGTACCTTTGCAAATTCAATAGATATCAATATAATAAAGAATATGGCGTATTTATTTTCATCAGAATCAGTTTCAGAAGGACATCCAGATAAAGTTTCCGACCAAATTTCGGATGCATTGTTAGATCAGTTTTTAGCATACGACCGTGATGCGCATTGTGCCATCGAAACCTTTGTGACGACAGGGCAGGTCGTAATCATGGGCGAAGTACGCTCGAAAGAATATGTTGACTTGCAAACCATTGCTCGAAATACCATTAAAAAGATAGGCTATACCAAATCAGAATATCAATTCGACGGTGATTCTTGTGGTATCATGACCGCCATTCACGAACAAAGTGAAGATATAGATCGAGGTGTAAATCGACAAAATGAAGACGAGCAGGGAGCTGGCGACCAAGGGATGATGTTTGGTTATGCGATTAACGAGACAGAAAACTATATGCCTGTCTCGCTCGATTTGGCACATCTTATCATGCGAGTTTTGGCAGATATTCGGAAAGAGGGTAAGGAGATGACCTATCTTCGCCCTGATGCAAAGAGCCAAGTCACCATTGAATATAACGATGATCATACACCAAACCGCATCCATACCATTGTGGTAAGTACACAGCACGACCAGTTTGATGAGGATGATGCACGTATGTTGGCAAAGATCAAAGACGATGTGATTCATATTCTCATGCCTCGTGTCAAGGCGCAGTGTGACGAACAGACACGTCGCTTGTTCAATGATGACATCTTATACTTCGTCAATCCCACTGGTAAGTTCGTGATTGGAGGTCCGCACGGTGATACAGGACTAACTGGAAGAAAGATAATTGTGGACACGTATGGTGGAAAAGGTGCACACGGAGGTGGTGCTTTCTCTGGAAAAGACCCCAGCAAAGTAGACCGTTCTGCCGCTTATGCTTCTCGATATATTGCTAAAAATTTAGTAGCAGCGGGTGTCTCAGACGAAATATTGGTACAGGTGAGCTATGCTATCGGTGAGGCTAAGCCTATCAATGTTTATGTAAACACTTATGGACGAAGCAAGGTACAGCTGTCAGATGGAGAGATTGCGCAGAAAGTGAGCGAACTCTACGATTTACGTCCCAAAGCAATTGAAAAGAAATTTGGTTTGAGAAACCCTATTTACTTGGAAACTGCGGCATACGGTCACATGGGGCGTCAATACGAAGTGAAGAAGAAAACGTTTACCAGTCGTTATCACGAATCAAAGACCATAGAGGTAGAACTTTTCACTTGGGAGAAGTTAGACGATGTGGCACGCATTCAGAAGGAATTTGGTATTTAAGGATAAGTTGTCCAATGGATGAGGACAACAGGCATACACGTTGATATAAATGTTGCAGAGAGACTCTGTTGCTCGAATCAAAGGGGTAGATAGTGCGCACGTTCAGCCAACAAAAGCGAAGAAATCTTCGCAGCCAACGCCAGCACAAGTATTGAAATGGTTACCCAAAGATGCCACTCCAGCACAACAAGACTCGGCTATTCAAGCAAATATAAAGCCAAGTAAGATTAGTTGGAGTAAAAGACCTGACACCTTACATTTACCAGGACATCCAATAGGTAAAAGCTTTAGGGACATCAATCTCCCTCAATATTATAAAGAGTCGTTCTTTTCAAAAGACTCCTTATTTCACCCTGAGTTGGATGGAGGGCGTGTTGGCGTGCCTGGAGACCCTGTTCCTTATGCGGTAGCCAATGATTATCTCATTACAAGTATCTTGTTAGGGTGTTTTATTTTGGCAACAATAGCCTTGTCAAAGTCTAAACCTTTTATCGTTAGGCAAGCGAAGAGTTTTTTCTATGTGCCACGAGGAGAGACCACCAGTCTTACAGAAACAGCTGGCGAAATACGTTCGCAATTCTTTTTTGTATTGCAAACGTGCCTGCTATTGTCGTTGATTTTGTTTTTTTACACTCGTACTTTAGGTTCTGAAACCTTTGTAGTAGAGCATTATCAAGTGATTGGTCTTTATGCAATAGGATTTTTTGCTTACTACCTGTTCAATGCTTTTGTATATTGGTTTGCTAACTGGGTGTTCTTTGATTGGAAGAAAAATGACCAGTGGATGAAGACAAAGCTTTTCTTAGTTTCCATGGAAGGGGTGATATTATTTCCCATTGTCATGCTTTTGGCATATTTTGATTTATCGGTATCCAGTGCAGTAATATATTCAATAGTGATTGTTTCTTTGGTTAAAATCCTTACACTCTATAAGTTGAGCGTAATCTTTTTCCGCCAAAGAGGCTCTTTTCTGCAAATAATTTTGTACTTTTGTGCGCTCGAAGTCATCCCTATGTTTGTCATGTGGGGCGTGTTTGACACTATAAATGATTATTTGAGAATAAATTATTAGGAACACTGACGATGAAGAAGATTTTAGTTTCGCAACCAAAGCCAACGACAGAAAAATCACCATATTATGACATTGAAAGAGAATATGATGTGAAATGCGACTTTCGTCCATTCTTTAAGGTAGAAGGACTCTCTGCTAAAGAGTTCCGTCAGCAAAAGATTAATATCTTAGATTATTCTGCAATTGTCTTTACTTCTCGTCATGCGGTGAACCATTTCTTTACTTTAGCGAAAGAATTGCGTGTAACTATTCCCGAAGACATGAAATATTTTTGTGTTATAGAGAGTATTGCGCTCTATATCCAAAAGTATGTACAATATCGTAAGCGTAAGGTTTTTTTCGGAACCACTGGCAAGATAGCTGATTTGGTGCCTATCATGGCAAAACATAAGGCAGAAAAATATCTCGTGCCCATGAGCAGTGTCCACAATGATGATGTGAAAAATATGTTGGATGCGAAGAAGCTAAAGCACACGGAGTGTGTCATGTATCGCACGGTAAGCAACGACTTGACTGAAGAAGAGGTGAAAGGGTTTGACTATGATATGATTATTTTCTTTAGTCCTACGGGCATTAATGCCTTACAAAAGAATTTGCCAAATTTTGAACAGGGTGACATCAAGATGGCTGCTTTTGGTCCTGCGACCTGTAAAGCCGTGACAGATGCAGGATTCCGATTAGACTTGAAAGCACCTGATGCAGAAAATCCATCGATGACCAGTGCACTAAAAGCGTATCTGAAGAAACATAAAAAGTAGTTTGGAATGTCTTCTGTCGGCTCTTTTACATTGAGTAAGGAGGAGCGGATATGTAGTAGAAAACTCATAGAGAAGCTCTTCAATGGAAGTGATAGCCAATCGCTCGCGTCCTTTCCATTAAGAGTGGTTTATCTGCTAACGGAGAACGAAGCGAAAGATGTTCCCGTAAAAATGATGGTCAGCGTGTCGAAAAGACATTTCAAGCAAGCCGTGAAGCGTAATCGTGTGAAGCGTCAGGTCAGGGAAGCCTATCGTTTACAGAAACAATTGATAACAGAACCTATGGCTACACGACCTCAACAGCAACTCTTAATTGCTTTTATTTGGTTGGCTGATGAATTGTATACATCGGATGAGGTCGCAAAGCATGTGGCGCAACTCTTAAATCGAATCGTGGAAAAGTTGTGGAAGTATTGAGGAAAATACAAGAATATGTGATGTGGATACTCAAGTGGATATTGCTTGTCCCCATTCTGTTCTACCAGAAGTGCATCACCCCTTTCACACCACCTTCTTGTCGATTTACCCCCACTTGTTCAGAGTATGCACGGCAAGCCATAGTGAAATATGGTCCTTTGAAAGGCAGTTACTTGGCTGTAAAACGTATCTTAAGATGCAATCCATGGGGTGGTAGTGGATATGATCCAGTGCCGTAAGTTTCTCTTTATAGAGGCCCCAAATAAAGAAATACAAACAAAAATATAAATTTGATTCGATGACAAAGAATTTTGTTGAAGAACTGAAATGGCGTGGCATGTTAGCACAAATGATGCCCGGTACAGAAGAATTGCTTGAGAAACAGATGGTGTCTGCTTATTTGGGCACAGATCCAACGGCAGACTCCTTACATATTGGTCATTTGTGCGGCATTATGATGCTTCGTCACTTGCAGCGTTGTGGCCATAAACCTTATTTGTTGTTAGGAGGAGCAACGGGAATGATAGGCGACCCCTCGGGAAAAAGCTTAGAGCGTAATCTCTTAGATTCAGAAACGTTGTACCATAATCAAGAAGCTATCAAGAAACAGGTGTCCAAGTTTTTGGATTTTGAAGGCAATGAGCCTAATAAAGCCGAATTGGTGAATAACTATGACTGGATGAAAGACTTCAAATTCTTGGATTTTGCACGTGAAGTGGGTAAACATATCACGGTCAATTACATGATGGCGAAGGACAGTGTAAAGAAGCGACTCAATGGTGAAGCCAACGATGGATTATCGTTTACCGAATTTACTTATCAGTTGTTGCAGGGTTATGACTTCCTCTATCTTTACCAAAAATATGGCATCAAATTGCAATTGGGTGGTAATGATCAGTGGGGCAATATGACAACAGGTACCGAGTTGATACGTCGTACCTTGGGAAGTGATGAGGAGGCTTTCTGCTTGACCTGTCCGTTGATTACCAAAGCCGATGGTAAGAAGTTTGGTAAAACAGAAAATGGCAACATTTGGTTGGACAGAAATCGCACCACTCCTTATGCTTTCTACCAGTTCTGGCTGAATGTAAGCGATGAAGATGCACAGAAATATATCAAGATATTCACATCCTTGGAGCGTGAAACCATTGAAAGTCTAATAGCAGAACACCAACAAGACCCTGGACGTCGTACATTACAAAAGCGATTGGCACAAGAGGTAACCGTCATGGTACACTCGCAAGAAGACCTTGATATGGCTATTGAAGCCAGCCAAATATTATTCGGTAAGGCTACGAAAGAGAACCTTCAAAAGCTGGATGAGGCTACTTTCTTAGATGTGTTTAATGGCGTTCCTCATTATACGGTGAGCAAAGATTTGCTTGGTAGCACAGCCGTTGATTTCTTTACGCAAGACGGTATGGAGATTTTCCCAAGCAAAGGAGAGTTGCGTAAGTTGGTAAAAGGAGGCGGAGTATCGCTCAATAAAGAGAAACTGACAGCTTTCGACCAAGTCGTTGCCGCTGAAGATCTCATTGACGGAAAATATCTGTTAGTACAACGAGGCAAGAAAAATTATTTCTTGATTACCGTTAAGTAATCTCTTGAACATGTTGTTGCACTTTTTGTAGCAAACACGATACGACCTATACCTCTTGGACACTGTGCTTGACAGTGCTGTTCATCAAGCGGTATAGGTCTTTTTTAATGTATGATGATGTATGTGTACTGGGTACACATGAAAGGGCGAAACTTACAAAAACGCCCATTTTATCGAACGAATGGTTTACTCTTGCAATCCTACAAATTGGTTGTATAGCTGCTGTGTCGCTATTTTATCTTTGTTATCTGCCAACAGCAGTGCGCAAAGTTATCGCTTACACGTGGACACCATTGTACCCCTTGCATCCGCAAAATCGATAGATACGCTGCAAATAGCTTTGCCTGATTCGCTGGATGGCTGTAGATGGGTAGAGAATGCTCCGTGGAATAAGGATAAACACCCTTGGCGCGCAGTCGCGCAAGTAGTGGGTATCAATGCCTCACTGCTTGCCTTTGATTATTATGTCTTGCATGCCAACTTCGCCAAAGTAACCAGCCGAACGCTCAAACGTAATCTTCAGCTCAATCAATGGTTTTGGGATGCCGATGTTTTCCATACCAACATGTTTTTCCATCCTTATCATGGCAATCTGTTCTTCAATGCCGCACGGAGCAACGGCATGAACTTTTGGCAGTCGATACCCTATACCTTTGCAGGGGATTTGTTGTGGGAAATTGCTGGTGAGAACGAACTCCCGTCTATTAACGATGCACTGTCAACGGGCATAGGAGGGTTGGCAATAGGAGAGTGTACTTATCGTCTTTCGAGCTTGGTGTATGATCAACGTCTGCAAGGTTGGTCACGTGTGGTGCGTGAGATATTGGGTGCTGCTATCAATCCTATTCGAGGACTCAATAGAGTGATCACAGGCGAAGCTTGGAAGGTACGCCAAAAGCATTATCTGTATCATGATATGAGTCGTTTCCCCATTCATCTTTCCTTCTCTGTGGGTGGTCGATATGTTGACACTCGGCACAATGCAACAGGAGGGTTCACATCGCCTTACGTGCATTTTGAAGTAGAATATGGAGATGCGTTTGGACAGGAAACTCGACCGTACGATTATTTTAAGACAGATGTCGCCTTGGTCTTGGGGCATCAACAAGAAATCGTCAATCACTTACAGATATTGGGACAGTTATTTGCCACTTCGGTTCGTGACATCAAAGGCATGCAAACTCGCTTTGGACTTTATCAACATTTCAATTACGACAATGCCACTGAACGGCATGGGGGCATTCCTCCTTACCAGCTATCCGAGGCAGCCAGTGTGGGAATAGGGTGGATGTGTCGCATTCCGAACAAAGCTAAAAAAGTGGCTTTCCAACAGTCTGTCTTCCTCAATGCCATGCTTTTGGGCGGTGCATGGAGCGATTATTTAGGAGAACCGTATCACCGAACCTATAATATGGGAAGTGGTTTTACCGCCTATTCTTTTACTTCACTGCACTTGCCACGACAGTGTTCCCTCTCCTTCGACACTCGTTTTTTCAGAATGTATAGTTGGCGAGGTTACGAAGAGGTGCCAGCAGGCACACCGCATGAGGAGTTTAGCGCACAAGGAGAGCACAGCCAAACCTCTGTATGGATGTTGCGCCCCACCTTAAAGTTGCCCCTTTGGAAACAATGGGGACTACAATTATCGGGAGCCTATTATCATCGAGCCACTCATTACAAATACCATCCCGATGCAAAGGCGACAACCTATGAATGGCGCATGGGATTTTTGTATCAATTGCCACGATAAAGAGGCTGGCATTTGCCCGTATTTTGGATATTTGTCATTTGTCTATTCGCTCCAAACTTCTTATCTTTGCAGCAACAGTTCAGTAGTGCTTACTTCTTAGCACAATCCATCTGTACAACATATTCACATCTATAAAATGAAGAAAATATTAGTCTGGCTGATGTTGGTAACAACGGGAATGACAGCCCAAACTACTCACCGTTTAAGTTCTACGGCTCGGTCGTTAGAAAAACGAGGCTACGTGAACGTACAAAAGTTGGACCCTTCTATCCAAGTCTCGTTAATGTATGCGCGCCCAGATAATTTCACAGGAACCGTTCTTTACGATGATTTGCGAGAAGCTTATTTGCATCCGCATGCTGCTCACGCTTTGGTAAAGGCGCAGAAGCGTTTGCAACAGTTGCGTCCAGACTTGTGCTTAAAGGTCTATGATGCCGCCCGTCCCATGGCTATTCAGCAAAAAATGTGGAATAAAGTAAAGGGAACGCCCAAATATTTTTATGTCTCAAACCCTGCACATGGCGGAGGTTTGCACAATTATGGGTTAGCAGTCGACCTTACCTTGTGTACCCTGAAGGGCGATACCCTTGATATGGGTACCAAGATTGACTATATGGGAGCCGCAGCACATATTGACAAAGAGTCCCAACTGGTTGCCAGTCGACGTATTTCTAAGCAGGCACAGCGTCATCGTGAGCTGTTGCGCAAGGTGATGCGCTATGCTGGTTTCAAGCCCTTGCGCACCGAGTGGTGGCATTTTAATTACTGCTCCCGAGCCCAAGCTAAAAAGTCTTATCGTGTGATACGCTAATGCTTGCGTGATTTTTATTCCATAGCAATACGAAAAGAGCAAAGCCATGAATGTTGAAACGTCTCAATTTATACACCAGCATGCAGAGGACGATGTGCGCAAGTTAGCCTTAGAGGCTCACAAATATCCTGATGTAGACATGCCTTTTGCATTACAGCAAATCGCCGGAAGACAGACAGCTCAACGCAAACTGCCGTCATGGGCGTCGAATGATGAGCTACTTTATCCGCCTCACTTGTCTATGGAGCAATGTTCTTCGGAGCAAACGGCACAGTACAAAGCCAAATTGGCGTGGCAATGTGCCCAGTCTGACTTTCAAAACAAGGTAGAAGAACAATCCTCTACCGAAAATACAGCGCTGCTCAAGGCATGCTCTTTGGTGGATTTAACGGGAGGATTGGGGGTAGACTTTTCGTTCATGGCACTTCCGTTCCATGAGGCTGTGTATGTGGAGCGACAGCGTTGCTTGTGTGATATAGCCCAACACAATCTGCCACTGTTGGGAGTGAATCAGGCGCAGGTGGTTTGCTGTGACGGCGAGCAGTACCTGCAAACCATGCAACCAGCAACGGTGATCTACCTTGACCCAGCGCGTCGTAATGATAATGGTGCTAAAACGGTTGCCATCTCCGATTGTACTCCCAATCTACTCTCTCTGCTTGCGGACTTGTTGCGTAAGAGTTGGGTCACGCTGGTGAAGCTATCACCTATGTTAGATTGGCACCAAGCAGTTGTGCAGCTCAACACTTTGTCAAACTGTGTGCGGCAGGTTCACATCATTGCCGTGAACAACGAGTGTAAAGAGTTGTTGTTTGTTTTGAGCCATCGGTGGCAGTCACCGCTTGCGGTGCATTGTGTCAACAATGAGCAAACTTTTGTTTTTTATCCTCAACAGACGGTTGCCTCTCCAAAAATATCTGTTCCTATCGGCAGTCACCTGATAGGACAGTATCTCTACGAACCCAATGCTGCGTTGATGAAGGCAGGCTGTTTTGCGGAAATAGCACAGCAATTCCAAGTTGATAAGATAGCGCCCAACTCGCACCTTTATGTCAGTAGGCAAGAAGTGGAAGGCTTTCCCGGTCGTAAGTTCCGTATTAAAGCCATTTCTTCGATGAATAAAAAAATGCTGAAGACCCAACTTGCATCTATTCGCCAAGCCAATATTGCGACGCGCAACTTCCCTCTGTCTGTTGCCGAGCTTCGCAAACGGCTCAAAATACGTGAGGGGGGAGAGGTGTATATATTTGCAACGACAGACGTTGAGCAAAACCATTGGTTGTTGATTGGCGAGAAACTTTGATATTGAAGAATTGTCTTATATTTAGTCTGTGCGTAGGCTGTCTTTTTTGTGTGCAAAATAGTTCATCCTTTGGCATGTTTTCATGCCACCGAAGTGAATGATGACAGTGGAAAAATATCACCCTCTCAAATTGTAATTTTCTTTACAAACCCCCTTTCAAAACTCGCGAATTTGTCATCACTCGCATCCTTCGTTGCAAATATGCGAGTATTTTGAGAGTTACGGTACGCACTCTTTCAACACCCATAAAAACGACTGTTTTAGGCAGTTTTTACCGCATTTTTGCTTTGAAGCAATGGGATAGTTCGGTTAAGTGCATGTTCTAACCCCCTTATCTCCATGACTTAATCGGCTTATTCACATGACTTAGTCGGTTTATCTCCATGAGATTGCTCGCTGTTTTCATGCTTTCGTGAACCAAAAAGGAGCGTGTTGTGCCATGAACCGATACCTGTACGCAAGCTATGGTAGCATGATAGTAGGGTTGAGTTGTCCGTTTGCCTCCTTTTAGCCTATTGTCCGCGCTCTAAAACGAAGAAAATAAAATGCCAAAAAATGGTTAAAATATTTGACATTATCCGTAGATTTTTTCACCGCAGAAAATCATTTTAGCTGGTGGATGTTGCAGTCTTTATCGTCGATAAAATAAGGTTTGAAAATTGACCTTCATCCACAAGTGCGTATCTTGTTATTTCAGCATCATCAAAATGCTACCCACAGTGATGAGCAAAGCGCCAAACAGCACCTTAGGCGTGATATCCTCGTGTAGAAAGATATATGCTAACAAAAGAGTAATCACCACACTCAGCTTGTCAATGGGTGCTACACGTGCCACATCCCCTTCTTGAAGAGCCTTAAAATAGAAGAGCCACGACAAACCTGTTGCTGCGCCAGAGAGAATGAGAAACACCCATGTACGCCGTTCGATGAGATGAATTTCATGTTCATGGTGCCCCCAAAACACCACACCCCAAGTAATGATAAAAATCATGACTGTACGGATGGCAGTGGCTAAGTTGGAATTAATATCTCGCACACCCACTTTTGCAAATATGGCGGTCAATGCTGCAAAAAAGGCGGATAGTAAAGCGTAATATTTCCACATAATTGATTCACTGAAATAATATCCTTCTTATGGAGGGCTCTCTGAAGCTAATGGGATGTCCTTAAGCAAGGAGAACCATGTATTAAAACATTCTTTAAGGATAACGACGTTTCAGGAGGATTATTTTTCTTAATAGTGAATAATCATTATCTCACACGGTTTTCCAGCAAGATTAGATGAGAGAATAACGTCAGTTCAAGGGATAAGGCTTTCTGTGTCAGCGTGTTTATCTCGCATATACATTGTTATTTGAGCTTATCGTGTCATCTGCAGATTGTCCAATAATAGTCCTTTTTCAGAATAAAAATATACCATTATTCACTTATTTATGTAATAAATACGTGATTTCTTTTGTAAATTTCCTAAATAAGCGTATCTTTGTCAGCCTATATTGCTTATAATTTTATTAGAATAGAATGCCATCTATAGAAATTAAAAAGGTCGAGTCGCGGCGCGATTTGAAAAAATTTGTGGACGTACATTACGACCTTTATGAGGGAAATGAATACGATGTCCCTAATCTTTTCATGGATGATATGAATACACTCCGGAAAGATAAGAATGCTGCATTTGAGTTTTGTGAGGCAGAATATTACATTGCGTTCAAGGACGGTAAGGCTGTAGGACGCGTAGCTGCCATTATCAACCATCGTGCAAACGAAAAATGGAATAAAAAAAGCGTTCGTTTTGGTTGGATTGACTTCATTGACGACATTGAGGTGTCACGGGCTTTGTTGGAGCAAGTGGAAGAATATGGTCGTTCAAAGGGGATGACAGAGGTTGTCGGACCATTAGGATTTACTGACATGGATCCAGAAGGAATGCTGACTTGGGGATTTGACAAGCTCAGCACCATGATTACCATTTACAATTATCCCTATTACCCTCAACATTTAAAGCAATTAGGTGGATGGGAAGTGGATCAGGAGTATGTGGAATATTTCTTAGATGTTCCTAAGGAAATACCTGAAAAATATGCTAAAGTAGCAGAGATTGTTGAGAATCGTTACAATCTACATATCAAGAAACTTACCCGTCGTGAACTGCGAACCACCGACTATGGACGTCAGGTGTTTGGCATCATTAATGAGACTTACAAAGACCTTTATGGTTATTCAGAGTTGAGCGAGAAGCAAATTGATCACTATGTGAACATGTATCTTCGCTTTGCCGATTTGAATATGATAACACTCATAGAGGATTGGAATAAGGACAAAAAGCTGATTGGCGTGGGCATTTCAATACCTTCCTTGTCGTATGCCTTGCAAAAATGCCGCAGAGGACGTTTGTTACCTTTCGGTTGGTGGTATTTATTACGAGCCATTAAATTTCAAAAAACTGGTGGTGGAGGAGACTTGCTCTTATTAGGCGTTCTTCCTGAGTATCGCTCAAAAGGAGCAAATGCCTTATTATTTACCGACTTAATTCCCGTGTTTAACAAATATGGGTTTACATGGGCGGAGAGTCAAGTAGAGTTGGTGACCAACGAAGGCGTGCAAAGTCAATGGGGACCATTAAAGCCTACGAATCATAAGCGTCGCTGTTGTTATCGTAAAGAGATAAAATAGTACGTTTGGTATTCATCTTTTCTGATTTGGTTGATTTGTCCTACTTCCTCATGTACACGCATGCGCTTGGATAGAAGGGAAACCTTACGCTTTGTTTCGTTGTGAAAATAACGACAATAAAAGTGACTCAAGCGGCTTGTGTGAACAATGAAGCCTCCTCTCTATGCTATAATTATACAAAGAACTATGACAGAAAAAATCAACACGAAATTAGAAAATAGTCAACAAAACAAGAAGTCTGTCTCTCCTCAGCAACAAGCAGATGCTGTTGCTTATACCGATGATAATATCCGTCATTTGTCGGATATGGAGCATGTGCGTACTCGTCCAGGCATGTACATCGGTAGATTGGGCGACGGAAAACTGCCAGAGGACGGTATTTATGTACTCCTGAAAGAGGTTTTGGACAACTCTATTGATGAGTTCAAAATGAAAGCGGGCGATCGGATAGAGATAGATATTGAAGATAATCTGCGAGTTCGAGTGCGCGACTATGGACGAGGCATTCCACAGGGGAAACTGGTGGAAGCTGTGAGTGTACTCAATACGGGTGGAAAGTACGACTCCAAGGCTTTCAAGAAGAGTGTGGGACTCAATGGTGTGGGTATCAAAGCCGTGAATGCACTGAGTGCTCATTTCGAGGTAGAATCGTTTAGAGAGGGGAAAGTGAGAAAACTTACCTTCGAAAAAGGCGACATGAAAACCGATAAGACGACAAAGACTTCGGACGAATCTGGTACCTATATTTATTTTGAACCCGATGACACGCTCTTTAAGAACTATTCGTTTCATGATGATATTGTGGAAACGATGTTGCGCAACTACACGTATCTGAATGCTGGTCTCACCATTATGTATAACGGGCGGCGCATCAAGAGTCGTAATGGCTTGGAAGATTTGCTGAACGATAACATGACTACAGATGGATTATATCCAATCATACACATGATAGGTGAGGATATTGAGATAGCTTTTACCCACACCAATCAGTACGGAGAAGAATATTATTCGTTTGTCAACGGACAACATACTACGCAAGGAGGGACGCATCAGAGTGCTTTTAAGGAGCATATAGCCAAGACAATAAAGGAGTTTTTTGATAAAAACTACGAATATACCGACATCCGAAATGGTATTGTAGGTGCCATTGCTATCAATGTCGAGGAGCCTGTGTTTGAGAGTCAAACCAAGATTAAGTTGGGTTCAACGCAAATGGCACCTGGAGGTGAAACCATTAACAAGTATGTGGGCGATTTCATCAAACGTGAAGTAGACAATTACCTGCATATTCATAAGGAGGATTGTGCGGATATTTTAGAGGCTAAAATTAAATCAAGCGAGCATGAACGCAAAGCAATGGCGGGAGTAACGAAGCTCGCCAGAGAGCGTGCAAAGAAGGCGAATTTGCACAATAGAAAGCTACGCGACTGTCGTATCCATTTCAGTGACGAGAAAAACGACAGGAAAGAAGAGAGCTGTATCTTTATCACAGAGGGCGATTCTGCCAGTGGTAGTATCACGAAGAGCCGAGACGTGAATACGCAAGCAGTGTTTTCATTGCGTGGAAAGCCTTTGAATTCGTTTGGTTTGACAAAGAAAGTGGTGTATGAAAACGAAGAGTTCAACCTCCTTCAAGCTGCACTCGATATTGAAGATGGATTGGATACGTTGCGTTACAACAAGGTAATTGTGGCTACAGATGCCGATGTAGATGGGATGCACATCCGACTTTTAATCATTACCTTCTTCCTTCAGTTTTTCCCTGAGCTGATAAAAAAAGGTCATGTGTATGTGTTGCAAACGCCACTCTTTAGAGTTCGTAACAAAAGAACAAAGATAAAGAATAAGGATGTGATTGCTGAAGCGGATGAAAAGCTCGATAAGAAGGATAAAAAGAGCGACTTCATTACACGCTATTGTTATAGCGAGGAAGAACGGCAAGAGGCAATCAAGGAACTTGGTCCCGACCCTGAAATAACCCGATTCAAAGGATTAGGCGAGATATCCCCCGATGAATTCGTACATTTTATCGGTCCTGATATGCGCTTGGAACAGGTGACATTGCATAAAAATGATCAGGTGCAAAAGCTTTTGGAGTATTACATGGGCAAGAATACCATGGAACGACAAAACTTTATTATTGATAATTTGGTTGTAGAAGAGGATATCCCAGAGGAAGACACCACCTTAGTAAGCTGATTCTGAACCAACTTTATCATCATTATTTTTTAACGAAGTTTGAATAAATGAGAAGATTTATAGCGTGTATAATGTTCGGATGGGTGGTTTGCACCGTTTCGGCACAGTTTAATTTTAATTTTGGGAAGAATTCTCCTATTCGTAAATTGGAAATAGCGGAAATAGCTATTCAAAATTTATATGTAGATACTGTTCAGGAAGATCAGTTGGTAGAAGAGGCTATCCGTGGAATGTTAAACCATTTAGACCCTCACTCATCCTACACTACAGCAAAGGAAACCAAAGCCATGACGGAGGCATTGCAAGGCTCGTTTGATGGAATTGGCATACAGTTCAATATGATTCAAGACACGCTGATGGTGATACAGACCATAGCAAACGGTCCTTCAGAAAAAGTAGGTATCATGGCTGGCGACCGTATCGTGAGTGTTAATGATAGTAGTATCGCCGGGGTGAAGATGGCACGTGAGGAGATTATGCGCAGATTGCGTGGCAAGAAAGGTTCGAAAGTAAAGCTTGGCGTCTTGCGTAGAAACATTTCAGGAATGCTCTTCTTCACCGTGATACGCGACAGAATACCCGTCAATACCATTGATGCCAGCTATCTTATCCGACCACAGTTAGGATATATCCGCATTGGTAGCTTTGGGGCAACGACGTATGCAGAGTTCATGGCATGCGTTAGTGATTTGAAGAAGCAAGGTATGCAACATCTTATTTTAGACTTACAGGATAACGGAGGGGGCTATTTGCAAGCTGCCGTTCAAATTGCCAATGAGTTTTTACACCGCAATGACTTAATTGTTTATACCAAAGGTCGCCGTTCTAATCGTAAAGACTATCTTGCAAAGGGCAATGGTAGCTTGCTATCTGGGAAAGTGATGGTGCTTATCAATGAGTTTTCTGCATCGGCTGCCGAGATTGTTACAGGTGCCATACAAGATCAAGACAGAGGACAAGTGGTAGGACGAAGGTCGTTTGGCAAGGGTTTGGTGCAGAGTCCGATACAGTTTCCTGATGGAAGTATGATGCGGCTCACTGTTGCTCATTATTATACACCATCGGGACGATGTATTCAGAAGCCCTATAAAAAGGGCGATCGTAAAGACTATGCACTGGAGTTGGACCAGCGTTTCAAGCATGGAGAGCTGTATAGTGCCGACAGTATCCATTTTGCAGACTCGTTAAAGTATTATACTTTGCGCCAAAAGCGAGTTGTGTATGGAGGTGGAGGTGTGATGCCCGATTACTTTGTTCCGCTGGATACGGCTAAGTTTACATCGTTTCATCGACAGTTGGCTGCTAAGTCAATCATTATTAATGAAAACCTCAAATACGTTGACCAGCATCGCAAGCAGCTACGAAAGAAGTATACATCTTATGAACAGTTTTATCAATCGTATGAAGTTCCACAAACTTTTATCGATGCAGTGATAAAGGCAGGAGAAGAAGCAAAGTTGAAACCTAAGGATGAGGCAGAACTTCAGCGTACTTTGCCCATGTTGAAAAATCAGTTAAAAGCACTCGTTGCACGTGATTTATGGGGCATGAACGAGTATTTTAGAATAATGAACGAAACCAATGACATCGTACTCAAAGCGGTAGAACTCATGAAATAAATTTCAATTTGCACGATACGATACTCCCCGAAAATTATCCTTGTGATAGTTTTCGGGGAGTATTGTTTGTATATTCGTTCCCCATGAGGGGTTTGTTGTGGGCTACATTTGAGGAGAGGAGGGCGCTTGGGGAACATTATCTGACTAATCCTGTTCCTTGAGAGCTATACTCTTATGGCGAGCGCCTTATTTTCTGCTGCCTCCATCAGTTCGCGTTCGCCAGGACCCTTGTCGTTGATTCCACAGAGATGTAGAATGCCATGGATGATAACACGATGGAGTTCCTCCTCGTATGTCTTGCCAAACAGTTCGGCATTGGTGCGAACTGTGTCAAGACTAATTACGATGTCGCCGTTCACAGTGTCGCCCTCATCATAGTCGAAAGTAATGACATCTGTGTAATAGTCGTGTCCCAAGTATTCGTTGTTCACCTCTAAAATCTTCTTGTCGTCTACGAACATATAGCCTACCTCGCCAATCTTTCGGCCGTAGGTGGCAGCTACGGCTTTGATCCAAGTCGAGGTTTCTCGTTTTTTGATGTTCGGCATCTTCACGCCGTCTGCATTATAGGTTATCATCAATTAGTATTTTTTCATTTGATTTTATGGAAATTACTACTCAAAGGCTACGGTTTGTCACTTTTAGGTGCAACGGGTAAGAACTCCTTTACGTCTCTTCCGTAGCGTAACAGTTCGCGAACCATCGATGAACTTACGCTGGCTAACTGTGGTTCGGTGAATAAGAAAATAGTATCAATGCCACTTATATGGCGATTGATGTCAGCCTGTTCACGTTCGTATTCAAAGTCTTTTACCGATCGGACGCCTTTTATTATATAGGTAGCTCCTTCTCTTTTGGCAAAATCTACCGCCAAATCGTGATAGGACTTCACCGAAATTTTGGGTTCGTTGGCATATAACTTTGTAATTGCCTCTATGCGTTCGGCTTCAGAGAGCATGTGACTCTTTTGGCTGTTCACCCCCACACCGATGACGATGTGGTCGAAGAGAGGCAATGCACGCTTCACTACGGAGTCGTGTCCGATAGTGAAAGGGTCAAAGCTACCCACGAAAATTCCAATTCTTTCTTTTTGATTCATGTTGAACGTTCGTGAGTTATGTAAATAATCCTGGTTCCATCAGGTTGCCTTTGTATGGGTCTCGCCCCAAATGTTCGTATGCTAAGTGCGTTGCCATACGCCCTCTGGGGGTACGCTTAATGAATCCTTCCATGATAAGAAAAGGCTCATACACCTCTTCTACTGTACCTGTGTCCTCGCCAATAGCTGTTGCAATAGTACTTAGTCCTACGGGACCGCCACGGAATTTGTCGATGATGGTGAGCAAAATCTTATTGTCTATCTCGTCAAGTCCATATTGGTCGATATTCAATGCCTGTAAGGCATATTTTGCAATCGCTGTATTGATTCCTCCATTGCCTTTCACTTGTGCGAAGTCGCGTACACGTCTTAGCAACGCATTTGCGATACGTGGCGTTCCTCTTGAGCGGCGTGCAATCTCATAAGCTGCCTCTTCATCAATAGGAACTTTTAAGATGGTGGCACTTCGGGTAATGATTCTAACCAATGTTGGCGGCTCATAATACTCCAAGTGCATGTTGATACCAAAGCGAGCACGCAAAGGAGCTGTTAAAAGTCCGCTTCTCGTTGTCGCTCCTACCAAGGTAAAAGGATTTAAATCGATTTGTATAGATCGCGCAGAAGGCCCTTTATCTATCATGATGTCGATGCGATAGTCTTCCATGGCAGAGTAGAGATATTCCTCCACCACAGGCGACAGTCGATGAATCTCATCAATAAACAGCACATCATTGGGCTCAAGAGAGGTCAGAATGCCTGCTAAATCACCTGGTTTGTCAAGCACCGGTCCACTTGTTAGCTTAAAGCCAACGCCCAATTCGTTGGCAATAATGTTGCTCAAGGTTGTCTTTCCCAATCCCGGAGGGCCATGTAAAAGCGTATGATCTAAAGGCTCTCCACGATATTTGGCTGCTTCTACAAATATTTCTAAGTTCTCAACAACCTTTGGCTGACCGCTAAAATCGTTGAATTTTAGTGGTCTTAGCGCATTCTCAAATTCCTTCTCGGCGGATGAGAGGCGTTCTTCTCGGATATCAAAGTCTTCTTCCATGATTGTTGGACATCTAATTACTTCTTGCAAAGATAATGAATAAAATCTACAATGCGAACTCCTCGCTATTTTTTGACACTTGGTTGCATTTGAAATAGTGTACTTTTGTAAAAAATAAACAATTATCTCTATCGAATATGGAACACGAACATACGGAAGAACAAATGTCTTGGTGGAATGTTATTCTATCGGGTGGAATGTTGGTCATAGGACTACTTTTCCCTTACTTGGGGTTGGATTTTGTAGAAAAGCCTCAATTCTTGTTGGCTTGGTATCTACTTGCTTTTGCCTTTGTGGGTTTGCCTGTCATGAAAGAAGCATGGGAAACAGCCCTCAAGGGTGATGTCTTTAGCGAATTTATGCTCATGACCATTGCCTGTATTGGCGCCTTTGCCATTGGCGAATATCCTGAGGGAGTGGCTGTGATGCTTCTTTATTGTATTGGAGAGGCTTTGCAAGACAGAGCCGTAGACCGTGCACGTGATAACATTCAAGAACTGATTGCTTTTAGGCCTACAGTAGCTAAGGTTGTTGTCCAAGGGAAGATGATCGAAAAATCCCCCGAAGAAGTGCAGGTAGGTGACATTCTTGAGGTCAAAGCGGGGGATAGAGTGCCCCTCGATGGCAAACTTGTTTCTGCTTCGGCTGCGTTTAATACCGCTGCCCTTACGGGCGAGTCGCTACCACGAACCTTTGAAACGGGTGGAGAAGTGTTGGCAGGAATGATTGCTGTGGATGCCGTCTCTCATTTAGAGGTCGTGCGTCCTGCCAGTGAATCGGCTGTTTCACGCATCTTAAATATGGTGGAATCGGCAGCAGAACGAAAAGCTCCCACCGAATTATTTATTCGACGTTTCGCACGCATTTATACACCAATCGTCATCGGTTTGGCACTGTTGACGGTGGTATGTCCTTATTTATATAGTATTTTTGACAGTCAGTACAGTTATATTTTTACTGACTGGTTCAGACGAGCTCTTGTCTTTTTGGTTATTTCTTGTCCCTGTGCATTGGTTATCAGTGTTCCTTTAAGTTATTTTGCAGGCATAGGTCTTGCCTCTAAACATGGCATCTTGTTCAAAGGAAGCAATTACTTAGATGCCATTACAGAGGTGGACGTTGTGGCATTTGATAAAACAGGAACCTTAACTACTGGTGAGTTTGCGGTTCAGTCTGTAGTAGGATTAGACCAAGAGGCTTTGCAAACCGTGGCTGCTATGGAGAAGTCGAGCAATCATCCTATTGCCCAAGCCATTTTGAAGTATTGCCCTACGGAAGAAAACATCAGCTCTCAAGATATTGCAGGCTATGGTCTTAAGAATGATGAATGGCTTGTAGGCAACTTAAAACTGTTAGATCGTGAGCAAGTATCTTATGCTGACGCCTTGCGTAGCATACCAGAGACAGTGGTAGCGGTGGCTCGAAAGGGAAAATATATGGGGCATATTATTCTTGCCGATACCATTAAAGAAGATGCAAAGAAAGCGATTTCAGATTTGCCAGTACGAGCTGAAATGCTTTCTGGCGACCGTCAGGAATTAGTAACCAAGGTAGCTGCGGACTTAGGTATATCGCATGCGTATGGTGATTTGCTGCCTGATGGGAAAGTTTTGCACCTCCAAAATGTCAAGAAAGCAGGAGAGCGGGTTGCCTTTGTAGGCGATGGTATCAACGATGCACCAGTTCTTGCTTTGAGTGATGTGGGCATTGCCATGGGAGGTTTAGGCTCCGATATGGCTATTGAAACGGCAGATGTCATCATTCAGACCGATCAACCCTCAAAGGTAGCTTGTGCCATGAGGATTGGAAGATACACCCGACGCATTGTCAATCAGAACATTGCATTGGCTTTGGGCGTTAAAGCTGTGGTTATGCTCCTTGGCTTGTTGGGCTTTGCCAATCTGTGGATGGCTGTTTTTGCCGACTCGGGGGTGGCTTTGTTAGCTGTTCTCAATGCCGCTCGCATCTTCTTTAAGAAACAAAACTAAAACGATTTTGATGCAAAAAATTGATGTCTTTTGTCTTATTATTTTACCAAAAAACGGTCATCTAAAATCTTCAAAATAGAAAAATTTAATAGGCAAACGCCCTGCAAAAATGTGCTGATTTCAGCAAAATAAACGTCTTTTTAAGTTAGAACATCAACTTAACACGCTTGGAAACACTCTTTAGAGGTGTTATTCACATACAGTAGCAGCATTAAAGCATGCAAATAGCAGGCTTATCTCAATGCTTCAATCGCCAAAGAGGGGCAGGAATTGGATTGAAAAGAGTTGATATTTGTGTAACGTGTTCAATAACAATAAATTACAAACCTTGCTCATAACTCGCGTATTTGCGACCAACTTTGCTGTTGGTTGATTTTATGCGAGTTATGAGAGGCTCTTTGTAAAGAAAATTCAGCATTGATGAGCCTTCCATGTAGCATATCTCCAATGCTGCGTACGCAGTCTTGTTAGTGTTTTTGGTAGTCACTCAATCACCCTAAAAAGTAGGTGCTGTGGTTGCTCCTTTTTCTAAAAAGCATTGTTTATTTCTATAACTTACAGAAATTAAGAGAAGGAGACGATATAAAAAAGAATTCTGATGATAGAAGTCATAGCGTTAGTGGATGAAATCACTAATGCAGAATCGGACGATTAGCTCATGCAGATTGTTGAGAATAACAACGAGTGTGCAGCTTTTACATCTTGCGCTATGACTACTTCATATCTAAATACGAAACTAAAGGCTGGTTCTATAAATTACCACCGTAATATATGGAACCAGCCTAAATATTTTACATGCTTACATCTTGATGACCGTCTGTATGTTCGTAAACTCGTTGGTGGCATCAATAATTCTTAGCAGTTTGTCCCAGTTGGCTGCTGGTTCATGCTTGTGGTTGTAGGTTCTCACCACGTTGATGAGCAGCTTGCCATCTGCTGTTGATGCTTTGGAGACAAAGGAGCCACACTCGTTGGTCACGTTCTTATGAAGTTGCTCTAATGCATCTGTCGACACCTTGTATCCTTCAGGCAGTGCTATCTCTATATTCCACATCGTTTGTCTCGGCGAAATCATATCAATATCGGCAGTGCGGTGGCGTTCTTGTCCTTCCACTTTTAACACTCCTCCCAGTAGTTTGCCAGTAGAGATGATGAAGTTGCGCCCAGCCTTTTTTACCATTCCCTCCATGGAATAGTTGGCGGTGTAGGTCAGGTTACGGTTTTTCTTGGAGCTACCCACCGATACGATTTTGCAATCTCTGATATTTTTCGGTGTATTGTCCCAATAGCTTTTCACTAAATCTTTGAGCTGTTCCTGTTGCTCTTCTTTTGCCTTTTCCAGTGTTTGCTGTTCGGCTTCTGCCTTTCTCTTTCCCAGTGCCTCTGTAAATGGCTTGGCATCAGTCATTCGGTCGAGGTATGAGTCGTACACGTCTTTCAATGTAAGTATCTCTGTGCCGAGTTGTTCGCGGATGGTGCCAGTGGCACGATGCTCATGGTTAATCGCCAACTCCGTACCGTTTTCTATCTTTGTTTTGAGCGTATAGGCACTTTGGTTGTCCTCGGCTTTGCTGGCAGGCAGCACAAAGACAGGATAATCTTTTTTAGCTTCTTTACTATTCTCGGGTTGAAGAATGGCTTTGCGCCCTTGCATGTCAGTTCTCAATTCTCCTGCTATGTTAATCGATGGACACCACGAATAGTAGCGTTCACCCTCCTTGAGGTAGAGGAACGGCACGCCATTGGCATAAACAGACAGCTGATCGATGGGTTCGCAACCAGCCAGTGTGGTGATACCTATTCTGGTTTTCTTAATTCCAGCCTGTAAGAGCCGCAACTGAAGATTGTAGGCGAATCTGCGGAGCGAAGCGTCTACGATACGATCCTTGGCGTATGTGAAGCATAAAAGGTCGTAGATATAGTCGGCTCTATCGGTGATGTTCGGAAATTGTTTCTTAGCTGCTTTGCAGTATTTTCTGAGTTCAAGGTTGCCGAAATAATCTAATGTCGCTACACGATAAAACTCAAATGCATCATCCTGTATGTCCTTGGCTTTGGGATTGGCATGTAGTCCTTTGCTTTTGGAACTGGGTGGGATAAACTCTCCTTTGAGTCGTTTACCCTGAATGTTGAGTATCGTCATAGGGGAGTGCTCCAGCTGATGATACCATAGGTCTGGGTTGGTAGTCTCCACATTGGTCACTTCAGCATCAAGGATGATATTCTTGTCCTCATCGGTACTCTGTTTGAAGTCTGGAGCACCGTTTAGTGTTCGATATTGTGAGGTGAGGTCTTTGTCTAACGTGCAGTGCACCTTCTTCCAGAGCATAGGGTATTCTTCCTGATAGGAGATGATAAACGGTTCCATGGTATGCTCTTCAAATTTCTTCTCTTCGTAGGTGAAGATGTCAATGTTGTCACCTACTGCCAATCCTGGCACCGCTAATTTCTGCCCTTTCTCCTTGTCCTTTTTTCCTTCTGCAGTATTCACATAGTCATCTGTGCTGACTTCCCTTATAGTACCATCGGGTTTAATGACTCTTACTCCAAGCACATGCTGCACTTTCTCGCTCCAACCCAATCGGTAGCGTTGGTAATAGGAAATGAAGTCAAACTCGGAATATTTCTTAAGTGCGGCTTGGTCGTTAATGTGTATACATACACGATTGAGGTCGCTGGAGATAATGTTTCGCTTCATCTTGAAGCTCAAATTGATTACAGTGAGGAGATTCAAGTGCGACTTCTGGGCAACGCTCACATCGCGGTAGGATGCCACGATGACTGCACTCTCGTTCTTGTACTTGGAAGGAATGTTGGTGTTTTTGAATTGTGGGAGATCCATCGCCCATACGTTTTTCCTAATGGTATCGGCAAAGGCTTTGTACTTCTCCAACTTGTCTGCATACACGCATGTTGTGCCTATCAACAGCAACGTGCATAGGCACACTCTCATTTTACTTACTCTGTTCATGATATCTGTTTTTTAGTTTAGGTTCGTGATTACCAGCTGCTCGTTGCATGCATCGTTCCATTTGCTTAGCATGTTGTTCCACTTCATGATGTCCGCCTTGGGTAAGAGACGTTGGTGAATGGTGAGTACACGGCGCAATATGACGCAGTTGTCTTTCTGTGTAAAGGTGCACTCCATCGTTCCTTGTGGCATGTCGAATTTCTTCGAAGGAGGTATCATAACCTTGCAGCCTGTTGGCAGTTGCACACTCACTTCGCGTACGATGCGGCAACGGAGTGGGAGCATAACGTCGTGAGTGCGGTCGGTAGTGTCTATTCTTTGCGAGAACAGTTCGTTGTGAGGATTTAGCTCTACGTACACCTCATGGTCTGCTTGTTGCACTCCCGTGCGGTTGATGATCTTACCTTCGAGTATTGCCCACGGTTCTCTGCGGTCTTTGACGGTCCACTTTACATCAGTAATTTCGTGAGCATGGTCGTCAGAATTCATTGCATTGGCGAGCAGAAGGAGCTTATCGCCTTGCTGTGTCGCATCATGTGTCCGCATGAAAAACTCCTTCATATCGCCACACCAAGCATTACTTACGTGTCCCACGAGGCGAGGTTGATTGTTCATCTCTAATGTATAATGGTATGAAAGGCTGTCTACAGAACTGTTACTGTTCAATATGGGCAGTGTCATGAGCGTGCAGTTAGCACCATTCTCCACCATAGCCTCTCGTCCTTGGATGTTACCGGGGATGTGTGTTGCAGGAATAAAACGATTGGTGGCATCCAGCCAATAGGTCTTGCCACCGTGGCTTAGCATACAAATCATGTGGTTGACAGCTCCCAAGGTAGGCACGTCACTGGCTTTGAAAGGGATGTCTTCCGTTCCGATGTCCACCAATCGTGCATCCATTTTCTGTGCTTTAAGCAATGTGCAGAGCAGCATCGCCATGCCTTTGCAGTCGCCATAACACTTGCGTACAACTTCTGCAGGCCGATCTGGCTGATGTCCAGTGATGCCTGCTTCGAAAGCAACATACCTGATATTCTTTTGTACCCATGCATACGTATTGCGAATGCGGTCCTCATCGGTCTTTGCTCCTTGTCCAATCTCTTTCAGTATGGTAGAGAGGTTGGGGATTTTCGTGTCTATTTGGGTTAGTTCGTTAGACCATTTGTACATATCTTGATAGTCGGAAAAAGCTCCTACGATACAGATATATGGGTAAATGGAAGCCATTGGAGGCATCGCATTCTCCGACACCATGCCTTCCATGTCGGTGATGGTATAGGTATAGATTCTGTCATTGGCATCCTCTGTCTGTTCAAATTTGATGTTCGGAGTGAAGTTTTGGTGTATTAGTTTGAATTGATTGAACTGCTTGGGAATACGGATAACAACGGTCTTGTGTTTAATCTTGAAATCTTCGGAAAGATAAATGCGTGTGAAATAGCGCACATCTTTGAAAGTACGTTCAAACTTTACCTTGCTCTCATGGCGTTTCCGATCGAAGTTAATATTGAAAAAGCAGACCTTGGTGTCATCGTAAAATACATTTTCGGGCGTTGCGTTTCGATATTGTGCGGCTCCTTTTCCTGAAGCTTTATCCAGAGAGATGAACTCGCCATACAAGGTGTATGGTTGTATACTGATATTGCGAAGTGAGAGAGACTGATAAAGTGTTGTCACTGTATTCTTCACAATTGGCTTGCCATCGTTGTCAGACATGAACACATAGGTGTCGGTACAGTCATCTATTACAACGTCTTTCACGGGCTTTGCGCCCCAGATTTTGATGGATGTCAGCGTCAGCAGCAGAACAAGCCATAATTTCAAGTGAGAAATGTCATTCATCAGAAATGTTTTTAAGATATAATATATTGAAATTTAGTCTTTCATCTTTGTGGTTGTAAAAATAACAAAAATATTAATACGCCAATACGTTTTGTTTATTTTTTTTATTCGAAAAAGGAAAGTTCATGTTGCTTTGTTGCCAGTAGTCTGTGCTTGTCAAATCTTTGCCTCGTAATGGTGAAATAATAAACCATTTGATTTCGAATCAAAGGTGCTTGAAAGTTTGGATTTATTAAAAAGAGAGATGCTCACAGAAACATCCTCATATATAAAAAACGGTGCAATCTATTTGACTGCACCGTTAGTTGGAAAACCACGTCTTGTGATTTTATTTAGTTGTTATGCAATGGCTGCTTCTTTTTCTTGTTCGTTCTTAATCTTGCGTCCCAATACTAAGTAAGCAATTGGAGAAGCAAGGAAGATAGAACTTAACGTACCTACAAAGACACCAACAATCATAGCAAAGGCGAAACTGCGAATGCTGTCAGCGCCCAAGATAAATATTGGAACCAACACAATGAGCGTGGAAACAGATGTGTTAATGGTACGAGCCAATGTCTGGTTGATAGAGTCATTGAAGGTCTTTTGTATATCTTGTTTTGGATGTAGCTTCAAGTTCTCACGGATACGGTCGAACACAACAACGGAGTCGTTAATGTCATATCCAATTACTGTAAGGATAGCACCGATAAATGTCTGGTCTATTTCGAGAGAGAAACCTATCCAGCCATAGCACAATGAGAACAAACCTATCACCATTGTGGTGTCGATAATCAATGCAGCTACAGAACCTATGGAGAATCCGATGTTGCGGAAGCGCAACAAGATATACAAGAAGATACAAATTAACGCTATCACAACGCTCTTGATTGCATTGTTGGTAATGTCCTTTGCAATGGAAGGTCCAACCTTAGAAGAACTGATAATGGAACCTCCTTCACGAATGTCTGGATTCTTAAAGGCTTCAATATTTGCTTGCTTCACCATGCCCGCTTTCGTCAAGGCATTGTAAAGGATGGTTTCTGCCTTGTCATCCATTTGAGGATCGTTGCTCTCTAAGTTATAATTGGTGGATACACGGAATGTTTTTCCGTCGGTACCAATAGCGATTACATTCGTGGTTGCCAGTTCTCCTGCATTTTTACCCACTGTATTTTTGAAAGCATTGTTCAGTACGCCACGTACATTTTCCACATGCGTAGCTTTATCTACGGTAACTACATAGTTGCGACCACCTGTGAAATCAATACTCTGACTCAAGCCACGAACAACAAAACTACCGATACAAATAATGATAGCAATGGCATAGATAGTACCACTTGTCTTGAACATCTTCATAAAGTTGTAGCGTGTATTCTGCATCATATTTTCAGAAATACCTGTCCAGAACTTCAAATTGAGCCACTTATCTTTGTTGAGTTTGTATTCGTAAACCAAGCGAGTCAAGAATACTGCACTAAAGAATGAGCAGGCAATACCAATCAACCATGTGGTAGCGAAGCCTCGAATAGGTCCTGTACCGAATACCAAGAGGATGACACCTGTGATTGCAGAGGTCAAGTTAGAGTCGAAAATGGCACTAAAGGCATTGCTGTAACCTGCTGAAACGGCTTGTTTCATACCCTTTCCAGCTCGTAATTCTTCTTTGATACGTTCGTATATCAGCACGTTGGCATCGACGGCAGTACCTAATGAAAGCACCATACCCGCAATACCCGACATCGTTAGTGCTGCTTGGAACGAGGTAAGAATGCCCAACGTAAAGAACACGTTAATAATCAAAGCACAGTTGGCTATCATACCAGGGATGAGATTGTACATCACAATCATGTAAATCATCAGTAATACGAATGCCAATGCAAATGAGATAATTCCTTGTTGGATAGATTGTGCGCCCAATGTAGGACCAACAACCTCCTCTTGAACGATACGTGCAGGCGCAGGCATACGACCAGATTTCAAGGTGTTGGCTAAGTCCTTGGTGTCCTCAATGGTGAAGTGACCAGTGATAGAAGATTGCCCTCCATCGATTTGTCCATTGATACGGGGAGAGGTATATACCAATCCATCGAGCACAATAGCTACGGCTCTACCGATATTTGCTTTGGTGATGGCTGACCAGCGACGAGCACCGTCTGTGTTCATCGTCATGGAAACCTCTGGCTGACCTGATAGATGATTAAACTGATCGGCTGCATCTGTAATCACATCACCTTCCAAAGGAGCGCGTCCTGTGGTGGTAGTAATCTTCAAAGCATGCAGCTCAAAATAGTTTTTCACTTGCAAACCGTCTGCTGGCTTTGCACTCCAAAGGAGTTTGAGGTCTGCAGGAAGGATTTGTTTTGCGATATCAGAATGTATCAATCGGTTGATTTCTGCTGTATCACGTACGTTGGCATAACCTACACAACTTAGTGCATTTTGTCCTGTTGTGCTTAAAATTGCCAACAATGGGTGCTCTTTTTTAGCAGCAGCCAACTGTGCGTCATTAGCAGTCTGTACATTCTTTGTTTGATTTTCCTCTTTGATTTGGAACTTAGGTTGCGCCTTCTTTACCTTTTGAGCAGCTTTGGGTTGAGCCACTGTTGAGTCAACAGCAGTTGTGTCTTTCGCAACACTCTCGCCATGTGCAAGTTGTGCGTCCAATTGGTTCAAGTAAGGAATTATTTCTTCTGCATTGAAGGTCTCCCAAAACTCAAGGTTAGCGCTTCCTTGTAAGAGCTTACGCATGCGCTCTGGTTCGCGGATACCTGGCATCTCTACCATGATACGTCCTTCTTCACCTTCCAACTTTTGGATATTAGGTTGTACTACACCAAACTGGTCGATACGAGTTCGTACCACATTAAATGAGTTGTCAATGGCGGCTTGTGACTCTTTACGCAGTGCTTTCTCTACTTCCTCATCACTGCTTTGTGGGTTTACTTTGCCTTGCAGTTGTTGGGTAGCAAAGATTTCAGCAAGTCTGCGCTGTGGCGCATTCTTCTTGAAAGCCTTAATAAAGAGTGAGATAAAATCGCTCTGACTGGTCTCTTCTTCAGCTCTTGCTTCCTTCATCGACTTCACAAAATCAGGGTCTGTCTTGTGATCAGCGAGCATTTCGATAACATCAGGTACCGAAATCTCAAGAATCACATTCATACCACCTTTTAGGTCAAGTCCAAGTCCGATTTGTGTCTCTAAACATTTCTGATAAGAGTAAATGCCTAAATACTTCACAGAGTCTTTGTACTCCTGCTGTGCTATCGGATCTTTCAGCTTGGCAGCTTGGCTATCGTAATAGCGTGTGGCGGCAGAAAATGACAAATAGAAGATGCTTGCAAGCGTCAAAAGGACGGCTGTTACAATTACAATTCCTTTGTTTTGCATTTTAATTTATTATTGATTATTGTTTTTTCCAAAAAATTATAGACGTGCAAAGATACTATTTTTTTGTTACTATGAAAAATTTATAGCGCTTAAATGTATATTTTTGAGCATTTTGCACTTATTTTGCTTGCTTTTCGAGCCAGCAATAAATGGGGTAGTGGTCACTCGTTTTGATTTTATTGTCTACTTGACAGTGGTATGGTTTTAAGTTTTTTGAACACATCAGCTGGTCTATTCTCACATAGAATCCTCCTAAATGATAGGAAATCCCAGGTCCATTGCCTGTTTCAATGTAGCAGTCGCGTAGATGTTTGGCAATGGTTCTCCGTGCAAACGAGTTGGGACCGTCGTTAAAGTCACCACAGAGGATGATGGTTTTGTCTTGATGTTGTTCTATATACTGGGCAACAGCTTTGGCTTGTGGAGCGCGTATTTTAGTGGCATTTGCCAACTTATGATATAAAGACTTTGAACCTATCTTGATAGAGTCTGTTTCTAATTTGCCTTTAACCATGCCCTTAAAACTATCCTTGTCTTCTTCTGTGAGTCCTATGGATTCGAGGTGGTTGTTGATGACGATGACAGTATCTCCTTTGATGTCAAGAAAGAAAGCCGTTGAATGATTTCCTTCGGAAGGATAGTGAATAGCTTCTTTCTTCAAAATAGGAAACTTACTGTAAATAGCCATTCTGTCCGACCCTTTTTCGGTCAGTGAAAAGTCATGGTAGGCATAGATAGGATTGAGTGCAGCCTCTATGCGTTCCTTCCCTACCTCCGTTGTCTCTGCTTCTTGCAAGCACACAATGTCGGCATTTTGTGCTCTCAGATAGGTGAGAATAGGGTTTGCTTTCCCCTTATCTTCCCAGCCTGCAAAGTACCACACATTATATGAAAGTACCTTGATGGCATGTGGTGGCGCTTCTTTGGGTAAGTTCAGTGGGCAGTAATTGCGAATAGGAGGGAAGCAAAGTGCGAACCCAACGATGGGAATCCAACAGTTTTTGAAATGGAAAATAACCCAAGTCACTAAAAATCCTACGTTCATTATTAACAGCACAGGCAGTAGTAGTCCCATGTTTGCCAAAGCGGGATGGACTGTAGGATCTAACCTATCGGCATATCCCGCTATGAGCATGACCAAAATAGTCATCACGTTGGCGATAGCGAGGATTTGGATTATTATTTTTTTTACAAACCGAATCATGTAAGTTTACCGACGGTTGCTGCTGTCAAAGAGTTTTCGCTTCTCTTCACTCGATAGACTGTCATACCCACTTTTGCGTATTTTGTCTAAGATTCTATCTATCTCTTCTTGCTCTTTCTGTTTGTGAGCGTTGTAATCCCAGTCGCTTTGGTGCTCCTGATAAGACTCATGTCGGGGCGGTGTTTCTGCTGATTTGTGCGTATGTCTTTCCCATTTATCCTTCAAATTCTCAAAGAATTGCTCACCTTCCGAACGAGAGGAGGAACCGTATGGGTGACGTTTCCAATAACGAATGAGGAAGAATCCCACAACCATACCGCCCAAGTGTGCGAAGTGGGCTACATTGCCACCTGTGGTAGTGAGTGCCATGACCAACGAGATGCCTGCATACAAGATGACAAACCATTTGGCTTTGATAGGAATAGGAAGAGGGAAAATAAAAATTCGCTCTTCTGGAAAAATCATTCCAAAAGCCAATAAAAGTCCATAAACCGCACCAGACGCTCCCACCGTAGTCCAACGATTCAGAAACTCATCCATGGAAATTCTTAAGCCTTCTAACTGTACTGAGTCGTAAGCTGGCAGTCCTTCTACCAAATAGGAGCCATATTGCGCCATCTCTTGAAACAATCCAGCTCCGACGCCACATGTGAGATAAAAGAACAGAAACTTTTTTGGTCCCCATACGCGTTCCACTACACAACCAAACATCCATAAAGCAAACATATTAAAGAATATATGTTCGAAAGAGGCATGCATGAACATGTATGTGAACAACTGGTAAATGCGGAAATCGGATGCTATGAAAAAGTGTAACCCCAAAAGACTATTCAAGTCGATAGTGCTACGAAGTGCATACATGGCTGCAAAAGCCAATATATTAATAATGAGCAAATTTTTTGTAATGGTAGGGATACTGCGCATTGTAAAGGGTTAAAATTTGAGTCGTTTTATTGGGTGCAAATGTACAAAAAAACTCTGGTTTTTGAACGATATGCAGTGATTTAACGGCTTTTTTAGCGTAAATAACACATTTTTTTGCCTTTTTAGTTTGATTTATGAAAAGTTTAGTTTATATTTGTCCCTTGAAGACAGAAGAACTCATTTTATTAATCCTTTATAAACTCAAAAGTAATGAATAAATCAGAATTAATTGACAGAATTGCTGAAGCTGCAGGTATCAGCAAAGTAGCTGCTAAAAAAGCTTTAGACGGAACAACCGATGCTATCAAAGAAGCTTTGGTAAAAGGTGAAAAAGTTCAGCTCATTGGTTTCGGAACCTTTAGCGTTTCAGAGCGTGCTGAACGTGTAGGAATCAATCCTTCTACCAAGGAAAAGATTAAGATTGAAGCTAAGAAGGTTGCTAAGTTTAAGGCTGGTGCCGAGCTTGCAGACGCATTGAAGTAAACATCTCGTATGAACATACAAAAAAGGTGATTCGAAAGAATCACCTTTTTTGTTGTCCTAAGCGGATTCGAACCACTACAAACAGAACCAAAACCTGTTGTGCTACCATTACACCATAGGACACTGCGTAGCTTGTTGTTTGCCTTTTGAAATGTGTCCCTTTTGAGGGGGCATTTTTTAAGACTTTGCAAAGGTAGTGTTTTTTTTATCTTCCGCCAAATTTTTGAACTTTTATTTTCAAAAGTTGCATTTCTTCATTTAATTAATGTATTCATTGATCAACATTCGTTTGTTGGTGTAGTGAGGTGTGAGTTCGCAAGAAAAGTATCTATAAAAGGCTTGATATAAAATCTTTCTGTTTCCTGTTTTGTCAATAAAAGTGACAGTTTTTTAACACTTCTCAAAGTACCAAAATAGAAAAAATAATTAGGTATAATGCTCAATTTTAGTCTCTGTTTTTGCTGTTACAATGAGTTTGTTCGGTTATCTCCATAACTTAATGCGACTATAACATGTTTTCAGCGGTGCAAAAACAATGTAACAAAGGCATTGAAAGGCTGCTTTAATGCCGTATTTTATTGGGTTATTATGGGTTAAAAAACAGTATTTTCTCTCAATGTGTTGATTCTCATAGTGTTGGCAAAGTGCGCTATTTCTGCGATATTTGCAAACAATCTTTCGTAACTTCAAAATACGCGAGTTTTGAGGAGGTTGGTGTAAAATTTTATGACATTGATTTTTGTTCATTCCCATGTGCGAATGAAGCAACGAAATTGAACATAATATACAACTTCCTTGTACTGACGATTGATGAACTCAACCGTTCGTCGTCATCAATGATAAGTGGTTATTGCAGAGATGTCCAAACCCTAAACAACCTTAAAAAACGTCCTAATAATCACTATTTTGCATAATTAAGTATTAAAAAGGTGGGCTATTTGCGGAATTCTATATAAATTTGCAGCTAAAATTATAATCAGACATCAATGAAAAGGAGATACCTACCCTTCGTCTCGCTGTTCTTTATTGCTCCATTGCTGGTATCCTGTCTCGGCAATGACGATGAGGAAACTAAAGCATATAACGACGCTGCAATCACAAGTTTTTCAATTAAGACTTTGAAACGTGTCGTGCATACTACGTCTAAGAGTGGAGCAGATAGTAGCTACGTTGTCAATTTTGCAGCCAGCGACTATCACTTTTATATCAATCAGCTTACACGAGAAATCTATAATCCCGACTCTTTGCCCCTTGGCATAGATGCTTCGAAGGTGTTGGCTACGATAACGACAAAGAATGCAGGGGTGTTAGGCGTCAAGAATGTGGCAAACGATTCTGTCAAGTTTTACAAGGCGACCGATTCGTTAAACTTTGTTCAGCCACGCCAAATTGTGGTATATAATCAAGCAGGTACTGCCTTGGCAACCTACAAGATACATGTCAATGTGCATCGTGAGGCACCAGATGTTTTCAAATGGTCGCAGCCAGTGAAGCAACAGTCAGCATTAGGTGCGCTGACAGGTATGCGTGTGCTGGTGAACAACGGTCGTCTATATGTCTTTGGAACGGAGGGCGAACACGCTAAGCTATATACTGCTACTACTAAAAGTGGGGCTGACTGGCACGAACTGCCAACCAACGTGGCTCTGTCGCCACAAGCTTGGCAGAATGTGGCTTTGATGGGACAGACTTTTTATGTGTATAACAATGGCGCATTGCTGTCGTCTGTCGATGCTCAAAACTGGCAGAAGGTGGTGGATGTGGCATTGAAACATCTGGTTGGAGCGACGGAAAATAAGTTATATGCCGTATCTTCGGAAGGGCAACTTGTGGTGTCGACCAACCAAGGGAAAAGTTGGACGAGTGAAAAACTCGATGAACAAGGAGGTCAGCTGCCTCAAAAAGACTTCTCCTTGTTGGTGTTCCCAGTGATGACAAATCGTGGTGTGAATCGCTTGTTCTTAGCAGGTACTACCGATAAAAATAATTGTTTGTGGAGTAAGATAGACGATGCAGACCCGAATGCCGAGCAACAACCTTGGACATTCTTCTCACAACGTTCGGCAGACCGATACGCATTGCCTAACATGAATCATCTTCAGGTGGTGAAAAATGGCGATGCTCTCATAGCAATGGGCGGTGCTGGAATGGGAGAGAGTAGTGCTGTGAAGCCCTTCGCTCAATTCTATAGAAGTATAGACGGAGGACTGTCTTGGCATCAATACGGAAACCTAACTTTCCCAAAGGACTTTCAGAGTAGTGCAACTTCGTTTGCTATGGCGAGTGATGAAAACCACTACTTGTGGCTCATCTGCGGTAAAACAGGTCAAGTATGGAAAGGCAGGTTCAACGAGTTGGGCTGGGAAAAGGTTCAAAAATCGTTTACAGAATAGCAATTGACAATCGTTGGCATGCAGTATCGATTACTCTCCATCCTCTGTTTCCTGTTCGCTGTGCAAGTTCATGCACAGGACGATGTGGAATATCGCATGGAAGTGGGAGTGGGTGCAGGCTTGGTTTCGTATCAAGGAGATTTCAACGGTAGCGTTGTGAAGAACTTGCAACCCATGGGTTCGTTAGTGTGGCGCTATGTGTTCAATCCACGTATGGCACTTCGGGTGATGGGTAGTTACGGAAAACTCAAGGGAAATTCCACTGCAGTGAAGACGTATTACCCCGAATGGGCAGGGAAGTCTTACCAGTTTGCTCACCAGTTGGGAGACTTGAGCGTGACCTACGAGTACAATTTTTGGCCATACGGCACAGGAAGAGATTATCGTGGGGCAAAGCGACTCACTCCTTTTGTCTTTGGAGGAGTAGGAGCTACCTATGTTTCCGGTAACAACAAAAATGTCTTTACTGGCAACATTCCCTTGGGATTAGGTGTGAAATATAAAATAGGTGACCGTGTTAATTTAGGTTTGGAGTGGGCAATGCACTTCTCGTTGAGCGATGAACTGGACGGAGTGAAAGACCCTTACCAGATAGAAAGCACTGGAGCCTTTAAGAATACAGATAGCTATTCGGCGTTGCAGCTTACCTTGACCTATAGTTTTCAAGCCAAGTGTAGGACGTGCCATAATGATGCTGAGTAGGAGATAATGTAGAGAAGCGAATGAATCATGAATTAGACAAAACCCGAATACCTGCACATATCGCCATTATCATGGACGGTAATGGGCGTTGGGCTGCAAAGCGTGGCTTGGAAAGAAGCTATGGACATCAGGAAGGTGTAGAGACTGTACGCAGAATTACAGCAGCATGTACCAAGTTGGGGGTGAAGTTTCTGACGCTGTACACATTCTCTACGGAGAATTGGAATCGTCCGTCAGATGAGATTTCGGCACTAATGGGACTGGTGTTAAGCTCCCTCGAGGATGAAATCTTCATGAAAAATGATGTTCGGTTTCGAGTGATTGGCGATATAGCACGCCTTCCCGAGGATGTGCAAAAGAAATTGCACGAGACCGAGGAGCATACCAAAGACAATGCAACGATGACTATGGTGGTCGCTTTAAGTTACTCCTCACGCTGGGAGATCACAAAGGCGGTGCAGGACATCGTTACCGATGTGAAGGCAGGAAAGATAAGCGAACAGGCGATTTGCGAGGACATAGTGAGCAAATATTTGCAGACAGCATTCATGCCCGACCCAGATTTGCTCATTCGTACAGGAGGAGAGGTGCGCGTGTCGAACTACCTGCTATGGCAGATAGCCTATTCCGAACTGTATTTCTGCGACACCTTTTGGCCCGATTTCGCTGAGGAAGACCTTTATCGCGCGATAGCCAATTATCAAAGCAGACAACGCAGGTTTGGTAAGACAGAACAACAAATAGAAGATCAGAATAAGTTAGCTAATAATTCAACGAGATGAATCATATAAAAAAGGTGCTAATCATAGCGCTCGTACTTGGTAGTTCTATCATGTCTCAAGCGCAAGATAAGATCGTACATCCTGATATCAATTATGCAGGGACACCTCGTACCTTGGTGATTGGAGGCATCAATGTGTCGGGAGTCGAAGGATACGAAGACTATATGCTATCGGGTATTTCAGGATTAACCGTGGGACAAACCATCACAGTGCCTGGAAATGAAGTGACCAATGCGGTGAAGCGTTATTGGAAGCATGGACTGTTTTCGGATGTATCCATTGGAGCTGATTCGATAGTGGGAAACAAAATTTACTTGAATATCTATTTGCAAACCCTGCCACGCGTGTCGGAAATCAACTATATCGGATTGAAGAAGTCGGAACGTGAGGACATGGAAGCCAAATTAGGCTTGCTGAAAGGTGGACAAGTGACGCCAAATATCTTAAGCAGGGCAAAGTTCTTGGCTAAAAAATACTTTGATGACAAGGGATTTAACAATGCGGATATCAGCATTATGCAGCGGGATGATGTGACCAATAAGAATAGCGTTATTTTGGATGTCGTTGTTGATAAGAAGCAAAAAATGCGTGTTCGTGATATTATCATCGATAACAATCGAGCTTTGACCAACTCAAAAATCAAAGGAGGACTGTTCAAGAAAGGCGCATTCAAGAAGATTCACGAGGCAGGTAAGTTAGGTTCACTCTTCAAATCGAAGAAGTTTACGCCTGAAAGGTGGAAAGAAGACAAGCGCAACCTGATTAAGAAATACAACGAATTGGGCTATCGTGATGCCGTAATTGTTAAAGACAGTGTATGGACGGTTGATGACAAACACGTGAGTGTGTATGTAAAAGTGGACGAAGGAACGAAATATTATATCCGCAATATCACATGGGTGGGCAATACCGTTTATCCTACCGACTACCTAAGTGCTTTGCTTGGAATGAAGAAAGGTGATGTGTACAACCAGACACTCATGAACAAACGCCTCACGGAAGACGAGGATGCAGTGGGCAACCAATATTGGAATAATGGTTATCTGTTTTATAACTTGCAGCCTACAGAGATGAACGTTGTGGGCGACTCCATTGATTTGGAGATGCGTATCACAGAGAATCAACAAGCCAGATTGAACCATGTGCGCATTAATGGTAATGACCGATTGTACGAAAATGTGGTGCGTCGTGAACTCAAGACAAAGCCTGGCGATCTCTTCTCCAAAGAGGCGCTCATGCGATCAGCACGTGAATTGGCTTCCATGGGACACTTTGACCCAGAAAAGGTGAATCCAGATGTGAAGCCAGATCCTGAGAATGGAACGGTTGACATCAACTGGAACCTGCAACAGAAAAGCAATGATCAGGTTGAATTCTCACTCGGTTGGGGACAGAATGGATTGATTGGGCGTGTTGGTTTGAAGCTCAATAACTTCTCAATTCGTAATCTATTTAATAAAAATAGTGAGCGTCGAGGCATCTTACCCATTGGAGATGGTGAAGTGTTGTCTGTCGGTGTACAGACGAATGGACGATATTATCAGTCGTATAACATGAACTACTCTACCAACTGGTTTGGTGGAAAGCGTCCTACCCAGTTCTCTATCGGTGCTTATTACTCCAAGTCAACGGATCTGTCCAGCAACTATTATAACAGTGGGTATATGACCAACTATTATAATTATATGTACGGTTATGGAAACTATACTTACAATAACTACGAAAACTACTTGGACCCTGACTCTTACATCAAGATGTTTGGAGCCAGTCTGGGTTGGGGTAAGCGCCTGAGATGGCCGGATGACTTCTTCAATTTGTCTGTTCAATTAGCCTATACACGCTATATGTTGAAGAATTGGCGGTACTTCTTGCTCTCTACAGGTAATGCCAACAACTTGAACTTGAACTTCTCTATCAATCGTACCTCTACCGATAACCAACTGTATCCACGTAAAGGTTCGGAGTTTACAGCCTCGGTTTCACTCACTCCACCATGGTCTAAGTGGGATAAAAAGGATTATCAAAACTTAGCACTCGACCCACAATCGTCGACTTACTTGGCAGAACAGCAAGAAAAATACAAGTGGGTAGAATATCATAAGTGGAAGTTCAAGGCTAAAACTTATACGGCTTTGTCGGGTGGACAAAAGTGTTTCGTACTGATGACTCGTGTAGAATTTGGCTTGTTAGGGAGTTATAACCGTTACAAAAAGTCACCCTTTGAAACTTACTACGTCGGAGGAGACGGTATGAGTGGATATACGACGGGTTATGCCGAAGAGACTATTGGACTAAGAGGTTATGAAAATGGACAGCTCACCCCTCGCGGTTATGAGGGTTATGCGTATGACCGCATGTCATTGGAGCTACGCTATCCGTTCCTGTTAGGCAACACTACTATCTACGGTCTTGGCTTTGTAGAAGCTGGTAATGCTTGGGACGAAACCAAGAAGTTCAATCCGTTTGACATGAAGCGCAGTGCGGGTGTTGGTGTGCGCATCTTCTTGCCGATGGTTGGATTGATGGGAATTGACTGGGCATACGGTTTCGACACTGTCTTTGGAAAGAAAGGTGGCAGTCAGTTCCACTTTATCTTAGGACAAGAATTCTAAAAAAGATGAACGAAGACGCTGTTTGGTTAAATCATCTGACGTATCTCAACGAAGCTGATTCAAATAGCGTCATCATAGAAAACAATAAAATAGATAGCCAATGAAAAAAATATTATTGATGAGTCTCATGTGCTTAGCCGCACTGAGTATGAGTGCACAGAAGTTTGCACTAGTGGACATGGAGTATATCCTTAAAAACATTCCAGCTTATGAGCGTGCCAACGAGCAGCTGACACAGGTGAGCAAGAAGTGGCAAGCAGAAGTGGAGGCGTTGAATACCGAAGCATCGACCATGTATAAGAATTACCAAAACGAAGTGGTGTTTCTTTCGCAAGAGCAAAAGAAAGCTCGTCAAGAGGAAATCATGAAGAAAGAAAAGAGCGCCAGTGAACTGAAGCGTAAATACTTTGGACCTGAAGGAGAACTTTTTAAGAAACGACAAAGTCTCATGACTCCCATTCAAGACGAGATATACAATGCAGTGAAGGAGATATCTGAATTGCGCGGTTATTCTCTTGTAGTAGACCGTGCTTCTAATTCGGGCATCATCTTTGGCTCTCCCAAAATAGACATTAGCAACGAAGTGTTGCAGAAATTAGGTTATTCGAATTAATAATTAATCATAAAATAAAAAACAAAGAAAATGAAAAAGCTTATTTTAATGTTGATGTTGTTTGCACCAATGGCTCTGTTTGCACAGAAGTTCGGACACCTCAACACGCAACAAGTGATGAATGACATGCCCGAATTTGTGAAGGCACGTGGTGAAATTGAAGCAACTGCCAAGCAATATGAGAATGACTTGAAGGCGATGCAAGAAGAATTGCAGCGTAAGGCTTCGGAATATGATAAGACGAAGTCGACCATGAATGCCACCAAACAAAAGGAGACAGAGGAATCGCTGATGCAGTTGAATGAAAAGATTCGTACAGCTTATCAAGACAACTCACAGGCATTGCAAAAGGCTCAGCAAGAAAAAATGCAGCCCATCACAGCGAAGTTAGTCAAAGCAATTCAGGCAGTAGGTAAGGCAGGCAACTATGTTTATATCATGGATGTCACCGCTGGCATTCCCTACATTAGCGAGACGTTAAGTGAAGATGTAACCGCTAAGGTGAAGGCTGAATTGAACAAGATGAAATAAATGAAACGGTGAAAGTCAGTGACCTTTGAGCTTAGCTACCAGTAAAGAGTCATTGATTCATACCAATGACTGGTAGTAACGACAGGTGTTCGCTTTCAATGGATAAGAAATAGAGTTGGCAGATATGAGCAAGCGTGCTATGCGCTGACGGTGTTTGCTAACTCTTTTTCTTTTTTTTATCAACAACAGAGGGAAGGAGATTCTTTGGAAACTGGGCGAATCATGCTTTCTTTGAAGATTCTTTCTCATCACATAAAACACATAGAAGAATGAAAAAGCAACTCTTATTTCTGTTATTTTTGATGCTACCCTTGCTGTCACAAGCGCAGCAAGTGCTACCTAAGTTTGGATATTTCAACCTGAGTTCGCTCATCAAAATGGTGCCAGAATATGCCGTGGCACAAAAGAATATAGCCGACTTGCGTGCTAAGTACGATGCAGAAACAAAGCGTTCTGAAGATGAATTCAATAAAAAATATGAGGAATTCCTTGATGGACAACGCGATTTTGCTCCCTCAATCTTACAGAAGCGTCAAGCTGAATTACAAGATATGATGGAGAGGAACGTCGCTTTCAAGAAAGAATCGCAGCGCCTTTTAGCACAAGCCGAAAAGAATGCGATGCAACCTGTGAAGGACAAAGTGCTGCACATCATTCAACAATTAGGTAGAGAGCGTGGATATGCTTTCGTGCTGAATGCGGACAACGATGCTCTCCCTTACGTAAACTTGGCTTACGGGGACAACTTGAACGATGCGGTGATGAGCGTACTTCACCGATAAGTGACAGTTAAGGACAAGATGAACATGGCTCAATTATCACGACAACCGGGACCAATAGGTGTATTTGATTCTGGCTATGGTGGTTTGACAATCCTCCATAGCATTCGTCGTTTGTTGCCTCAATACGACTTCCTTTATTTGGGCGATAATGCACGTGCCCCATACGGTACGCGTTCCTTTGAGGTGGTGTATGAGTTTACCCTTCAGGCGGTGACCAAACTGTTTGAAATGGGGTGTCATCTTGTTATCTTAGGCTGTAACACCGCTTCTGCGAAAGCTTTGAGAAGCATACAGCAGAACGACCTCCCACATTTGGATGCAAAGCGAAGGGTGCTGGGCGTTATTCGTCCAACCGCCGAAATCATCGGCAAACTCACGCAAAGTCGACATGTAGGACTGTTGGCTACGGAGGGAACGGTAAAGAGCGAGAGCTATCCACTCGAGATACAGAAGTTTTATCCCGATATTCAAGTGTCAGGAGTGGCATGCCCTTTCTGGGTTCCGTTGGTAGAATATAACGAGGCAAACAGTCCGGGTGCAGACTATTTTGTGAAAAAACGCATGGATGCCCTTATGGCGAAGGACGGAGCCATCGATACCATTATCTTAGGATGCACACACTATCCTTTGTTAATGGCAAAGATAGAGAAATACAATAAGCCAGGTGTACGAATTGTAGCACAAGGAGAATATGTGGCTCGCAGCTTGCAAGATTATCTGTATCGCCATCCTGAAATGGAGGAGAAGTGTACAAAAAACGGGACTTGTCGATATTTTACAACGGAGAACCCCGCACGCTTTAAGGATTCGGCACAAATCTTTCTGCATGAGAATGTCAATGTAGAGCATGTTGACTTAACGCCCCAATCGTCTTTATGACGGAAATTGACAATCGCATATCCTTTCGTTGAAGTATGCTATTTATACAAAGAATAACTTCCATCAAGCATCGTTTGCAGCATTAGTAGTATGTTTCATGGAAGGCTTATCAATGCTGAATTTTCTTTACAAAGTGCCTCTCATAACTCGCGTGAAATCAACCAACGGCAAAGTTGGTTGCAAATACGCTGAAAATGATCGAGGTTTATAATTCGTTGTTATTGTGGTTGTTACGACAATACCGACTCTTTTTTTC
>NZ_HG417097.1:75987-90198 GCF_000455445.1 Hoylesella timonensis 4401737 = DSM 22865 = JCM 15640 | reverse complement strand
GGAGGTTTATAATTCGTTGTTATTGTGGTTGTTACGACAATACCGACTCTTTTTTTTCCTATTTTTACCACTTTTTGGCGGCTGAAGCATTGAGATAAGCCTGCTATTTGCATGCTTTAATGCTGCAACTAATCAACGAAAATGAAGAAATAACGAAGTTGGTGTAAACTGACTGATAATGAGCAGGAAACGGAATAATTTGCATAGAAGTGCTCTTTTCAAAAAGGGCAGGAATATGCAGATTTAGGCAGAAGTTCAGTTACCAGAGCGTTACCCGAATTTGCCATAGGTAACGATGGAGCAATGTTCGGTAACTGAATTATTTTCGCTCGTGTGGCTGTTGCTGCGGTCGGCAGTTTTCTGCATAAGTGAGGAACGCTTTGAATTTGGTAATTTTGCCACAAAACATCAAAGCGTATGAAAACAGAAAAAATGAAGGTGTTGCTCTACCTCAAAAAGAGCGGTCTTGGCAAGTCAGGCAAAGCCCCAATTATGGGACGTATCACACTTGGAAGGAGTGTAGCGCAGTTCAGTTGCAAGCTCTCCTGTAATCCTGACCTGTGGAATCCCCGTGAGAGCAGAATGGACGGAAAAAGTCGTGAGGCGGTGGAAGTGAATGGCAGGTTGGAGAACTTGCTGCTGTCCATTCAGTCAGCTTATCAATCTTTGCTTACAAGAGGTTGCCCATTTGACGCAACCGACGTGAAGGAACAGTTTCAGGGCTGTGTGCAGACACGGTGCATGCTCATCGAGAGGCTTGATGTGCTCATAAAAGAAAAAGAAAGTCATATCGGTATAGACATCAGAAAAGAGTCAATGGCAAGCTATCACTCCACGAGAATCCACTTGCAGGAGTTCATCCAAAAGAAGTATAAGGTTTCTGACTTAGCCTTCTCACAACTGACAGAGAACTTCATCCATGAGTTTCAGCAGTACTTCTTGGGAGAGTGTGGATTTCAGGAGAGCTCATTCTACAATGTCGCCACCCATTTGAAAACAGTTTGCAGGCAGGCTTACCGTGAGGGGGTGGCAGACATCCTGCTTTTTGACAAAGTCAAAATCAGCAAGGGTAACAAGAAACTCCCCAAAGCACTTGACAGAGGAGCATTTGAGAAGTTAAAGACTCTCCACTTTGAGGAATTGGAGGAGGAAATGGAAACGGCAAGGGATATTTTCCTCTTTGCCTGTTATACGGGTGCTGCGTATTGTGATTTGATGGAACTGGACAAGTCCCATCTTGTGCGTGATGACGAGGGTAGCCTTTGGCTGAAGTTCAACCGTCAGAAGACAAGTGTGCCTTGCCGTGTCAAACTGTTACCCGAAGCCATACGGCTGATGGAGAAGCTCCACAGCGATGAAAGGGAAACATTGCTCCCTTTCATGGGATATGCCACTTACCAATCTTATTTGAAAGCCTTGCGGCTTCGTGCAGGCATCTCGTTTCCTTTTACCACACATACGGCAAGGCACACATTTGCCACGCTCATCACGCTTGAACAGGGTGTACCCATTGAGACCGTTAGTAAGATGCTGGGGCATTCCAACGTGAGCATGACCGAGTGTTATGCAAAGGTAACCCCACAGAAACTCTTTGAGGAATTTGATCGTTTCCTTTCTTTCACTGAAGATATGCAGTTAATAATCTAATTCCTATTTTTTCTATCTTATCATTATTCATTATTCAAAACCACCAAGACAATGAGAAGTACATTCAAGATACTGTTCTATATCAACAGACAGAAGACAAAGGCAGACGGCAATACCGCCATTCTCTGCCGTATCACCATAGACGGAAAGAACACAGCCATTACCACAGGCGAAGAGTGCCATCCTGCCGAGTGGAACACCAAGCAGGGGTTGACAACCAACAAGAAAACAAACCAAAGAATCATTGAGTTCAGAGATTTGGTGGAAAAGACCTATCGGGACATTCTTGTAATGGATGGAGTGGTAAGTGTGGAACTTATCAAGAACCGCTTACAAGGCATTGCCACTAATCCGACAACGCTCCTTGCCATGAGTAAGGCAGAATTGCAATCCGTCAAGGAGAGCGTAGGCAAGTCAAGGGCAGAGGGAACTTATCTGAATCTGTTCTATTCTGACAGAAATCTCCGTGAATTTGTCGAAAACAAAGGAGTGCAGGATATACCCATCGGAGCCATTACAGAGGACTTGTTCGAGGAATACCGCTTCTTTCTCAAAAAGCGTGGACTGAAAGCATCTACCGTCAACAGCAACCTCTGCTGGCTGAGCCGACTAATGTTCCGTGCGGTCAGCAAGAGAATTATCCGCTGTAATCCGTTTGAGAATGCCAAGTATGAGAAAGAGGAAAAGAAGATACGCTTTTTGCAAAAGAGCGATGTAATGAAACTGATGTTAATGAAGATGAACGACAGAGAAGCGGAGCTGGCAAGACTGATGTTTGTCTTTTCCTGCTTCACAGGCTTGGCTATTTCAGATATGGAGAATTTGGAATACAAGCATATCCAAACGACAGCGGATGGACAGATGTATATAAGAAAGGAACGTCAGAAGACCAAGGTTGAGTTCATCGTGCCGTTACATCCCATAGCGGAAGCCATCATCAGTCATTGTCAGAAAGAGCAGGAAAGAAGCGAGGAACAGCAGACGGTGAAAGAAAAAGATGACCACCTTGTCTTTCACCGTAATTGCAGCCGTAGTGTCATGGATACCAAACTGAGCATCGTGGGAAAGGCTTGCGGTATCCGCCAAAGACTTTCCTTCCACATGGCAAGACATACATTCGGCACGATGAGCCTAAGCGCAGGAATACCTATTGAGAGCATAGCCAAGATGATGGGGCATGCCTCCATATCAAGCACTCAAGTTTATGCGCAGGTGACGGACAAAAAGATATCAGAGGATATGGACAGGCTCATTGCCAAGCAATCGGCAAAAGAAAAAGAAACTTCGGAGAGAGAGGTTTGTGAACCAAACTCTGCTAACTCGTTGTAATTAAATGTTCTATCAATTTTGACAAATCAGTAGTGTAGCATTTTTGTAGCAGTATTTTGACCGCTTGATGACTACCATTCTGACTACCTGTTGAAAGCACAACTGCTCTCTTTTCTTGGGTACAAAAGTATATAAAATTGTACTAACCTCCAAATCTTTGTACCATAAATATTTAGATATTTTACTGCTACACTTTCCAGTGCAAGGTGCAAGCCCCTATATATAAGGGGACTTGCACCTTGCACTGGAGGGATTTTCTCAAAATTATTTGATTTTGTTCTGGAATGATTGTTATTACAATGTATTTTCGTTTATGAATTCTAGAAAACAAACCAATTAAATCATCCCATGTTGACATCGCCCATTATATTCATCTGCACCTAATGCAAGCCACCTTGCATGGGATGCAAACATTTGAATGTGGCGGGTTGCTCAAATTTAGGTGCTTTTGTAACTTTATACATATGAAACAGTTGCACAAAACCCTAAAGGAAAAGCGAGAGCATGAAGGATACTCACAGGAGTATATCGCTGAAAAACTGAAAGTTAGCTCAAGTACCATCTCAAGATGGGAAACAGGAGCCGTATCCATGAGTATAGTACAAATTTGCAGCTATGCCAAGGTTTTGGAAATGGATGAGAGTGATCTGCTTGCATCTATTGCAAGGAGAAGAAGAGAAATACCACCCCCATTTATCCGACTGGGCATAGACGTGTTTGACGAAGAGACCTATGGAAAGATAATGGATCTCGCCAAGGAATTGGGACCGCAGCACATTATCTTACAAACCAAACTGTGATGACATATGGAAATAATAGCAGTAGAAAGTCAAGCCTATCAGGAACTAATAGACAGGCTCAACCGAATTGAGCAGTATGTCGAGCGCACCTCCCGTCTTATCCAAGATATAGATGATGAGCTGGAGATGACCACCAAAGACCTTATCGGGACTCTGAATGTTTCAGAGTCCACCCTTTACCGTTGGCGCAAGAAACAGTTGGTGCGGTATCGCTACACCGAGAGTGGCGATGTGCGTTATTTTTTCAAGTCTATCGTGATTGCCACGAAATGCAACCGCCTCCGTGTTTCCGGTATGAGGAATGACGAGGTTCTTGGTCGGCTCAACCGTTTTAAGGACAATCTTATCATGAGTTCATGTCTTAACCCTAAAAACAGATAACTATGATAGAAAAAGAACAGATTCTTTTGCTTACCCAAGGTGGTTTGAATGTATTTTCCCATTTCCTTGGTTTTGAGGTGAATCTTCACCGAAATTTTCGTAGCCCCTTCTATGACGACAAACGGGCTTCCTGTCATATCTACTATGATAGGAAAACTTCTTCTTATAAATTCTATGATCATGGAGATACCACCTATTCAGGGGATTGCTTCTGGTTTGTGGCAACGTTGCGTCGTTTGAATCTGAAAACGAGTTTTCCCGAGGTCTTGGAAACCATCGTACAAGAACTTGGATTGTATTCTTTATGTGATGCCGAAAAGCATAACAAGCATATCACACCGTCATATAAAAATCCTATAGCCTCCAGTCCTACGGTCGAAAAGACCAAGCGGACGGAAGAACGACCATATAGTTTCGAGATACAGCCATTTGACGATGGACTGCTGAACTATTGGGCGCATTATGGTATCCATGAAGATACACTCCGGCAGTTTCGGGTACGGAGTCTTAAACGGTATGAGAGCGTATCTGCCGAGGGCAAGAAGTTTGAACTTCACAGTTCACCGACAGAACCGATATTTGCCTATATCGGAAACGGCTATGTAAAGATATACCGACCACACAGTCTGAAAATCCGCTTCCTCTATGGTGGAAGGATGCCAGTCACCTATTGTTTCGGCATGGAGCAGATTCCCACCAAAGGTGATATTCTTTTCATCACAGGTGGAGAAAAGGATGTGCTCTCGTTATATGCACACGGCTTCAATGCGATATGTTTCAACAGTGAAACGGCACAAATACCGACAAGCATGATTGAGAGCCTTCAACTTCGCTTTCGGCATATCATACTCTTGTATGATGTGGATGAAACAGGTGTAAGGGAGGCGCATAAACAGGCTGAACATTTAGTAGAATTCAAGGTGTTGAATCTTACACTTCCACTTAGTGGAACCAAGACGGAAAAGGATATTTCTGATTTCTTTGCTTTGGGCAATGGGGCAAAGGAACTGAAAGAGCTGCTTGCCAAGATGTTTGCAGACCTATACAGCCAAACCATGATGATGTTACGTTCCTGTGAAATAGACTACGAAAACCCTCCTGACATTTCCAAATCGGTGGTGGCTGTGAATGGTGTCCCATTGGGAACCCAAGACAATCTATTCTGCATCACCGGAGGAGAAGGTACGGGCAAGAGTAACTATGTAGGAGCCATTCTTGCCGGAACATTGGGAGAAGAACAACTGCCAATAGAGAAAACCTTGGGATTAGAGATTACCGCCAATCCCAAAGGTTTGGCAGTTCTGCACTATGACACGGAGCAGTCCGAGGCACAACTCCACAAGAATTTGGGCAAGACATTGCGCAGGGCTTCTCTGGCAGCAGTACCTGAATATTATCATTCTCTGTATCTCGCTTCGCTTTCCCGTAAAGACCGGTTGAAACTTATCCGTGAAAGTATGGACCTGTTTCATCACAAGCATGGGGGCATCCACCTTGTGGTGATTGACGGCATAGCTGACTTGATACGTTCCGCCAACGACGAGACGGAAAGTATTGCCATCGTGGATGAGCTTTACCGTCTGGCAGGGATTTACAACACCTGCATCATCTGCGTGCTGCACTTCGTGCCAAATGGTATCAAACTCCGTGGGCATATTGGCTCCGAACTTCAACGCAAGGCGGCAGGCATTCTCTCCATAGAGAAAGATGATAATCCTGAATACTCGGTGGTGAAAGCTCTGAAAGTCCGTGACGGAAGCCCGTTGGACGTACCGATTATGCTTTTCGGATGGGAAAAGGCAGAGGATATGCACGTCTATCGTGGTGAGAAGTCCAAGGAGGACAAGGAAAAGCGTAAGACCGATGAACTCGTTGGCGTTATAAGAGAAACCTTCCGAAATTCTTTCAAGCTCACCTATCAGGAACTTTGTGATGTCCTGATGCGAGAAATGGAAATCAAGGACAGAACGGCTAAGAAGTATATCGCCTACATGAAAGAACAACGTATCTTGGCACAAGATACTAATGGTAACTATCAAAAAGGAGAACTATGCCGTACATAGATTATAAAACCGAAGACACTTGGCAAAAACGCCTGTTCGACAAGCTGATAAGCGTCGAGGATAAACTCGACCGCCTGCTTGTTCTGCAAGATCAATCCGTCAATACGACAGTCCATCCACCATTGAAACCCGAATATTTGGATATCATAGATGTGTCCAAGATACTCAAAGTGGAACAAAAGACCATCTATAATTGGGTTTGGGCAGGGAAAATTCCTTATCTCAAAGCCAATGGCAGATTACTTTTCCTTCGGGAGGAGATAGATGAAATGGTACGGAAGCGAGAAGGTTGGTAGAAGTCAGTTCTATACAAGTATGTTGGAAATGTTCATGTTTAATTTCATCCTCTTTTTCCTCACTATGGTTGAAATATTATCCTACAAGTCAACTATTAGTTTACTTTCAGGAAAATAATTCAACCAATCAACTGTAATTAGTAAAGTCTTTTGTACCTTTGCGGTTGGTTTTAATTACAGCAAGTAAACTATGAGTGTACTAAAAGGAAAAAAAATAAACCAAATGCTTCAATCTGGGCAAAAGAACGGATTGCTGTTTGCGACATGGCTCGTAGAGCATGGCTATTCCAGGCAGTTGTTGAGCAGATATCGTTCTTCCGGTTGGTTATCCTCTCTATGTAAGGGAGTCATGTACCGCACAGGCGACACGCTGTCCGCTTTTGGTGCTTTGCAGTCCTTTAACGAACAAGTAGGAAAGAGTTTTCGTGTTGCAGCGCATTCTGCTTTGGAGCTTTGGGGCTTCAACCATTATGTTCCTATGGGCAAACCCCTGTTAATGGTATCAACGGCAAGTGATAAAATGCCACAATGGATGAAGCATGACATTTTCGACCGTGAATTTAAGTTTTTCAAGACAGAGGTGTTTATCAATGCACAGATAACAACTTTAACATACTTGGACTGGAGGTTGCTTATATCCTCCCCTGAGCAGGCCTTTATGGAATGTCTGCTGTTAACACCACGCCAATATAACTATATGGATTTATTTTATATAATGGAACAGTTGACCACTCTGCGTCCGAATGTTGTCCAATCGTTATTGGAAACCACAAAACATTACAAAATGAAGAGGCTGTTTCTATATATGGCAGAGAAAGCGGGGCATTATTGGTATGAAGATTTAGACCTTACAAAAATAGATTTGGGGACACATAAACTCCAACTCGTCAAATCTGGTATATATATCAGCAAATATAAGATGATTGTACCAAAAGAATTAAACGATTATGAATGATCAACAATATAAAAAACAGGTGGCATTGTTACTACGCATTATGCCTTTGGTTTACAAGATAACGGACTTTGCTGTTCATGGAGGTACGGCTATTAACCTGTTCCACCAGAATATGCCGCGTTACTCGGTTGATATTGACCTCACCTATATTCCGATAGAGTCACGCACAGCGAGTTTGGAAAAGATAAATCAACATCTTGGAGAACTGAAAACTAGTATAGAACGTGCCATTCCCGGAATACATGTGGTACATAAATCCGAAGTATGGAAATTGCTGTGCACGCGTGATGGTGCTACGGTGAAAATAGAGGTAAATGGTACAAAACGGGGCATACTTGGAGAGGTTGAAATTATGGAACTCTGTCCGAAAGCGAAGGAAGAGTTCCAAGCCAGCTGTAAGGCACATATAGTTCCTTATTCTCAACTTTATGGGGGGAAGATTGCAGCCGCCCTCAGCCGCCAGCATCCACGTGACATGTTTGACTGCAAATACATGAAAGACCAAACGCTTGAAAGTGTAAAAGGCGGACTCATCTTATGCTTATTGGGAAGCGACAAGCCTATCGTGGAATCCTTGTCTCCTAATAACATAAACCAAGAGGAGGCACTTGAAAACCAATTCAAGGGAATGTCAGATATTCCATTTACCTATACAGACTATGAGCAGGCTCGTAAATCCATTATTAAAAAGGTAAATGACTGCCTTACAAATACAGACAAGGAATTCCTCGTTTCCTTTGAGGAGGGAACACCACAGTGGGAGAAATGTTGCGCAGGTGATTTAAGCCAATATCCATCTGTACAATGGAAATTACTGAATATAGGTAAACTTAAGAAACAGACTCCCGATAAGCACAAAGAAGGAATAGATAAGCTAAAAGGTTATTTGCAGGTATAATGATAAAAGTCAGACATTCAATACGGATGTCTGACTTTTATTTAGCCCCTCGGCATGTGTTTAGTGCCTCCATTTGGGTCTAAAACTCTGTAAACGGCTATTATCTTCTCTGTCTTGGACAAGATCACTTTCATTCTTTACTCCTCCAGAATGATAATGGTCGGATAAATCCTCTCCTTGCTTCATTTCTTCTTTTTCCTCTTTTTCCCCCTCTGCTGGAGCAAGGGTAAGCGCAATCTTTCTGTCTAATTCAGCAGCTTCACTTTTAAGTGAGCGAAGCTCATTCTCTTTCTTCCAAGAACTGTTAGCAATATTAGTATAAACTTCTTTATTTGCAACAACCTTTGCCATTTCCTTCTCATGCGACTCTATCACCTTTGGAATACGCTCCAAGGCATTTACGAAGTTCTCGCAGGCAAGTTTCGGGTCTGCCGCTAACTTACCGTTATTATAGGTATAGTAGATGCTTTCCTGTCCCTTGACAAAGAAGCGATTCACCGAGCAGTCGAACAAGTCCTTAGAAGTGCTCTCCGTCTTGACCATGATGGAAAAGCCGTAAACCTCGCCAATCTTGTTGTACTCGCTCTTGGTACGAGCCTTTTCCTCTATCTCATGCAGACGGGCGGCGATGACCTTTATGTCGGTGCTGTCCTCTACACCTTTGATTGTCAGTTTATTGACGGGCAGTCCCTCCTTGTCCCGTTCCACACGCTGCTCAAAGCAAGCCAAGTCAGCTTTAGCTTCCTTAATCTTGTCGGAATGGAAGGACACGGAACTCTCAATCTCTGCCAGCTTGCCCGTTGCGGCATCACGCTCACGGAGAAAATTCTTGCGCTCGGATTCCAAGGTGGTAATCTTCTTATCCAATCTTGCTTTCTCCAAAAGGTCTGTGTTGCCTGAAAGCACTGCTACATATTCTGAGAAGTTCATACCGCTGTCCTCGTCCATTGAACCCTCATCAATGGTACGACTGCCGAGCGTGTTTGTCTTTAGCTGATTGATGAACAGCTGCTTATTGTGCAGCAGGTTGAACTTGTAGCTGTCCAAGGAACGCTCTACGGCATAGATAATCACATCGACCTTGTTGTTCGCAAACTCCTTGGCAACAAGGTTTCCTTTACGGATGGCACGCCCGTTACGCTGTTCCAGATCCGACGGTCGCCACGGCGTGTCAAGTTGATGGACCGCTACTGCCCGCTGCTGTGCGTTCACACCTGTGCCCAACATGGATGTAGAACCGAAGATAATGCGGATGTCGCCACGGTTCATCGCATCCACCATCGCTTTCTTGGCTTTCTCATTCTTGCATTCTTGAATGAAGCGTATTTCATAGGATGGAATATGATAATCCTCTACCAACTTTCTCTTGATTTCAGAATAGATGTTGAACTCTCCGCCAGGCTTGTAAGTACCTAAATCAGAGAACACGAACTGCGTTCCTTTCTGTGCATCGTACTTTTGGTAATAGTCGTTGAGCAACTTCGCACAATGGCTCGCCTTGTTGTCGATATGATCTGAGTAAGCATTTTCATCAATCATGCGTAAATCAAGGCTCATCTTGCGGGCATAATCAGTTGTTAAGAATCAAGGGAAACAGAGGGAAAAGAAAGGAATGTAACTATTTGAAATAGTATCATTTAGCATTTTCTTACTATTTTAAGGGTAAGCGAAAACGAGCATCAAACGGCAGGAGTTCCGTTACCAAATCGTAACCCACCCGTGAAAAAGCAAAAAGGGGTTACGAGTTGAAGGTAAACAATTGTGTCATAGGTTTTTATTCATCATCTTTCATTTTTCTGCATCGCTTGGGAATACTTGTTCATCTGTACCTTTGCAAACAAAGGAAATTTAGAAAAAACGACAGAAAAATGAAGGAAAACAAACTCAAAGTATCATTCTTCGTTCAGGCGAAACGAACCGACAAGAAAGGACTTGTGCCTGTCATTGGGCGCATCTCCGTTGGCAGAACCCATTCGGGCTTCTCCACCAAGTGTAAGACTCCGCTCGCTCTTTGGGACAGCCGTAAGCAACGGCTCATCGGCAAGAGTGCAATAGCGGTGTCCGTCAATCAGAAACTCGGTGAATGCACCGCACTCATCCACGCACGCTTTCACGAACTCTATGAAAGGGAAGAAACTTTTACCGCCACCGATGTGAGGGATGCCTATCAGGGGCAAGTCCACCGCCAAGCCCTGCTCTTGGAGAGTTTCGGGGAGTATCTCACACAGACTAAGGAGCGCATAGGCATCGATCGAGCCTTAAAGACGTTCAAACTCCGTACCTACCAACTCTCCCTGCTCCGTGAGTATGTGCGGAAGAAGCACAAGGTAAGTGATATTCCACTCTCACAGCTGGACAAAGCATTTATCGATGGCTTCGAGTATTATCTCACCATTGACCGAAAGCTGAAACGCAGTAGCATATCGAGTACCTTGTCTACTTTGCAGACCATCGTCCGCATGGCGGTGAAGAAAGGTGTGCTGGACTTCTATCCGTTCTTGGGCTACAGTTACGAGCGACCAAAGGGCGAACCGAGAAGCATTACGCAAGACGAACTACAAAATATAATTGACTTGGAGATTGAGTGGGAAAACTACCGCATTGTCCGTGATTTGTTCGTCTTCTCCTGCTTTTCAGGACTGGCTATCTCTGACGTGCGCAATCTCAGAGAGGAAAACATCCTATTGGAAGAGGGCGAACTCTGCATCAAGGGCAGACGCATGAAGACCAAGACCCCGTATCGTGTACAGGTGCTTCCCCCTGCGCTGACTATCATGAATCGTTATAGAGGGATAAGGGCAGGCTTTGTCTTTGACGTGCCGACCACCGACATTGTCCTCAATGGTATGCACTACATACAACGAAACATCGGCATGGAGACTCCGCTGACCTTCCACATGGCTCGCCATACCTTTGCTTCGCTTATCACGCTCTCGGCAGGCGTTCCTATCGAAACGGTGAGCCGTATGCTCGGACACACCAACCTGAGAACAACACAGGTATATGCAGCGGTTTCCTCCGAAAGAATCCATCGGGATATGCAAGCGATACAGCAGCGAATACAAGATACATTCACCTTAAAACTTTGACATTATGGCACGAAGTACATTCAAGACACTCTTTTATATCAACCGCTCCAAAGAGAAAAAGAACGGCAGCTGCCCGATTATGGGGCGCATCACCATAGACGGAGAACAAGTACAATACAGCACGGGCAAGGAGATTGCTCCTGAACTTTGGGACAGCCATAAGGGACGATGCAAGGGTATAGGCGAAGAGACAAAGGAAATCAACCGCTATTTACAAAGCAAAGAGGAACAAGCCAAAGCGAAGTATCAAGAATTAGTTTGGCAACGTGGCTATATCACTGCCGAGTTGTTGAAACGTGAACTCATGGAAGAGGACAATCCCAAAGGCTTTCTTTTGGAGGAAGCCCGACTATTTATTGAGGAAAAGCGTCCATGCGTAGGACTGACGATTGCCAAGCCTACCTTTGCTAATTACATCTATGCAGCGCAGCTCATTAAGTCCTATCTGCGTGAACGCTTAGGGCTGGAGGATATCCGCTACTCTCTGTTGGACTATGGTTTTATCGAGGGGCTGGACTTCTACCTTAAATCAGAGCGCAATCTTTCTCTTGCCACTATTCAGGTAGCGGTCATCTTCCTTAGGAAACTCATCGGCATCGGCCAGCAGAAGAAATATATCCGCATCGATCCGTTTGCGGACTACAAGGCGGAACTACCACACCGAACACGCAGGTATCTCACTACGGAGGAATTGCAGAGGGTCCTGCAAACGCCCATCATTGACAAACAGTTCGAGCGAGCAAGGCAACTCTTCATTTTCTGCGCCTTCACCGGTTTGGCTCGTGTGGATATGCAACGGCTCAAACCGAAGCATATCACCCATAATGCTGACGGCACGGAGGAAATCCGCATCAAAAGGCAGAAAACAGACGTGGAAGCCATCATTCCGCTTCTGCCCATTGCCAAACAAATACTTTCGCTCTATATCAAGGATAAGAAAGCGGACGACTTGATATTCCCCAATCTCACAATAAGAAAAGCATCCTTTGCGTGTGTGAACATCGGGCAGATATGCCGGATAGAGAAAGGCTTGACCTTCCACATGGCTCGGCACACATTCTCAACCACGATTTGCCTTTCCAATGGTATTTCGATGGAAACGCTCAGCAAGATGCTCGGACACAGCAATATCGGTACGACACAAATCTACGGAAAGATAACCGACCATAAGATACAGGAGGATATGACTGCACTCACAGACAGGGAGCATACTGTATTTGAAGGTTATTGTGAGTCGATAGCACGGCAGAACGTGCCACTGCAACACGCATAAAAAGGAAGTAATTACCAAACATTTATTATTCACGATTGAAAACCAAATGATTATGAAAAAGAACAACAAACAGGAACTTTCTTACTTTCGATTGAAATTAAGAAGTTATATGAGTGAGCATCACCCCGAGAGGTTGCAAGATACGGAGTTTATCACCACACGGGCAGATATGGCTCTCACAGCTTACTGCGATGCCGTGGCGCAAGGTTTCACTCACCCCGAAGCGGAAAGCATGGCAAGCGAGGTTTTGTATCAAGGCTTGCACTTTTCCAAGTATGACACGCTTGTATCTGTATTGGAAAACGAGTTTGAAAGGGAACTGCCTGCATCGCTTCCTGAAAGACTCGCAACCATCTTGTTGTCGAATAAGGCTGTTCAAGCCACATTCGACAAATTCGGTTTGACGGACACATTTGCTTCTGACGAGCAATACGACCGTCTTTACACCGAACTCACAGGCACGATAGTGCTGCTTACCAAGAGCTATCATTTGCCAATAATCGGTCAGACGGAGGGGTAAGCCCAAAGGCGTTGTAAGCAAAGGCACACGCAAAGTCCCTGATGCCGTTTCTTATCGTGCAAAGGTACAACGGCAGCCAATCTGCCCCGACAAGGTCAAGTCCTGCGGATGGAGAGAAGAATCTCCACCGCAGGATTTTTCTTTTTCAAGTTGGTATTGCCATTTTCAATATTCGTGCGGTCGTATTCATCTCTCCCAACCTTGCAGGGCAGGGCTGCCGTAAGAGAGTATAGGCACGACAAGAATACGGCATACTCAGGCTCTTTGGACGCAAGGCGTAACAGCCAACAATAGATAGGACTGACGATAATACGGACTATCTGTTGTTTGTACAATTTATTGTCATGACTATCTGTTGTCATGACTATCTGTTGTCATGACTATCTGTTGTCATGACTATCTGTTGTCATGACTATCTGTTGTCAAAACTATATATCGTCAAAATAATCTATCGATAAAACTATCTATCGACACTTCGACATCTCGATTTGTCGAACTATCGAATTATCGATAAAACAACAAAATAATAAAAGGAAAGAGCTGGCACCTCATCTCATTACCGCAATAACGCAAATGGATCTCCTTTGGTCTTTTCTCTTGTTTTCTCTCTATTTCCCTGCTTTTCCTCATTTCTTGCAGCGGTGCTTCCGAGGGTTTACTTTTGCACTCGATAAGTACGGCAATGGACTGCATAACAGTTTGTTTGCCGAGTAACAATAAAGTAATCAAAACAAAATCAAGGCAATGAAACTCATTATCATCGACCGCAAAGCGTGGGAGCGGCACTGCTCCGAATTTGCAGACTTTATCCACAGTATTGAACAGCTTATCGGCAATCCGCCCGAAACGGACGAATGGCTCGACAATGAAGCCGTATGCCGCAGGCTCGGCATCAGCAAACGTACCCTGCAATCATACAGAGATACGGGAAAAATCCCTTTCTCAATGATTGGACACAAG
>NZ_HG417097.1:50659-74571 GCF_000455445.1 Hoylesella timonensis 4401737 = DSM 22865 = JCM 15640 | reverse complement strand
CGAAACGTTTTTGTAAGGTCATTTTATCTTTGTTTGGGGTTACAAAAATAGCAAAAGGCAGAGGATTTATCCTCGCCTTTATGCTTATTATGTACGCTCGGCATGAGCATTATCTAACGGGTGGAAGTCCCGAGTAAGCCCTAATAGCGGGAATTACATAGCCAAGAGCAAGGGTGTTCATCGTGAGATGAAATCTGAAGGAAGCTGGCGGCAAACATCTGACCTAACGAACAGAAACTTCATATAAGGCATATAACCATGGATAAGATTGCATAACAAATCAAAGTCCTATAGCTATTCGGAATGGTTGGTGGAGTTTCCTTGAGCTTAGCGAAAAAATGAAGTAGGTATAAGATGGAAAGATAATGTTCTTATCCGAGGAGGTCTCACGGACGTTTCAAATAGTTGTTTTTACGAAAGAAGCGGAGTAAAGCTTGCCGTGAGAAGTCAGCAGACGCCATAGTAGTGGAGTACTCGATAGCGCTCCATGAAGGGCTGAACCTATATATTAAACGATAGTAATTGAAATATTGCTGTCCGGTAAAACTCAAAAGAGCATAAATATCCTCCCCGAAGCCCAGTAAAATTGGACTTCGGGGTTTATTTTTTCAAAAGTAAGCCCCCTCTTAATCGAAAAGACTTGGTTCTGGCGGTACTTTTTGCATCTCCTTTGCAAGGAAATCATTCCAAGTTTTTTCGGGATTTTCCATGAATGCGATAAAATCAACGTAGTACATAAGCATAAGCCGTACCATGGTAACAACTTGCGAAAATGCACAATGCCTCTTGATGCTTCTTGACAGGACTGTTATCAGCAAATTCGCAATCAAGACTACCCATGTCTGTATTTGTATGGCATTGACGCTGTCCCCATAGAAGAAATGAAGCGGGAAGTTCTGTTTAAGCTGTTTGTACAACGACTCGATAGCCCATCTTAGGCGGTAGATTTCAGCAATGTCCTCAACAGTAAAGTCAAAGTTGTTGGTCAATAGTACAACAGGTCTCTTTGTCTCGTAAAATATCTCCACCCTTCGTGCCTCGTGGGTGAGCTCTCCTCTTGTAAAAAGCACTTTCTGATCAATATGCGTTACGAGGCCCTCTGCATTGACATACGTAACGGATTCAAGTACCTCATACTTAAGGTTTTTCTTCATTTTTGTCACGTAGCAAACGCCTTCTTCTGTAAGACGTTGGAATTGTGCTATGTCGACATAACCACGATCCATTGCCAAAGTGGAGTCTTTTGGCAGATGCACCTCTTTTAGCAGGTAATGGTCGTGTTTAGCGGCGGATGTGAGCTGCACCACCATCGGCACGCCGACATGATACTTCATAACCGTATGCACTTTCATGCCACCTTTCTTCTTGCCTGATTTCGGATGCCGCCCAACCCCTTTGAGTATGTTGTCGAAGAGCGTTATTGTGGTGGAATCCATCATGTAAAGCAGCTTCTCCCAGTCTTTAGGCTCGTGCGTCTGCCCCTTATAACTCTTGGCAGGGCGGCTGTCCGCTAAAAACTTGGCATACTTCTCCAGTAGATATGCATAGACACTTGCAAAGAACTCCTGAGGACGGCGTATATTGGCTTCTGCAAGCGTACTGCGACGAACTAGATAGTTCGTTCCGAGGTGTGCGAGCTTGTGAGCCTCCGCCTTCATGCCTATCTCAAGTTCGCGCAGAGAATCAAAGTGTTTGAGGATGCCGAACAACATTACGACAAGATGTTGGTAACCGTCAAAACGCTTCACATAAGCCTCGCTTCCTTTCGTTTCGCGGCTTATTTGAAGAATTTTCTCCTTGTCGAGTAACTTTAATACTTGACTATAGACCGGCTGTCCGGTAAAATGACTATCTTTGCTCATGGTTATGTTTTATTTTAGTAAAAACAAAGATAACCAAAAGGGCTGACACCTCGTGAGAAGTGTCAGCCCTAAATTATTTTGTTTAATAAAGTTTTACCGGACAGCAATATAATTGAAACATACCTTATGAAGGCAAGAATGCAGAAAACATTATCCCAAGTTAATGGCTGTCCCCAAAGAGATAGGTCGGAAACCAAATGGTATGGGGGAGTGCAGACCTTCATGTGGATGTGCGAAGACAACATCGTGGAAGTACCATTTGACAAGGGACACCTCCTCGAGCAAATCCTTAGCCCTGCAAATCTCAACCGAGCCTACAAGGCTGTGATGAGAAACAAGGGATGTGGTGGTATCGACAAGATGTCATGTGAGCAGCTGCATCCATGGCTCTTAACCAATAAGGATGTGCTCATCTGTTCCTTGCTGGACGGCTCTTACCGTCCGAACCCAGTCAAGAGGGTAGAAATACCCAAAGACAACGGCAAGATGCGCCTTTTGGGAATACCTACAGTGGTAGACCGCTTGGTGCAACAAGCCATCAACCAAGTACTGACTCCCATCTATGAGAACCAATTCTCCACGACGAGCTACGGCTTCCGACCGAGAAGAGGATGCCATGACGCACTACGAGGAGCGCAAAGGATAATCAACGAAGGCTACATATATGTAGTAGACCTTGACCTTGAACGCTTCTTCGATACCGTGAGCCATAGCAAACTCATAGAAATCCTCGGTCGTACGATAAAAGACGGCAGAGTGGTCAGTCTTATACACAAATATCTCCGAAGTGGTGTAATGAACAAAGGCTTGTTTGAAGCGAGCGAGGAAGGAACTCCCCAAGGCGGACCGCTAAGTCCATTGTTGAGTAACATCATGCTCAATGAATTGGACAAAGAACTTGAACGCAGAGGGCTTCCCTTTGTACGTTATGCCGACGACTCGATGATATTCTGCAAGTCCAAAAGGGCTGCAATGCGAGTAAAGGAGAGTATAACCCGATTTATAGAGAAAACTCTATATCTCAAAGTCAACAAGGAAAAGACCGTAGTGTCGTATGTGCGCGGAGTGAAATACCTCGGCTACTCCTTTTATGTAATGAACGGCAAATGCCAACTCACGGTACACCCAAAGTCCAAAGCCAAGATGAAGTCAAGGCTAAAAGAACTGACAAGTCGCAGCAACGGATGGGGATATGCCAAGAGAAAGCAAAAGCTGAAAGAATACATAAGAGGTTGGGTAGGTTACTATCACCTTGCCAATATGAAACGTCTCTTACTTGACACAGATGAATGGTTAAGACGTAGAATTCGCATGTGTATATGGAAGGCTTGGAAGAAACCCAAGACAAAAGTGGCAAACCTCATCAAATGCGGTATCAATCAATACAAAGCATACGAATGGGGTAATACTCGCAAGGGTTATTGGCGAATAGCTGATAGTCCTATTTTAACAAGGGCGATAGATAACAATAAACTACGCTCAGCAGGTTATGCCACTTTAATGGGGTCGTATCTCGAATGGCACCCAAAATAGGAACCGCCGTATGCGGAACCGCATGTACGGTGGTGTGAGAGGTCGGTGAACACGAAAGTAGGAGATAAGCACCTATGATTAGTGTTTACCTCCTACTCGATTACTGACATTAATATCAACAGAAACTGTGTTTATTTACAGAGTCCACATTTTGAATTAGCAAGAAGTGCTTTTCCCACTGATCTACCATGCTACTCGAGTTAAACGTCCTTCTACTGGAGGTTCACCATACAGTCCTCTCTGAGAATTAATTTGGTTTTGTAATTGCAATCTTTCTTCCTCTGTCAACAACTTTCCATATTGGTTATAAACATTTTTATCTAGTTCCGTATAGTTGTCCTTGCGAGCAATATATGGAAGATAATGAGAGTTCAAAAATAGCTTATCTTGTGTTGACAGAGTATAGTTAATCGCTATATCAAGCCCAGTCTTAGTTGTTATTGTATTGGAACCGTTCTTTGAAAAGTCCTTAGATGAAGCTAATGTGATGGACGAGGTATCAAAGTTTCCCATAGTAGTATAATTACTTTTTATCTTGTCGAACGCAGACTTACAATTATCTTTTACATTCTCGAGATAAATCTTGACATAATTATCACGATCTGGCCTCTGTTGTTCGTTAAACATACCTGCAGCATTGCAGAAAGCGTGCAAGAAAAAGCGTTTAATCTCATTTGCATCTGCATTTTCAAGCCATGTAGGTACATTGATATATTGTTCACCGCCAACGAGACCATAACTTCCACTACCTTCTCTTCCTGCATCCATACGAACCGCTATGTTTGGTAGTTTTATATGGTATGGCTCAAAAAACTCTTGATCCTCAATAGAATTATAGAAACGCACATTTGTTTGCTCCTCTATTTCATCAATAGCAAGAATTGCACCGTCCTTTATCTTCATCGGCAGCTTTAGCATTTTTACCCTGAGCATGGTCCAATATTGCGCAGGATAAGAGCCCCATATCCCCATAGCTCTTGTTGACGCTGAGATACGGGGGTCGTCAAACACTCCCCAACATGCAGAGATACTAGGAGCAATGATGGATGACCAAGCATCCTTCTGAGGAATCTCTCCATAGGGAGAACCTGTACTCGCCAATAATACTTGCTGTTCTTGACTTAGAGTAGCTACATAAGCTACGTGTTCAACACTTTGAGATTCAACAGTGGGCGTTGCTTCCTCGTTTGAACACGAAGTAATCATTACTCCAGACAATGCTGTCATAATAATGATGATGGCAACATTGATTCGATTGTTTGTACGCATAGTTTTAAATTTATTTATTGTTGTTCATTTGCTCTACATTATGAAGAGCATTATTATACAGTTCAGACGAAATACCCAAAATCTCAGCATCATCTTTTGTAAGGTCAAGATAATATCGACCATTTGCAAAACGAACAAGATTATTCAGCATATTCCCTTTATCTATTTGACTCCGATATATGCTAATACTATCAAGCGGAGATAATCTACTGTCAATGGAAACACCTCTGTCACTGACATTAGGGTAAATATCATCATAACAAGATGTGAAGGAAATTGTCATCATTACCGCCAATAAAAAGAAAATAGATTTTTTCATTGCAATGTTATATTATGAGAGGTTAGAACATCTGAGAAATGAGCCTTCACTGTGTATGAAATTGACAATTTTCCTTGTGAATCAAGATATATATTGCCTTCGAGCTTGTTAGATTGCCTATCATATCTATCAAAGGTCACGTAGCCATCAATTGACGTTGTAAGTAGGTAATATTTACTATAATCAAAAAAAGCAGCAATTCCATTTATTCTTTCTCCGCTATTATTGACCTGACCCAAGAAATGCATGAGATGATAGTCGGTTGTTCTGTCTTCATCGTATTTCTCGTTTTTGGTTAAGAGGTATTCCTTATTTAGTACAGGAAAGTTTTCATTTTGGGGAATAATGAAGGCTCCTACTAATAAAACTTTATTGGTATCATTCCTCAAAGCAAATTGAAATGCAAAGATACTATCATTGACCACTCCCAACCTGTTAGAATTCGGCATAAGAGTGAGTGTGGGTTGGACAGGTAGAAATGCGTCCTGCAAGGAAAAATAATCTCTATAGTTGTCACCATTGATATTAGCTTGACAATAGACAGTCAATGCCCCATCTTTGTCTTGTTTACAACTTGCAAAAATGCTTAATGACAAGACTGCGAATATAATTTTAATCGTAGACATATTCAATGCTTATTTTAATGAAACTGTTACTGGGATAAATTGTATAAACTTGTCTTCGGGATTTAGCAACGCTATTGTATAAAGGCAACTTTTCCCTATTGGAGTATTACTTGTTATAAAATTCATTTCCTCTTGTGGCAGAATGTCTTTAATAGACATTTCTCCACGGGAAACTGGTATTGTATAAGTACTACTAAAGGGACTGTAAACAGTTGCTTTTGTAGAAGTCCATATGGCACTTTGATATTGATCTGGTAACGAAGCATCTCGAGTTAAGTAGATTTTTCCATATTTATAAGAATATGGTGTCCCATCATCTTTATACAGTTTTTGTGCTTTATCCATTAACAATCTATTATTAGAAGCATAAAACACATCCTTAGCTTCACACTTGATATTTTGAATAGGAGACTCATTACCGTTAAGGTCAACGACTTTAAGGTAGACTACGGCATTCTTACCATCTAATGGTACAAACACCGAAGGACTGTTGGTGTCTATCCAATATATATTTTGATTAGGAAACTTTACGCCCCATCTAAATGTTAATATCTCGTTTATTTTATCAATATCATTCTTGTATAATTCACCAAATGATTTTGCTTCTACCAAAAAGCCATTTGGTTCGTGACTTGAAGAGAGAATATAATTTGGCATTCCAACATAGACAGCTTTACTATAAGTGATGCCATTATATCTACATGAAATATAAAAAACGCCATTCTTCAATACAGTCAAGACACCATTCTGATCAATGGTTCCTATAGAGGGGTCTGTAACAGACCATGAAACACCATCAGATATGCCTTTTAGCATGTATTTGGCACCACTATAACCGAATGAGGGACCATCAATGACTTGCGTAATCTGTGACAATATCCAATTTTGAGCTTCTTTTGAGAAAACCATATGCTGTTTGGATGCTTCATTTGACTCCATGAACACATTGCCACCAAAAGCACTTTCTGAAGGACTGGGCATTTTCATAAAAGACTGGGTAGAAGTCGGATTTCTATGAGCCAATGCACTAGATGCAGGAATGAATGGAATTTTTCCAGATACACCATAAGCAGCATAAGCATAGCCTATATAAGGCACAAAGCCACCAACATTGTCACCCTTACTAGTAGAGAGGTAGTTTACAACAGAAGAAGGATATGTATCATACAAAAAATTACTATTATAGTATCCTTCGTATTTGAATACACTTTTCGTAATAGGTATAGTCCACAGGAAATCTTTTTCAAAAGATATTTTTATATTATTAACCCTTTGACCCACAGATGTTCCAGGTAGACATTCAAAAGTTAAATCGGCTGATGTTCTGCCAGGAAGTGCTGTTATTAATCCTAAGATTATATCTTCAAAACTAACGCCTAATGCAATCCCTGTAATAGGTGAAAATGCATCAACCCATGAAAAAGATCCTACATCGCCATTTGCGCTAATATAGCTTTTGGGCACATAGGCTGTGTTATAATCACTATTTGAAATACCAAGCATTTGGAATTGTTTCCCTCTGTCTCCATTTGGGAACCCAAGCTTATCTAATTCCTCCTGCCATTGAATGTGCAAGGAGTTGTTTAGATGTCCTGCAGCATCTATACTATTACAGAGCATCTGTTGAGCTGCTGTAGAAAAAGCCATTTTTTCTCCTAAACTCAACATATCGGAAACATCTACAAACTTGTTTATGAGTTTGTCAATAAGTTTTTTGTCATGTAAAAATTTCCTTATACCATAAAAACCATGTAAAAGTCCCATTGGGACATTTGCACCTAAATGTGGAGAATCATAGCTTACATATGTTCCAACATTGTGTTTCTCACTTTTATTCTCCATGGTTTTAAGTGCATATCTGGCTACTAATCCACCCATACTATGACCTACTAAAAGAGTAGGACTACTATTCTCATCAGACATATTATTTATTGTCTCAATTACCTTGATTAAAGTATAGGCATTTGCTTGGATATATTGTTCTGGGGTATTCCAATCTACATAAATAAAGTCGTAATCGTTATTCTTAACGAAATCATTCCAATCTTTATAGTATGCAGAAACGTATGAAAGACGATTTACCGTATTATTCCTTAACCGCGGGTCAAATCCCTCGACAAAAATAAAAGGCTTAGATATTTTTCCATTCCATCTTTTAGATGGAATTATAGTTACGTCTGCCTTTGTTGAAATTCCTCTATAAGCATCGCCCATTATAGAAAGTTGCATTGGTTGCGTGTATAGTGAAGCTCTAGTTTTGTTCAGATTATTGTCAACAATTACATCCAACCAGGTTGTACTTATACTTGCGTTTCCATCGGAAGCGATAATTTTGATTCTTATTTTATGACGTCCATTTTGTAATTTGGCATTAGCACTAGAATTATACACATCAATAAAACCTTTACCATAATCTACTTCAACTCTTCTAATGCCTGTATTTGTAAGAGCCAAATCTTTGTGATAGTAAAAGGTTATATTATTTGTGTTGCATACATTTTGTAGAATACTTCCTGCGGTTACATTCTTTACCTGAAAAGCTTTGGGATTATTACATTTTACAATTCCATTTGTATAAGTTATACTCCCATCCTTTAAAGCATTAGCTTTTATTTGGGCATAATCATAAGACAATGCACAGATGTTAATCCGCCCATCTTGAGAAGATTTGATTCTATTTTTGTATATTTTATCATACGTTTCAAAGGGATTTCCATATAAGTATGCCGACCTCAATGTTTCTACCAACCCCACATAAGTTTTCAAATCGCACTCTTGTTCAACGTTCTTACCATTAGTGGGACTGAATTTTGACAAACTTTCATACTCTTCTGCATAGTCCAATAAAAAACCCGTCGGTACAATCTTCCTATCGAGCTTACCAAACATCTGATCCAATTGCACTCTAAGGTCAGAGGGATTGCCTTTATTTACAAGACTTTGAGCCCACAAGATAGGAATGTTTAAGAGAATTAGGTAAATGAATGCACAAAAACGAACCCTGATAAGCTTTCGCTCATCATTCAATGACAAATGCTTGTTTACGTGTTTCATATAAAAGTTAACTTTGTGGTTTCTAGTATGTACAAACTTAGTATTTCAAATTGAACCTGCAAACTTTTTGTTGTATATTTATTAATATTTAACGATTCGTATGGCTATTGCTGAATAGTTACATATGGAAATGACAGGAAGAACAAGTGAAGAGAAAGTTGATATGGTATGAAATGTAAGAAACCAACAAAAATAAATGTCTGATTTTCATTGGATGGCACTGTCATATTTATTACCTTTGAAGCTGTAATACAAGGTTCTTTGAAACATTGCAGAATAAAGAAAGGGAAAGAAACTCGCTCGTTTCCAAGTCGTAACCCTTTTACCCTTTATTCATTCTTATTTTATTGGTTATCTGAAAGATACAAATTTATTGAATCTTTTGCGGGCGTAGTCTGTTGCAATCAGCATCTTTGCCTTTTCCTCACTCTCACTCAGTGGTGCACGTCCCAAGAGTGTGGCATTGCCCGTCTTGGCGAACTCCATCAGTTTGCCGATAAATACCTCTTGTTCGGGCGTAGGTGGTATGTTGTGCAGTATCTCGTTTTTCTCGGGACGGTCGATACCGATGTCCTTTGCCGTGCGGAAGTCACAAATCTCCGCATAAAAGTAATAGGAGCGAATGTAATCGGCTGATTACAAAAGGAAAACATAATATAGAATAATAAAAGGTGAACGATTTGGAAACGAGCGTGTTTCTTTTCCTCTCTTTATTCTGCAATGCCTCAAAGACCACTTATCTAACGTTGCAAAGGTAGTCTTTATTTTCGATGAAAACAAGAGAAATCCACACTTTCATCAGTCCGTTTCATTTTTCCGCACTTGAATTGCCGTTTTATGCCCAAAGCCCATCTCATCGTGAATTTGCTGTTAAAAACTTCCTTTTTATTGTCTTCATCATCCTTTTGCGTGTTAAAAATAAATTTTTTCTGTGCAATTCCTTGCAAATTAAAGAAGAATAACCTATATTTGCGCTTAGGAAAAAACAACTTAAACGTTCATGCTTATGAAGACAACGTTGATTTTACCAATTTCAGCCCCCTTGACATAAAGAACGCCACTTTCGGCAGTCAAGGGAGATATGCAGGACTCTACGAAAAGGCTTTGCATTAATCAATTTTCGCACACACGATACAATCCATCCCACTTTTATTTTACGGATTTTCTCTCTTTACCGTTTTTATTGCGGGTATCTTATCAGACTGAAAAAGAACATAGACAGTATTAACTTATGGGACGACATTTACACGAAACAGCATTTCTAATAGTTACAGCCTTATTCATTCCCGTGCAGTCCCGTGCGCAGTCACCCGGTCAGGTCAGCGGTGCGGAGGCATGGCTGAAGACTGTCCCCCTGACAACAGACTTGCAGGGGTACTATCATTGGCGCGACTTCTCGGGCGACTCCGTGAGAACCAACTTCTACGATGCCAAGGGCGCAGCCTACGGTGGTGAGTTCACGCAGCGGCACACATGGATACGGACTTTCAACTTCAACCCCGCCCTGAACTTCTCCGAGGGGAATCAGCCGAAGGAGAGTCTACTGAAATACTCCAACCTCGCGCAGATGACCGTCATCGGGGTGTTTGCCCCGACGACTACCGCCTATAACAAGGACGAGGTGCTATATGCCGTCAGCGGACGCAAGGGTGCGGGAAGCCTCGTGAGCAGGGACAAGGCGGTCGGGCAGCAGGGCATAGAACCGCTCGACTACGGAAGCACGGCCGGCGAGGACCTTCTTTATTCGGGGAGCGAGAGGCAGACCGCAGAGGTATTCAAGTCCACGAGTCCCCGCATCGTCTCATACATCAGGGCATACGCCCCCGTGCATTCCGTGTGGGGAGAAGGCAGACGTGCGACCATCACCACGGGAACATACAGGGACGGAGACGTCAATTTCTCGACAGCCTTTGACAAGTCCCTGTTCGGGGGCGGTGCGCTCAATGGCTACACGCCCGAGCTCATCGCATACGGCAGGACGCTCACGCCGCTGGAGCGCAGGCAGGTGGAGACCTATCTCGCCATCAGATACGGCATCACGCTCAACGGCTCATACTATACGGGGACTGGCAACCTTTCATGGGACAGGGACGAAAGCGCCGCCTACCACCACAGGGTGACGGGCATCGGGCGTGACGATGCGGGCGACCTCTTCCAGCCTCTCTCCACGACGAGCTACGAGGAAGCACCAAGATACTCTACTGAAAAGACATACGACAGCTTCAGAGACGCAGACCCATACGGCCTGCCGACGAGCCAACGCCTTCTCGTCATGGGACGCGAGGATGGCTCTCCCATGCCCGACGGCGGCTTTATGATATGGGGCGACGACAATGCCGCCACGACCACCGTCGAGACGGAAGGAAAAACACCGTGGCACGTCATGAACCGCAGGTGGCTCGTCAGGACGAACATCGACTCCACCGAGTACAGGAAGGACATCTGGACGCAGAACGGCATCACCGTCACCTCCGACGGTTTTATGGATGCAGTGTCGCAGAATGAGCCCAAGGAGGGCGCATACATCGTCAGTTCCCCGCTCGACACGGGAAACGGTACGATGGAGTACACCAACCCGAGACTCCATCCCGCCTACAACGTGGGCTTCACCGAGGCATCGGGCACGAAGTGCGCATACGGCTTCAACGTCAGCGCACGGGGTGAGATCCGAATCGTAGAGGACGGAACAATACAGAATCGTGTCTTAACAGGCAATACGGGCGGAAAGAGTTTCATCGTACGCAGAAAAGGAAACAGCGTAACCTTACTCATCGACGGCAGGGGCAGCAAGGAGTTGCAGATAACCATACCCGTTGAAAGCACGGCAAGGGCAGCCTGCATGATTTTCGAGACGACAGGCGGCGAGACTGCATTAAATATCCCAAGACTGCGCAGAAATGGATTCGGAGACAGCGGCAACATGGTCGAGCTCGGATACGGAGTCCTCGCCAAAGGCAACAAGTTCGCAGGTGCGGACTACCGCAACGTCTTCATGCTCATAGACAGAAACGCAGGCGACAAGACCGACATACATGAAAACATCATCATCAGATGCTCGCGCAAGGACGCGAGCCGTGAAAAACTCATCTTCGACAACATCTTCATGGACACCGACGGCAGTGGATTCGACACGTTCACCTTCGCCAGCTTCGACGGCATACTGGCACGGCTGACACCGCACGATGCGAGCTGCACGGGCGGAAAGCCGCGAAAGGACGGCAGCCTTGACATCAGCATGGTGGTCGGCCTGCCGAGTTTTTCATACAGCCTGCTGGCGGACTCCGTGGAGAATATGGAGAAAGGTGCCGTAGCTTCACGGGGAAACTTCACCACGAAGACATACACGGTGAAGAACCTGCTCCCGGGAAACTACAGTCTGCTCATTAAGCAGAACGCGGGCATCGACATCACGGCGGAGAGCACGGGAGGCGTCGAGTATGCCCATGCGGTCGGTCGCCGAAAGCAGGGAGAGGTCACATGGACTATTCCCTCGCTCACCTCCGACTACAGGGCGGGACTCTGCACCACGCTCGGACTGGGAAAGAACATCCTCCACGGCTTCGACGTGAAGAATGCCACGGCACAAGTCGTGGTCGAGGGTAAGCCCATGGGTGCTGCCGTCACCCTGAATGGAGGTGACGCACTCGGCATCATCTTCACCCCCGACACGGTAAGCTATACGGTAAACGGCATCGTCGTCCACCGTGCGGCCAAGAAAGCCGGTCTCGGCTGGCTCTTCGGCATGGGCTTCAACAAGGGACTCTCGACCATCGACGGGCTGAGCATCGACGGTGGAGACTTCGCCCTGACGAGCGTTTCGAGGGGCGTGGCCTACGAGACGAGGAAGGCTGTCGAGGACAGCATGGCGGTAATTATCGGCAGCGAGTGCAGCCCGAACGTGCCCAAGGCACAGGCAAGGTCGGCAGAAAACACCTCCTCCATCGAGAGGCAAGCCCATTCTGCCCTCACCGTGACAAGGAAGGATGGGACCGGTATGGCGTTCAGTGCCGAGCTGAGACTTGCCAAGGAGACCGATACCGAACTGCTCGTCTATGATACATCGGGAAGGCTGCTGAGCCGGACGGACATGGCGGGAGGCACCATAAAGCGTGCCGACTTCACCGTACCGCAGACGGGCGTGTACGTCGTTAAAGCGCTCACCTTAGAAGAGGAATTCACAAAGAAGATAATGGCAACCTACTAAACCCCAACGGCTATGAAGACAAAGCATTACCTCATATCGGCGGCATTACTGACAGCCATCACCGCAGCCATCGCTGCGACGCATATATACAAGGGACAGGACAGTGCACGTGAAAACAACGGCACGAGTATATCACAATCCATGGCAGCACAGACCGAGACATTCACGAAGAACGTCCATAACGCAGAAAAAGCTACGCAGGGAATATCACGGACGGCAAGGAAGGAAGATAAGTCAAAGACGACAGCAGCAACTTCTTCCGTTATGGCGACCACCTACACGGCAGATCATGCCTCGGGCATCATAGGACAGCCCGACGGACGGGTTTCGGACAACCCCGAGGACAACATCTTCGAGATAACAGTCGAGAAAGTCTCTCCAAATATGCGCGCATGGCTGGTCTATGACCTCAAGGGCGTAAGTTCTGGTCAGGGCATCAGCAGGAGCATCAACGATCGCACGGCTGTCGGCGGCTACCTTACGGTTCTTTCCAAGGACTGGAAGACCGTCAGGGAGGAAATAAGCCCCGAGTGGCTGAAGGACGGCAGGAACACCGTCCTCTTCACCATTCCGACGGATGCTTCCTACGCCTATTCGGTCAGGAACGTACATATCGAAACCGTAGCGGATGCTAAGACAAAGACTAATACCAATAAGCAGGAAGAAATAATCCTTTCCTCCGCCCCCATAGCCTATGACGGTCAGACCTACCTCTACGGCTTCGTACGAGGGAAGGCAAGCCGTATCTCAGTGAACGGCACAACCATCACCGTCCATGACGGAGAATTCGAGGGCATCGTGCCATCGACGGGCAGACAGCTCAAGCTCACGGCAGTCATTGATGGCAGGAACATCAGTAGGAAAATAACACCCATACAAGGAGGCAGGGCGGACTATGCCCGTGCCCTCGTGTCCGTCGGTGGAAAGGCGGAGAAGCAGTTCCTCGCACACAGGGCGGACAGCATCGCCATCGGCGGCAACGTCCTTTCCGTGAAGGCTGCGGACATCGCAAGGGATGGCAGATACTCCATCACGGCACTCCGCGAGACGGACATTCCTGCCCTTGACTACGGCATGACCAACGTCACCGCCAAGGGAGACGGCTACCGCTTTCTGCCCCACGGCAACCACTTCGAGGGCAAGGGTGCAACGGTGAAGATAAAATACGACCGCACGCGAATCCCGAGCGGTTTTACAGAAGACGACATCAATACCTATTACTTCGACCAAGACACCAGGCACTGGGTGGCTTTGGAACGTGTGAGGGTGGATAAGGCTACAGCCTGCGTGGTATCGAAAACGACGCACTTCACCGATATGATCAATGGTGTAATCAAGGCACCGGAATCTCCACAGACCGACGGATTTACGCCGACGATGATGAATGACATCAAGGCGGCAGACCCAACGACAAAAATCAATCTCATCACTCCTCCTACGGCTAACAACCGAGGTTCTGCCAATCTACAGTATGGCTTCGAGATGCCCCCTGCCCGCAATGGCATGGCTCCATCTTTGGGCATACAGTATAGTAGTGAAGGCGGTAGTGGATGGCTTGGAGAGGGTTGGAATCTCTCTGTTCCTTCTATTACGTTGGATACTCGCTGGGGTGTCCCAAGATACGATACAAGTAAAGAAACCGAGACCTATTTGATGTCGGGCTCTATGCTTTCCACGATGGGTGACGATGGCAAGATGGGTGTGGCTCACCGTGGTGAGAAGATGAACCGAAAAGCGGACAGACAGTTCTACACTCGGCAGGGAGGAGACTTCAGCCGTATTATCCGAAAGGGTAATTCTCCTGCCGACTATACTTGGGAAGTAACCGACAAACAAGGAATCAAATATATTTATGGTGGAGAAGGTGCCGTTCTCAAAGGTACCATCACCGATGCAAGCGGTCAAAGCCGTGAAGTGATTACCGAATGGAAGCTCAAACATGTGGAAGAAACACACGGTGATTATATCGAATACGTCTATGAGACAGCCGACGAACCTGTTCGTGGTGGACTTGTGGCAAAAGCCATTTATCTTAAGGAAGTACGTGCCGGAAATAGCGGACAAGCACCCCACACAGTGGTGCTTTTCGAGGGCAGCAAAATCAAACGACTCAAAAACAACAATGCAAGATATGGTTTCCTAACCTCATCGAATCGTTTGTTAGAGAAGCTAACGGTGCACTTCCAAGGAAGTACGCTCCGCAGTTATGCCTTTACCTATAGCGAGGGTGCGTTCAACAAAGATGTGCTTACGGGTGTAAAGCAACTCGACGACAAAGGTGCAGAAGTGTCTTATCAGAATTTTGACTATTATGATGATGTACAGGCTGCTAAGGGGTATGTGCCTTTTAAGGAAAAACAGGAAACATGGAATACGCACGATGACGGCCTTGACGCAGGATTTATAAGTCCTCTCAAAGAAGTTGGTGGCATATTCAGCGACAAACCTACTGCCTTAGGAGGAACAACAAGCCTTTCTTATGGTGGTTCTTTCTATGCTGGAGCAGGAGTTGATGATCAAAGTTCTTCAACAAGTGGCACTATTGGTGGTTCTTTTAATTACTCTCATGATAATTCTAAGGGATTATTGACTTTTGCAGACCTTAACGGAGATGGATTACCCGACAAGATATATCAGGATGGAGGTTCTGTGTACTATCGTCCGCAAATATGCACAGACGAAAAGAAAATAACCTATGGAGAACCTATCAAAGTTATTGGTATCTCTAAATTTTCTGCTTCATCCAGTAATACTTTCTCTGGAGGACCTGCCATCAAGGCTGGGTGGCAGTATATCATGGCTACTGTTGCTACAAGTACTTCTCGCACGACTACCAAAACCTCTGTATATTTCAGCGATGTTAATGGTGATGGGCTTGTAGATATAGTTTCTAGTGGTAAGGTTTATTTTAATCATATAGAAATTGACGAACAAGGTCATGCTATTCCTCATTTTACGCTTAGCAGTGCCGATACACCAAGCCCTATCATCTATGATGCCAAGAAAATAGATAAAACTATTGGGGAGGTTGATCCTGCCGAGCAAGCAGAACTGATTAAATCCTCTCCGATGGAAGATATGGTACGTGTATGGCAGGCACCTAAAGATGGAATCATCAGCATCTCGGGTACAGTTAGTTTGATTACTCCAACAGGCGAATACGATACCGATGAGTATGCTCATGCTGATGGTGTGCGCGTAGCCATTCAGAAAGGTCGTACGGAACTCTGGAACAAGAAAATTACCAAAGGAGATGCAACGGCTTATAATGCAACGGCACAGAATATCACTGTCAAGAAAGGCGACCGCATTTATTTCCGTGTCCAGTCTGGTACGGAGGAAACAAGCAACGGTGCCTTTGACAACGTGAAATGGGCGCCTGTCATTACCTATACAGGTGCGGCAGAAACACTCCCCGGCGGATTATCTACCACTGTTTATCAACCTCAGGAGGGTGCTGTTTATGATGCCAATACACTAACCAATGTGGCAGAGAGCACTTCTTTGAACCTGTCAGGTAAGTTCACCAAACCCGTCACAACAGATGACGTTACGCTCAGAATTGTCGCATCTAATGAGTTAAAAGACAGCTTGGGTAATAATAATCCGAATTATAAAAAAAGAGAAATCTATACCCGTACCTTAGTATGGAATGAAGCGTTTGACGGAGAAATTAAACAGACGATTCCTAATCCGGATGGCTTGACAAATCTAAACTTTGAAATCAGTTCTTCTTCTAATGTGGACTGGTCGAAAATAAAGTGGACCCCACAAATAGAGACCATAGGCAAGGATGGAAGCAGGCAGCGTACGACAGGGGCAACCCATTATGTTCTCTTTGCTGACATGGTTAGTGAAGGTAAACCTGTAGTACTTGCTTCCAATGTTTCAACCCTGACTGTTACTCCGAGCATCACGATGCTGCCTCCGATGGTAAACGGAACAGTGACAATGACCGTCAAGACTGTGGACAAATTGCTGGGTAAGAAGATTTATACTTTCAGTGGTGGCAGTCTTTCAGGAGATCCTCTGATAATCACCGGTGTCAGTGCAGGCAAGATATGGATAGATTACTTCTATTCAGGTAACATCTCAGGTCAGACAGTAACTTCTGCAGCTACTGTCAGTGGCATAGGAACAGCACAGGCAGGCTTCTATGCCCAGACAGAGAACAAAGGCTTCGGCACAATGTATCGTGGTTGGGGTGGTTTTGTTTATAATGCTTCCGAAGGTAGGTATAGCAAACCTATTGATGAATCACTGCTGAAGCTCCCCGATAGCAAGGATGCCAAGATGGATCCTTTGACAATGGCATTTGTACCAATAGGAACAGACCAAAGTTCATTTGACAGATGGATAGGACAACGAGCAGAATTGTACCTTACAGCTAAAGAGGCTGGGGCTTCAAGACTAACTGAACAAAATGTAATATTAACTAACCCATTCGAACATATTGATGATATAGCAGGAGTTTCCGGTACGTGTCTACAAGGAACCGGTGCTGTAGCTATAACACAGGAAATGGTTGCAACAAGTGATGTCAATCAGACAGGCATTGCTTTTACATACAATGATGCAAGTGGTAAGAGTGTAACTCGCTCCACCATGATGGATTTCAATGGGGATGGTTTCCCGGATATTTTTCAAAAGGGAGTCATACAATATACAAATTCGCAAGGAGGTATCAGTGGAGAAAAGTATAGTGGAATTGGAACCATCGGCAGCGAGAACAAGTCTGAAGGATGGGCATTGGGAAGCGACCCTATTATTTCGATAAGTTCTACGATTGCTCATATTGCAAAAGGAAAGGATCATTCCAGCAACCAAGGCTCCAGCAACAAGGCAAAAGCTCGTATGTCTGGATCTGTCAGTATTCCTCCCTCTAACAAGGATTGGAGCACAGAAACATTCATGGATGTGAATGGAGACGGTCTACCTGATAAAATTATTAAGGGAAATAAAGTTCGACTTAATTTAGGGTACAACTTCACAGAACCGATTGATTGGGGAATTGATCGAATACAAGGAGGTAAGGGAATTACTTATAACGCCAATATAGGTGGTAGCTTCAATAAGGGGTCATCAAGCTTCGCCGGGGGATATAATGTTGTAACCTCTAAAAATGGAGAAGAATATAATCTCTCTGATGTAAATTCTGACGGATTGCCAGATAAGGTATGGCGCAATGGCAAGACTATTATGGTGGCACTTAATATCGGTAATGGCTTTATGGATGCCATTCAGTGGAAAGGGCTTTCTTCTCTTAGCGAATCAGCCTCAACTTCAGAGGGAGCTGAAGTTGCATTTACTGTCAATTTTACCCCAAAGTTAATTCCTGTCAAAATTTCCATAAATCCAGTTGTTTCTGTCAGTCATAGTATAAATCGTAACAACTATGCTTTGCAAGACGTAGACGGCGACGGCTACCTCGATATTGTGGAATCCGATAAGGAAAGTGAACTGAAAGTAACCCGCTCTGCCATCGGCAGAACGAACATGCTCAAGAGCGTGACCAACTCCCTTGGCGGAACCTTTACACTGGACTACGAACACAGCACGCCTACCTACGGCCTGCCCGGTGGTAAATGGGTGATGTCTTCCGTGACCGTTGATGATGGTATCCACGACGACGGACCACTCATGAAGACACTCTTCACTTATTCCAATGGTCAGAAAGACCGCCACGAACGTGAATTCCTCGGCTTTGGTAAGGTCGTAACCAAGAATATCGACACCGAACAGGGAGAGTCCGCAGTCTATCGTCAGGCTGTGCAACTCTACGATGTGTCCACCTACTATGCACAGGGCAATCAGCTTGGAGTATCTGTAGAGGATGCCAAAGGCAACAAGTACACCGAGACACGTAATGAGTACGACGGCTACTACCTCACTGCCAATGGCGACAAGTACACTTTCACCAAGCAGACCAAGCTCTGTAGCGACCGCGCTTCTGCCTTTGTACCGCTACGCTATACCGCCAATAAGCAGTATGAGGGACAGGCAACTGGCATCACCACATCAGAGGCTTGGAATGAGTATTACCTCACAGGGCATCATGGTGAATTGAAGTCCTACAAGTTCAGTGATAAGGGTAAGTTGGGTGCTGACGGTTCGGGTAAGTTCGACTACCAAACCGCAATACAATATGCTCACAATGATAACAAACATATCTTCGGGCTACCTACCAACGTAACCGTAACGGGCGGTGATGGTAAGATTTATCATCAAGTTTCTGCGACTTACGATTTGAACTATGCCGACCATATTACGCAGATTAAACAACAACTCGGAAGCAGCGAAGCCGTCTCTGACTATACTTATGATGCTTACGGCAACATCATCAAGACCACGCTTCCTGCTAACAGCAAGGGACAGCGCATGTGGTATACCTACCGCTATGAGCCGGTGATGAATATGTATGTGGAGCGTGTAGACGATGCATTTGGCTACCGTAGCGAGGCTGCCAACTTCGACTACCGCTATGGCATGGCACTCCGCCGTATGGATCTCAACCACTTCTATTATGAAACGGATATAGACAACCTCGGACGTGTGAAAGCTGTGCGTGGGCCTAATGAGTTGGCTACAGGTGTGCCTTACATCATTGCCTTTGACTATCAGCCTAAAGCTACTTTCGGCACCAATGGCATCACTGCACCTGCGTACGCAGTGACCAAACATTACGACATACAGCACCCAAGCGATGATATGGAGACCGTAACCTTCGTGGATGGCTTCGGGCGTCCCGTTCAGGTGAAGAAAGATGGTGTGGTAACGACAGCTGCCAAGGGTAGTGCTCCGAAAGACGAGACCGTGATGATTGTCAGCGGACGCAATGTCTATGATGCTTTCGGTTGTGTGGCTAAGGCTTACTACCCTGTAACCGAAGCAGTGGGCAGCAAGACAACTTTCAACAAGGCTTTTGACAACGTGTCGCCAACCGTAACGGTTTATGACGTGCTTGACCGTGCCATGAAAGTAACACTTCCAGACAATGCTGAGACCAAGACGGAATACTCTACGGACGCAGGTAGCAATGCACTCGTAACGACTGTAACTGATGCGTTGGGTAATCGTCAGGCAACCTATACCGATGGTAGTGGCAAGACCGTGAAGACCGAGCAACTCAGCGGACCTGATGGTATCATTACCACTTCTTTCGAGTATGACGGAATCGACCGATTGGTTAAGGTAACAGATACAGAAGGTAACGTAACGACATCCGTCTATGATATGGGCGATCGTCGTACAGAGGTAAATCACCCTGCAAGCGGTATCACCACCTTTACCTACGATGCCTTGGGTAATGTGCTCACCAAGCAAACAGCCAACCTCAAAAAAGAGGGTAAGACCATCAATTACGAGTACGATTACGGTCGTCTGACAGCGATTAACTATCCCGACCATCCGGAAAACAACGTGAAGTACCATTACGGTGGTATCAACTCTTCTTACAACCGTATCGGCAGATTGATGCTTCGCGAGGACGGTAGTGGTGCCATCGAATATTACTATGGCAAGATGGGCGAAGTTGTCAAGACCCGCCGAACGATGATTGTGCCCAATCAGGCAATCGCCACCTACGTCACGCAGTGGAAGTACGACAGCCACAACCGACTGCTGGAGATGGTCTATCCCGACGAGGAGAAGGTCACCTACGACTACAACCTCGGCGGACAGCTCACTCACGTGCGCGGCTACAAGTCCTATGGTTATGATTATGTGAACAAGATTGGCTACGACAAGTTCGAGCAGCGCAACTACCTGAAGTACTGCAACGGGGCGGAGACGTTCTACACCTACGACCCACAGCGTCGCCGACTTCAGAACCTTGTGGTCAATGCCAAGGCAGGCACCATCATGGACAATGCCTACAGCTATGACGCAATGAGCAACGTACTTTCGGTTGCCAACAACGCGCCACTGCCACAGGGTGGCAAGGCGGGCGGTCAGATGAGCCATACCTACGGCTACGATGCACTGTATCGCCTGACGAGCGCAGGCGGAACATACAAGGGTGCGGACAACAAGTCGGCTACCTATACCCTTGCCATGGGGTATGACAACATGCACCGCATTACGAGCAAGAAGCAACACCTCTCGCAGAGCGGTGTTCAGTTCGATGGTACGCTCAACGCGGGCTACGACCTGACCTACACCTATCAGAAGGGAGACGGTCATAAGTTCCAGTTGGACAACGTCCGTGACATGAATTACCGCACGGAGGAGACTCCGACAGACAGCACGACCATCAATAACGGCCATAAATATGAGTACGATGCCAACGGCAACCTTGTCTATATCAATACCTCCCGTGTAAAGCGTGACGGTAAGGAAGACGAGAAGGCCAGTGAGCAGAAGTTCAAGTGGGATGAAGAGAACAGACTCCTCGCGGTCCACGAGAACGGCTTTGTGAGCAACTACTGGTATGATGCCGACGGGGAACGCACGGTGAAGACTAGTGGCGAGAACGAGGCCATCTATGTGAACTCCGAGTTCTCTGGCGGTAACACAGGTACGGCACGCTTCTCACTCTATGTCAGCCCATACTTGGTAGCGGGACAGGGTGGCAAGTACACCAAGCACATCTACATCGGTAGCCAGCGCATCGTCTCTAAGTTAGGTGATTTGGCATCTTACGGTGCCGATCCACGTCGCATTCCTTATGCAGGCAATGAGGCTGATGGTCTGAAAGTTGATTATAAGTCAAAATATGGTCAGCAGTTGCAGGCAATCAAGGATAATTATCGTACCTTTGACATCGCCTACAACGGTCAGGACAACGACGACTATGTGAACGGCAAGGGCTTCTGCTGCGACGACAATACTCCGGAGGCTGCACAGGCAAGGGCAATGGCACGCACAAGGGCTGCAAACGGCAACTTTAAGCCCAACGACGACTACGAGAAGATGCAGTTCTACTACCATCCTGATCATTTGGGTAGCAGTAGCTATATCACCAACCTTGATGGCGAAGTATCGCAACACATCGAGTATGTGCCATTTGGAGAAGTGTTCATCGAGGAGCGCAACAACACTTGGAACACGCCTTATCTCTTCAACGCCAAAGAGTTTGATGAGGAGACGGGGATGTATTACTATGGTGCGAGGTACTATGAGCCGAGGTTGAGCCTGTGGATGAGTACGGATCTATTGGAAGAGAAGAATTATGGAAATTCAAGTTATGCGTATACCTATAATCCAATTACTTTTATTGATCCTATTGGCACAGACACAATAAATATATCCTATGTTAATAAAAAATGGAAGATAGATGCACCCATAATAGCTGATGGAAATGACGTCTTTAATGTCGCAAATGGAGATAAAAAAGAAACCTATGAATTTTCACAAGGAGAGCATGGGAAGCGAGTGAATTTGTTAAACTTGGAAATAGGTGAAACAAAAGACAGTTATACACTAGGAGTGTATCATATATCTGGAGAAGCAGATAATGGCACAGGGTTCTATGTTGCTCCAGGAGGAGAGCCAAGTACAAAGAACGGAAGTGGTCGAAGGATTCCTGATGGAACATATCCAATAATTAATCCGACGGCTGGATCACAATGGATAAAACCTGGAGTTGGAGGAAACGTAAGTAATCGAGGAATCAGATTCCACTATGGAGGAACAAATCCAAGATCTTGGACAGAAGGATGCTTTGTTTTATCCTCTGGGTATTCTGTTAATGGAAATACGATCCATTATAATGCTGATGAATCAAAAACGGCATCAAGAAACTTTGACAATGCTTTGGGAGCCATAGGACATTTTTCATATCGACCTAAAAGTAGGTCCTATAATAGAGAAGGAGCAACTTTTAATGCTCCAATTAAACATACCCTAATTCTTAAATCAAGGAAAAAGTAATAATGTTATGTAAGTCTCTGTGTTATTGAAGATTTTCAATAACACAGACCTTTAATTAACTTTTGACACACTCTAAAAATGAAGAAGTCCTTATCTTTGATGTTGTATGTATTTATGTGCAGTTGTTGTCTTGGCTCTTCGAGAGTCTCATTGAATTATAAAAATGATGAATCAACAGACGCACTAGAAGTAAAGTCTCCAATCTGTAGTCCTCTAAATTCTGAAGATAATGAACTAACAGATTCTATAACAACTAATTTTTCTCAGAGCAATGTAACATATTATGGTATCCGGATTTGGCCCCAAGACGAAGAATACTACCAGAAAAGTGTAGAAAACAGGTTGTTTCTTGTGTTAGGGATTAATGATACGTTGGTAGTTATATCCGATAACCCAATATTTTTTGGGGCGAATATATTATCAATAAGATCAAAAAGTAGAGCAAGGACGGTATATTCAAGGTACAATCTTAATTTTGACAATGATCTTCCAATAAGATTTTATGCCACATCTTCATCAGATACTCTTATTTATGAAAAAATACCAATAAAATCTGCTCCGTATCAATTGTCCAAGGGTATATTGAAGACAAATAGGTTAATTGGTCTCCCCATATATGTGGGTATGCCTATCAAAGTGCTAAATAGAAAAGTGGGGATAGAGGGAATAATCCCACTTGAAACCTTAACAGAGTATAAGGTAATGTGCGTCATACATCCAGAAGCGGTTCGCTCTCTTTGGGTAGATAAACAATATATCCAATCATTGAAGCAGTTAAGTCACTGTGATATAACAATGATCATATTAAAATTAAAAGATAACAAGATTGATACCATTGAGTTTACCAATTTTGGGAAATATAAAATGACGGATGGAATGAGCGTAACATCATATTTAAAATTTAGATAATGCGGTAATGGCCAAAAGACGTAAAGAAATTCCAGTAAGCGAAAGAACTGTTATTTTGAAAGGATTACGAAAATGAAAAAACATTACCCGTTGGCGGAATTAAATATTGAATAAGATGGGTAATGCTTCAAATCGGGAGTTGTTGAAATAATCATCTGATTATCAATTTGATTATAAAATAGGCGTAAAGGTAGGGAAAATTCTCTGCCTTTTGCTATTTTTGTAACCCAAAACAAAGGAAAAATGAGCTTACAAGAATGCTTCGG
>NZ_HG417097.1:17822-50633 GCF_000455445.1 Hoylesella timonensis 4401737 = DSM 22865 = JCM 15640 | reverse complement strand
AAAAGAAAGAGATAGTTTGTTATGTTCCATAAAGTAACCTTTCTGGGGTGCTTTTGATAGACGAGAGTTCAAAGTTCAAAAAGTAAGTCAAGAGATAAGTTTAGACTAATTTCTTGACTTACTGACTTTATGAGCTGACATATTTTTTACTAAAGTTAATTTTGACTTAGGTCGAAACTAATTTTTTGACCAAAGTCATAACTGACCATTCGACTTAAGTCGCAACTGATTTCTTAACTTAACTCATAACTTATCTGTTTGCGGTATTGGATTATAATGCCTTTCAAGCATTGTTTGTATGTCGCTCTGTTTGTAAAGTATCTTCCCTCCGATTTTGTAGAAAGGAAGTATTCCTGCATTTCTGTACTCTTGGAGCGTACGTGTGCTGAGCCGTAATTGGCTACAAACCTCCTCGCCAGTGAGGTAAACCTCTCCGCCCAGCATCGGACGGGCTGTAGAACAATAACGCTTCAGTTTCTTCAATATTCCCTCCATCAACTGTGCAAACATCTGCATTTGAGGGTCTTGCTGTGTAATGATTTCTTTCTCTTCCATAGTTCATTCTGTGTTTGATTTCATTCATTGTTTGCATTCAGTAACTCTGCGATGTCGCTCTCCTTATAATAGCATTTATGCCCAATGATGGAGAAGGGTATTTTACCCGTATCGCGATAGGATTGCAGGGTGCGTTTGCTGATGCCGAGCCTGCGGCATACGGCTTCATTGTCGAGCCATTCGTCCGTTTCGGGCGGATTGCCGATAAGTTGTTCGATACTGTGGATAAAGTCTGCAAATTCGGAGTGGTGTCGCTCCCACGCTTTGCGGTCGATAATAATGAGTTTCATTGCCTTAATTTTGTTTTGATTACTTTGTTGTTGCTCGGCAAACAAACTGTTATGCAGTCCATTGCCGTACTTATCGAGTGCAAAAGTAAACCCTCGGAAGCACCGCTGCAAGAAATGAGGAAAAGCAGGGAAATGTTAGGAAAACAAGAGAAAAAACCACGAGAAAATTCCTCAGCGTTATTGCGGTAATGAGATGAGGTGCCGGCTCTTTCCTTTTATTGCATATTTGTTGGTCTATCGACAGTTCGATAGTTCGACAAATCGAGATGTCGAACTATCAATAGTTTGTTTTGACGATAGTTTGTCTTGACAACAGATAGTCTTGACAATAAATTGTTATGACAACAAATTGTTATGACAACAAATTGTTATGACAACAAATTGTACAGACAATAAGTTGTACAAAAAAAGGCTTGTCATATAATAAGATTGTCAAGACAATCGTTAGTTCTAACTATTGTTTCTATAATTCGCTTTTGCGTCCAAAGAGCCTGAGTATGCCGTATTCTTGTCGTGCCTATCTCTCTACGGCAGCCCTGCCCTGCAAGGTTGGGAGAGATAAATACGACCGCACGGATATTGAGAATTGTAGTACCGCCTTGAAAAAGAAAAATCCTGCGGTGGAGATTCTTCTCTCCATCCGCAGGACTCGACCTTGTCAGGGCAGATAGGCTGCCGTTGTACCTTTGCACGATAAGAAACGGCTTCAGGGGCTTTGCGTCTGCTTTTGCCTACAACGCCTTTGGGCTTGCTTCCTCCGCCAGTTTGACCGTTGGCAGGTTGTTGCTCTCGATGAGCAGCACAATCGTGCCTGTGAGTTCGGTGTAAAGACGGTCGTATTGTTCGCTTGCGGCAAATGTGTCCGTCAAACCGAACTTGTCGAATGTGGCTTGAATAGCCTTGTTCGACAACAGTATGGGTGCAAGTTTCTCAGGGAGCGGAGCAGGCAGTTCCCTCTCAAACTCGTTCTCCAAGACAGAAACAAGCGTGTCGTACTTGGAAAAGTGCAAGCCATAATACAATACCTCACTTGCTATGCTCTCTGCTTCGAGGTGCGAAAAACCTTGTGCCACTGCATCGCAGTAAGCAGTTAGAGCCATGTCTGCCCGTGCAGTGATAAACTCTGTGTCGTGCAATCTTTCAGGGTGATGCTCACTCATATAACTTCTTAATTTCAACCGAAAGTAGGAAAGTTCCAGCTTTTTGTTCTTTTTCATTTTGTCCTTATTTAGTGTTGATACTTAATGATGGTTTTTTAACGGTCTAAGAAAAATCATTTTATATTATGCTTGGCTTTCTTGGCGGACAGACACGCAAAGCCTTTCGCAGTTCCCTTGTGGTATTGCTGCCCATGAGTGGCTGCATCTCACGGGCAATTTTACTCTTGCTGACCTTTGCGTAAAGTTCGGTGGTGGAAATGAAACGGTGTCCGAGCATCTTACTGACGGTTTCTATCGGCAAGCCGTTCTCCAAGCAGATGGTTGTGGCAAAGGTATGTCGTGCCGTGTGCGAGGTGGCTTCGGTATGAGATGGGAGTCCAGCCTTGATGATGATGTCCCTTATCTTGCGGTTGAAATGGCTATTCGTGGGGAACTCACGAAAGAGCAAACCCTCCTTTCGTCCGTCGCTGACAATGGTGAGTATCTCTTCGGCAATGGGCAATAAAGGAACAATGCTCCTGTTCTGTGTCTTTGTGCGACAGAGCGATATGTACCTGCGCCCATCGTCAAGTGTGTAAACATCGTCCATTCGGAGTTTCTTTAAATCAGAAAAAGCTAACCCCGTGAAACAGCCCAAGAGGAAGATGAGCCTGCAATGGTTGTCCACCGAGCGGTGTGGGCGATATGAGAGAAGTTTGTGTAAATCGTCAGAAGTGAGGGCATTGCGCTCGTAGGTGGGCGTTTCAATGTCTATCTGCTCAAAAGGGTCTTCACGGATATATCGCTCTTGCAGTGCTTTTCGGATGACTTGATGCAGGTGGCGCAGACGATTGGAAACAGTGCTTTCCTTGTTTCCCAAGTCCCGCAGCATAAATAGGCGGTAATGTTCTATGAGGTCCTTGTCTGCCTCTTTGGGAAGACAGTCCCCGTTTCCCCTTGTTTTCAGAAATTGAACAAAGTTCTTCCTGCTGTCCCTAAAAGCCCTGACGGTAGCCTTTCCTATCGTCTTACCCTGCAATGCCTCCTTACTTTCACAGACGGATTGGTAAATCTCTATGAGTGTCGGGGTGGGCTTGTTTTGGTGCTGGTACTGCTCTTTGAGATATTCTGCCGTAATGTAGTTCTCTTCTCTTAACGTGAGTTCATAGAGTGCGTGAAGTCGTTCTTTTATTGAGTTCAGTTGCAGATTGACGGCATTCGCTCTGTTTGCCACCACTTTTATGCGCCCTTTCTTTGATTGCCAATCATTGGGAGAGGTGTACAAACCTGTTGAGAATGAAGAAGACGCACCATTGCAGGTGATACGGCAGCGTATAATGCATTCATTCCTTTCGCTTGTTTTGCTTCTGTCTATATAGAATAGAATTGAAAATGTACTTTTCATTGTTCTTGGACTTTTAGTTGATTAAACGATATTGTGCGATGAGAGGGAGAATCTTCTCCACATCCCGAAAGACACGCTCTGGTGAAGTCTCTGCATACACTTGTGTGGTTTTTATTTGGCTGTGTCCGAGCATTTTAGATACGCTTTCGATGGACACGCCTTCTGAAAGCGTCATCTGCGATGCGAAGGTATGCCTTGCCATGTGATAGGTCAGCGTTTTCTGAATACCGCAAAGCCGTGCTATCTTCTTGAGATGGATATTTACAGTGTCGCAGCCTGGTATGGGCAGCAGATACCCTTTTGGGGGTTCGTGGCGGAACGCCCTCGTATTAATGCCCCTGTACCGCTCAATGATGGCGGATGCTTCGGGTAATAGTGGAATGTGGCATACATTGCCCGTCTTCACTCTCGGCTTGCGTATCCAATCCATATCAGACTCGTGGATGATATGCTCTGCCGTGAGGTGGTACACATCCGTGTAGGAAAGCCCTGTATAGCATGAAAAGAGAAACATATCCCTCGACACCTGCTCGTAGCCTTGCAATTCTTTCTCACTTAATGCAGCTATTCGGTTTACTTCCTCCCTTGTAATGTATCGGGGTGTTCCAACGTCCCAGCGGATGGAATGACCGATAAAAGGATAGGTGTCTATGATGTGCCGTTTGTGCAGGTCTTTGAGCACGGATGCCAGCATAGTAAGATAACCAGCCGAAGTGTTGAGTTTAAAACCCTTTTCTTTGGCAAAATACTCCTCCAAGTCCTTGATAAGGGCTGTATCGACTTTTTGCACGGGAATATCGTCCACATGGTAGCGACATCTCAAAAATTCAGACAGATGCTTGCGGAAGAGCAGCAGACATTTCAGTCTTCTTTCGCTGCGGTCTATGCCAACTCGCTCACGGAAGTGGTCAATATACTCGTCCGCATGATGAAGCAGCCCCTGCGATTCGCTGTTTAACCCGAATACAAGTTCCCTTATCTTCCCTGCCGTGACAGTGTTGTTCAACTTGCCCGAAAGCGATTCATAAACTTGATGGACACTTACTTGCAGTCGGTCAAGTTCCCTGTTCACTGATACGGCTTCGGAACTCTTTCCTACAAGTCGCTGTTTACGACTATCCCAAATTTTTGGCGTACAGGCACATTTGCAACTGAACTGAACCATTGAGCGACCGATACTGATGCGTCCCATGATGGGACTTTTTCCGTTTTTGTCCTGCGTACCTCTTTTGAGGTAGAAAAGCAGCTTGATTTTTTCTTTTTCCATTGTTTTTTTGCTTGTAAAATTATACATCTCAGAGGAACTTAGAGCGATGCAAAACGTTGATAATGAAAGAGAAAACACCGTTTTAGTTACCACTTTTAGCCGTTCTTTTCCTTTCATCGTTTCTCGAACGATTTGGTAACTGAACTCTTGCTTTTTCACTCCTTTTTTCGCCTATTTACCTTGATGCAACCCAATGAGAAAGCAGGCAATATATCTTGTGTTTCAATCAGATACACATTTTTCTCCTTTTCTTGCTTTCAATTCCTATACTTCCGCATAAAAGGCAGCCAGCTCCGGCACCTTGATGAAGGTGCGGAACCGCTCTTTCTGGATAATCTCATTGGTGATGGAGAACTCATAGTCGGTCGATTTCTTGGCAAAGACTGCTGCCCAAGCATCAAAACTGTTGATACCCTGCTTCTCCAAAGCCTGCGGGCGCAGATACTTGAACAGAAGATACAGTTCCGTCAGACTATTGGAAATGGTCGTTCCCGAAAGAAACGTTGCCCCCAAGTCCTTGCCGGAACGCTCCTGTATGGTACGAATAGCAAAGAGCATGTTTAAGGCACGCTGTGAACCATCAGGATTGCCCAAGCCCGACACCCTGTCGTGGCGGGTGTTGAACATCAGGTTTTTGAATTGATGCGATTCGTCGACAAAGAGGTGGTCAATACCCATCATCTTGAAATCTACGGCATCGTCCTTGCGCTCAGCGATGCTGTCCTGTATGTTCTGTAACTTGGCATCAAGCGTCTGCTTGCGTTTTTCTAATCCTTTGAGCATCCCACGGGAAATCTCCGCTCCCTGCATACGTAGGACTTCAAGGTTTTCTTCCACAGAGTCCATCTCCTTCTGCAGGATAGCCTCCTGTATCTCCAAAGCTTGCGGTATCATGCCGAACTGCTCGTGCGTGAGTATGATACAATCCCAGTCGTTGTTTTTGATGTCATTAAAGATGCGCTGGCGGTTCTGCTTGCTGAAATCGTTCTTGCCCGGATAGAGAATCCTTGCATTGGGATAAGCCTTGCGAAAGGTATCGGCAATATCGAATACATTTGCCTTCAGTCCGATAATCATCGGCTTGTTAGCAAGTCCTAACCGCTTCATCTCATAGGCTGCCGTACACATGATAAGTGTCTTGCCCGCTCCCACCTCGTGGTCGCAAATACCACCGCCATTGGTTTTGAGCATCCACACGGCATCCTTCTGACTCTTGTAAAGGTCGGCAATGCCCAATCGTCTGAGGTCAAGGTCGGGAAACGTCTGGTGCGTACCGTCAAAGTTGGGTCGCACAAAACAGTTGAAAAGGCGGTTGTACCTGTCGGAGAGTTGCTGTTTGAAGGTATCAGGTGTGCGTCCGAGCCAATCGACAAAGCCCTGTCTGATTTCTTCAATCTTGGCATTTGCCATCTGTATGGCATGTCCGTCCCTTACTTTGATGGTCTTAGTCTCTCCCGTAACCTTATCTGTCACCTCCTTGCTCTTGTTGATGTCGGGAATGGTATTGTGCAGGGCGTGCTTCAGGAGATTGATGCCGTCATAGCGGCGGAACTCTCCCTGTACGGCATACTTGTGCCAGATATTAGCATTCTTTTGGTCGCAGACAATGCTGTACTCGTCCATGTTGGAATGGTAGGATACGTTAATATCTGTCTCGAAGAACTCTGAGGCAAACCTACCATAGACTTTAGCAGGTATCCAGCGTTCACCGAGATTGAAGTCAAGGTCTGCAAATGGAATGGGGGTTGGCGTGGCTGCACGTAGGGCAGCAAGGCTCTGCTTTGCTTCTTCGTGGTTGGGATGGTCCAAGAGCCACGACTCGATACGCTCCGCCTTTTCTATTACATTGCCCGAAATGAACTTGTCCGCCACCTCGTATGCGTTTTCTTCGGGATTGAAATAGATGCGACCTTCCAAGGAAGAAATGATGTCGCTTTCCTCCATATCAGGTAAAAGGGAACTCATGTAATCAAGTTCCACCGTACCATACTTGTTGAGCGATGCACCCAGTGCCTCCATTGGGTCTGCGGCAACGGTCAGTTCCGTGGTAGAAAATGCCGTAGGATGGTCAAAGATGTCCGCCTTGACGTACCTGCCGTTTTCGGACCGTTCCAAGAAAAGCATTTCCACACCTGTAGCATCCATCTTGATGATGTCGGTGTTCGCTTTCTGGTTAAAGTAGCCCCAGCGTGCAACATAGTCATCATATAGGTGGTTGAGTCTGCTGCGATCCTCCTTGTCTTCTGCATGGTTCTCCGCCTCGTAGTCATAGAGACGATGATAGCACTCCCGTATCTCGATATAGCTTTTTAGTCGGGAAAGCTGGGCATACGGCAAGTCCATCGGATTAAAGGTTGGATGTCGCCTTAAGTCAGAAAGAAAGCCGACCTGCCCTTTCTGCACGACAATGGAACCATCTCTCAGGTGAGAGTCCGGCAATGATAGAAAAGGGCGTGGTGAAGCGTCAAACTCTTTCTTAACCTCTGTTATCGGTTGTGGCTTCCGCTCTTCGGCTTCGTTCATAAAGTCAAAGAGGGATGGCTCAAGGTATGAAGGGGAGGCAGTCTTATTATTGCCCTTTCTTTTGGTTTTACGCCCCGGAGTGACAGTCGAGTGTGTTTCCTTGTTCTCCTTTCCTACTTTGTTTTCTGGATGCTTTTGGACTGTCTGAACCTGTGGTTTAGGGGCTTCCTTAATCTCGCCGTTCACGCGCTTTACTTCCTGTGTCCAGAGACTGTATTCCTCCGGAGCGAATAGTGAAGGCTGCTCCGTTTCCTGTCGCTCGTCCATGCTGTCCATCACCGGGTGGTGGTCATCATCGAAATAGACAGTCTGCCCGTTCATCTCCCGTGGGGCTTCCACATCGGTGCGGATTTCTTCCACTTCCTGCTCATATTGGCGGTGAAGGTTAAGCACAGGTACTCCCTCTGGGGCTGATTCTTCAATAGTAGAGCCTGCCTCTTGTATCTGTACTGTCTGCTCACCGCCCGTTTTATCAACTTGCTCACTGATTTTTTCAACTTGAACTTCCTCTTTGGGTTCTTCCGTGGAAAGGTTATCTTCCATTGTCGAAGTCTGAACTTCGGGTGCAGCCTTTTCCTTGATTTCCTCTGTCACCACTTCTTCTTTGGTATATTGTCCCCTGACGATTTCTTCTAGTTCGGCTATCTCGTGCAGTTTCTTGGGCGTAAAGTACAGGTCGCGCTCGATGCCCAGCCCATGAATCTTCACTTCCTCCATCTCGTCAAGCGACATATTGCCCAACTCCCAACCGTAGCCCATCGTGACAGCACCGAAACCTATACGGCTCTTAGGGTCGTACTCCAAAAGATAAGCCGTGTAAGCTCCCATCGGGAAGAAATAACGTGCGTAGGCGACCTTATCGCCTATCAATCCTTTCTCTGTGCTGTACAGTTTAGGTAGTCGCTTTCTGATGCTGTCGGGCATCAGATTATAGGCATTCTCTGCCTCCTTGTGCACTTTGGGATCCTCTTTGGGTAAATTTACCGTTATACCTAACTTTCTCAGTTGTTTTACGGCTTCTTTCTGCCGTTCCTCCTCCGTCATAGGTATGCCTGTTTCATAGAGTTTGCGGTTAAAGCGTTGCTCAACTTCCAAGGAGAGCTGTGTCCTGATACTCTCCGCCATATCGTCAATGCCACCATCGAAGCGATACTCCCATGCAGGTCTTCCATAAGGGTCTGTACCCATTATGCGCTCTGTGGCAATGGTGCGATGAGAAATGTCTTTCCAATCTCCTACAAAAAGAGAGTTATGCTTGAAGACGACAGAAGAGCCTTCTTCCTTGGGAACGGAAACCGTTTCTATGAACTGCTGCTCAATCCCCTCGCTGATTTCTTTACCTGTCTGCTTCTGCAAGACGATGAGGTCACTGCCTACGTCCGTTCCTGCATTATCTGAAAACATACCCGATGGCAGGCGTAAAGCAGAGATTAGTCGGCTGTTCTGCATCAGATAACGACGTATGGCTTCATTGCGGGGACTGTCCAATACACCCTGCGAGGTGATGAATGCCAGCAAGCCACCTTCCTTGATGCAGTCCAGACCTTTCACGAAGAAGTAATTGTGGATGGCACGTGTGGACTCGCGCTTTAGTGTATCCTTACCTCTACTGTACTCTCGGTCATAGACCATGAAATCCCCGAAAGGAATGTTACTTGTAATAAGGTCGTATTTGTCCTTATCTTCCAACTCCGCGATGGCTTCAAAGGGTTCTTGGCGGACAATGATATTGCCATGCCCATAAGGATGAATGGCTTGTGAGATACGGGCTGTAAGCAGGTCTTTCTCCATTGCATCGACCATTCCAGCCCTTTTAGCAAAAGTCTCGGTAAAGGCTCCCATGCCTGCCGAAGGGTCCAAGCAGCGACGTATGGGTACATCTACAGAAGTAAGCGCATCGGAAATGGCGGCAACGATACGGGTATCAGTATAGAAAGACGTGAGTACGCTTGCCTTGATGCTCTCCCAGTACCGCTTGGCAGTATTGGCATCAATGGCATCACGGTAAATCATCTGTTTGAGCCTTTGGGTAGGCTCGAAGAGTTGTTGCTCCGACTGGCTCCAATAGCGGAGGTCATCGGGGCTGTCACATCGGTTCAGCACGCATTTCAAACCACCGAAGCCCTGATAGCCATGCAATATTCCTTTTTCTGTTTCGGTGGCTTCACGGCGTTCTTTCTCCAAGCGAAGGACTATACGGATGGCTTCCGTGTTGGCTTCAAGGACGTTTTTCTTATTGTATGCCATAGTTTTTTCTTTTTAATTAAGGAGGAAAAAGGTCGGAAGATAACAGTATATCACCTTCCGACCTGTTCTGTTCCGCTTTGTTTCTATGGGGATTATCTCCCTCTTTGTTTTCCTTTCATTTTTTCAAATTCAAAAGAAGTGGTGTAATCTTCATTCAGTACCAGTCGGGCGTTGAACTTTTTACCTGCCTTACTGGTTAATCCTTTGAGAATGGGTGTACGTCCTGTGGTTAGCAAATCCCGGATGTAGTCCTCGGTGAGAAGCGTGCCACAAACCTCACGGAAGATATGAAAGTCACAGTCCTCATGTCTGCATTTGGCAACCTTGGCATAGATGCCCATGCTTTCAGTGCCACACTTGGGGCAGCGATAGGTGGGATAAGACTTCTGTTTGGGAGCCAGCGAGAGGAGTTCCTCGCAGATGGTACCAACGTAGGAGTTGATGCCTTGCGCGAACTTTTCGGGCGGCATTTGTCCTGCTTCAATGGCGGCAAGTGTCAGTTCCCAGCTTCCTGTCATCTCCGCATCAGCGATTCGCTTGTCCTTGACAATCTCATAGACAGCCAAGCCTTTTTCGGTCGGTATAATTGCTTTCTTGTCCCTTCGGATATAGTCACGCAGGATAAGTGTTTCGATGATGTTGGCACGGGTAGCTGGTGTTCCTATGCCGCATTCTGCCATAGCTTTTTTGCTTTCTGTATCCTCGACCTCTTTCCCAGCATTCTCCATTGCTGAAAGTAAAGTAGCTTCCGTATAGAGTGGTTTTGGCTTGGTCTTATGCTCGGTGATTTCTGCATCAAGTACAGGCAAGTTTTCTCCCTCTATCAGGTTTGGCAATGAAGACAAAACCTGTTCTTCACCCCCTTCTTTCTTTTCAGCTTCCGCTTCTTTACCTTTCTGCACGGCTTTCCAGCCCAAGGAGATTTGTCGGCATGCCTTCCAAGTAAAGATATTGGTGTCGTGAGTGAATCGTACCTGCATACGCTCTTCTTCTGAATCGGGAGAAAAGGCTTCAATGAAGCGATTAACCACCATTTGATAGATAGTTGTTTCATCTGCCGATATTCCTGAAGGTGTTTCTCCTGTAGGAATAATGGCGTGGTGGTCAGTAATCTTGGCATTGTCCACCGAATGACGGTTAAGCGGAGTCGGAAGTGTTTCTCCTATCTTGCGGAGCAGGGAGGTTACTTCCTCGAAAACATCCTCACTGATGTATCGGCTGCCTGTGCGGGGATAGGTCGTGATTTTCTTCTCATAGAGGCTCTGGGCAATCGAGAGGGTCTTGTCTGCTGAAAAGCCGTGGCGTCTGTTGGTTTCCTTCTGCAAGGCAGTAAGGTCGTACAAGAGTGGTGGTGACGTATGTCCCACCTTTCTTGCGGCCGATTCAACTTTAAGCTGGCTCTGACTGCGAAGCGAAGCAAGAGCAGTCTGTGCCAATGCTTCATTCTCATAGTCTTTACAGCCAACGGCTTTCAGCGATATGCCCTCTTTCTCCATGAGTGCGTAGAGTTTCCAATAAGGTACGGAAGAAAAATCATGGTTCTCTATGTACCGACGGCAGACCATAGCAAGGGTTGGAGTCTGTACCCGTCCCAAGGAATAGCCGCCTTTGCGGACGATGGACAATGCACGGCTGGCATTGATACCCACGAGCCAGTCGGCTTCGCTTCTTGACTTGGCGGAGTAATATAGATTGTCGTAGTTGTTTCCCGGTTTGAGATTGGAAAGTCCTTCACGAATGGCTTTGTCCGTCAATGATGAAATCCAAAGACGGTCGAAAGGCTTTCTGCAACCAAGATGTTGATAGATGTAGCGAAAGATGAGTTCACCCTCACGTCCTGCATCGGTGGCTACGATGATGCGGTCTGCTTTGTCAAAGCAGGAGCGTATCACTTTGAGCTGTTTAAGCGCTGCTGGCTCGGATATATACTCCTTGTCCTTACGCACTTGTCGTACAACTAACAGGAAAGGATTGGGACGGATGGGCAGATCTTTGGCTTTGTAGGCAGAAAAGCCGTAGGCTTCAGGCATAGCAAGGGTAATAAGGTGTCCCATTGCCCATGTAACGAGATACCCACTTCCTTCTAAATATCCATCCTGCTTGTTCGTTGCCCCTACGATGCGGGCAATATCTCTGGCTACCGAGGGTTTCTCGGCAATAATACATATATTCATTTGTTTTTATAATTTTAATTTGTAACTTTGCACCAATATATTTTCTGCACTTTGTGTGGAATATCATCAGGCTTTGGTATAATCAGTCATATACTGCCTTTATTGATAAGTTTTACAGCAGATTGTTTGACAATCTTAAGTTTTACCAGAAAGGAGGAACAGTCTATGAATTCAAATTATATTATATTGGCTCTTGGGGTTGTGGCAGATAAAGACCTTTGTACATAAAGATGATATATTCCTAATACATATAGTGATTAACCCCGCTGCCGCCACATACAGAGACTCGCAAAAGCGAGTCTCTTGTTTTTTAGATCTTACGTCCGCGACGCTGTTGTTTCTTCTCGTCCTGTTTCTGCTTTTGGGCGGCAGTGGGCTGTGTCTGCCCAGTCTTCAATGGCTCTTTCACGTTCTTCGTAGCTTCGTTGGTCTTGCCGTGGTTGTTCACGGCTACCTGCGTCTTGTGTTCTTCTGCCACAGCTACCACCTTTTCCTTGCCAGCATCCTGCTTCTTGTCAGGATTCCACTTGTAAAAACGTGGGCGGTTCTGCTCCTTGTCCATACGGACGTAGGCATTGAAGGACTTGCCCTCCTTATCGACCATGTTCTTCAAATAGAGTGTGCGACCGCTATCCAAGGCTTCACGCTGCTTCTCGGATAGTTCCAAGCCGCAGAGCTTGTGGGGTGCACCCTGCTGCTGTGTCTGCTGCTGATGCTCCTTGAAACCACGGTTGTTGTCAAAGATGAACTCAATGCCTTTCTTCTCGGCATTGACCTGAAGCGTGGCATTAAAAGACTTGCCGCTCTTGGCAGTCATACCTTCCACTTTCACGGCTTTGCCTTCCACAAGGTCTTTATATTGCGCATCTGAAAGCGAGACGCCCTTGATCTCCTTGGGAATGTTCACACGGTCGGCACGCAGGGCGACAATTTCGTTGGTCTGTGGATCGATGGAGATATAGGCAGAAAAAGCATTGCCGTTCTTGGGCGTTACTTCGATTGTCTTGCCAAGGTTGCCCGTAGTGAGTAGTTGTTCTTTCTCTTCGGGCGAGAACTTGTAGCCCATATAGGGGAAGTCGAGCTGTGGCTCCTTTCGTAAAGGGTGGATAGCTAAGCCGACATTGCCGCTATCGTCCGTGCGGAAAGCAAGACGTGCTTCAGTGTAGATAGTTGTATCACCAATAGGTACGGCAATAGTAACAAGGTTACTCTTCTGCCAAGAAAGCATCTTTTCTAACTCTCCACTTTGTTCCAGTCGTTCACGGGTAAGACCGAGGTTGTCGAGTTGCTTCCAATCAATCTTTGATTCATCAATGACTGTGGCGTTCTTCTTTTTCGGCAGATAATCGTCAAAGGATACTCCAATTTCTGTCAGTTGCTGTTTGCTTTCTGGTTTTTCACGACTTTGCAGCATGGTGCGCAGGTTGTCCACGCTCTGCTCAACATTGCTTGCCAATACCTTGTACAGTCCAAAATGAGTCGGATTATTGAACTGTTTGAGGAAGTTAGTCATGAAGTTCTTCAGAAGTCCGTCCTTGTTGTTGAACTTCAAGAACGCTGCTTGATTGGCAGCGATTGCCTCAGTTGTTTTAAGGTTTCCCTTGTCGTCGATACCCGATACTACGGAGAGTTTTCCCGCTTCCTTTTCGTTCTTCACTTCCGTGCGGTCTTCCAAGACAAGCACATAGTTGTCATTGTTGTTTGATTCCATAATTGTTTGTTATTGAGTGAATAAATTGCTATCAAGCAGCAAAAATATAGGTATATAAAGAAGGTGAAAAATTTTCGGGAAAAACGGGAAGCATAAGGGAAAAGAAGGAAAAACAACACTTCTTCCCTTTTATTCCACATAAAGGGAAGAAATATTATATTTTTGCGCATAAAAACTTGGTTATCTGGATGTAATGTATTATATTTGCAACTGCCCATTGGGGGTGAACTTAATAAACTAAAGTGCACAATGGATTATTTGAAGATTCCATTAGATTTGTCTGTCGCTTTGAAGGGGACTTTGGCGAGATGCTCCCCCGAAGAATCTATTGCGCAAAATATAATGCTGTTAATCGTGTCACATCCTGGAGAAATTTTCGGGAAATATGAATATGGATCGATTATTTGGGAGTTGGAATTCAATCAACTGGTTAAAGTCAGAGATTGGGAAGAAACGGTAAGAAATTCCCTCGTGCAATCAATCACGGCTTATGAGCGACGGCTAAAAGATGTTCGTGTGGATGTGCATCTTTCTGAGATAGAGGAGGACCTGTTGGGAAAGAATCCCAATATTCGCCGTCAAGCCAGTATTACGGTTCATGCCCAGATAGAATCAACAGACATTCCTTTTGTTTTTAACACTTTGGTTTATATCAGTCCTTTATCTCAATAAATCTTTGTATCATGGCGACAGATAAGAATTTTACACGAATAAAAGAGAGGGTTTTAGACTATGCCATGTCTTTGTGGGAGATTGATGATGCAAGATTGATAGACCCTGTGGTTGATTTGCTGCTGGATGTCGTCGCTTATGAGTTTTACAAGTTGCACCAAGAGATCGAGAAGTCCGATGCCCAAATATTAAACCGTCTTGCCAGAATATTGATTCCGCAAATATGGTCGCTCCCATTCCCTGCCCACGGATTGCTGACAGTACATCCTCAGGTTGGCGACAATTCCGCAGTATTGAGAACAGAAGACCAATTCTATGCGCGCAAGGTAGCTTTAGGCAAGGATGATACGCCTTTCTATTTCACCCCTTTGGTGGAAGAGCCCTTATTTGACATAAGAATTCCATTTCAGGCATACGGGACAGAACTTCAATATAATATCCGTAAACGAACGGAACATATAGAACTTCTGCCATCCACTCATCGCATCGCAGATTTCACGTTGTGGATAGGTCTGTACATCCCGGATTCTCAGTTGGGAAAAATTGCGACACTGCCTATTTGTGTTTTGCCGGAAGACAGGTCTTTACTCCCTTTCATCCAGAATGTCAAGGCTTATGATGACCAAGGTCGTGAATTAAAGACAGCTCCTCATCTGTTGAAACAATCTCACGAAGAAGAACATTATTTTGAAGAAATATCGACCTATTATCAACAAGCATACATAGACTTAAATCTACCTGTAGATCCCGCAGCAAAGACGATAAAAGAGATTTTTCCGAGTGCTCTGTCCGAATTAGACCAGATTGAGGGAAATGAAAATGCGGTTTGGATTCGTTTGTCATTTCCTGAGGTCTTCAACAGAGAGGAACTGGGGAACATCAAGATTCTTTTTAACACCTTTCCTGTCGTGAACAGGCAGTTGGTCTTGGTAAATCATAGTTTCAGGACACATGGGAGAATAGTTTCATTGCCCTGCTCACATAACGCTTCATTGCTGAACATACACAAATTTGAGGACAATAATGGTTGTGTGTTTCGCAATAGGCTTTCCTTGTATCAAAAAGAGGTCAAAGGTGTCTATAGTTTGTATTTCGGGAATCTGGAGCGTTTCGACAGTGACAATGCCCAGAGTGAGATCAGCAAGGTTCTGCGGTTAATCCGAGAGGAAGGAAATGCTTTTGCCTCCCTTGACACAGACAGCCTTTCCTCCGATCTAAAAGTCCTGCAAGAAAAATTGGACGCTACTGAAAAGAGCATAGATCGTCAAAACTTCAAAGGGAACAAGAACAAGGCTTTTCTTTTAACTGTTCCGCACAAAGAAAGTCATTTTGCAGAATTGAAATACTGGCAAACCCAAGGAGAAAGTGCCAATGGCATCAATCAGAGAAATATTGTTCAACAGTTGGACATGGATAAATTTGACCCGTCCAGTATTAGATTCCAAACATCAACGGTGGAAGGCAGGTTGCATACGGACGACCAAGAGCTCATCAATAGTTTGCGGTACGGCTTATTATGTAATAACCGCATTGTTTCTGAAGAGGACGTTAAGAGTTATATATACCACCGTCTGGGTTCAATGGTGAATGGGGTTGACATCAAGGACGGCATTTGCATATCCAACGGTTCACTTCAAGGAATAGTCCGGACTACGGATGTCAGCATACACCTGTCATCTGAAATAAAAAAAGTGGACTCCAAAATGAACCAATTAGATTTTTTGGCGAACACACTTGCCGAGGAAATGCAAAAGAAATCCATTAGTCACAGTACCTATAAAATTAATTTTATATGATGGAAAGAAACATAAGCAATAGTGTGCAATCCGCCATGCGCTTGTCAGCATCTATGGCAAACGCGGACAACCATACAAGCTACGGTATTTCCCATCTGGTGCTTGCTTTGCTTTCAGAAGGGACGGGGACAGGATTGTCCAATATACTGAGCTCAATGAACAAGGATGTCGGCTATATTCATGAATGGTTTGACGTGCGCCGTGAGATGTACGTGTCAGAGGAGCATGAAGGTGATGGTATTGTCGCAGACAGCCAAGTGACCCTTGTGCTTGAGGAAGCGGAACGCTCAAAGATAAAGTTGGGCTCCGACAGCATAGACGCTTTATGTGTATTTACAGCGATTATTCGCCAAGGTGTTGTTTTCTCGGACAGTCAAATTGAGTCCTTGTCCGTTTCTGAGGATGATGTCCTTTCTTTCTTCAATGCACAAGCGGTTAATCATTTTTATCAAGGAGAGGAGAATAAGCTCTTGGCAAGTTTCCCTTTCGCGTATAATCTAAAAGAAGAGGCATATATCCTTCGAGGAAGGATTGTTTTGGGACGTGAGAAAGAAGTACGTACTATCTTGGAAGGTTTAGAGCGTTGTGCCAATAAAGCTATAATGCTTATAGGAGATTCCGGTGTAGGCAAAACGGCTATTATTCATTCTCTAGTAAAGGAGGTCTGCGAGAACCACGACGAGTTGATTTCTCAAATCAAACTTATCGGCTTACACACAGCAAAGCTGTTGGCTTCTTCCGGCAATGAAACAGAGCTAGCCCAGAAAATCTCCTATTTTCTTGGAAAATTGGATGAGATGGAGGGACAAACCGTTTTGCTGATAGACGACCTGCAAATGTTGTTGGAGTTTGGTGGGCAAACAAAATCGACAACCCTCATCAACATATTCAACTCCCAAATTAGCGACGGTTCAACAAGTATTGTATTCACGATTACTCCAGATGCATTCAGAAAGCATATCGAAAAAAACAGTATAGAGAGCAAATTGGATATTTTGGATATTTCGGAACTGGACAAGTTCACTGTTCTAAGTATGCTAAGGGAGCATTCCAACCGGATGGAAGAACACTATGGTCTTTCCATAAGCGACAACGCCACGCAGGAGTCGCTGACATTATCTTCTCGATATTTTAAAGAGAAGAAACAGCCCGCCGCAGCAATAGACCTGTTGGACGCGACTGCTGCCGCAGTACGCTTGAGCAACAAAAATTCCCTAAACGAGTTGGATGTGTTCCTTTCCAAGTTTGAATCCCTCAAACAGGAGGATCCAAACCGTCAGCAACAGGATTTACGTCTTTTTTCTAATAGTCTGAGATCGAAAATCAGCGTAGTGCTGATCTCTAAGCTCCCTAATGGCATCAGTTTTTCAGAAGGTACTTTGGAAGAAGAACTGGCGAAAACGTCTGAAACTCTCCGGAACCTGTCCGTCCTAGCCGAGAATGGCATTCCGCGAGTTTCTCCAAGTGAGGTCGAAGCGGTTGTCGCGGAGATGACCGGGATTCCCTTGGGAAAGATTCAAGCCCAAGAAAAGGACCGGCTGTTAGGAATTGAGAGTCGTCTGGAGGAAAGGGTCAAAGGGCAAAATAAAGCAATCACAACGCTCTCGGACGCCATCATAGAGTCCAGAAGCGGACTCAGTGACCCTCGCAAGCCCATAGGTTCCTTCTTTTTCTTAGGTCCGACAGGTACAGGAAAAACTGAACTTGCCAAATCACTCGCCGAATTGCTTTTTGACGACGAGAACGCCATGATAAGGTTTGACATGTCCGAGTTCAAGGAGGAACATTCAGCAGCTTTGCTTTATGGTGCGCCTCCGGGATATGTAGGATATGAAGAAGGTGGCTTGCTGGTGACAAAGATCCGCCAAAAACCCTATTCTGTCATTCTTTTTGATGAAATTGAGAAAGCGCACTCAAGTGTATATGATGTCTTCCTGCAAATCATGGACGAAGGAAAGATACACGACAAGTTAGGGCGCGAAGGGGATTTTTCAAACGCCATCATCATATTCACCTCAAACATTGCAAGCAGTTGGATTGCAGAACAGTTCAATCAAGGAATCACACCAGACTCAAAACATCTGACAGAAGTCATGTCCCAGCATTTCAGACCAGAATTTTTGGGACGCCTAACAGAAGTCGTACCGTTTGCACCCATTAACGAAACGGTAGCCCAGTCTATTTTCCGCTTGCACTTCTCTCGTTTGCAACAGCAACTGCAAGAGCAAAAGAACATTCACATACAGATTACTGACGAAGCCTTGCGTTTCCTGTCAGCCAAGGGATACTCTCCCCAGTACGGGGCACGCCCCATCGCTGGTGTCGTACGCACTTATCTTAAAAAGTGCATATCTCGCTTAATTGTTTCCGAGGGTATCAAGGAAGGAGACAGTGTCAAAGTTTATTACCGAGACAACGGTTTGGAATGGAAAAGACTGGATATATAAGTAAGGAGGAAAGGTTGGCACTCTTCCGCAGAAGTGAGTCAAGCAATCTTCTGGCGGAAGTGTTCCTCGATGAGCTGCAATTTATCTTGGGCGAGGATATCCTTGAACAAGTGGTTGTGGCGAATCAAGGCATGAATCCTCGTGTAAAGTCCAAGGACATCCTTGATGTAAAGTTGCGCCACGTTTATGCCTTGGGAGAGTTGGTAGAGTTGGTTCTGGCCCGTAACAGCATCTATCACCAGCTTCCCGAAAGCCTCTTCCATCCATTGACTCTGAGTAAGCCAAATATGTCCCAGAGAGAATTGATAGAGGCTATCAGGCAAAATCGCAGAAAGGAGAAAGAAGCCCTGCACTTTTTTGCCCCTTTTGATACAGCCTTTTTCAAAGAACGGGTACGGATTCACAGGCGCTATCTGAATTTCTTTTCGGAAAAAGACGAGCATCCCATAAGAAAAGCATTGACGAAAGCCATTCTATATGACAATAAGACACTTACCCCGGACGGATGTCAACGCCTTTTCTTTTTTGCAGGGAAGTCAGATGCATCCAAAGAGAACCTCTCGGAGATAGGCATTCTCCTTCACGAGATTTTAAACTTGGATGTGAAATTACAATTTAAGTCATGCAAGGTGGAGAATTTGCCATATCCCGTACTCGGAAAGACTCAGCTTGGTCTTGACGCGGGTCTGGATGGAGTTATACAGTCCGAAATAGAGGATGTCGAGGGCATGATCCACTATCACGATAGCGTCCCCGCAATGAAAGAAGTACAAAAGCACATCGAGTCCGTCAAGTATGTATTGGGCTTCTTTATCTTGTCAGCGAGGAAAACTAACATCAAGTTCACGCTTGACGGGACTATGGATTTTATCTTGGGAAATAACCGTTTGGGATATGACGCCCAACTATAAATTAAAATAAGTGCAATTATGGAAGTTTTGATCACATATTTTCTTAAATATCTCCTGGCACCCTTTCTGGTAGCCGCCATTCTATTGATGATGAATGGAATCAAGGCAATAAAGAAGCAGTTGAAATTTAAAAATGTAATCGTATATATCTTAATAACAGGACTGCTTTTGGGAATACCCGGTTGCCTGTCCATCCTCAAAGATGAATTCGTTTGGGGAGGTGTCTTCATTGTCAACGTCCTGTACCTTTTCTTGGGGTGCTTGTTCGCCTATACGATGAACAACAATGTGGCAAGGAAGATAGGTGTTGACGGCAACATGGTGTCCCAGGTTCTTGTCATGCTGATTTGTGGGTTACTTGGGGGATGGATACATTTTCTGCTTTTTGAGAAATTGGGCGGAATGCCGTATGCCCCTTGGTCCATGCTGTCCGTTATTTGGTACACCTTACCTTTTTTGACACTACTTAGCCTTAGGGCTTTCCACAAGATTCCGCCTCCTTTATATGAGCTGTGGTCTTTCGGTCAGAGTGGGTTCAACAGGAATCAATGGGATAATACGGATAATTTTCAAGCTATTCCTGTCAAAGTCCGAATAAAAAGGAGACAGAAAGACGAGGAATATGCCTCTCTGACCGTCCGCCTTCAGGACAACATAAGCCTAGGGGACTGGTTCAACTGGCTGGTGGAAGACCAGAACAGGCGTTCCCCGATGCACCAGATAGATGTCAATGATTCAAGTGTGAATGCCGGGTGGATTTTCTATACGACACGATGGATCAATTACCCATTGTTCATCAGGGTGCTGAATCCAGAACAGGACAGAAAGGAAAATGCAATAAGAAAGAACCAGATCATATACATAAAACGAATTATCGTTGAAGAATCAAAAGCACATGAAACAGATTAAATACCTTCCAATCAACTGGAGCAATGGACTGAAATTGTCCGGGCAGCACTTCATTGATGCCCACCTTCACATGGTAGAGTGTTTTCAACATCTCAGGGCAGAGCATGTCACGGAATACAATTACGGCATTGGTATGCCTTTGGAGCACCATTCATCTTCTGTATCAGTAGAGGTTGTCGGAGCAGGGGCAGAGAGCTCAACCATCAGGCTCAACCATTGCAATGCCATTACACTGGGTGGCAGCACCATCGTTTTTGAACCGGAACTTTATGGCAGTTTCTCTCCGGAGTTAACGCTTTCCGATCTTGGAAAAGATGCAGCTGACGGTGGCGTTTATATAGCGGTAACAGCTTCTTACGATCGTCTCATTCCTGTCGGTTATCCAGACCCGAACGAGATACCGCTTCGCCACCCCCATCTGCTTCCTGAGATTCGGATAACCGCCGTCCCGGTGCAGTCCGGCAACGAACATTTTCTAAACAAGGATTTTGTAATCATAGGAAAAGGCTTGCTTGAAGGTCGTGGATTTGTTTTGGATGACGAGTACATCCCACCTGTACAGAGGTTGGCCTATAGCCAAAAGTTAAGGACATCTTTGAATGGCACCATTGTCCATCTGAATCATATGGAGGATTGCATTGGTCAAATTTACCAAAAGAACGTAGATGACAGCCGAAGGAGTACTTTGACATCCAACGTATTTACTCTATGTCGGGCAATAGACGAGTATTACGCACACCAGTTCTTCCAAATTGAGAACATACTCATCGAAGAGCCGCCAATCCGCTATCTTCAAAGCATAAATATTCTGGCTCGTTCCATCTTCAACGCATTAAGGACAATCTCCAATAAGGAGTACGAATATATGCTGCAGTATTTCTATGAATGGACAGAAATCAGTCCGTCAAGTTTTGAGACAACTGTCGGAGATGTCCTTTCTTTGAAATACAACCACTTGGACATTGCAAAAACCAACCGTGTCGTCCAGAAGTTTGTGACCACACTTGACACTATCGTCAAGAAAATGAGTGAGCTGGATTACATTGGCTTAATTCGTGAGAATATCATTATCAGTGATGACAGCAATGTCGAGCAGGAGAAAACCCAAAAGACGTGGCGTTTCATAGATTAGGCTTATGGAAATCAAGAATAAAGAAGATAGAAGAAGAACGATCCGGCAGTTCTGTCTGGTATTCTTCCTGTTGTTAACCGTCATGTTCGTGGCGGGAGCCGTCACGCTGGTGACAGCACAAAAAGGAGCCGCCCTCTTGGAAGAGAAAAAAGCCGCCTACGAACGGACCATTCAAAAGCAGGCAGAGATCAATTTCCAATTGGAGCATATCTTCAAGGATTTGCACAATCTCAGGACGCAACCGCGAACCATCAACGAATACAAGCAAATGCAGAAAATCATCACGGAGCAAAGGATGATGATGGAGCAAGAAATTGTGTCCCTTTCTCCGGAAGAGCAGGAACGCTATGTCATATTCTCTCAGATACTGGAGGTAGTCAAGAAGACACAGGAGACATTGGACGCCTCTGACGCGGAAAGCCGCAAGAGAGTGTATAACATGGATCAGCTTGAGAAGTGCAGACAAAAGTATCAAGAACAAACCCGTCTAAAAAATGAAAAGAACCAATGACGAGCAGGCGTGGACGAATTTTCGTTTCACCCTGCTGCTAATCTTTTTTACAGTCGTAGTGTTTACATGCTTGTGTAAATATATTTTTCGAATACCTGAAGTAGAGAGTGACCATTATATCTCAGACATCAAGGAGACCGAGCGTCTTTTTGACGAGCAGAAAAAATGCGCCGAGCAGGTTAAGGAAATCGGGAACAAGATTGACTCTTTGGACTTTAGCGTCCAACAAGTTCAGCGGCTGGATGAAATCAAAGAAGAAATGTTTCTGCTACAAAACATCTACCAGAAACACAACAACAGTTCAAAATATCTTTTTGGCACTCACTCGTTTCGCATTGTCAAGGAATATTTTGATGTTAAGGAGGAGTTTTCCGCCACGACGGAAAACAACAAGGTGATAGTGCAGTATTTGGAGGAGTGCAAAGCAAATTTATAGTTATGACGGAACGACAAAAGATCCTATCGGTGTTTTTAGGCATACTGGTGCTTGGCGGCATCATCCTGATAATAGGGCTCCCCTTCCGTACGGTGAAGGGTGACGTAGACTTCAATATCCATGACAGCAACAACAATTTCCATTACGAGATTGGAGAGGTGCTGGAATTTACCGTAAACGAGCCGGAACGTGTCAAGGGGAAGTCAATTCTCTGGCAAATGGGTAACGGTGATTCCATCAGCAACAAGATGGTCGCCAAGTATGCTTACCCAAAGTCAGGCAAGTATCTGGTGACACTAAAGGTTGACGGTCATACTGTAGCCAACCGCTACATACAGGTTGTGTCAGGCATAGAGGCGGCAGCAATCGACTCCGTGCCAAGGATCCATGCCGTATCCGAGGGATACCAGGGGGAGGAACTCACCTTTTCCGCGGATGGGGTCGGTGTGGACACATGGATGTGGGAGTTTGGTGAGACGGGGACAGTTGATGCTTATGAGCAGCAAGTGACATACACTTACGAAACACCCGGGAATTATGTTGTACGCCTACAGACCAATACTACGAAATATCCAATAGAACACAGGATTAAGATTTTACCGAAATTTGAAAAAGTAGAGGAAACTATAACCGAACCACCTGTAGATTCGCTGGGATTAGCCCAAGACGACATTCGTAGGAGGCTACAGATTATAGCCAATCTTTCCGTAAGGGACAACAGGGCTTACAAAGAACAGGTCAACCATATTCGCGACACTTATTTCTGTACGCCGTCAAGCCAAGTCGTCGTAGTCGTCAATGGGGATAAATATAATGACTTTTCAGGGTATTGCCAAGGCTTGCACTTCTTGGAAAGCAGTCCCAATAGGCGAATTAAAATCCAAGAAGTAAAAATCGACAACCAGAATTGTGTGAGAACAATTCAAGTAACACAAAGCGTAGCAGACAAATGAAAAAGAAGATAGCCTTTATTACATTCCTTTTTGTGGGTTGTTTCCCCCTTTTCTCATTTGGACAGGTTTCCACTTATCAAGCGACACAAAGAATCAAGGGGAAAACATTCAACTTTTATCCCGATTCCAAGGCTCCCTCTCGCTTGCGGAATAATCACGATGCGAGAATTGTCTTTTCAGACAGGAACTCCAATAAGGCATTCTCTACCGCCTATGGACAGCATCCATTGGGGGAGTACAAGGTTGGCGAGGCTTTTTATGTCATAGGCGAAAAAAACGGATTTTATCAGCTGGTCAAAGCCGACCCGAAGTTGCTTGGCAGACCAAAAGGTTTGTTTGGCTGGCTCTATTCCACCAAAAATCATTTTTCAGACAAAGCAAAAGTTTCCTATGTCGGATGGATGCCGAAGAACAACCTGCTGTACTATGACCACGCCTATGTGTCCCCGACCAACAACAGGGCTGTCCGTTATAGTGTAGGTGTCAATCGAATAGAACGGTTGTACAACTTGCACCGATACTTGAATGGGGACAGTCTGATTCTTTTCTCTGATCCTTTTCTAAAGACACCATGTCCCTATAAAATCCATACGGGACAATCCGTATATGCATATAAACGGGACGACGTACACAAGACGGTCTTAATCTCCGATTGCCCCCAGCTTTCTACTGACAGCACTCATTTTATGGGATGGGTCTCTATGGATATGATAACCGCCGTCGGGCAGAACGAGGTTTACAGGATCATGCCCGATGCCCAGCACCTTGCTTGCACCAGCATCATCGGGAATGACACCATGTCCGTACACTCCGCTGACTTTCAAAGCCGTTATCTGTTTGACGCGGGGAGTTTGTCCCTTCAATCGTCTTCAAGCAGGAATGTTAGTTTCGACTCCCTGCATTCGGTTTGGTTGCCCGTTTCGGTATGGGACGGCAAGGCAAATAAGTTCATCAATGTGAAAGGTGGGTATACCTATGTTTCGGATGTCCAGAGGATGAAGAACGGTCAGAAACAGATGAACATTCATGTCTTTTTCTTCGCACAGGACAAACATGAGGTCGGGAAACTCATCAGTGCATTACAAAATGTGGCACTCCGAATGTCTCCGAACCGGAAATATGCTTTTTCCGCGACAATGATTTCAGAATTGGGGAACCAATATCTACCCCTTACCGACAGTCTGGTGCAATGGCTGGATTTTATCCAGTCCCCGCCCCATGTGACTAGGAATAAGGATGCAGGGGTGAAGGATGCCTTTAGGAATTTAGTCCTTCAGACACGAAATGACTGTTTCGAAGATAATCTCTTGTTCCTCTTTGGCAAGAGTCAGGACATATCCATTGATTCACATTTGCACCAGCAATTGGCTTCCCGGTCTTTCTCCATGACTTTCTTCCAACTCTCCAGTGACAACAGAGAGGCAAGTCAGGACTTTCTCTTAACGGCAAAAGAAGCTTTGGATAAAAATATTGTGGAATACTCACAATACATCCAGAACTATATAGTTGACCCCTTCCTGCTCAAGCCTTCTCTGTTTTTTGATTACGGGACTGATGCAAACGTTTATCTGTTGGAAACACCCAAAAGCAGCCTTGCCACTGGTGGAATAGTCTTTCCCCTTGCAGGACAAAAAATATCCAACGCTACCGTGGAATTGGTATTGGACACTTTGTTCTCGCAGATTCCCCGACGAGACGAGTTACTGTTGAGCAGTCTGGAACGTTACGAGAATAGGTTGGGTGTACTTAGGAGCAAGCCTTCATGGCTAATAAGATATGTGCATCAATATGCGGAGACTCCAACCCCTTCCATTGACAACATAGACCGAAACTCTGTGTCTGACGTGTACTATATTCCTGCTTTAATGCCAGACTCGACTTTGAGCCATTTCCAAAAAGGATACGTATTCTCTAAAAATGAGATTTCAGGCTTCCTGCAATCCTTCAGGGATTTATTTCCCGTTTTTTCAGAGGGCTTGGGCAAGCGTGAACTGAAGCTATTGCGTTCTCTCTACAGGCAAGAGCGTAAGAATATCAATAAGAGAAACCTCAGAAAGGTACTGTCTTCAGAATCTTCCCTTGCGGAGTTGTTCTACCATAAGACGGGAGTTCATGTAAATGACTCACTGTTTTACCACCTTTCTCCCTCCCGACTTAAACGGAATGAAGCTGCGTTCAAAGACTGGGAGATACTATATGACTTATCCCTGCGCAAATTGCAAAAAATGGAGGAGGATTATGTCGAGGCAAAGTTGGAGGAGGTGCTTGTCGGAAATGATGTTTATTACTTTATACCTCAAACTCTAATACCATAAGGAATGAAGAATGTCAATGAATTAGAGGAAAGGGTGCTGGAAATTCTATACCAAAAGAGTATATCCTCACCGCTCTGGATCACCGAAAGTGAAATCTATTGGAGTATCCCGGACATGAATGTAACGGAGAGAGACGTGCGGGAAGCCTTGGATCGCCTTGTTTACCAGCGCAGGGTTATGAAGAAGGTGGGGAAATATCAAATAGAGAAAGTCGAATTTCTTGCCATCAAGGAAAGGCTTGACTCTCCTGTCTCCTTGGGATTATCTGAAAGCGTAGGGCAAAACAACAATGTGGAAAAAGAAAGTGGGGAAAAACCCTGTTCCCGCCCCTCTGTCCGAGAATGGAATGTTCAAGGGCTTGTCAGTCTCTTGGTATGCTTGTCTTGTATAATCTTCGGTTTTCTTTTGTGCTTGTTACTCATGAATCACAAACAGGATCAACCATTCTCTTTCCCGGAACTTCAGCTTCCCCAGAACCAGCTGCAAGTATCTGACCGTTCCGTTTTTTTGTCGTCCAAGAAAGAAAACCAAACCAAAAATCTGCGAAAGATAGAGACAGAGTTTACGGAACAGCAGAAAGTCAACCGCCTGCTGAATCTGCAAGCAGACAGTGTGAGAATGTCCGTTGAAAGACTGAGGGCTTATGTTTCAGAAACGAACAACAAGCAAAATGCCCGTCTTCAGGAAGAAAGAGATTTGATACTTACAGTTTCTCTTCTCCTTGTCGGACTACTTGTCATATTGGTTATTGCCTTGCTGGTCAGGAAGAAAGAATGAACGGGCAAGAAAAATATATCCGATTTTCCTGCAATCCTCTGCTGATTTGTTAAATAATGTAATTGTAAGAAAATACTCGGTTAAAAATTTGGAGATATGAAAAGTAAATCATATATTTGCCCATGATATAGGACTTGCGTTTGTTTTCTTCTCTTTCTTCCGCATAACCAAGTCAATGGAGAATGGGAAATTTTCAAACAAGAGTTTGGAGGTTTCTTTTTTGCTTTAATACGTATGTTGAGCGAAATTGACCTTTTATGTTCAACTTTTTAATTTTACAAAATTATGGGATCATTCCGTGCATCACTGGAGTTGGGAGGAAAAGAATTTGACGTCCTCTTCTCAAATTATGAGTTCTCTCGCTCAACAGACAGTAAGGGTAAGCCTTCTTCAAGTATTACCGGAGGACGAGTTGTCGTTACCATTGAGTCCACAGAGGACACCTCTACCATCGAAGCTATGCTGAATAGCCAGTTCAAACCCGTTGAAGGAAAAATCATCTACAAGAAGACGGATGAGGACGCCAAGATGAAAGAGGTTGAATTCAAGAACGCCTATATTGTGCATTATAAGGAAACCTTGGATGTAAACAATGACGTTCCGATGACCATTACTATGACTTTTGCGGCAGAGCACATCACCGTGGGTGCTGCAGAACATGACAATCGTTGGCCTAAGGCTTAATTTGCCTTGCCAACATTTCTTTTCTCCATCATCCGGCAGATACAACTCTGATTGGGTGATGGAGAATGTTGCTTTTACTCATCAAAAAAAAATGCATGTATGGATTTTTTGCCAAACAAACCGGTGGCAATTTGTATTGGTGGTGTTGAGTTGTCTTCGTTCAAGTCCCTTCGTCTGAACCAGTCAATTAACGAACACCATTATTTTGAAATGCTTCTTGACTATGAAGTCGGTGAAGTGTTTCAGGCAGCCACACTCACCAAATCCGCTGACTGGCTGGGAAAATCAATAGCCATAACTATTGGTGAGAGGAACTTTTACGGTCTTGTGGCACAGGTGGGCTTGCACAAGTCCGAGGGATATACTTTCCTGAAAGTCTCGGGCTTCTCCACAACCTACCGTTTGGAGGGCGATTTGCACTTTGCGTCTTGGAACGAGAAGACTTTGGCGGACATTGTCGGAGAACTGGCAGAAAAGTCCAATGTGCAGGCATTGGTGAAACCGGAAAGGAGCGCAAAATTGGAATATGAATGCCAATATCAGGAGAGCAATTTCGCATTCATACAAAGACTGGCGAGGCAGCATTTCGAATGGCTCTATTATGATGGAGAGAAATTGATTTTCGGCAAGCCGGAGCTACCCTCCTCGATTACATTGGACTCCAAGAGGGATTTGAATTCCTTGGACATCTGCATCCAGACAGGAGCACGTGCCCTTTCCTCCTTCGCCCATCTGTCGGGAAGCAACAATACGCTGAATTCCTCGTCCCCGGACGAGCCGACGGGACTGAACAAGTTAGGTCAGCACGCTTTTCAGGAATCCATCAAGATGTTTGGTCCTCCCGCCAATCATTATGCCACCTCCCGTGTCACGAACAAAGGGGAGTTGGACACCTATCTTCAGAAGAAACAGCAATCAGACGCCTCCATGTCCCACTTTATCACGGCGGAGAGTGACTATGTGGGTCTGATGCTGGGCAGTGTCGTGGACATAAAAAGCACCGTTCAAGTGGCAGGCGTTTCCTACAAGGAAGAGTTGCTGGGAGCTTACCTTATCACAGAGATTGTCCACCTCGCGGAGGGTGACGGAGGCTATTCCTGCCAATTCACTGCGATTCCTGCATCTGTAAAGTCATTGCCGACCCCTGACGTCCCCCTTCCCGTTGCCCAGCCACAGATGGCAACCGTTATCAGCAATGATGACCCCAAGAAACAGGGACGTGTCCAAGTGAGGATGAACTGGCAGATAAACGGCATGAAAACCTCGTGGGTGCGCGTACTCTCACCGGATGCGGGAGGCAGCGAAAAAGTGTCCTCCAACAGAGGATTTGTCTTTATCCCGGAAGTCGGCGACCAGGTCATGGTTGCCTTCCGTTACAATGATCCCAACAGACCCTATATACAAGGAAGCCTGTTCAATGGAACCAACGTCGGTGGAGGCGGAGCCGACAACAACGTGAAGAGCCTGACCACAAGAAGCGGCGTTGCCGTCACGTTGGATGACAGCAAAGGAAGTGCTACCATCGTAGACCCATCGGGAAGTATAGTCGTGCTGAATGGAGACAACACCATTTCCATAAAATCTGCTGATAAAATTACTTTTGAATCAAAAGAAATTGAGATTAAGGGTAATGAAAAAGTTAAGATAGAAGGGACTACGGAAGTCTATATCAAGGGAGAGAAAACAAAGTTGGAGGGTATTACGGAAGTCGAAGTAACAAGTACCACCAAGGCTGGTGTCACTGCTCCCTCCACCAAGGTTGAGGGTACCGCAGAAGTTGCCATAAATGGTGCAACTGTAAATGTAGATGGCACAGCTATGACAAATGTAAAGGGAGGACTCCTAAATTTGAACTGATTTATGGACAATGAACACAACCCTATTTCTATCCGCATAAGGCAAGTTCAAGACCTTTGGCTAAAAGTACGCAGTGAAAAACCACACGCCCGTGCTTTTGTGATGAACTATACCCCTGAAGACTATGCTCTTATAGAAGGGTTTATCGGTATTGAATCTACTCCACATGGAATTTCAGATGACACATTTCTCGTTTTTCGCACTCTTCTTGACAACAAAGGAGATTTTTACAAATCCTTAATAGAACAATGGATTACCGCATTTGAGAAAGATTTGGAAAGTCATCCGGAATGGCATTGGAACGATTTTGCCATTCTCAAGGAGCAATACCATAAATTATCCCCTAAGGATGAGCATAACCTGCTGTCCTTTTATTCCCAATTGCTACATAGCTTTAAGCGATTTGAGGGGGTAACAGGTAATCTGCTTGTTTTGGTTCTTCTCATTGAACGTGTTGAAAGCTTTGATGTACTGCACGAAGTCCTAAAAGAGTTCTTGGATGCTACAGACGATTATATCGGACTTTTCTTCATGGAAGTTAAGGGGGAAGAAATTTTTTCTCCTATCATTAAAAAGATGGAAGATAAGGGGTGTGTTGTAGAACTTCCAAACCAAAATATGGGAGCAGCCTATAAGGAAATTATCACACAGGGAGACCCTAATGATCCACAGGTCCAATATAGGAAGTTGTTGCTGGAAATGGGTGAAGAAACAGCCAAGAGCAATAGGAAACGACTCTATAAAATTGCAACAGAGGAGTTTTTCCCGTTATGCAAAAAGATAGGAGATACAAATCTTTGGATTTCCGGTTATTTGGCAGTAAGCGGGTTCCTGATGCATTTTATAAAAGAAGAAGGTGGACATTTGCAACAGATGCTTGACAAAGCCCTGGCAGTCATACAAGAGGCGACACCTGCAGATGAACCTTTGATGTATGCTGATCTTATGATTCATTGCTACCTGTATAAAGGAGCTGCCTATGCTATGGCAAAAGATTTGGAGAAAGCAAGTTCCCATTTTATGAATGCTATCCGTATCTCTAAACAGACAGAGAATCATGCACAAACCATCAATTGCTACAATAGTATTCTCTTGGTGCTTCTAAAAAAAGAAAGGACTGATTACACGCCTATATTGAAAGAAGCTTTTGAATATGGTTATTCCCTCACTGACGAAGAATTGAAACTTATCAACATTTCATTCATCGCGCAAGCTTTCATATCTAAGGGAGAAAATGTCAGCCGAAAGTTGGAGCAGGAAATAGATGATCGTATGGTCACTCTCTACGGAGTTCATTGGCAGGAAAGTCCTAAAGACGCCATCAGGCGCATAGAAAAGGAGAATAAAGTGCCGCAATAATAATTCTTTCAGCCTATGCTACCGAGCAGTACCCATTTGATGCCCGTTATCGGTCTGGATCTCCATCTGGCGACCTCCGGTAATCCTTTCCATCCCTATGTAGGTATGGTCATAGACCCGTTTGACTATATTCCTTTCCTCGGCAGCAACGTCAACATCAATGGTCTCAAACGCGGTGTGTCTGACACGAGCGGTGTACTCATTACTTTCCGGCACATTCCCTTGGTTGGTGCCTTCATCATGATGCCCATCATCGGGCACGAGAGCATGAACTTCTTCTCCTCCCAGACGGTTTTTGCAGAGGGGACGCGTTTAAGTCCCAAGGGATACATGGTCATGACCTGCAACGACGTGGGCATTCCTTTTTCGGGAGCATTGAGCAAGGTAGGCAAGAAAAAGTTCAAGTTCACTCCAACCCTCTTCGCCCCGACATCCTTCTCCATTCCCATTCCGACTGGTGCGCCCGTCATGGTGGGCGGTCCCTATGCCCCCGACTGGGGCGGTATGCTGACGGGGCTTTTGTCAAGCATCGGCTTCAGCACGCTGCTCAGTTTTGCCCCTGCCATATTGAAGGCTATGAAGAAAGCGGGGAAAGGAACTATTTCGAAACTCAACACCGAAATTTTACAAAGAATACCGGGTACTAAGTCTCTTACAGACTGGCTTTGCAAGCACGGTTTTGAGCCTGTGAACCTTGTCAATGGCGTCGTAGTCTATGAAGGTGAAGACTTCTTCTTCCCCGGCATGCCGTCCTTGTCATGGGAGCGTGTCTGGTATTCCGATTCCGACTATAAGGGCTGGCTGGGACACGGGGTACACTGCTCGTACGACAGGAGCGTCACCTTCCTTCCCGAAGAGGACATCCTTGTCTTAAGATTGAGTGACGGTCGCCTCGCCTCCTTCCCCGTGCTTGATGAGGGAGAAGACTCATATAACCGCCTCGAGCGCATCACCCTTTCCCGAACGAAGGAAGGGTACGTTGCATTTGAACACCGTAGCAACCTGTCCTTCCACTTCACCGTTCCCGGAAAGGACAGGGGATATTCCATCCGTCGTCTTTCCTCTGTTACCGACTTGGAGGGCAGGAGCATCCGCCTTTCCTATGAGAATGGCGTGCTTGCGACACTCACCGATGCCTGCGGTCGCCGGGTCACAGTCCGACATACGGATGCGGGATTCATCGAGAGCCTCCACCTGAGGATGCCGGACGGAAGTTCCGAGCAGCTTGTTCGCTATTCCTATGACGGACAGGGCGACATGGTAGGCATTACCGATGCATTGGGGCAGACGACGGGAATCCGCTACGAGGATCACCGTATGGTAGAGAAGACCGACCGTAACGGGTACACGTTCTGTTGGGAATACGACAAAGAGGGACGCTGCGTCCATACACGCGGAGCCGACGGCGACCAGGAAGGCTGGATAAGCTATTTCCCCGAGAAGGGATACAACACCGTCCGTGATGCCTGTGGTGCGGAGAGTACATACCGCTACGATGCCAATCAGCTTGTCCGCTCCATCACCGATGCTCTTGGCAACACGACCCGCTATGACTATACCGAGGAGTTGGAGCCCTACCGGGAAATAGACCCCGAGGGGCGCATTACGGGCTGGCACTATGACGGACGCGGCAACCAGACAGGCACGACCTATCCCGATGGCACACTGTCCATGCGTGTGTTTGATGAGCAGGACCGCATGATTCTCCAAATGTCACCCAAAGGCACCAGACAGATCTACGTCTATGACACCGAGCACCCCCATAGGGTACGCACCGTCATCGAGGAAGACGACACCCAGACCAACTTTCACTATAACTCTGACGGCAGTCTCGCCATGATGGAGAAGGGTGGCAGGAGCATAGTCCTGCACTATGACGACATGGGCAATCTCAGCAGTTGCCATTCTGAAGGCAGGGTGCTCATGCGCCGGGAGTACGACTACCGGGGACGTCCTGTTATGGAGCAGGATCCGTCCGCACGCCCCCTTCAATACGAGTACGACCTCCTTGACCGCGTGCGGCGTATCTACCGTCCCGACGGGAACATTATAGACATCGGCTACGACTGTTACGACAGCGTCACCGAGGTAAAAGACAAGGACCGCCATGTGAGGATGGACTACACCCCAATGGGTAGTTTGAGACGCCGTGAGGAACAAGGTACGTCTGTGGAGTTCTTCTATGATGCGATGGAACGCCTCACCACGCTTCGCAACGAGCGTGGCAGCCTCTATCGGTTCCTGCGCGACAAGGCGGGCAACGTCGTCCGTGAGATTGGCTTTGATGGTATGGAGCGGCGCTTCACACTCAACAGGTCGGGAGACGTCATCCGCGTAGACCGTCCCGATGGACGCCATACCACCTATGAGCACAACGCTTTCGGTCGTATCAGCAAGGCACGCTATTCCGACGGCACATGGGAATCCTTCTCCTACGACAAGGACGGCAGACTGTGTGGTGCTGCCAACGCACAGGGCGAGGTGACCTTCAGCCGCGACAAAAAGGGGCGTGTCATTAAAGAAGAGCAGATACTCCCGGACGGAGGCAAGGCAGACAGGATCGCCATTGAGCATGAATATGACCAATGGGGCGGACACACAGGACTGCGGAGTTCTCTCGGAGCGGAGCAGAATACCTCCTACACCTCACTTGGGGAGACGGAGACCCTCCATGCCCGGCAGTCAGAGGAATCAGACGCTTGGGAAAGCCGTATCCGCTACGATGATAGGGGACGCGAGAT
>NZ_HG417097.1:0-15964 GCF_000455445.1 Hoylesella timonensis 4401737 = DSM 22865 = JCM 15640 | reverse complement strand
GCAGATACTCCCGGACGGAGGCAAGGCAGACAGGGATCGCCATTGAGCATGAATATGACCAATGGGGCGGACACACAGGACTGCGGAGTTCTCTCGGAGCGGAGCAGAATACCTCCTACACCTCACTTGGGGAGACGGAGACCCTCCATGCCCGGCAGTCAGAGGAATCAGACGCTTGGGAAAGCCGTATCCGCTACGATGATAGGGGACGCGAGATAGAGCGCTTTGCCACGGGTGGCGTGCGCATTACCTCGGAATACGACTTTGCGGGGCGTCTGGAGGCAAGGTGTACCTATGCGGGGACGGAATCGCGCGGACACCGCTTCTATGCATGGAGAAGGAACGACAGGCTGCTTTCCATGCGGTCCCACCTGAGGAAGTCTCCCGTGATGTACGACTATGACAGCTTCGGCACCCTCGTCGGTGCATCGCTTGACATGAGCGAGTGTCTCTTCAAGACTCCCGACATCATCGGCAACGTCTATCGGGACAGGGATGCCAGGGGACGTGTCTATGACAGGAGCGGCAAGCTGCTCAAGGATGAGAAGAACTACTATCGCTACGACGGGGAAGGCAATCTTATCCTCAAGAGCACTCGTAATGTCTTGGAGCCTCCCGTGATGCCGCAACCCAAGGATTGGCTTGACAAGCTCTTCACGAGAACAACGCCCAACGACAAGGAACTGCAGGCTCATTATGGCTGGCAACAGGGAGATACCGCTTACGAGTGGTACGGCAATGGCATGCTCAAGAGCGTACGCACGCCCGATGGTGCCACCATAAGGTTTGAGTACGATGCCTTGGGCAGGCGTACCCTCAAAGAGACGCACGACACATGCCATCGCTATGCTTGGGACGGCAATATGCTGCTGCATGAGTGGAGCTATGACAGGCGGGAAAAGCCGAGGACACAGCAGGATGAATTAGGGCGTATCCGTTATGACAGACAGGAGCCGTACACCAATCTCATTACATGGGTGTATGACGGTGGTAGTTACACCCCTGTGGCAAAGCTAACTGAGGAGGACAGCTATAGTATCGTGCAGGATTATCTGGGTACACCTATTCAGGCTCTCGACAGCAAGGGTGAGGTGGTTTGGGACTGCATCCTCGACATCTATGGAGATGTACTGGAACTGAGAGGAAAACGAGACTTCATACCTTTCCGTTTCCAAGGACAATACGAAGACCAAGAAACAGGGCTGTATTATAATAGGTTCAGGTATTATTCGCCTGAAACAGGTAATTACATCAGTCAAGACCCAATAAGATTAGCGGGGGGCAATCCCACTCTCTATGGCTATGTAGAGGATACGAATAATCAGATAGATGTTTTTGGATTAGATTGTACTAAAAATAAAAAAACAGCTTATTCTGGAAATAGTAGAAGAGATGCCTTTAGACAGGCTAAACGAGATGCTGGAATACCGATGGGTCAACAACCGAAGAAAGTATATTATACTGACCTTATGGATGGTCATGGAAAGCCTGTAATGGGTAAAAACAATAATCCCATTCAAACTAGGAATTATGAATTTGCTGATAATAATAGTGAAACCATTACTTTTCAAGAACATAGTTTAGGACATATTAAATCCAATCCAGGCGATCCTGCATCTAAACCACATTTTAATATAAGAGACTCCAATTTAGGTACAGGACATGTTGATGGCACTCACGGACACTATAATTTTTAGCAAGAAATATGAATATAATAGAAATAATAACTAGGAATCATTTTCTAAAACAGATATATCCTAATGGCATAATGGATATTTCACTAGTCTCTTTTTCAACTGACTTGTCTAATTATATTTTAACTATCAGAACAAGTATAAAGCCTTCTGTAGAAATTGAAAAATGGGGGCTATGGCTAAAAGATTATGATACAGTTGAAATTGAATTAAGAAATAGCTTTATTAAAGGGATGAAATGTCAAAATTGGTCGCATAACAATAGAAATATATGCCAGGTAGAAATAAAGAACCAAGAAGATGGTCTAAAAATAATAAGATTTTACGACAATAATTCAAATTGGTTATTGGAACTAGAAGTTTATGGATTAGTTTTCCAAGGGTGTAAGACTTATATGAAAGAGGGTAAAGATTATTATGCACAATAACAACTGTGTCGAGAAGCCAACCTACAAGGTGAGGTTGTTTTCAGTCACGATAAAAAGGGTCGTGTCATTAAAGAAGAGCAGATACTCCCGAACGGAGGCAAGGCACACAGGGTTGCCATTGAGCATGAATATGACCAATGGGGCGGACACACAGGACTGCGGAGTTCTCTCGGAGCGGAGCAGAATACCTCCTACACCCGACTTGGGGAGACGGAGACCCTCCATGCCCGGCAGTCAGAGGAATCAGACGCTTGGGAAAGCCGTATCCGCTACGATGAGAGGGGACGCGAGATAGAGCGCTTTGCCACGGGTGGCGTGCGCATTACCTCGGAATACGACTTTGCGGGACGTCTGGAGGCAAGGTGTACCTATGCGGGGACGGAATCGCGCGGACACCGCTTCTATGCATGGAGAAGGAACGACAGGCTGCTTTCCATGCAGTCCCACCTGAGGAAGTCTCCCGTGATGTACGACTATGACAGCTTCGGCACCCTCGTCGGTGCATCGCTTGACATGAGCGAGTGTCTCTTCAAGACTCCCGACATCATCGGCAACGTCTATCGGGACAGGGATGCCAGGGGACGTGTCTATGACAGGAGCGGCAGGCTGCTCAAGGATGAGAAGAACTACTATCGCTACGACGGGGAAGGCAATCTTATCCTCAAGAGCACTCGCAATGTCTTGGAGCCTCCCGTGATGCCGCAACCCAAGGATTGGCTTGACAAGCTCTTCACGCGAACCACACCCAATGACAAGGAACTGCAGGCACATTATGGCTGGCAACAGGGAGATACCGCTTACGAGTGGTATGGCAACGGCATGCTCAAGAGCGTACGCACGCCCGATGGTGCCACCATAAGGTTTGAGTACGATGCCTTGGGCAGGCGTACCCTTAAAGAGACGCACGACACATGCTATCGCTATGCCTGGGACGGCAACGTGCTGCTGCACGAGTGGAGCTATGACAGGCGGGAAAAGCCGAGAATGGAGAAAGATGAACTCGGTCGCATCCGCTATGACAGGTCAGAACCGTACAGTAACCTCATTACATGGGCGTATGACGGTGGAAGTTATACCCCGGTGGCAAAGCTCACCGAGGATGATAGTTATACCATCGTGCAAGACTACTTGGGTACGCCTATACAGGCTCTTGACAGCAAGGGAAATGTGGTCTGGGACTGCATACTTGACATCTATGGGGATGTACTGGAACTCAGAGGAAAACGAGACTTCATACCTTTCCGTTTCCAAGGACAATACGAAGACCAAGAAACAGGGCTTTATTATAATAGGTTCCGCTATTACTCCCCGCAAATGGGTATGTATATCTCTTCCGACCCTATCGGGCTTGCTGGAAACAATCCTACACTCTATGGATATGTTGAAGATGTCAATAGCTACTTGGACCTGTTCGGATTAGAAAAATGCGCTTTAAGTGCGAGTGATATGAAAAAAATGGGACCTGCTCCTAAAAATATGTATAATCCGCATAGACATCATATTGTAAGAGAACATGCTCCCTCTAATTGGTCTGCTGACGCAAGGAAATGGATAACTGACTCTCAAGATATAATAGCAGAAGTCGGAATAGATTTAAATTCTTCTATTGAAAATTTTGTTTGGGCTTCCAATGGGTTAGGCAATCATTCTAAAAAAGCAGCTAAAACAGTATATGATGAATTATCCAAAGTAAGAGGAAACCCTGAAGCCATAAAAGAGACATTAGGTTCACTTGGAGAGATCTTCTCTGGAACTGGTTTTAAATAAAATAAAAAAACATGAATGAATTGTATCAAAAAATTGAGAAATACATAACACAAGGTAATAGTATTGCTTTGGAAAAAATTTTGCGAGAAAATAGCACATTGAATTTAAATGATGGAGAATTGTATAATTTAAATCCACCGCTATATCGAGCTGCAAAATTGGGCTTATATGATATTTGTAAAATTCTTATTGATTATGGCGCTGATGTCAATTATACAAAAGATCATATATTCTATCCTTTAGAAGGTGCCGCATCTTCTAATAATATTGATATTGTAAAATTATTATTAGACAATAATACAGATATAAATGGATACGATTTAGTAAAACTTTCTGCAATTGGAACAGCTTGCACAAAAGGGCATTATGATATGATGGCGTATCTTGTTGAGTGTGGAGCAGATATAAATAGATTAAATATCGGATTATATCTGAGTCCGTTGGATTTAGCTATAATATGGAAACATGAACATCTATTTAACTATCTAATTGAAAATGGAGCATTATCAAATGTAAATAGGGATTATGATTGGACTTCAGAAAATGGGGGAGGAATATCCGCCCACATAGATTACTATATTGGAAGAGTAATACCAAATCGCTTCAATATTTTGTCAAATGGGACATTTAATAGAATTGCAATAACAAATAGTAACAGCAACGTACTCTTATATACCATAGGTAATTATAGGTATAGCAATCCATCAACAGAATTTATAATGATTTTACCATTAGGATGGAATCCATATTCAAGAATTGCACCTTCAAATTTACCTTATTTGATTATGGAATGGTTGTCTCTATGGTTACAAAATGGTCGTATTTTTTTCGATGGAGAATTTATTCCTCTTGATAAAATATGTGATAATACACAATTGGAGTATTCGGGTTTTCATGTTGTTGAATATAATTACACAACATTAGAATGTGATAAAAAAGACAATTCAGTTACATTGTTTACTCTAATTCCTCAAAAAAAGAAAAAAAAACCTCATTACGAACTTACACCTGTACTCTTAGAAAAATTGAAGAAAAAAAAATGGAAAACATTGGAATGGACATCTCTTCCAATATTATAATTGGATGAATCATGTTACTCGCGGACAGTCATATCATTATGGTAGTCGGAGTTGACGTCGATGTGACGACAGCTCCCCCCACCCTTACATAGGTATGGTGATGGACCCCACCGACTACATACCGTTCCTCGGCACGAACGTGAGCGTGAACGGGCTGAAGTGCGTCGTCTCGGACACGGGCGGCATGATTATCCCCCTGATGCACATCCCGCTTGCCGGTTCTTTCGCCATGGCTTCGATGATCGGGCACGAGAGCATGAACTTCTTCTCCTCCTAGACGGTTTTTGCAGAGGGGACGCGTTTAAGTCCCAAGGGATACATGGTAATGACCTGCAACGACGTAGGCATTCCTTTTTCGGGAGCATTGAGCAAGGTAGGCAAGAAAAAGTTCAAGTTCACTCCAACCCTCTTCGCCCCGACATCCTTCTCCATTCCCATTCCGACAGGTGCGCCTGTCATGGTGGGCGGTCCCTATGCCCCCGACTGGGGCGGTATGCTGACGGGGCTTTTGTCAAGCATCGGCTTCAGCACGCTGCTTGACAAAAGCCCCGGGTATTCCAATCGTGTCTTCAAGGGGTATGCTCATAAGGGAAAAAGTACGATGGGATGGTACTATGGCTTTAAGTTGCATCTGCTGTGTAATGAACGAGGAGAATTACTCAACTTTGCACTCACAAAGGCCAATGTGGATGACCGTAACCCAAAAGTATTCAATAACTTGACTAAGGATTTGTTCGGAAAGTTCTATGCGGACAAGGGATACAGCTCACAATCTCTTTTTGCTTCACTTTTCGATAGGGGAGTTCACATTGTCACGGGGATTATCAACATTTTCGCAGTGAAATGACAAAAAAATCAGATTTTCCTTGGTATTCACAATAAAAATGATTATATTTGTCAGCACCCTAATGACTTGAATAATCGAATATATAGAAAATATTAAATCATACAAATTATGGGACTATATCAATACGGTGTAGGTGGCAATGAAGTAAAAGTAGATGCCAATGAGTCAATTGCTGAGATTCCTTCGAATCGAACATTGTTTGTTCAGAAACTTACGGATGAAGCTCCGGTAAATCCAGAAGCTGTCTATGGTTTAGAGACAGTCGAGGATGTCTTCGAGCGTTTTAATCCGACAGTTCAATTAGAACACCAAGATCAGGAAGGAACGCCTGTCGTGGAAACCATGAGTTTTCATAATCTTGGAGATTTTGGTGCCAAGAACCTTAAAGAGAACAGCCCTTTCCTTTCTCAATTGGATGTGGAAAAAGAGCAGTATGTAAAGATTGCTCGTCAGTTATCCTCCAATCGTGCTTTGCTGAAAGCAGTGGAGAATGCTGAAACACGTTCGGCAATGATTGAGTTATTGGAAAAAGCCATAGAAGAAATATCAAAGTCTAATCCATCAAAAGAAGAATAACTATGGATACAGAGAAGAAGACTAAAAGCAGTCAGCAGGTAAGTTCAGTTGCACAGTCCTCTCAAGCAACATCGCCATCTTCATCTGCGCTAGACAAACTCAAAGAGTTTGGAGGTTTTGCTTTCATTGAGAATACAATTGACGGAATGTCAAACCTTAACCCCAATCGCAAGGCGAGGAGGAATATCTTTCTGACTGACGAACAGTGGGCAGGGGAACGAAAATTACTTTCCAGCCGTTTGAAAGTATGGATAGAACTCCTCAAATCTGGAGAGTCTGTCGAGAAAATGAGAGACGAGGCAAAGCAACGGGCTTTGCAAGTAGAAGAGAACCTCAATGCCAATCTTTTGGCGGCTCTCTCACGTACACGCGAGTTGGAAGCTGCTTATCGTTCCATCGCTTTATTCTACAAAAACACAGAAGCAGACAAGGTAAAGAATATTACGATTGTCAATGCAGACCTTGAACAGCTCCGAGACCTAGACAATACTCTTTTCATTGATTATATCGGCAATGAGTTAAAGCAGAATTACGACCGACTTGATTTGCGTCGTAACTATTCACTTCTAGTTGTCCCAGGCTATCTTGGCTCTAATGCCGTCTTAGACAAATGGTCTAAAATGGCACATGAAACCAAGGCAGTTCTGATTACGGATTTCCAAGACTTGGAAAGTCCAGATGATGTTGTAGATGTCTTTTTCAATGCTGATCACACAGGTGGTGAAGTCTTTAAGGCAAATACTATCATGACCTGCAACTGGTTGCTTGGTCGTCCGAAAGTAGATGCTGTTGGCGAAGAAGAGAACTTATATGTTGCCCCTTCTGGTGCTTTGGCAGGAAAAATCTACATGACATTGATGTCTCAAGTTGTTGCCGGAAAGAAATTTGGTGGACTGAACGAAGTAGAAAGTGTCCGTTTTGATTTAAAGAAAAGCGAAATTTCAGAACTGGAACGTATGGGACTCGTTCCTATGGTGAATGAGTATAGCCGTGTAATGGCATTCTCTGCAAAGACACTTTTCAATGGAGACAACATCGGTTTGCAGACCTATTCCGTTGTTCGTGTCTTTGACTATATCACCAAAGTGCTTTTTGACTTTTTGAACCGTAGAGCGTTTGAGAATTGGACAACACGCACAGAGGCTGATTTGCGTTCTCAAATTGTCAAGTTCTTGGACGGAGTTCAGGGACCAAGCAAACTTATCGAAAAGTTTAAGGTACTTAAGATAGAGCAAGATAAGAATCAGAAAGACAAGGTTCTCTTGGACATCCATATCACCCCATATTTCCCAGCAAAGAGTTTTGTGATACAACTCGCAGGACACAAAGGAGACAATCCGGAAGATACTGTTTGGGAAAGTGAGTATAAGCAGGAATAATCAAGTAAAATAATCAAGGTTACATACCTGATATATGTATATCAGGTATGTAACCTTTTTTATATAAAATTATGGGAATTACATTACAAGAATTTGAAAATTTATGTAGAAAGCGGCAGTTATATACTGGCTATGTACAAGGGTTAGGATATGTTTTTTGGAGACAACGTTCCGCTTTTTTTACTACTGGTCTGCCATCAACTAACCAATATTCTACTCCTTTTTATGAGTTAGTGGTTATAAAAGATGTCAAAAATGCAAACACTGGACTTGCACCATTAAGAGGTTTAATCAGTACAGGTACATCTGCTCTTTCTCTATACGGAATAGCAAATTCTATTGAACAATTATCTACTAAACCTGTAATAGTTGGAGGAAAGTATATACAGATAAATCCACAGGGGACACTTGTTCGTAATCCTAATAGAGTTTTTACTACTCGAGGAAAAATAGCTACAAAAGTAGGAAGAAAAATTCTTGGGGCAGGTATTATTATTGATACAACCCTTTGGCTTGCAGGAGAACAGAATTTTACTGATGCAGCAACTAATGTTGGTGTAAGTGTAGGCATCTATATTATAGGTGATATATGTCCACCTGCAGGTATAGTATTAGGGATTTTATGGTTTATAATAAGTTCCTCAAAACGGTCATTTATACCAGCAAAAAGTTATGAAGAAATTCATGGAACCATTACACCTGCAGACGCAACAAGGGTAGTACGTCCACATTACGATTACAGTATTCCATTTAAATATAATCCTCACTATCCAGAATTTCGGCAAGGGAAATTAAGATGATCACTATCTCAAGTAAAATTACATAAATGAAAACTTACTTTATTCCACAAAATGACAAGATATCATTTTGTGATAATATATTTTATTGGCTTTGGCACAATACACCCAAAAGAGGTTTTCCTGATCGTACTTTTGCTATAATAGCTGTTCTTCAATTTTCTTATATAGTGTTCTTTGTAATAATGCTATTAATTTTACTAAATATAGTAATAGAGAGAAGTATTGCTGATAGTTTTGAACTATTGAGTAGCCCATTGTTCATATTATTTGTATTTTTAATTCTTATCAATATGAGAATATACAATGAAAACAAATATGAAAAACTACAGACACACTTCAATAAACTCTCATTGAAGGAAGTGAAGATTTATAAAAAGAAATTCTTCTACAGTATGCTTATAAGCGTTATAATAATAGTCATAGAATTATTTTTTTTTATTATTATAAATCAACAGTAAAGACAATATTTCTTCATAGTTCAAAAGACCGGGAAAACACCGTGGTATGCAAAGTATAGGATTAATCCGAATCCCTCAATAGGAAAGAAGTACATTCTGTATCGAAGTAGTCAGTGTTGAATTTATTACTCTTTAATCAACTTAGACAATTCTGGATCATTCTTAATCCGCTCAATTTCAACATTTACAAGGGAAAAGATTTCTTGCTTTACCTTTCGATAATTGGCTTCAATGGTCTCTTTAAGATTATCGGAGCCATCTTCATTTTTGAATTCCACTATCACTGGGATGGGCTGGTATGCTTTCATTTCAGCCGACACCTTGGCACTATCCACGACAATCTCCGCGTGGAAAATTTTCTGGTCGATACGTTCGTCAAAGTTGTCGGACACAGCGCCCACAAACATACCTTGTGTAAGGTTGCTTATTTTCGATGCAGGGATAAGGCTATCCATCTGGGTGGAAATGGAAGTGGACTTATCGTTACGGTTGATGGTCATAGACTGCCGTTGCTGAAGCACTTTTCCGAAACGCTCGGAAAGCGTCTTGGCGGTTTCGCCAACCACTTGCCCACTGAACACATTTCCCACGGTGTTTTGTATTACCTTGCTCTCCTTGTCGCCATAATCCCTTGTTAATTGGCTAAAGTCCTGAAAGCCCAAACACACAGCCACCTTGTTACTTCTTGCAGTGGCAATCAGATTGTCCAAGCCACGAAAGTAGATAGTCGGCAACTCGTCAATGATAACCGAACTTTTTAGTTGTTTCTTCTTGTTGATAAGTTTCACGATACGGCTATTATATAATCCGAGTGCCGCCGAGTAGATATTCTGACGGTCGGGATTATTACCGACAACCAGCACCTTCGGCTCGTTGGGATTGTTGATGTCAAGCGAGAAATCATCACCTGTCATCACCCAATAGAGAGCCGGAGAAATCATACGTGATAGCGGTATCTTGGCACTGGCTATCTGTCCCTGCAACTGGTCCTGCGCTCCACCCTCCCAAGCGTCCATGAAAGGCGAAAGGTAGTTGGCAAGTTCATCATAGGAAGTGAGTATAGGAAATATCTGTGCGTAGGGACGGTTCAGGAACTCAATGGCATGAGGGAAAGTGCAGTACTTTCCGTCCTCATAGATTTTGAGAAACCAAATGATGGCTGCCAATAGGATAATTGGTGACTCCACAAAGAAGTCTCCCTGCTTTTGTATCCACGAGCGATTCAGATTGAGCATGATGGTGTAGGCACTCTCATAGGCATCCGATATGTCCGTCATAAAGGCTGGATTGATAGGATTGCACCGATGCGATTTCCTCGGGGCATCGAAGTTGATGACATAGAACTGCGGCTTTACCTTGTAGGCATCCAAGTGATTAAGCAGGTGATTATAAGCAATCTCGGAAAGGTCGGGAAACTTATAGTCGTAGATGTACATGGCAAAGCCTTTTTCTATTTGCTGCTTGATGTAATTGTTCACGATAGCGTAGGACTTACCCGAACCCGGTGTTCCGAGTACCATTGAGGCACGGAAAGGATTGACCACGTTAATCCAGCCCTTATTCCATTTCTTCTTATAGTAAAAACGTGTGGGGAGATTGACGGAGTATTCATTTTCCATCAACCGTGTTTCCTGCATGAAACTCTCGTTTTCTGTGTTGAACACATCGTCCATCAAGTTATTTTTGAGTAGTCGGCTCATCCATACGCCACCCATCAGCAGACAGATATAGCCAACGGAGAGCGTGAAGATATAGAGTGAAGCCGCCCCAATTTTTCCTATGGGCAATGACAATAGCCACCAGTTGAGAAAGAAAAAGACGAAGCCGGAGAAAAGCACTGTCCAAATCTTTGGCCATGTGATTTTCTCCTCCTTCACGCCTTTCGTCCCCAAACAGGAAAGGGCAAGGAATACCACGCAAAAGAGTTTTGTCCAGAGGATGGACGAAAACAATCCTGTGGTACGCTGGAAGTTCATCAGTATCTTATTGATGATACCAAGTGTGAAGTGCCACTGCTGAAATGCCTCGTAACAGAACCAATAACAGTTAATAAGGAGGAATATCACAGATATACCCCGCATAAAGTCCATAACTTTACCCAATGCCCTTAAATCATCTTCTTGTGCCATAATAATGTATTTGTAGCCTCCCCCCAACCCCTCCGAAAGGAGGGGAGTTGGAATTGCTCGTTTATTTAATGTTTTCTTCGTCTAAGATTTACCTTACTTTGCTTTCGGAGTTTACGCTGCCATGCCGCTTCTTTCCAATCATCATTGCCCGATGCAGAGAAAGTTTCTCCCACCATATCGTCGATTAGTTCATCAACAAGGTTGTCGCCTTCCTCTGTGTCTTGTTGTAATAACTGCATGTTATTTATCTGTTCATGGCTAACGGACGGATTACCATAAAGCGATTCATCCAAGAATGGATTGTGAGCAGGGTTAGAGAAGTACTCGTTAAACTTATTGGCGGCATATCCCTTCCCCAATCGTGAGCCGTTGAGCGCAACGCCTCCTTCGTCGTCTATGAAGGTAATGCCATAGATACGTCCGCTTTCATTCTTTCGGATTGCCACACGCAAGCCCTGTTCCTCCAATCTTTGTCGAAGTTCTTCCTCTGTCTTTGGAGAGGTACGCATAACTTCCAATATCTTTCTTCTAACGGTTGGTATCAGCGGCTTGATGGCTTGCTTCGATTTCCGCATCCTGTTCTGCACGGCAGTGTGGCCTACACCACGGCCGATGTCTGAGGCATGGATGGGTGTGCCTGCCTTGTTTCCCTTGTCATTAGTCGAGACATAGACAAGCCCGTCGTATTTCCTTCCCCGAAACTCCTTCCTGACTTCTTCCACTGCAAGATTGTATGCGGAGAGAACGGCGTTCAGTTCACCCAATGAACAGAAGCGATAATGCTTCAGCACCCTGCGGAGGACGCTTGCCACCTGCTCCTTGATGTTTCCTTTACCCATATCCACCTTGGGCGTTTCTGTTTCTGCCTTATTACTAATTTTTGAACTTGGAATAAGATTATACTTCCTTTCCAAGGCATCGGTAATCTGCTTGCTCCGCCGCTTCTCAAACTTATCGTTCATCTTTCTTCCTTTGCTGTCCACCCGAAGCGACACGATGTGTATATGCTCACGGGCAATGTCATTATGCTTGAAGACGATGTAGGGTTGCTTGCCATAGCCGAGTGCCTCCATATATTCCTTTGCAATCTGCGTGAGTTGCTCATCAGATAGTTTCTCGTCTGGGTGCGGATTGAGGGAGCAGTGAAAAACCGTTTTCTTTGTCCTGCATTGCTCTGGTATCGTCTTTTGCATATCGGCAAGTACCTTATCCATTTGAAAAGTGCCATCGAAGCCTTTCCGAAGTTCGTTCACGCAGAGGACTACCGCTTCGTTGTGCTGCATCTTTTTGAAGTTATACCCCAATGCTCCTCCAAGGTTCTCGGTAGAAGAAATCTTTGCAATCATATTCCTTTATCGACTATCAAATTGTTCCGTCAGTTGGATGGCTTTCTGTTGTAGCGTGATGATTTGACCAGAGATTTTTTCCAATTTTTCAAGTAAAATCTGTGCAGTTTTCACGCTGTGATAAGAGTTTATTGCGCGTACTGTTTGGTTGTAGAGTACGCCTATCCGATGATTTTCGGCAATCAATTCCGAGAGTTTACGATAATAATCCACAGCGGATTTATCTACTGTTATCACCTTGAACTTCTCCCCAAGAATACAGCCACGCACAAAATCAGACTTCGATTTTGCACCGGATTTATGGAAAAGTTCAATGACTTTTTGCTGGTCTTTGGGGTTGGGCAACCGTACATGCCAGTTGTCCCAACGGGGTTTGCTTGACATTTTCCGTTCTGAACCGTATTCTCTTTCTTTATCCATATCCATTTGGTTTCTAATTACGACTTTGGAGTGATTATCCCCTCGCACCGAGGCAAGGGTCTTTGTGGTACAAACGTCGGTTTGTGTCACAAAGACACACCTTGCCAATATCAAGAGTTGATGCAATAGAAGCATCCACCTGTAAGGGTGTCCGCTTCGGATAGTTTACCTCCATGTTTTCTATCTGCCTGCAAAGTTACAGTGGATTTTCAAATATCTCATTATCAGCGACATTCACTCTTTTTCCTTTCATTTCCCTGCATTTCATAGGCATCATAAAATCAGCCGAAATATCATTTATTTTGCAGTCAGAACGAGCGAACAATGGTATGATGTCACAAGCAAAAGACATATCATATTACCGCCTGCTTGCACCAAAGATGATAAGAAAGAACAATACATATTCATAACAATTTATTGTCATGACAAACTATTGTCAGTACAACAGATTGTAAGAACTCGAAATAGTTCTTTAGGACTATCGTATGAACCAAATGTAGTCAAAACAAACTGTCTGCTGATAACTCTTAAGAATAAAAGAACATCCAAACATCAAATAGACAAATAATATGAACTAAGAAATTATCATTATGGAGAACAAAGAACAACGCCCCCTTTTTCTGGGCTTCTCTTCCCAAAAGGGAGGAGTGGGAAAAAGTACTCTTGCCGAAATCGTAAGCAGCATATTGTACTACGAACAAGGCATCAACCTCTTCGTGATGGACTGCGACCTGTCGCAAGACTCTTTCTACAAACTGAGGGAACGTGAGAAAAGTATCGTTCAGGAGAGCGAAGAGCTTTCCAAATCCATGCAGGAGTACTTTCATCACCTCGGCAAAAAAGCATACAGAATTTACAAGTCTGCACCCAATGAAGCCGTCAGGACTGCACGAAGTAAAATCGACGGTATCAGCAACGAGAAGTACCAGTTGGTTATATTTGATTTCCCGGGACATGCTGGAACAACCGAACTGATGGAACTGTCCCTTCAGATGGACTATATCCTTTCTCCGATTGAAGCCGATATTCAGTCGCTGGTTTCATGTCTGGCATACGCCAAGACTATCACGGAGATTGGAGTTTCGATGTCCGACTCCCGGATAAAGGACATTATCCTGTTCTGGAACAAGGTGGACAGAAGAGTAAGGAACATCATCATCGATGAATATACAAAGCTCATCGACGAATACGAACTCACGCTCCTGCCCGGCTATGTATATGCCACGCACCGCTTCTCTCACGAACTTTCCACATACGGACTGCGCGGAGTGTTCCGCTCTACCTATCAGCCTCCTGCAAGGGGATTACGAACGGGTACAGGGCTGGACGAACTCGTCAATGAGATAATTCAACGTTTCAAACTAAAAACGAAAACAGAAAATGGCAACGATTGAGGAAAGAAAGCAACAGCTGGAAAACAAGCTGAAGAAAATGGCAGAGGACAATGTCGTGGTAAAACCTGTCACGATACCAAACTCCTTCGACCCTTCCGAGGATACTGAGTCCTCCCCTGCAACATCAGGGGAGGAAGACAATAATTTAGAAGAGACGAAAGCGAAAATAGCAAAAGAAAAACCAGTAGATGAAATAGAAAGAGAGAAAACGGGGAACACGGAACAGAAACGGGAAAGGAAGCCGAGAATGGAAAAACCTGGTGTGTCCTCCCTTTCCATAGAGGACTACCGTTCCCTGTACTTTCATCCTGTCCGCTCCCAAATGCGGACAGCCTTCTCCATTAATCTGGAAACGCTGCAGAACCTGCGCAACGTGTTGCAGGACTTGGGGGAGCGTGTTTCCATAGCCGCATATATAGATAACATTCTTAGGGAACACCTGCGTGAACATTTGGAATTGCTCAACAGTGCGGCAGCAAAACAAAGACGCAAGACAACTATAACACTATGATGGAAACAATACTTTTCAGTTTTATACTGATACTCATCATCATTTGGATAATGCTGGGTATCCTGTACTTCTATATGCGGTATGTATCTCCGTATGGCATCCTTATCAAGAAAAATAAAAAGGGCAATGAGCAGACTAAGGAGAATGAAGCGACGAAGAAAAAAGACGGACAAAAAGGAGAAGGAACAGAAGATCAAGCCGAGTTTGTACTGATTGGCAAAAGCCGTTCCACTTCCCCTATTATCCCACAAGTTCCCTCTGCTTCATCATTAGAAAATTCAAAGCAGAATAGTAATAATTTTGCACCTCAGAACTCCGAAAATAAAGATGATATGAAGGAAGAGGATAACGAGATGGAGGTTAGCTATGAGATGGAAAGAGAGGACGAAAACGAGGTTGCTCGCGAGGAGCTGAGTCTGCCCATTGAGTCCGCATCTGAAGATGGCGAGGTATCCAGTCAATCTATCCTCGCACGTGACTTAGGTCGCATGAGAAAGTGGCGTAAGAACAGTGATGAGGTAGACGATGCCGAAGTCAAGGAAATTGTCGGTCAACTTAAAGGCACTGACTTTATGGAGAAATACAAGGAGTATGTCGCCAAAATGCAAGGTGAGCAGTCCATCCTGCTGGATAAAATCCGAAGAGCAGAGGAAGGAGAAGAGCAGACATATGAATTGTCCACTTTCGATGCCTCCAGAAAGAACTCTTCTGACAATATGATGACGGAAACTGACGATATGGGCGAGCGTCCACTGTCATACTATCTGTAAGACTAATGTTTTTATTCATATTGTAAAGTGATGCGGGGGTGGCTCAAAAGTAAAACAATCTGCCAATATCTGTCATACGATAAAACCGAGCTACCCCTTGCCACTTTTACCTAAAAGAAAGCACATATGTTTAACAACTTAAAATAAAAACAGCAATGAACAACAAAAAGAAAATCACAATGCTGCTCCTGATGGCTGCCGCCACCGCAGGAGCTTATGCACAGGGCAACGGCATGGCTGGTATCAACGAAGCCACGAAAATGGTAACCTCCTACTTTGACCCTGGCACAAAACTCATTTATGCCATCGGCGCCGTGGTGGGCTTGATCGGAGGAATAAAAGTCTATAACAAGTTCTCTAGTGGTG
>NZ_HG417096.1:200178-210489 GCF_000455445.1 Hoylesella timonensis 4401737 = DSM 22865 = JCM 15640 | reverse complement strand
CTAACGCCATATACCCTATCTCAACCAACTTCGTTGTCTCTGTTCAGAACGAAACTCCAGAATTTAAAAGTATTCTCACCTTAGTTCTTTTCCAATGAATTGAACGGTTCGTAAAACTTGTTACCTATGTATTTACGCTTCAAGAAAACTCGTTAACTCGTCGCCTCATCAACTCCTTTCCTAAAAAGCCATACATGCTTCTTGTACTACTTCTGTCTTATGTAAATCTTTTTCAAAGAACGCTTCTTTTGTCGCCCCGAAGAATGTTTCATTTTCGTTTCATTCTCGAAAGCGGATGCAAAAGTACAAACTTTACGACTAACTTCCAAATATTTTTCAAGAAAAGTTTTAGAAATTTGCAGAAATTGATTTAGGTCAAACTAAAAAAAGCGAAACAGAGACTTCGTGCACTATTATTTTTATCACCCGTGTCCAATCAATATATTCAACACCCTGTGGCTATTTAATCTGAAAATAAAGAATCTATTCGATTTATAGTTTTTGGATCAGAAGGTCTTGTCATATTCTCATCTATAATTTTTCCTTCAGCATCAATTAATATAAAACGAGGTATGCGTGAAATTTGATAATCTTTTTGAAAATTACTATTTCTATCTGCACGCAATTGAATACCTTGCAAATTATCTGTTTTTATCTTTCCTTTCCATTTAGATTCATCCTCATCTATTGAAATACTAACAAAGACAATTGGCTTTCCTTTGAACTTCTCCTGTAACTTAAGAAGATAAGGTAGTTCACGACAACAGGGCAAACACCAAGTTGCCCAAACATCGATATAAATATACTTACCCTTTAACATAGAGAGTGAGATTTTCTCGCCTTCTACATTAGGAAGTATAAAACATGGTGCTTGTTTTCCGTAAGCTATACGTGAGAACTTTTGATAAATTTCTTTAAAGTCTGCTTTCCTTTTTATATTATGAACATGACTATTATATATTGGGAGAAACTCACCAATATCTTTCACGCCATACCTTCTAACATATCCATACATAAAAGTATGAATAAGATAATCTTGAAGATTTGAGTCTTTTATGTTGTTTTTGGTATAATTCAATGCATAACGCAATTCATTTAAGGGGTTATTGTTTATATTCTTGGAAGCTAAAGCTTGAATATAATTTCTAAAAGCTTGTCGGTATTCCCAAAAATCATAAGCTTCCGAATCTTCAATCATTATTTTTTCCTGCTGTTGATAAAATGCAGAATGTGGAAGATAATACTTCTGTTTGAGAAATCTTGCTCTGTGAAGAGGATAATTCTGGAGCATATTACAGGCCAAATAATGTAATCGTTTTTTCTCTATCTTCTTAAATTCTTCAAATAATGAAAGTGTATCGATATTTATTTGTAAATTAAGAAACATCTTATTCCAATCACTCAAAAATTCATTTTCGGGTTGATTATAATTCAAATTAAGTAGCTCTAAAAGTTCTCCATTTAAATAATCATTAATATCCTTACCATCTCCAAGAAATTTAAGATCTCCATTTTTATATTTTAGCATGCTTTGCTTTCCTGTTGGAATAAGATAAAAATACATAATATTTTTAGGTCCATAAAGTACAGCGTATCCAGGCTTTAAGACTGGCGAAAACCTAATTACACCTCTACCGTTATTGTCCAAAGTTGAATAATACGACGAATCTCGAAAAACTACTCGTATTTTTGAAGCTCCATACTCTTCAAAATAAAATTCAACTTGTCCAAGAACAGTAGTCACCCATAAACAGAGTACAAAGGCAATTGAAGACTTATTTATATTTACTATTTTCATTTTGAACATTCCTCAAGAACCATATTTTGGGAAATTATATTCCATATCTATTATTTTACCAAACCCACTAAAAACCTTTTCTGAAGATACATCTATTGTCCCATTACTAACATTAATATAATACATGTAAACTTTTCCTTCTTTTAAGATTTCATTATAAGTTGAAACAAATAAAACCTTATTATTATAGGGATGAGTCTTAATAAAACGATCTACACATGGTTTCAAAATTTTGATTCCTGTTATTTTTTCTTGATTGTTGGCTAAAGAATAGACTTTCATGCCAGTATTAGTTCCTGCATAATCATATTGGTAAATATTTTTATCTGTTGCATAATAAAAGATTGGGCCTAAATTTCCTACTGCAAAATATTTAGCATTATTTAATTCTGGACAATTGTCAGCATAGTACATTCCTTTATCTATATTTTTCTTTTTGTCAAAATTAAATGTATATAGTATATTCTTATGAGTGTTCCAGTCTTTAAATAAGCCATATTCATAGTTGTTAAAACCTGTATCCATGTATCTAAGCTTGGCATGCATATCTTTTACATTAAAGAGTGTTCCAGAAATATTATCTGGCATTTCTTGGAGTACCCACGAAGAAGTTCCATTCTTCTTAGGGAAACATAAAAATCGACCTCCGATTTCATCATAAAGAATACCCAGATAATAATCAAAATAACGAGGCGCATACGGTGAAGCTTTATAAGTCATACCATCTTTCAAAATTGGTTCTGTATACGTTGTAAAGCCCATTGAACCCATGGAGCTATATTGATAAAACTTGCCGTTAGAAATGATAGCATCATATCCATACCGACCTGGGCTCCAATAATAATGATAGAAAAGATAATTCTCTGGCTTCCAATCTGCCAGATTTGGCATCAACGTAGAAATGTCATACGTTTTTTGCATGGTTACTGCATCTAAGCGAACACCGCCTTTATCTGTAAGTATAGTCACGTTCTGCATTTTTCCTAACCAAAAGAAACTACCTATTTTTACGCCATGCCCTCGTAACTGTTCATTATTTACAGATGTGTAAACATTATTTAAGACAAGATCCTCTTTTACTCGATTTGAGAAAAAAGGACTCATAATCATGTCAAAATCTGTTGTTCCATTTTTCTCATGTAAAACCATCCAGCCTTCGGTTATAATCCCCTGTACTACCAAAAATATTTTTTTAAACGACTTTACACCTGTTTCTTTATTATGGCAAGTGAGTACTAAGCTATAGGCCCCTGGAACTTCCGTGACTAAATAGGAAAGAGTTTTTGTATTTCCTATTGTTTTTTGGTTTGACACTCCTCCAAGTGCGTTTGACCATATTCGCCAATTAAAGTCATAGTCCTTTTCACTACCACTACTCAACTTAATTTCGATTGGTAGCTCCAAAGTTTTGAATTGAGTGGCATACACTGTGTCTTTTGCAGAAATGGAAACATCTGGTAAATTAGAATAATTATAATTTCCAGTATCATCGTAACAAGCAGAAAAACTTGTAATTAAAAAGATGAAGGATAATCCTATTTTAAATATATTTCTCATCATTACACACATTTATTCATTAATACTTAGAACGTCACTATCAGACCATTTTCATCTGTCAACGGTTTTCCTGGATGTTCTTTATTATATTTATAAAGGGCATTGATTAACACTCCCTTCCAATAAATTTGCTCAGAAGTACTCCAGTTAGTATAGTTAGTAGCCACTCCCGTGTGCAATATAACAAATTCATGTTTTACTCGACTGTATTCATCAAATATCCATCCTTCAGGTTCTGATAATTCATTCGTTAATACAATTTTAAATTCAGCCTCGTTAATTGGAGGAGTTGAGAAATTATCATTAGCACATAATCGTAAGACTATACTTTTATCACCTAAATTAAGACTCGCATTTTTTCGCACTTGAATCCTTACTATAGTTGAAATAGAGTCTGCTAACAATTCACATGGTTCAATTTTATAGTCATTATTTTCAATCGCTGTAGTTTTCTCTGGGACAACCTGTACAACAAATTTCCTATTTTTTGGAGATGTTATACCTATTAATTTAACGGGAATGTCAATATTATCAACTTCTATTCCAGCATGCAATCCAAAAGAATAAATTAAGCTATCTTTTATTACCAAAGAATAATCAAAACGCAATGAGGCATCAGTGGTATCATAGCGCAAATAATTGTCTGTCGTACAACTACATAGAAGCAATAAAAGCACACTATAAATCTTATCATTAAAAAGTATCATATATTATCTCCTTTCTATTTTCTTCCTCCATATTGCTTTTCCAAATCAGGCATAGGTAGAACGTAATATTTTTTACTAAATGGAACTGAAACATTAGGTATCTGATTCAAATCGTTACGTTTACAATATAAGAACCATTGTCCTTCACCTATAAACTCTTTACGATATTCTTTTCCAATAATTGATTTTAAGTTTTCGTCCGTAATATTTTCTTCTGATAACAAGCTACTATCGTCAAATCCCCTGTGTTTTCGTAATATGTTAATACAGTCTATGGCTTCTTTTTTAGATGTTGCACATTCTGCTGCTATAAGCCACATTTCACTAATTCTAAGTAAAGGTTGGCAATCATTATAAGTAGAAGAGGTTTGCCATAATTTTGAGCTTCCAAGATAATAACCTAATAATGTTTCAAAATAATAATTATATCGCCAATCAAAACCATATAAATTAGTTTCAAAAATTTCTGCGCAAACTTCAGGTGACATAATTAATAAATTTCCTACAGTATTACTTTCTCCTTCTTTTAAAAACCTTTCTGTCAAAGACTTCAATCTTGTATTATTAAGCATAAAAATACACTCTGATTTAAATATTCCGTCACGAGAACTACGTGTATTGGTTGTTACATTACTACTTGCCACCCAAGGAAATTTATTCGAATCGATTACTTCACGTGCATATTTTAATGCATTTGTCTTATCATTTTTGTAAAGATAGGCACGAGCTAATAAAGCACAAACAGCATAATAATTAAGATGAAATTCTCTTACCCCCAGGAATTCCGTTGAAGCTTTTCCTGTCTTTATTGGATCAACTTTCAACAATTTTAAGGCATGGGTTAAATCTTCTATCACCAAGTCAATACTTTTAGTCACTGTAGATAATGGTGTTACATTTTTCGACACACCTCGGACATAAGGGATAGCCGCGTCTTGAGCATCACTTAGAAAGCTTTTACCAAACCAACGAAGCAAGTCAAAATGTAAGAATGCTCGCATTCCGTAAGCCTCACCTTCAAACACATCCGATTCTGTCTGAGATAAAACGCCATCATATTCTTTTATTCCCTCTAATAAAATATTGATATTAGCAATATCTTTATACATGCTTTCCCATACGGCGTTTATAATATTTTGACTCGTTGCGTCATCATATTCAAATCTATGCAAATGATAATATATACCAGCCTCCTGTGTCCATACATATTGCTGCCCCAAAGCATCCGCCATACCAAAAGTAAGATTTGCTCCATAAAGATTATCAGAGCAAAGTGCAGTATATATGCCTGTCAACTGATCTTTAAATCCATTTTTGTAACTAAATAAATCATCATACTTTACTTCTGACTTCGGACTAACATTCAGCCAGCCTTCACAGGAGGTTATTAACAAAGAAAAGAGCAAAATAACAACTACTCTCATATTTTTTATTAAAACTTTCATATCTTACCAATTAAAAGGTTGCTTGTAAAGAAAATGAATAGGTACGAGCAAAAGGATAATCTAATCCTCTTTCTACCTTCACTGTCGAAGCACGAAAAATGTCATTCATATAAAAACTAACTTTCAACTGAGAAATTTTAAGACGAGTTAATAATTCCGTATTACGAAAATCATAACCAATATTCAAAGTTGAAAAACGAAGTTCATTTAAATCTTGTACAAAACGTGAACTGGGCTTAGTTACTTTAGCAGGACTATAAGAGAAATCTACGATATCACCAGGTTGCTTCCATACCGCATCGTATATTCGCTTATCAACATTTAATCCTACATATGCATTTTCTACACGATTTACCAAAGTTTGATTATAAACTTGTCCTCCTAATTGATAGTAGAAAGACATATTCATAAAAACTCCTTTATAATCAACATTAACTCCAAAAGTTCCTGTATATTTTGGCATTGCATCTCCACAAACCACTTGATCTTCCGTTCTCCAAACCATCGTCTTGTCGCCATTTTTGGTTAAATACACTTCATCGCCTGTAGCAGGATCTATACCTAAAGATCGCACAGCCCATATTGCATTCATAGATTCACCCTCAATAAAATGCAATTGAGGCTTATTCATTTTTCCTCCTTGAATTTCACTATCTACTTCATCATTATAACTCTTTAATGCGTTAGATATCTTTTTTAACTTGTTTGAGTTTTTCGCAATAGAAAAAAATGTACTTAAATACCTATTACTTGCGGGGTCATACAATAAATGTGCATTTAATTTAAGTTCCATACCTTTATTTTCAGTACTTCCCAAATTTTCCATATAGCTACGGAACCCCATTGATGGAGGTATCGTAAGAGCCAGGAGTTGATCTTCTGTTTTCTGTGTATAATAATCATACCGGACGCTTAAACGGTTCATCACATTAATATCAACACCTATATTATAATCTAACGTTTTCTGCCATTTTAAATTATCATTTGGCAGAGCCATTAAATATGAACCTATCCAATTATCGTAAACTTGTGTTTGATAATAACCAAATGTAGCTAAAGCTTGATAAGAACTGAAGTTTTGTGCACCAGTATATCCCGTGGATGCTCTTAACTTAAATTGCTTTAACCAAGACGCATTTTTAAGGAAATGTTCTTTGTGTAAATTCCACCCTAAACCAGCAGCCCAGAAGTGTCCCCAACGGTTTTCTTTTCCAAAAAGAGAAGAGGCACTTGCTCGATAAGATAAATCAGCCAAATAGCGATCATCGTACGAATAGTTCAATGCTGACAAAAAACTAATAGAACGGTTAATACCTTCACGTCCAGAAAAAGGTTGAATGTTATCTGGTTTTAATCCCGATGCAATAAAATTAATCCTGTCATTCGGAAAACCTATTACTTTAAACTGGGTTGATTCAGATTGATTCTGCTGCATGCTCCAACCCGCATTTACGAGTAACTGATGTTTTTTCAAATATAAAGAATAATTTGCTGTTAAATCTGCAGAAATAGAACTGGACTCTCCATTCGATTTGCTATACTGCCCTTTTTCAAAAGTTCGTTCCTTTGAATATCCTAAAAAGTAGGTATGGGATGCTGGATAAAAATCTTCTCTTTTATTGAAGATTTTAGTTAATCCTAATCGACCTCTTAATTTTAAGGCCTCTAATATTTGCCATTCAATATAAAAGTTATCTGTTAAACGCGTATATTTACTAAAATTTTTAGTGCCAATCGTCGTATTCCATAAGGGGTTTCCTTTAGTAACTCCAATTAATCCACCCCCACCTGTTGAACCTGCAACCTTTTTAAGATTACCAGCTTCATCGTATGGAGTCCAATATGGATTTAGTTCTGCATACTCTGAGAATGAGCCATAAGGAGAATCATCTGCATGATTTAAGCTTGTATTGAATTGATTGCGAAATAATAAATTCTTATATCGATAAGAAAGAACAAATCCTCCAGAAAAAGTTTTACGATCAGAGCCTTTCATTACTCCTTTGATATCGTTGTATAATAAATCCACTCCATATCTAATTCGCTCATCACCACCTTCTAAATAAACTGAATGTCTATGTCCTAATCCTGTGTGTAAGGGTTGAGCTAACCAGTCAGTATCTACACCGCGGGCAATTTCCGCTTGTATGTTGTTTAAATATTGCTCCCAAAACCATGGATCTGAATATACTCCATGTTTTTTATCTACTTCAAACTTTTCTTGAGCATTACAAAGATTATAGCCTGTCAAATCTGGAATTGTTAAGTTCAAATCTCCTTTATACGAAATTCTTAATTTACCGGTTTCAGGTTTTCTGGTTTCAATCACAACGACACCATTTGCTGCTTTTGATCCATAAATAGCTTTAGCGGCAGCATCTTTTAATAAGACAACAGTTTCTACGCGGTTCATGTCCAAATCGTAAATAGTCGTCACATCCGTTTCAAAACCATCCAATATAAACAATGGCTGGTTAGGATTACCTTTATATGTACCCTTTAAGTCAGGCATAGATTGCTGGCCGCGCATCCTAACTTCAGGCATAGAGTTGGGATTAGACCCCAAATCCATATTCTCAACTATTTTGAATGCGGGATCTAAATTTTTAAGGTTTTGCAATAAGTTCTGACTTCCACCTCTCATGAGTTCGTCTTTCCTAATAACCGTTGTAGCACCTGTAAAACTTTCTTTTTTCCGCTCAAATATACCATTAACAACAATTTCTCCTACACTTTGGGCATCTTCTTTCATAGTAACAAAGAGTTGTTTCCCTGTAAAATTAACTGAAGTTTTATTCATTCCAATATAGGAGAATTCTACTTTAGATATTTTTTTATCGTGTGGAATGAAAATATCAAACCGACCATCGGTATCAGTAACTCCCACTACAGAACTTTCATTTGTTTTTATATTTACGCCAGGCAAGGGTAGTCCTTTATCATCTACTACACGACCTTTTAAGTGACTGTTCTCCAACGACTTAAAAGAGGAAATAGTAATGTTATCTCCTACAATTTCATACTTTAAAGAATATGGAGCTAAAATACTATTCAGAAGTTTTGTAATATTTTTAGTCTGAATATCAACGGTTACATTTATATTCTTAATATCCTCTTGTTTATATAAAAACTTATATTGGGTCTTTTGTTCTATTTTATTCAAAACAAGCTTCATTGGTTCATTTTGACATACAATGGCTATTTCATTAGGTAAACTTTGAGCTAAAGCATGTCCAACTCTAATAAATAAAAGAAAGAAAATGAATAAAACGATTCGTTCAATACGTCGCAAATAACACTGTTTTTTCATATCACACGAGTATTTATGGTACTATTATACGTATAACTTTAATTCTATAAAAGTTAATAACTATCTTTAATGGATAAATCGATTTTATGCTTAAGGTTAATAAACAAAGCCAGTTTTCGTTTTTTTATCAATAAGGATAATATTTTTTTTGTATTTACGACAAATATAAAATTTTTAATTTAATTTCTAAAACTTTATTCAAAATTTTAATTCTTTTATGTAATAATAAATATTTTTTAAGTATTAGAAAGACGATTAGTCACTAACCTATACCAATTAACATCATAAATTAATGCAAAGCATTTGATAAATGTCATACCGATTTGAATAACATCGCATTTGCTTGCATTTGTTTCTTTAACCGTTTCGCATTTGGCTTAAACGTTTTATAAGTTAAAAAACCAGCAACAACACCACCGATAACAGGTACTGCCTTACTCAAGCGTTTTGTCACAGAACCTTTTACGAATTTCGTCCTGATCCACTTGGACACCCCTTTTACTAATGGATACCACATAGTTTCCGTCACGCTCACTTGTGGCATACTCATAGTTGTGTGTTCGGCAAACGTTTCTGAGAGTTGCTTAAAAGCCTCGTTAGCAGTGCTTGACCCAAGCATGACACCCAAAAAGATAGTCAGCACATCGTAAGAAGATTCTGTTAAATGCCCATTTTGGTCGCACAAATCAGGATAACCATATAAATAAGCTAACTTTTGAGCAATAATTAAGGTTTGACAAAAGTATTGTAATAAATCAGCAGGAATAGCAAAAAAGACAGCGATACCGCCTGGCACACCCGTTACGGTAGAAAAAATGGTTGCTTTTTTAGTATGTTCATTGATACATTCATTAGCCAATTCATTGATTAATTTTAGAGGAATGACATCAATTGGACGCTGCAATGATGCTTTCTTTATTTCTGGTTCGGTACAATGAGGTCTCAAAGCCTCCACCAAAAACGCCACTCTATCAACCTTGATTCCCGGTAAGTTCATGATAGAATATATTATTTTATTCCACTTTGTTACTTCGCTTCCCATTATAAAAATATTTTTTCTGTTCAACTGGATTTATGAAAAAAGACTCAATTACCCAAAAAACTTATTTTTTATCGAGAGTCCCTTTCAAATAACTTATACAAATATATGAATATTTTTTCTAAATTCAAAGATTATCATAGAGAATTGATTCTAGGTAAAGCTATTCGTTGCTTTTTGTCCTATAAATTTACTAAAAAACGACCATCTAAAATCTTCAAAATAGAAAAAAATAATAGGCAAACGACATGCAAAAATGCGCTGATTTGAACAAAATAAACGTCTTTTCAAGTTAGAACATTGATTTTACACCCTTGGAAACATACATTAGCGGCGTTATTCACATGCTTCAAATGCATTAAAGCATGCAAATTGTTGGCTTATCTCAATGCTTTAGCTGCCAAGAAATGGTAAAAATGGCACTCAAAAGAGAAGACTTAAACGTAATGTTCTTA
>NZ_HG417096.1:186742-198987 GCF_000455445.1 Hoylesella timonensis 4401737 = DSM 22865 = JCM 15640 | reverse complement strand
TTTCCTGACTTCGTCATCGTGTCACCCAAAAATCTTCGTCAAAGAGTTTAGCTATTCTCTGATGTCTTGCCATCAGCATAGTCTGCGTATAAACCTCCTTGTTCAGAGGTAGCTTGATTTGTATCGTTGTAATGGTCTTTGCCAATGCAAGCACCTTGTCTATGCTCATCTTAATCTCTGAGACTTTCAACAAACGCTCCAATTCCTTGTATACTTTCAAAGCCACGAAGCAGATGCATATATGGGCCTCGATTCGTTTGCGCGTAAAATGAAACATGGGACGTATCTCTATCTTTGATTTGGCTATGCGGAAGGCTCGTTCCACATGCCAAAGGTTGTGATATGCCGTGTATACGTCCTGTATTGGTATATCCGTATTGGTGAGATATCCCTTTAGGCCGTCCCATTTGGAGTCGTCGGCAACACGGTCATAATTGATGGCGACTTTCACTTCACCATCCATGGATAAGAACTTATTGTAACCTCTCTTGTTGATGTTGCCTTTCGTGAGTGCACCATGCTTGTAAGCCTTTTCCAGCCTACGTATACCCTTTTCCCGGTTATAGGCATCTTTCTTTGCACGGTCATCTGTATAGCCGACCAGGAGACGGCGTCCACCTCCTTTGTCATATTCAACCATCTGGCAGTCGCACTTGGGCTGTTCCAGTAGCCAGCTCTTGACCTGTTGACTTTCATTCTTTATCTTCGCACCTATTATATACTTGTAGCCTTGCGATTCAAGTTCTGCTATATTGGCATTGTTCATCAGACCGGAGTCTGCCACCACAACGAAGTTCTCCAATCCGTATTTGCTTACAAACTCGTTTATCGTTGGCAGCATCGTATGACCCTCATATTTGTTGCCTTCATGGATGCAATAGGCAAGCGGATAGCCACCAAGGCTGACAAGCAGTCCAAGTATGATTTGAGGATTACTGTGACGTCCCTCTTTCGAGAAACCTGTCTTGCGTAATTCGTCCTCATAATCCGCTTCAAAGTAAAGTGTGGTAACATCATAGAATAACACACCGATATTTCCACCGAACAGTTTAGCTGTATGTTGCACGCTCATGGTCACAGGCCTCACGTTCCTCGCCGAATAGATCAAGCTGGGGCTGGCGGCGTGAATTCTCTCTGGAAATCCATTCTTTTGCTTCAATGACAAGATTTTCAACCTCACCTTCATTATAGGCTACTCCAATTGTGGCAAGTTCCTTCATTTTGCCTCCAATTTTCTCGACAACGATAACTCCGATATTGCCAGATGGATATTTCTTTTTGCGGACAAACATAGTTAAAATATCTTTCGTTTCACCCAATATTAGGTGACACAAAGATACAAAATATTGTTTATCAACCAGTTGTAAAATACGTGTTTTTTGAGTGACGAAGTAAGGAGCTGCCAAGAAATGGTAAAAATGGCAATAAAAAGAGAAGACTTAAACGTAATATTCTTATTGTCAAACAGTTATGAAACTTTTTCTTTTTTCGCGTATTTGCGACCAACTTTGATGTTGGTTGTAAATACGCGAGTTATGAGAGGCACTTTGTAAAGAAAATTCAGCAATGGTGAGCCTTCCATGAAGCGTACTGGTAATTTTACATTCGCTGTATTTTGGGTGCGTTTTGTTGTGAAAAATCATCCTTCAATGAAAGCACCGTAAATTGCAAAAGACTTTAACAGCAGGAAATGAAAGTGTGACACACTCCTTTATGGTGTGTTTAAGTATTTAATGGTGTGCTTAGAATGAGTTACTGCACAAAGATGATAGGCGTATCTTCGTTTTTCGGCAGCGATGGGTTTTGTTGTTTATTCTTGGATTGCTTCTTCAGCTTGCCTTGCTCGTCAAACATATTATAGGTAGTCCGTAGTACACTAAATTCTGTTCTGCGGTTCAGTTGGTTGCATATCTCCTGTTTTTCCGCATCCAATGTTTTGATGAACTCTTCAGATAGCACATCTCCCTCTTTGAGCCAAGGGTAACGCTCAGTCAGTTTCTTGCGGATAGTCTTTGGCTTTTCCTTGCCGTACCCAACGGGTTTCAAGCGGTCTTTTGCAATGCCCTTGTCAATGAGATATCGCACTACCGCTTCGGCACGTCTTTGCGCTAATCGCTGGTTATATTCTTTCGAACCTTTATAATCGCAGTGTGCGCTTAGCTCAATAGTCACATGACTGTTTTCATTGAGTAGCTTTACCAAATCGTCCAAGGCTTTTTTAGACTCCAAACGCAGCGTGGCTTTGTCAAAGTCGTAGAAGATGTTATCTATCAATACTGGTACGGTAATTGATGCTAAAGGAAATTGTAGGGTATATTCTTTCGATTCCTTTACTGGTTCTACCTGCAATTCTTCGGTGTGATTAAGAAAACCTTTGCAGGTGGCGAGCAGCAAATAATCAACTTTTGGCTGTATCACATATGTAAACGAGCCGTCACTGTTTACGCTCAATACCTCGTTCGTTCCGTCACTCCCCACAATACGCACTTGAGCTGAAGGGAGTTCATAGCCATCTTTCTCGTACACCCAACCTTTAATACTCTGTATGATTTCAGGATTTTCAAACCAATAAATTTGATCCCATCCACGTCCATTATTTCTATTAGACGAGAAGAAACCACGATTGTGAGGACCTTCAAAGGTCAATCCAAAATCATCTCCTTCTGAATTGAGAGGATTTCCTGGGTGAATCAATCGATAGGGCGCAGTTGCATCCTTATCTTTAGTAGGCGCATGGCACTGTAAACTGTCTTTCAGCGCATTGTTAGATGAGCGTTGGTGGTTGGGTATGGCAATAAAAACATCCAATCCTCCAAAGCCAGGATGCCCATCACTTGAAAAGTAAAGGTCGCCGTTAGGTCTAAATGTAGGGAACATTTCATTGCCGGGTGTGTTAATAGGTGCACCAAGATTTTCGACACCTCCCAACCCTGCAGCCGTTAAGCGTACTCGCCAAATGTCCATTCCTCCCATTCCTCCCGGCATGTCAGAGGTAAAATATAACCATTGTCCATCGGGTGAAACCGCTGGATGCGCATAACTCGAAAGAGTGTCTTGCGAGATAGGTAATTCGTTTGCCTTTCCCCAAGCCGCATCTTGTCTGTTCGATACTACAATTTTTGCATAGCGTGGATGTGTAGCATCGGTTGTGCATTGCGTTAAGTACATCTCTCGTCCATCAGGACTAAAGGCACAAGCCCCTTCTTCGGCATCAGTGTTCAAGCCACCTTGCACAACTTCGGGTTTGCCCCAATTTCCTTTGTCGTCTTTCACGGATACAAATATATCTGCAGGTTTGCATCCCGTGATGCCACTCAGATTGTTTCCTGTAGCTTCTTTTCTGGTCGAAGTAAAATATAATTGGTTATAATCATCGCCCCAAAGCATGGGCGAATAGTCTGCGTGTCGAGAGTTAAACACGTTCATCTTCTTCACGGTGTATCTACTGCCGCTTTCTTTCCATGCTGGAGCTTGTTGGGCAGAGCGCAGTCCCTCTTGTGCCAAGACATGGTTGGGCATGCTGTCTAATACCAAGGCAAATTCTTTTTCAGCCTCTTTGTAATTGCCATTGCGCAAGAGTTGTTGAGCCAATGCAAAATGTGTTTGCACATCGTCTTGCTGATACCTGATAACATTGCGATAGGCAGCAATGGCTTGTGGGGTTGCGTTTAGGCGATCATAGCACAGTGCCATGCGACTGGCTCGCTGTCCACGCAGGGCACGTTCCTTGGGAGGGGTTTGCCTGTAGGCTTTCTTGAACTGTGCAGCAGCATCGTAATATTCACCTATCGTCAAGAACTGTTCACCCTTTTTCATACTTCGTTCGGCACCACAGCTCACTAATAACAGTCCGATGAGTACAGTCTGATATATAAATAAAAAATGGTGTAATGCTTGTTTCTTCATATCCTTTTATCCCAGTTGCCGACTGTTGTCGCGAAGTACGTCGTTTACTATTTGGTTGATTTGTATTTTCAATTCGTTTACAAACTGTGCAGCATCGTATTTTTGGTGCTCTATGTCGCGCAATTTCTTTTCCCAAATGCCGGTGAGTTCACAGCTTGTAAGCAGTTTCTCTTTGATAATGTCGATGAGTTGTATTCCTAAGGGAGTTGCTACAATACGTTTGCGATTGCGTTGGATGTATTTTCGCTTGAATAGTGTTTCAATAATACTGGCACGCGAAGAGGGGCGTCCAATGCCATTTTCTTTCAAGGCAGCACGTAACTCTTCATCGTTTACAAACTTTCCTGCCGTTTCCATGGCACGCAAAAGGGTGGCTTCGGTGTAGTGCTTCGGCGGAGTGGTTTGCTTCTCGGTCAGCGTAGGGATGTGTTCTCCGCTCTCACCCTTAATGAACGTGGGTAGAGTGCGTTCTTCATCGGTAGTCTTCTCATCAGCGTCATCGTCTTCGTTCGGATTTTTAGCGTACACATCTCTCCACCCTGGCTCCAATATCTCTTTGCCGCTTACTTTGAATTCTATCTCTTTTACTTTCCCCAATACGGTGGTAGTGGCGAATTTGCAATCGTCATAGAACACTGCGATAAAGCGTCGGGCAATGAGGTCGAACACGTTTTCTTCCATATTCGACAGTCCTATGGGCGGTACACCTGTGGGGATGATGGCATGGTGATCGGTGACTTTTGAGGAATCGAATACTTTTTTAGATTTCTTCAGAGCCTTTCCGCCCAAGGGTTTTATCAGTTCAGCATAGACAGTCTTGCTTTGTATCTTCGTTTGATAAAGTCCATTCATGGTCTGCGGACATTTGGGATAAATGTCGTCCGAAAGATATTGGGTGTCTACACGTGGATAGGTGGTATATTTTTTTTCGTATAAACTTTGGATAAGGTTGAGGGTCATCTCAGCCGAATAGCCAAACTTCTTGTTGCAATCTACTTGCAGCGAGGTGAGATCGTAGAGTTTTGGCGGTGCTTCTGTGCCTTTTTTCTTTTGCACATCGGTAACCGTAAACGGTTCACCTTCAATTGTCTTGAAAGCAGCTTCGCCTTCTTCTTTTTTGTCAAAGCGTCCTTTGGTAGCAGTAAACGTTGTGTCGCGGTAGATAGTTGCCAAAACCCAGTATGTTTCTGGCTTAAAGTTATCTATTTCTTTCTGTCTATTAACAATAAGAGCCAAGGTGGGTGTTTGTACTCGCCCTATGCTTAACACCTGTCGGTTCTTGCCATATTTCAGGGTGTACAGTCGAGTTGCGTTCATTCCTAATATCCAGTCACCGATGGCACGAGACAGACCAGCCAAATAAAGTGGCTCGTATGCCGATTGCTCTTTCAGTTTGTTGAATCCCTCACGAATAGCCTCATCGGTCATAGAACTTATCCACAACCGCTTCACGGGACATTTGGCTTGAGCCTTTTGCATGACCCATCGCTGTATCAGTTCTCCCTCTTGTCCAGCATCTCCACAGTTAATGATGCTGTCGGCGTGTTGCATGAGTTGCTCAATGATAGCAAATTGTCGTTTGATGCCTTCATCGTCAATGAGCTTGATGCCAAAGCGAGGCGGCAACATGGGCAGAGCTGCCAAGCTCCAGTGCTTCCAATTGTCACAATAGTCGTTAGGTTCTTTCAGGCAGCACAGATGTCCGAAAGTCCAAGTTACTTGGTAACCATTGCCCTCCATATAGCCGTTTTTTGAGCTATGGGCACCGATGATGCGTGCAATGTCTTTGGCTACGCTGGGTTTTTCTGCAATACAAACTATCATAGATATGCAAAGGTAGCAGAAACTAAAGAAATGCACAAGCGTTCAACCGAAAATTACGTGTCATCCACACGGCTCTTTCATGAAGAATGATGTTTTCACAAAGAAAAGCACGAAAGTAACAAAAATCTTGTGAAAAGGTTTGATAAGAAAAACGTCAACATTGTGACGAAACAAATGGCAAGTTTCTGGTGAGTTGATAAGTTAACAAGTAAATCAATCGCTTGCTAATAACTTATCAGCCCGTCTAATAGGAACTTGTTAGCCAAAAGCGTAAAAAGCTGTTTCAAAATTGGGAGATAAATTTACAGATACCACTGTTTGGCTTCCATATAATGTTTGGCATATTCTTCTGCCTGTCCAGGCATTGCCTTTTTGATGCAGCGTGCAGGTATGCCAGCCCAAATTTCGTGTGCGCCTACATGAGTACCTTGTGTCACCAAAGCATTGGCAGCAATAATGGCACCAGCCCCGATTTCTGCTCCATCCAGCACCGTAGCACCCATTCCAATCAATGCACCCTGCCTTATTACACATCCGTGAACATTAGCCAAATGCCCTACCGATACATCGTCTTCTATCCAGACGGGAGTGCCATGCGACTCGTGTACGCAAGCTCCATCTTGAATGTTCACTCTATCGCCTATGTGTATGGCATCGACATCGGCTCTAAGTACAGCTGAAAACCAGATGGAACAGTCGTCACCCATGATAATGTTGCCTACTAAAGTTGCATTTTCGGCGATAAAACAGTTTTTGCCCCAATTGGGACGTTTATTTCTTACTTTTATGATAGTTGCCATAAAGTTTGTTTCGTAAAATGTTTCTATCCGAAGAGCGCACGTAGAGCTTCCTCCACTTTACGCACAGGATGTAGTTCTAAATGATATTTTTGTGGGTTGATACCTTTCAAATTATACTTTGGAAGAATCATGTGTTTGAATCCTAACTTTTCTGCTTCGGCTATGCGTTGCTCTATTCTGTTGATGGGTCTTACCTCTCCGCTGAGTCCTACTTCGCCAGCCATACACCAACCGTTTTCAATGGCAGTGTCTACATTACTGGATAACACTGCAGCTATCACGCTCAAATCCATTGCCAAATCGGTTACATGTAACCCACCCGCTATGTTGAGAAAGACGTCTTTTTGCATGAGTTTGAAGCCCACTCTCTTTTCTAAGACAGCCAATAACATATTGAGTCGGCGTTGGTCAAAGCCTGTTGCAGAACGCTGTGGTGTTCCGTATGCAGCAGAAGATACCAAGGCCTGTGTCTCTACTAAGAAAGGGCGTACCCCTTCAATGGCAGAAGAAATAGCGATACCACTCAGTCCATCATGATCTTGTGTGAGCAGAAGTTCCGACGGGTTGCTCACAGGGCGCAATCCGTTTTGCTGCATTTCATAGATTCCTAATTCTGATGTGCTGCCAAATCGATTCTTGATGGAGCGTAAGATTCTGTACATATAATGTTGGTCTCCCTCAAATTGGATAACTGTATCAACCATGTGTTCCAAAATCTTAGGACCTGCAAGTGTGCCTTCTTTGTTGATATGCCCAATGAGGAGAATAGGAATCCCACTTGTCTTTGCCAGACGGAGCAGCAGTGCTGCGCATTCTCGCACTTGAGCGATACTTCCTGGGGAGCTGTCCACGTGATTGGTAGCAATCGTTTGAATGGAGTCGATAATCAGTAGGTCTGGTTTTACTTCAAGCACATGATTGAAGATGTTTTCTAAAGAAGTTTCACACAAAATCACTACATTATTATTCTGCTCTGTAGTGATACGGTCAGCACGCATTTTCAACTGATGTGCACTTTCTTCACCACTGACATATAGCACCTTCTTATTGGGAAGATGGAGTATCGTTTGGAGGGTTAGCGTACTTTTTCCTATACCAGGCTCTCCTCCTAATAAAACGATAGAACCAGGAACGAGTCCTCCTCCCAACACTCTATTCAGCTCATCATCATTCATATTGATGCGAGGCTCGTCTTGGGCAGAAATATCTTGTAGGTGTAAGGGCTTGTTTTTCTTTTGCTCGCCATGGAGAGTGTGAGCCGTTGATACGGCTATTGAGGAAGGTTGAGAATTATTACTAATTCTAATCTCCTTAAAAGTATTCCACTCACCACAAATAGGACATTTGCCAATCCACTTGCTTGACTCTTGTCCACATTGGGAGCAAACGTATGCAATCTTATCTTTTGCCATATTGTTGCTATAATATAGGGACAAAAGTAAGAATTATTTTCAGAGAATCAAAATTTATGATTATTTTTGCAAGATATGAAGAAGATTCTGTATATCAACATTCTCTTTATCCTACTGTTGTCTTCTTGTGGGCAGAAAAGTCAGGAAATAGAAAAGAAAACGAAAGCCAATAACGCCCGTGAGCAAAAGGCGTATGCGGAAGCACTTAGGATAGCGGTCTTGCCAACCTTAGATTGCATCCCACTTTATGTAGCGAAAGACCGCCATCTGTTTGATAGTGTACAGGTAGATGTGAGACTTTTACCATTCACTGCTCAAATGGACTGCGACACTGCTATCATAGGAGGAAGCGTTCATGGGGTAGTGTCAGATTTGGTTCGGATGGAAAGACTCAAACGAAAAGGACTGAAATTAGAATATCCCATTACCACACCGTTGCAGTGGCAGTTGATAAGTAACAAGACAGCTCGTCTCAAACAGTTGAATCAGTTAGGAGATAAAATGGTGGCGATGACAAGATATTCGGGAACAGATTATCTGACCGATCAAGTTCTTAGTGGGGTGAAGACAAGTGCCAAAGTGTTTAAGGTGCAAATTAATGATGTCTTAGTGAGGTTGCACATGCTTTTGAACAATGAGATGGATGCCATGTGGCTGCCTGAGCCACAAGCTACTACGGCACGATTGTATAAACATCGGGTGATCACATCAAGTGAAAAGACCAAAGAGCAGTTGGGGGTGATAGCGTTTCGGACGGATATGCTCCAAACCCAAAACCGCAAAAAGCAGTTGCAAGCTTTTATTAAAGCGTACAACAATGCCGTAGACTCACTCAACACTTACGGACTGTCCCATTATTCGGGGCTTGTCACTAAGTATTGTCATACAGATGAAAAAACCGTAAAGGCGATACCAAAAGTAACCTTCAAGCACGCTACAGCTCCTTTAGAAAAGGATATTCAGAAAGCAAAAGCATTTATACCAAAATTGTAAATTGACGTTTGACCAAATCTCTCCAATATTTTGAATTATACTGATTTTGATTTAGAACAGATTCGGAAATTGATTACTTGCAAGCAGAATCTACCCAAGGCGATAGAGAACTTGCAGGAGTATATTTCCAAACACGAATTGACCACTTTTCAACTGAAGTGGGAACAGCTGAATGGTGACTATCTTTTGATGAAGGATTTTCTTAGACGTGGATTAAAAGATCCACAATTTAATGTTGTATATCATAATTTATTGCGTGAATTGTATGCCTTGAATAGTGATATACAGTTGGAGCAAATGATTCATGAAAACAGCTCATATCAGTTGGCTCATCAGACAGCGAAATCAGTTGTACTTGGAGATATAAGTATTAAAACGCAAATGGAGAAATTTGTTCAAGATGTTGCCATGCTATCTTTGGAACCAAAAAGAGGACAAACACTCCAAACAAATCAGTTGTATGAAGAACATCAAACATACATCAATCAGGTTTTCAATGCTTTCTTGGTTTCTCCTCAATGGACGGAAAGTGTTGCAAAATTTGTGGAAGAATTGTTTTTGTCACCCACTGTTGATAGCAACGACATACAATTATTGTTGAGTGGTCTGATGTTATCAGCGATTCAACTCTTTGACTATCGTAAGATATTGGTATTGATTGCTATCTATCAAAAATCAACAGATGAGGAAATACGACAACGAGCTTTGGTGGGTCTTGTATTGTGTTTGCCAGACAATGACGCAAACATCTACCCCGAAGTAAGCAAATCCATTACGGCACTCTGTCAAAATGAGCAAACTTTGCAGGAATTGCTGGAACTACAGATGCAATTCTTTTATTGCATGAATGCGGATGCAGACAACGAAAAGCTACAAAAGGATATCATTCCTCAGCTGATGAAAGGACAAAACATCCAATTCACACGCACGGGAATTATAGAAAAGGAGGAAGACCCACTGGAAGAAATGCTCAATCCGGGTACTGCGGACCGTGCCATGGAAGCCATGGAAGAGAATTTCCAAAAGATGATGAACATGCAAAGGGCGGGGTCTGACATCTATTTTGGAGGCTTTTCTCAAATGAAACGCTTTGGTTTCTTTATGGAATTGAGTAATTGGTTTGTACCTTTTTATCCTCAACATCCTGGACTTAGTCAGATGAATCATGAGTTAAGGGACGGACTGTTTATGAACATTTTATTGGAGCATGGTCCATTCTGTGATTCTGACAAATACTCCTTCGCTTTGGCAGCGTCTTCCATTCTTAACCAAATTCCGTCACAGATGCGGGAACTTCTGAATAGCCAAGAGTTATTAGGACCAACAGTTAATAAGGAAGAGCATCACAAACCAGCGTATATCCGACGGATGTATCTTCAAAATTTGTATCGGTTTTATCGGCTTTACAAGGACAAAAACCATTTTCATAATCCATTTTCCACAGAGTTGTCGCACCATACAGTCTTTTTTGTCCTCAACAATCTCTTTCAGAATACCACATTGGCATACAGATGTCTTGAGATTGGACAGTTCTTGTACAGGCATCATTTCTATGATGACTTGCACCGCTTGTTAGATGCTTGCGAAAATATTGATAGCGTAGAATATTGGAGATTGTCTGCAATGTTAGCCCATCAGGAAAAGGATTATATGCGGGCAGGGTTGGCTTACGATAAGTTGTTAGATGTGGATAGTGATAACGAGCAGGCTTTAAGAGGTAAGGCTAATTCTCTGTTTTATTCAGGTAATTTTTCTGAAGCGATTAAATATTATACTCGTATTTTGGAGAAAGATGTGAATAGTGCAAGAGTTCAGCTTAACTTAGCCGTTGCCTACATTAATGACAATCAAGTAGAAAAGGGGATGAAATATTTGTTTAAGCTTAGTTACGAATATCCTGAAAATCTGTCCGTCAAACGCTCATTGGCATGGGGCTATTTGCGAAAGAATGAAAATGAACAGGCTTTGCAACTATACAATCAGCTAATGGCTCACAAAAGCCATATTCCTTCAGATTATTTGAATGCGGGCTATTGTCTTTGGTTCGACTCAAAGATAGAAGAAGCAATAAAGAAGTTCTCCCGTTATGAAATGATGAGGAAGGAAAAGGGAATTGCGCAAGGTAGCGATGAAAGTTTACATGATGTTTTCATCTTGGATGCTCCTTTGCTCAAACAGTATCATGTAGGAAAAGAGGAAGCGGCAGTGATGGAAGATTTGGTAAACGATCAGTGTCGAAGTTATGCAGGAAGAAAGGGTGAACAACTATCCTAAATGCTTGCCGTGTGGTAAGAAGTTCAAAGTTTTAACTATTTTCTTTTCTATTGGAACAGGTTTGTAGATACTTTACTGCTTTAAGCGCATTAGCTACTTTGAATGGCTAACAGGATTTTCTTGAACTTTACAAGAAAAATGAAATTAATATAAGATGAGACCTCTGCAAAACCTTACCCCATTCTCTATCATTCTTGTTTTTGAGCACTATTGGCTCACCTGCAGTCTATATTTTTGATTTTTAGGCTGTATATGCTCTATTTCATCTCATATTCTCCCCTTATTTGAGAGAATTAGACACAATTATCCCTGGAGTTCGATATAAATTGTAGGCAATAGCCTCCATGATGTGTTGTGCGTGAGTCTTAGCTAAACCTACATATCTGGCTATCCCACCATGAAACCATCTGTGAATAGATCCAAAGGTACGTTCCACTTTATACCGTGTCTTGCTGATGGCTACATTAACACGCTGCTCTCTTTCCGTTAGCTTACGTCCCCTTACTCCTTTGTGCATGATACGACTCTTGAGCTTCATACGTTTAAGTACATCCTTGTTTGCTGTAGAATCATAACCCTTGTCGGCATAAACAGGTGTACCTCGTGGAAGTTTAGCTTTTTCTAATGGCTTTTCCAAATGTTTGATGTCACTTTCGTTAGCCGGTGTGGTTTCCTCGGCTATCACCAAACCGTTCTCATCTGTAACCGAATGCCGCTTGTAACCGAAGTGTAGCTTCCCCATCTTCTTTACCCAACGTGCTTCACCATCAACATTGGGCTTGACGATCTCTTTAACCATTGCGTTTTCTGCTACATCCCTGCCTGATTCCTCATTGCGATCCTCAACTACTTCGTATTCCTTACGGCCGCGAGGTCGACGAGGACTATCCGTGATACTTGCATCAACGATGGCACCACGCTTAACCAAAACACCAGCCAACTCTAACTGGCGATTTATCTCTTGCAGCACATTGTCGTAAAGGTCGGCTTCAACCAAAATGTTACGGAAACGGCATACAGTTGTACTATCTGGAGC
>NZ_HG417096.1:183899-185365 GCF_000455445.1 Hoylesella timonensis 4401737 = DSM 22865 = JCM 15640 | reverse complement strand
ACAGTCATCCAATCCTAAACCAACAAAGCGACTGAAGGACAGACGGTCATTTACTTGATCTTCGACCTCACTGTCACTCAAGCCATACCATGTGCGAAGAAGTTCGGTCTTGAACAACACAAGGCTGTCATAGCTTGGACGACCAGTGGGACGGTTGCCTTTGGTGTAAGCAATTTCAATAAGTCCACGAATGGGATTCCAGTCAATTATCTGATCAATTTGAAAGAAAAAGGTCTGTTTAACCTTACGATGACCAACTATTAGGTCAGCAAAACTCGGAGAAGAAGGACATTGTTTCATACTATAAAGGTACAAAAATATGATGAAATGAGCACATCTTGAACAATGAGTTTTGCAGAGGTCTCAAGATGGACAAACAATGCCCTTATCTGAAGAGGTCTTACGGATGTGGCGATTAGTTTTGTGTTTCGGGAGTTATGGAGGAGTTTCCTTTCACGACGTGAAAAAAGCTTGTTTTGATAAGTCAGCAGACGCCATAGTAGTGAAACTGTCAATAACATTGTGCGAAAGTAGGAGATAAAACTTCACTATTAGCATTTACCCTCTAAGCGATTGAAAGTAATAAAAGGTTTTGAAAGACTGTCTTATTTTGAAAAGTTGCATTTCAATTCTAAATTTGTTAAAAAATTATAACCAAAAAGAAATCCGTCTTTAACTTCCCCCTCTGTTTCATTCTAAATGACTACTTTTGCAAACGATTTATGGTTCCGTAGCTCAGTTGGATTAGAGCAACAGCCTTCTAAGCTGTGGGTCTTGGGTTCGAACCCCAACGGAATCACTTGAGGAGAGGAAGAGGATTTTGACAACAAAGTCCTCTTTCTTGTTTGTATACAGTTAAATTTTAGTTAATTGGTACATTTAGCGGTGTTTCAGTCGTTAAGAAAGGAAATACATTTCACTTGAAAATGTGCCGTCAAAGAATTGGCAAGATTTTTTCTGTTTTATCCATAGATATGATTTTCAAGAAACGTAGCTAACAAATTCTTGCTCTGGATGTGTTCGATAAATCTAAAATTGAAACTTTAGAATTGCTGCATTAATATGTTATATTTTGTCCTATAAAATGACAAAAAAACAGTCATTCTAAAATGACAATCTGGAGAAAAACAATAGGCAGGAAATAGACAACATGGTGATGATTTTGACAAAAAATTCTCTTTGAACAGTTAAAGCAATGGGATAATGAGGTTATTCACACCATATAGTGCTGTTATCAACATGATGTAATGGGATTAAAGCATGCTATTATGGCGCTTAAAGCATTGTTTTAATAGCGAAAAATGGTGACGAATTGTACTTTCCTAAAATCACTTGACAGTTTTTATTCACTTTTCCTAATTAACTTGTCAAATTTTTTCATTCATTCTAATTTACTTGTCAATTTCGCTTTTCGGCAAAAAAATATATTCTCAAACAGAGAAAAAGATAGCCTAAAGATGAACGAG
>NZ_HG417096.1:164972-182483 GCF_000455445.1 Hoylesella timonensis 4401737 = DSM 22865 = JCM 15640 | reverse complement strand
AAATAGACATAAAATTTGCCTAACATTCGTAACTCTCTGTGCGACAAAGGAATGCGAAACTTTCTTATTTCTGGCATATTTTCAATCAGTTAAGGATTTGTTTTAAATACGCGAAATATGAGAGGCTTGTTGTCAAGAAAACTGACAGTAGCAGACAGGCATAAATTCATGATCAGCGACTGGTAATATCACGGTTTATTTAGATTCAACTTAGCTGATGAAGTTTTAACCACACCAATGAAATTCTTCACCTCTCGTGAAGATTGCGATAACCAACATCTTTATTAAAAATATAAAAACCAGAGATAAGAGCCAACACTAATGCGAGCATATAAACGGTGAGAGGCGACGTTGAGTCTAAATCAAATGAAGCCCAAAAACCGTGAATGTCGCCAATAAAATTGTTGGCAACGGTACGCAGTTGCTCCACGGCATCACTCAACGCCAAGAAGGCGATGCCCACCAAAGTACAGAACCAAAACCATACCTGATTAGCTTTCAAGAACCTACGCGGTAATTGGCGCATTACTTGCTGGCTAAATCCGTTGTCGGGTATATTGATGGCATACTCTTCAAAAAAAGTCTTTAATAAATCATCATCTTTTTCCGTCATATCCATTATTTCTTAAATAATTTGCGAGTTTTTGTTTTCCTCTAAACAAATGTGACTTTACTGTCCCACTTGCCAATCCCAATATTTCTGCTATTTTGTCTATCGATTCTCCTTCCATGAGTTGCAAGGTAACACAAAGACGTTCTTGGTCGTTCAGAATGTCAAGTGCCTCTGCTAAGTCCATCTTCAAATATCCATGACTCGCCTCAGCATGTTTGCCACTCACCGAAGGTGTGTCAATATCCTCTGTCTGTTTTCTTCGACGCGTATAATCGTAAAATACATTGTAGGCAATGCGAAATAGCCAAGTAGAGAATTGTGACTGTCCCTTGAATTGCGCTAAATGTGTGTAAGCTTTAATAAAAGTGTCTTGCGCCAAGTCGTCACTCAACGCTTCATCGCCCCTCGTCTGTACCAGCAGAAAACGCCGAATAGGCGACTGGTATTTCACAACAAGCTTGTCAAAGCTGCGCTTATCGTGAAATACAGTCACCTGCTGAACCAGAGAAAGATCGTTGACTTGTTCCACCTTATTCTATTTTGTCATTGTCCTTGCGAGAGGTTTTGGCAATAACAAGCTGCCCAATACCAAAGCAAATCAGTAAACAGCCAATGCCAATAAGCGTGTTCGAACCCCAAATGCTAAACATAATAACAAGTCCTGCACCAGTAGCGATATGCGTAATTCCCCCCTTCCATAGATAATCACTGTTTCTCGCTGCCGTTGGTTTAACATCCTCTGGAATAGGTTGGCCTGAAGCAATGGCTTGTTGTGCTATATCCACACGGTCATTATGTCGCTTGATGAGATAGCGTAGAAGTACAATGATAACAATAAAGGGAAGTGCCAAAAAGAGAAAAACGATGGTGATGACAAAGATAGCCAAAAAAATACCACCAATACTCCATCCAATGTTTTTATTCCAAAACGTAAAGGGGTCGTTGTCCCAATTCTCATCATCAGCAGAGTTAGCATACGCGGCATTATCATCTACTACATTTATTGTATCTGTGTCCATCACTGTTGTAGTGTCCGAATACGCTTCTACTCCTTGTTTGGCTGTATCTGTCACAGCTATTGTAGTAGCTGTTTGTTGATGGCTGCGATGCTTCCCTTGTGCTTGCATCCCTGAGATGCTGAGGGTAAGCAACATGGATAACATTAATAAATACTGTTTCATTTTCTTCAATCCTTTTTGTTTAACATCTATATGACGATATGTAACGTTGTTTTGTTGCAAAGAAACATTTTTTTTCCTAATTTTGCAAAAACAATTCAATAAAACAAACAAAAAGGATGGTGCTTCCTGAAGCATTCGAAAATTACACTCGAGCGATGATGGGCGATGATTTATTTGCTCACTTTGCACATTCCATGCAACAAGATGCCACAGCTTTCGTACGGCTCAATCATTACAAGTGCCCTACGGCAAAGATGGCATTAGCTGCGTCAAAGGTGCCATGGTATGATTATGGCTACGCTTTAGACGCTCGCCCTGCTTTTACATTCGACCCTCTGTTTCATGCAGGCTTATATTATGTTCAGGAACAATCATCCATGTTTTTAGCACAAGTACTGCACCAATTTGTTCAATCGCCTGTGAGAATGCTCGATATGTGCGCAGCCCCCGGTGGGAAATCAACCTTAGCCCGATTAGAATTACCTAAAGGTAGTACACTCGTCTGTAATGAACCCAACAGAAGTCGTGTACAAATACTGAACGAAAATGTACAAAAATGCGGACATCCAGAGGTGATGGTTACCAACAACTATCCGAAAGAAATACGCCAGTCGGGATTAAGGTTTCAAGTGATTCTATGTGATGTACCCTGCTCTGGCGAAGGGATGTTTCGTAAGAATGCCAACGCAATTGACGAGTGGAGCGTAGACAATGTCAACAAATGCCAACAGTTGCAGCGTGAGATTGTTGCCGAGGCGTGGCAATGTTTGAAACCCGGCGGTTTACTCATCTACTCTACTTGTACATTTAACACCAAAGAGAACGAAGAAAATGTAGCTTGGATTTGCCAAGAGTTAGGTGCCACAACCTTGAAGGTAAAGGTAGAGGAAGATTGGAATATCATGGGAAATCTTTTATCTGCCCCTGCCACCGAGGATACAACCAACAAGGAGTCCAAACATTCATCTGCATTCAACGTCTATCGCTTTATTCCTGGCTATCAAGCTAAACCCGGCAACATCTATGGAGAGGGGTTGTTCATGGCTGTGTTACGTAAGGAAGGAACAGCTCAATCCATGACAGAAAAGACGAGTAAGCAGAAAGTGCGTCATCAACTTTCAGATAACAAACTATCCATTCCTACCCATTGGTTACAGGAAAGTCTACACTTTAACTTTACATGGGTGAAGAATGAGCTGTGGGCTATCCCGCCATCGTTACATTCGCAATACCAACAAGCAGCTCGTAGCTTGCGAGTCATTGCAGCAGGTATCAATCTATTGCAGCTAAAGGGCAGATCATTCATTCCCTCACAAGGTTTGGCACTATCCAGTTGTCTGGCTCCTACTGCCTTTCCTCGTGTTGAGTTATCCTATGCGGATGCCATTCAATATCTTGGACGCAACACGATAACACTCCCTCCCAACACTCCACAAGGCTTTATATTGGTAACTTATCAAAACGTAGCATTGGGGTTTGTCAAAAATATGGGCAACCGTGCAAACAACCTCTATCCCAACGAGTGGCGTATACGTAGCACCCATAGCCCCGAAAACATAACGCAAATTATAACCATGTGAATAAAGAGGCAGACTTTCAACATGACAATCAACAGCTTCATCGCACAGACGCATGACTTGTCAAACATTCTTTTGTTCAACTGCAAATAAATCATCTCAATATGCAACCTTATTTGAATTTACTACAACGCATTTTAGACGAAGGTATAGAAAAGACAGATCGTACAGGAACAGGTACAAAAAGTATCTTCGGACATCAAATGCGCTTTAACTTGGAAGACGGATTTCCATTGCTTACTACGAAGAAACTACATATCAAATCAATCATTTATGAACTGCTATGGTTTCTTAAAGGTGACACCAACATTAAATATTTGAAAGAACATGGTGTACGTATTTGGGATGAATGGGCAGACGAAGATGGTAATCTTGGACCTGTGTATGGACATCAATGGCGCTCGTGGCCTGATTATAACGGTGGAACTATCGACCAAATTCAAAATGTTATCAATCTAATTAAGCATCATCCAGACAGTCGAAGAATGATGGTTACGGCGTGGAATCCTGCAGAAATAGAGCAAATGGCTTTGCCTCCATGTCACTGTTTGTTTCAGTTTTACGTAGCCGATGGCAGATTGTCCTTACAACTCTACCAACGTAGTGCCGACACTTTCTTAGGTGTTCCATTCAATATTGCATCTTACGCCTTACTGCTGCAAATGATGGCACAAGTGACGGGATTACAAGTTGGCGAGTTTATTCACACAACTGGTGACACACACTTATACTTAAACCATCTGGAGCAAGCCAAACTACAGTTGACACGCACTCCTCACACGCTGCCACAAATGAAACTCAATCCTGATGTTAAAAGTTTGTTTGATTTTCAATATGAGGATTTTGAATTACAAAATTATAATCCATGGTCTCATATCAAGGCAGATGTTGCAGTATAATACAATGAAATAGACAAAGAAAAAGAGGAAAGGGAGCACTAAAAGGAGAAATAAAACTTAACCTTATCCGCTTTGAATTTTCCTCATTCAAACCTAAAATTAAAATAATATATCTATTATGACCATCACACTTATCGCTGCCGTGGCTCGCAATCGCGCCATTGGCTATGAAAATAAATTACTATATTGGTTGCCTAACGACTTGAAACGGTTTAAAGCTCTCACCACAGGACACACTGTAATAATGGGGCGAAACACTTTTGAGTCATTACCCAAAGGTGCATTACCCCACCGTCGTAACATTGTATTAAGTCGTTCGCAATCTCATTTTGAAGGCTGCGAAACATTTTCATCTATCGAGGAGGCTCTTCGTCATTGTCAAGAAGATGAAGATATCTATGTGATAGGTGGAGCACACGTTTACCAGCAAACCATTCAATATGCCGACAGACTGTACCTTACCGAGGTAGACGATGTGCCAACGCATGCCGATGTATTTTTCCCCTCATACGACAACTGGAAAGAGGTATCGCGTGAGGCGCATCAAATCGATGAGAAACATGCCTTTGCATACGCATTTGTGAATTATGAAAAAATGCGCTAACTATATTTCCTACAGTTAGCGCAAATCATTATTCATCAAGCACGGGTGCAATGGCGCCATCATCCAAATCAGCCACCGTTGGATCAATGTATCCCAAGGACTTTAAGATGCCTTTCCCCGAAGTTGTATATTTGGGCATACCTGCTGGTTCGCCACCAATAACATCGTAGAAATATAGTTTATAAGTATCACCCGTCTGCGTTCCTACTATCAGATAATCGAAGCCTGCTGTTTCGTGTAGAAAATAACGGTTACTTAAGAATGTAATCTTTTCGTTTGCTGGAAGCCCTTGGAACTTTAGTTCCTTCTCGCTTAATGGACCAACAAGATTATAAGAATAAATCTTATTCTGATCTACAGCATAGGCGATTGTAGCGGATTTTGCACAAATTGCGCGCAAAGAAGCCTTAGCATAGTGAGAATTAGGATCAATCACTTTGACATTCTTAAGGTCAGCCTTATCCCAATCAGGAGATATTTCATACATCAACTTTTGATGATTCCTTTGATCTTCGAATAAGAAATACGCCTTTTCTGCATTGGCATCGGCAAAATTATGTCCTGCATATATACACTCCAACTCATTGAGTCCTTTAGTTTTGTAGTCTATCTCCTCGTTACCAACTGTTACTTTTTTACCCGTCACATCTATAATGTTGCCATTATAATCAATCATGGTCAAGCTATGATCAGGTAATGACCAATATATCATGTTATTAGCAACATTTCCTGAGCCCTGCACAATATGTTTGCTGGCACCATAGCCCGCAAGTTCTCCTAATATTCCAATGCCTCTTTGACTTGCTGTATAACCATGGAATAATCCTTTATTGGTTAGAAAGAATTCTGTAAAGAAGCCTCGCACCACACGATAAGGTTTAAGGTCTGGCACCTGTTCATAATAAAAGTTAGAATTATCTTTTAGCGTCTTGCAATCAAGGGCACGAATCCAATAAACTTTATCATTTTCTGTTGTAATACACAGAAAGTTATCACCTGCTTTATCATCAGTCTTAGGATCTATGTATCCCAGTTGGTGATTGATGTCAAGTGCTCGTGGTTTGCCTGGCAAGGCTTGCCCCTGATTTGACTTGATGACATCTGCCAACAGCTTGTTTGATTTAGAAATAAATAAATCTACGTCGGTATTTCCATCGACTGTCTCTTTTAAAATATAAAAACCGTGAGAGAGTGCCGATTGCGTAAGTAGAGAAGTGACTGCCTGTTGAAAATAACCAGTACTCTTTGACTTGACTGTTAATATAAAAGTGTACTCTCCATCGCTCAGACTTACAGGATAATCTAAGTTTTGTTCATGACCTATTGTATCGGGTTGAACATAATAATCATTTCCTTTCTTATCAGTTTTTTCTCGATCTGCATCTCTTGTATCATAACAAGTCCACGTGTATGTGAGATCAGAAGGTGCGAAGCTACTTTCAACTGTAGGTTTAATTTGTAATTTATCTCCAGAATAAGAAATAGCATGATAACTTTTTTCTACTCCAGATATATGGATAAAGTTATCAAGACCAACTGTGGTTGAATCGTCCTCCGTACAGGCAGAGAACAGCGATAGACATGCTATCAATAATATGGCATATTTTTTCATTGTGTCAATATATTAATCAGTTGTTATTTTCCAATCGTAACCAACGTTCCATCGGCTTCTTTCAACATAGGCTTACCTTCTGCCTTGCGCTCGTTGTTGAGTTTTTCCAATGCACGTTTTAACTTACTTTGCAGATATCGCGTATAAACCTGATCAGCAAAGAGTGTTTGTAAGAATTGAGCATCCCACTTCTTTCCTGTTACATCCATCATAAACTGATGTTTCACTGGTCCCCATTTGCCAAAGTAATGATTCATAAACCCACTCCAATTAGAAGGTCGGTTGAGCTTATTAGTAATAGTTACTTGTATGAAGTTTTGCTCTTGATAACCAGGCATAAACGTTCCATTCGGCTCTACAACGATGCGCAGATTATAAATAGCATCGTCTAAAGAAGGGTCTCGAAGTAAAATGATAGGCACATCAACACTCACCGCATTGGCTGGAACAACAAGATAAGGCTCTATCTCTTTTGAATTAAGAGCCACATAATGCTTGCCAGGTTCGGCATTGTTTTTTACAAAGGGAACTTGCTTAAGCTTAAATTGACGAGGCTTATCGGAAAGATACCCCATTGTTTTGAGTTTAATCCAAACGGTATCTTTTTGTTTACCACCAGAAAAGGCAAAAGAATAGTTGACAAGCGTATCTTCTCGATATTGTATATCAAAATTAAGATAAGCTTGGTGGTCACTGTAAAGTGGCAAGTCCTCCTCACAAGAGGAAAGAAGTGCAACTATCGCAAATATTGGAAATAATATCTTTTTCATCTTTGCTGTCATTTAGTAGGTTTTTCATTAGGATTTGACTCAGAAGTTGGCAAAGGCAAGATGTAGTTGTCCTCACTCATAGCCTTCCGCATAAACATCAGCTGTTTGGTTCCCGTACGTTTATACGCATAAAACATAACACCCTCTGCATAGAACTCTCGGTGATAGTCTTTCATCACTTCTTCTTTCACATCCTCCAACGACTTAAAGCCTTCAGTGACATTCACATTGTGCGATGCCATATAGGTTTTATACAAAGAATTCGCTTCTGCTAAGTCATTGGTACTCTCCATAGCAATAAGATACATCTCTGACATTCGTATCAATGGCATGAATTGTAGCTTTGTCATTAGTTTAGAAAGTTGATCTGACCGTTCATAGTCTCCTGGATTATAACTATATTTAAGTAAGGTAGGGAACTTCGTTCCTGTCACATCTGAAGATGCTTTATTCCATACTTTCAGATAACGGTTATCACTCGTTGTGTTTGCTCCATCATAAAGTATTTTGTTCAACATGTCGAGCGTTATCACCAAGTTTCTGTCACCTGTTACTTGCCCATTATATCCATGCATCATCTCTGGTAGATAGTCTGCTATCTTGTTATTACTCAAAGCAAAGATACACTCATTGGGTAAACTATAGTAATGCTTTTTAATGTCTTCAACTCCTGATAACTCCATGAATGGCTTACCTGCCACTTTAGCATCAATAACATATCTGGCCTCTTGATATGCTTTCTCCAATTGTCCTATATACAGATACATTCGTGCTTTCAATGCTCTAACTGCAAAGTAATTTAGTCGGAATTGGCGGAACTGCATAAAATCATCTTCAGGAACAGTTGCCTCTTTTATCATATTATTCAATACGTCATAGTTGTATGTTTGGATGGGATCAGAACCATTCAATAACTTTTCCGCTTCGTTCAAGTCTTTTTCAAGTTGAGCTACATACTCATTAAAGCTTAGATAAGGTGCTTCATACTCGATACCAGTACCAAGTGCGTAAGGTAACATAACCTGCCGTGTAGGATTCTGTGGCATCTGACCAAACAATCTTAACACATCAAAATGACAATAAGCACGAAGAGCATAAGCTTCACCAAGAATCACCTTCCGTATTTGGTCATCACCTATAACATCTGCTTGTTGTCCATGCTCTATCACCTTATTTGCTTGTGCAATCACATTAAACAAACCACCATAAATATTACGGATAGCGTTCTCTGCATTTTGGTTCTTATAATTATGCTGGTATAAATATTTCCATCTGGGTGTCGTGTTATTCGTAGGCTCGTTCCACAAACAAGCCAAATATTCAATATCACTAATGGTAAGTCGTTCGCCATAGAGGCTTCTTGATGCCATGGACGAATAACAACCCGTCAGTGCATCTTTAAAACCATCATAGTTCTTAAACATGTCTTTCTCACGTTGCTGTGATTCTGGTTGTACATCCAACCAGTCGGAACAAGAAGTCAATCCGCTCACTGCCAACGTGATTGTCAATATTGTATTGATAAACTTATTCATAGGTTTGTATTTTTAGAATGTCAATGTAATAGATCCCTGTACGTTTCGAGCAAATGGATAACTTGTTCCTCGCTCGTATTTAACAGAGGACCAATAAGCTAAATTCGATGCATTGATGCCGAACACCAAAGATTCAATGCCTGTCTTATCACGCAACCATTGGTTGTTCCAGCGATATTGCAATGAAACATTTTGCAGTTCGAGCATTCGGTCGTTGAATACATAACGTGAGGTAGCTTTAGTAGGTTCATTGCTAATCGCTTTGAAGAAGCTAACATCACCTGGCTGTAACCAACGTTGTGAGAGTACTCGTTCATCTACATTCTTCTCTGCAATCGTTGCTCTGCTCACCTCTACCCTGTTACGCAATGTAGAATTGTAGAGCATGCCACCCCAATGATATCCAAAGGAAGCATTAAATGTAAAGTTCTTATATATTACCATTGTACGGAAGTTGCCACGCCACAATGGTTCTGAGCTTCCCATATATACCTTGTCCTGCGGATTCCACGTTTTAGCCAAATTCCCATCTTTGTCATAGTACACCTCTCTACCAGTACTTGGATCAATACCTGCAGACCGTACAGCATAGATAGCATTTATAGGATTGCCCTCATAGAACAGATTGCTAACTTCTGTGCCCTGTTCCAGATAACGCTTATTTTGCGCCTTAATAGCATCCGAGAGCTTGATAATTTTATTACGGTTATAGACTATTTGTCCACCTATCATCCAGTTTAATTCTCGTTGATAGTCGCGTATGATATAAGCGTTCAGAGAGGCTTCAATACCTTTGTTGTTCATTTCACCAATATTGGCTGTATAGTTTGAAAATCCAGAACTTAAAGGTAAATCCATTGACGACAGCAAATTGGTTGTATTCTTATCATAGTAATTCAATTCTGCCATGATTCTATTCTTAAACAAGCCAATTTCTGTACCAATATTGATTTCGCGTGTATTCTGCCAAGTAAGTGAAGGATTACCATATCCCATCAACTTTGCAGCCGACCATAACAGATACCTTTGGTCTGGATAATAACGATACGTGGTGTTGACACTTTCTATGGTAAAGTCTTGTGAACCAGAGATACCATAAGATGCCTTGAAACGAAGGTTACTAAAGACATTCAGTTCTTTCATAAACTTCTCGTTGTGAAGATTCCAACCTACACCGAGGCTATAAAAAGGAGCGAAACGTTTTTCACTACCGAACTTGGAGTTGCCATCAACACGGAAAGAGAAGTCGGCATAATAACGATTGTCGAATGTGTAGTTGGCGTTACCCGTTACTCCAACCATTCGTACCATTGACCTATCGCCCCTTGGTGAACCCTGATATAGATATTGTTTGGCATTTGCCATAAAACTTAAATTTGCATTAGAAAAGCCCTCTGCCTCAAATATGTAATCTGTTAAGTTTCTTTGCGAAATACTATAATCGAGTCCTACATACACTTGATGCTTCTCTGCAAAAGCTTTAGAGTAGCTCAAAGTCACATTACCACTCAACAAATCGTTTTCACCTGTTCCATAACGATAATATCCTTTTCGCAGCAAACCTGCAGCTGTGTTATATTCCTTCGCATTAAAATAAGAATGCTCGGCTGGCAAGAATCGATCAGAATGGTTGCGATTGGTAGAAACACCTATCTTACCTCGCAAACGCAAGGCATCCGTGATGAGCCATTCAATAGAGAAGTTGTTGATGAATGTTTGATAAGCAGATGAGTTAATACTGTTGAGCGAAGCATCATACAACGGATTTGGCAAAGGCTCTTCACCAATATATAAACTGGGGAAAGAAGGTACCAAATGCCCTTTTCGATTGTAAGGAGAAAAATATGGTATGGCATCTACATAAGAACTAAACGACCCATATTTGCTTTCATCTGCCTTGTTACTTGCAAAACTGGTATAATTCCTAAAGATAAGATTTTTCACAGAATACAAAAGTGTGATGTCTCCAGTAATAGTTCGTCGATTACTGGCTTTCATTGCTCCCTCAATTCCGTTATAACCCAATGATGCTGCCCATCTAAATGCTTGTGCACCACCATCTAATTGCACATTATAGCGTTGTCCTACACCCGTGCGCACAGGTTTGTGAATCCAATCTGTATCTATGCCATCAATCACATTTTTCAAACGATTGTTGTACACCTCATTATATTCCAATTGCAATTTTTGACGCTCACGAGAATACAGCCCTGCTTTTACTTCCAAGTCTAACTTCTGTGCTGCATTGAGCAAATGATAACTTGAAAGGTCTGGAATTTCAAGACTCAAACCTGCTTTGGCTGTTACTCTCAGTTTTCCTTCCTTTGGTTGTTTGGTAATCACTACAATAACTCCATTGGCACCTCGTGATCCATAGATAGCCGTTGCTGCGGCATCCTTTAAGATGTTAATGCTCTCTATCTGTTCATCGTTGTAGTCCATTAACTTCGTAAGAGATATTTCAAAACCATCCATGATAATCAACGGCGTATTGACCGTTTGACTGGCGTTTTTGTTAAATTCTTCTACACTCATTGGCAACGACGCTGTTCCACGTATATTAATGTTTGGTAGCACGTTTGGGTTACTACCTGCCAGGTTGTTAATCGGGAAATTAACTGATGCGTCAATATTCTTGAGCGTTTGCAAAAGGTTGGTGCCTCGATACATATCCAGCTGTTTCCTATCAATCGTAGATACGGCACCTGTATAACTTTCTTTCGCTTTACGGAAGATACCCGTCACCACCACTCCTTTGAGTTCTTTAACATCACTTTCCAAGAAAATTTTCATCTCCTTACTCACAGGAATTTGGACCGTTTTCATACCCAAATAACTAACCTCTACCTTCGTCTGCGGTTTTACATCTACATCCAAATGGAAAGCACCATCTACATCTGTTACTCCCTTTACATCGGTGCCTAACACCTTGATATGCGCACCAATAACAGGTTCATTGGTGTCTTTTTCATAGACATATCCTTTTATGGTTTGCTTCTTTTGTCCTTCTGGTTTTTGCAAACCGTTGGTTGAAGCAGATCGCATCATCACTTTGATAAGGTTATCAGTAATAGTGTACTTCAAGTTTGTAGTACGAAGGGCTTGCTCTACTATAGAAGGGACTGGGGCATTTGTCACATCCAATGTCACCTTGTACTTCGACACCTCTTCATTGTCATAAACAAACTTGTAATCGGAATGACTTTCCAATCGCTGAAAAACACTTATTAGGGCTTCATCATTAAAACTCATGGTTAGTTTCGCTTGGCTTTGTGCACTAAGCGGAATGGACATGAGTAAAAAAGAAGCCAAAATAGAAAAGAACAGAAAGGTTTTTTTCATAAATTGATTTGTGTTTAATTAATATTCCATATCTTTCTTCACCAAAGCTTTTCACACTTTGAGAAACAAATCACAACATAAATAGTAATCATGCTGAATAAGTATTCCCCGGTAAAATTGCTTCCTAAAAATTATCTTTTATTTCTTTTTGCAAATATACATAATTTACTTTGATTTTAGCACTAATTGACATAATTTTTACCAAATTACTAAAATAAATACACAACTATCTACATTTTTAACGATATTCGGATTAATTCCCTTCTTTAATACGCATCTCTTTTAACTGCTATCACCTTATCAATCAAGAAAGCTTTTTCACATCAAGTGAAAGTATTTGTATAAACGGTTTTGCCATTGAAAAGTAATATTTGTACAACGAAATACACCCGCAAAACAGCTTATGTAAAGTTTGTGTCAAGCTGCATAGAATGAAAAAAAATGCTGAATTTTCTTTACAAAGTGCCTCTCATAACTCGCATATTTACAACCAACGTCAAAGTTAGTCGCAAATACGCTAAAAATAAGCAAGGTTTGTAAGTCGTTGTTATTAAGAAAGTTACGCTTATGCCTTGCTTTTATATTATTATTTTTACCATTTTTGGGCGGCTAAAGCATTGAGATAAGCCTACTATTTGCATGCTTTAATGCTTTTGAAGCATGTGAATAACACCTCTAATACATGTTTCCAAGGGCATAAAACTAATGTTCTGACACTTGGAGACGTCTATTTTGTTAAAATCAGCCCATTTTTGCAGTTCGTTTGCCTATTAATTTTTTCTATTTTGAAGATTTTAGATGGTCGATTTTTGGTAAAATAATAAGACAAAGTTATGATTTTGAAAGCAGTGTCGCTCTTTCATTGAAAGTACGTTATTGTTACAGCTAATGAACGCAAGCCATTTGGATCGTGCATAGAGGTAGATTTGTGGTTGAAACAAAAGAACAAAGGTTGTTTTTCACCTTCAACTAACTTTCTTCTATAAAAGAGCCGTGACCAGTATATTCCGAGACGAACAGTCTGTAGACTTTGAATCTGCTTTATCAAACAGCAATACCGAAAAACAACAATTCCCTCCTCTAAATAGGTTGTCACATATCAGACGGACAACGAACAGAGAGGAGGGAGCGAACATAGAAATTACTGTATTCTATCCTTCAATTATTTTTTTGAAGAGAGAAAAATGAGTTTACCAAAGTTCTAAGCGTTGGCTCTTTGGTAGATAAAGCTTGTCGGTTGGCTTCACGTCAAAGGCTTCATACCATGCGTCAATGTGTGGAAGTGCACCATTCACACGCCACTTACCCAAAGCATGTGGGTCGCGCTTTACACGGTTACGTATTTCCTTTTCAGTGATGTTTTGCCCCCACACCGCTGCATAAGCCAAGAAGAAACGTTGGTTGGCAGTAAAACCATCTTTCGTCTTTAATGTTTTTTTGGCGGTAGCATTTTGGAAAGCCAGATAACTTACCATGAGTCCTCCGTGGTCGGCAAGGTTCTCACCCAAAGTAAAGCGTCCATTCGACTTCAAATCGGGTAGCACATTGATATTCGAAAAGAAATCGGCATACATGTCAGCACGCTCGTTAAATCTCTTTGCATCACCTGCAGTCCACCAGTCGTTCATGTTTCCGTTGGCATCATACTGCCTGCCTTGGTCGTCAAATCCGTGAGTCATCTCATGTCCAATCACTACACCAATGGCACCATAATTGAAAGCTTCATCGGCTTTGGCGTCAAAGAACGGATATTGTAGAATACCAGCAGGGAAACAGATTTCATTGGTCGTAGGGTTGTAGTAGGCATTCACGGTTTGTGGGGTCATGAACCACTCATCACGGTCAACTGGTTTGCCTGCACGTTCTGCAATATGGTTATGGTGTGCAAATTCACGACACGCCATCACATTTTCATAGAACGACTTAGAAGGGTCAATGCTCAATGACGAGTAGTCGCGCCACTTGTTGGGATAACCTATCTTCACATAGAACTTATCCAGCTTCTTGTGAGCCTCTGCCTTGGTGGTATCGCTCATCCAAGTTTGGGCATCAATGCGCTCACCCAATGCAATTTGCAGGTTACGTACTAATTTTTCCATCATCTTCTTGGACGATTCGGGAAAATATCGCTGCACATACATCTTGCCTAATGCTTCACCCATTTGCCCTTCTACTTGATTGGTGGCACGTTTCCACAAAGGATAATCTTCTTTGCGCCCACTCATTGTTTTACCAAAGAAATCAAAGTTGGCTTCACGGATTTGGTCTGTCAAATAAGCAGCTGACGACATGATGACATCCCACTCCATGATGGCACGCAAATCATCGGCTGTAGCAGCAGCCGAAAGCTTGTCATATCCGTCCAAAAAGGCAGGTTGTCCTACCACCATTTCTTGGATATAGTCGCTCTTCACGCCTTCTGCAGTGGCAAAAGCCTCCAAGTTAATGTTAGGATAGTTCGCCTTGAACTGCTTTAGTGTCATCTTGTTATAGTTGGCTTGTGGGTCGCGCAGCTCGGTCATACTCCTTGAGATGAGTGCCAATGCGGTCTCATTCTTGAACACGATATCTGCCTTGGCAGATGCTTGCGCTGGTGTGAAGCCGTACAACTGGAACATACGAGCAATGTGATGCTTAAAAGCGTTGCGAATAGCCACCGTTGCCGAGTCGTTATTCACGTAATAGTCTTTCTGCCCTAAGGTAAGTCCACCTTGAGAAATGTTGAGAATATTCATTGCCACATTCTTCTCATCGGCAGCAAAATACGAACCATAAGGTATGCCATAGCCCATATTAGCATACTTGAGTTGCAATTGCAATAGCTGGTCTTTAGTTTTTGCTGCCTCTATCTCGTTGAGCAAGGGCTTCACAGGAGTGATACCTTCCTTATTACGACGTTCGGCATCCATAGCCAACTTATAGAAGTCGGAGAGTTTTTGCTCCATCGTACCTTTCTTGTACGTCTTCTTCTGCAACTCACTCAATATGGAGTTGATACGCTTGTTGTTGTCCTCTGCTAACTGATCGAAGCTACCATAGCGCGAATAGGCTGCTGGCAGTGGATGCTTCTTCTGCCAACCACCAGTTGCAAACTGATAGAAATCATCGGCAGGACGTACAGATTTGTCAAAATTCGACTCGACAAGTCCTGTCTTCGATTGCGCCATTCCCATGGCAGGTGCTACCATGAGTAGCATCATCGGAAATAATTGTTTCATAAGTTTTGAAATATTTAAGTTTACGAGTTTTTAGTTGACAAGTTTACAAGTATTTAGTTGACAAGTTTACGAGTTTAGAAGTTGATCGTTCAAAGTTTCTCCATTTTCTCACTTAGCTCCATCCAGCGTTCATTTTCTTTGTCCAATGCTCGCTGGGTGGTAGTGTATTCCGTTACCAATTCCATATCGGAGGCGTTTTCGGGCTGTGACAGCAAGGCATTAAGTTCGGTGATACGCTTTTCCATCTTAGCAATCTTCGTTTCACATTCTTCAATATCACGCTTCAGTTTTCGCAATTTCCGTTGCTGTTCTTTGCGCTGTTGATAATCATCTACCCCACCCTTTTCTTCAGTTGATGGTGCTGACTGTACGGTTGCAGCCATTGTCACACTCTTATTTTGCAAAATAGCGTCAATGCTCTGCTGTGATGCCAAGCCGTCTTCGGCTTCAGCATGACTGCGGATGAAATCGTAGATGCCACCTAAGTGTTCTCTCACACAGCCAGCTCCAAACTCATACACCTTATCTACCAAGCCGTCCAAGAAGTCACGGTCGTGGCTCACCAAGATAACCGTTCCGTCAAATGCCTGTATCGCCTCTTTCAATACATCTTTCGATGCCATGTCCAAATGGTTGGTTGGCTCGTCAAGAATCAGCAGATTCACGGGTTGCAACAACAACTGAATCATTGCTAATCGGCTGCGCTCACCACCTGATAGTACTTTCACCTTCTTCTCTGAAGTCTCTCCACCAAACATAAATGCGCCCAAAAGGTCATTGATTTTCAGACGCATATCGCCTGTTGCCACACGGTCTATCGTTTCGTAAATCGTCAATTCCTCGTTGAGTAGTTGCGCTTGGTTCTGTGCAAAATAACCTATCTGCACATTGTGTCCCACTTTGAGCGTTCCTGTAAAAGGTATCTCGCCCATGATACACTTCACCAAGGTGGACTTTCCCTCACCATTCTTGCCCACAAATGCCACCTTCTCACCACGCTTGATTGTAAACGTTACACCAGAAAACACGGTGTGCGCACCATAATCTTTGCGCAATTGGTCGCAGATAATGGGATAATCGCCACTGCGCAAACAAGGTGGAAATTTGAGGTGCATACGCTTGTTGTCCACCTCATCCACCTCGATAGGCACCATTTTCTCCAGCTGTCTAATGCGCTGCTGCACCTGCACTGCCTTAGTGGCTTGATAGCGAAAACGCTCTATGAAGGCTTTAGTATCGGCTATCTCCTTTTGCTGGTTTTCATAAGCTCGCAACTGTTGTTCACGTCGCTCGGCTCGCAAGGTTACATACTCATCGTATTTCACCTTATAATCCTCTATCTGCCCACAAGTTATCTCTAACGTACGGTTGGTTACATTATTAATAAAGGCTCTATCGTGACTCACCAGTACCACTGCCTTGGCAGATTGCACCAAGAATTGTTCGAGCCATTGTATGGACTCGATATCCAAATGATTGGTAGGCTCATCGAGTAGAAGCACGTCTGGACGCCTCAACAGTATCTTCGCCAGTTCGATACGCATACGCCATCCACCCGAAAACTCTGATGTGGGTCGTTCAAAATCCTTTTGTTCAAAGCCTAAACCCACAAGCGTACGCTCTATCTCGGCTTCATAGTTCTCACCACCGAGCATCAAATATCGCTCATGTTCTTGCGTAAACCGCTCAACTAAGTTTAGATAGTCGGTGCTTTCGTAGTCGGTGCGTGTTGCCATTTCATGTTGCATCTCCTCCAAATGAGCCTTGAGGCGCAAATTGTCAGCAAAGGCTTTGCGCGTTTCCTCCTTCACTGTAGTATCGTCAGCCAGTTTCATGACCTGTGGCAGATAGCCTATTGTAGTGTCATTGGCAACAGCAACCACCCCCTTAGTAGGCTGCTGTAACCCTTTCAATATTTTGAGAAGCGTTGATTTTCCCGCTCCGTTCTTGCCTACCAAGGCTATCCTATCACGTTCGTTGACCACAAAACTCACATCCTTGAACAGGGGTTTCACGCCAAACGTAACACACAATCCTTCTACTGAAATCATCTATTTGTCTGTTTTCTTTTGTCAAGTATCTGCAAAGATACGACTATTTTTTATCACACGAATATTTGAAGTGCGTTATCTTTCATGGGAAGAGCATAAATGAATCATA